>JAILLN010000051.1 GCA_024693135.1 Lachnospiraceae bacterium | reverse complement strand
GGAGCCCCCCTCTGCGATATAATCCTTGAGGTCCAGCATCCCGGAGGTGCCGTACCGGGCCTCCCCTTCCGCGGTCATTTGCGGATGATCCGCCTTGGTGATCGTAAAGCCTGCCTTCCCGTTTACGGCATAATTGCCGCCTGCCTCATCGGTGATGAGGACATAAGCCGTCCCGGCATTGATGTTATCCTTATAGCTTACCGCATACTCCGTGTCTGCGATCTCCGTGCCGCCGTCTGCTACGGAGGCCACAGCCGGCCGGATCTCTTCTCCGGTATAGACAAATTCATTGCCCGAAAGCGTGACAGAGGGAGATGAAACCTCCTTCGGCATGATGGTAAAGGCCTTTTTCACATAGCCTGTATAATTGCTGTCTGCTTTTGCCGTAACCGTCAGGACATAGTCCCCGGCATTGGTGCCCGTATTATCGGTAATCTCACAGTATGCCGTGATATCCGTTCCGTTTAAGGATACCGATGTCACCTCCTGGGTCTGCCCGGTTCCGTTATAGGTCAGAGCCGCTCCCAGGGCGGCATCTGCTTTGCCGATATCCGCTTTGTTTACCGTGACCGCCACGGTACCTTCCAAAGAAGCATAGAACATATCCGATGGCGTGAAGACCCATGCCGGGCTTATGGTTCCTGCCTCCGGTACGGTATCCGGCTCCTTCCATGCCAGTGTGCCGGCCACGGTCTTTCCCTCTGCATCGTCAGCGGCAAAGACTGCCGGATTGAATTTCAGCTCGGACAACGCCTGCCCATAGGTCAGAGTGCTGCTTTGAAGGGTGACGGAGCTGCCCTCCTTCAGCTTCACGGGAGTCTGGTCCACCAGCTCAAGGCTTATGGTAAAGGTCACATCCTCGTAATTGCGCATCCCGGCTTTCACGGTGATCGTTCCCTTTGAGCCTTTCGCGCCCTCTGCCACGGTATAGGACAGGACACCCTCCTGGGTGACTGCCGGTCCTTCTGTAAAAATCAGGCTGCCTGATGCGGTAGGAGCATTCCAGCTTACCGTCCCGCAGTTCCCGGGAAGCCCCGTCAGGGTGAGTCTGTCACTGTTATTCCTGAAATACGGATATTTCCGTGTAATTTCGGAGGGTGCCTGCGGCATAGCCGCCCTGCCGATCTCCACCTGGATCGGTCCTGCCGGATCTGTATCATTATAATTGCTGCCTCCCACTGCTTTATACCAGACATAATAGGTTCCCACTTCGGTTTTTGACGGGATGGATTCGGTATAAGCTTCAGTGGCGGCGGATTCGCTGCCGAGGGCGTACTGCATTGTGCTGATTCCTACGGCAACAGATCCCGCATTGATCAATTTCTGCGCCAGGCCGGTATATTTAAGACCCGTCTTTGCTGTAGGAGGTGTAATACTTTCTGCCGGAATATCCGCCTTACCCACCGTCACTACCACAACATCTGATGTCACTTGAGGCAGGGCATCTGTGTCCGTCACTACGCAGTAATAGTACTCTGCAGTTCCGACAGCCTTCCCTGCCGGTATGGTATAGCTTGCAGAGGACGCGCCCTCTATGGCCTCGCCGCCCACATTGCTGTCTGTTGTATTTTTATACCACTGATAGCTAAGGGTATGGCCTCCGGCTGCAGCTGCCGTAATGGAAAGCGCACCGCTGTCATATCCGTATGTCAGGGCGAGATCCTCAGGCTGAGCTGTGATTGCCGGAAGAACCGGAATCGTTATCTCTGCGGGTGTGCTGGCGTAATCCGTTTCCTTACCCTCATTCGCATCCTCCGCAAGGATATAGACATGATAATCCGTTCCACAGGCCTTATCTGCGTAAGCATCCGGCAGGATAAAGGTTCCGGTGCCGGAGGACCCCCACGAATCTACGGACAGCTTCAAATAGGTATAGCCGGAGGTCGCTGCGGTTCCCGCGGTATATGCGCTGTCTGTAATAAGGACAGACACCCGGCCGGCATTTGCCACGTCATCTCCGCTTATGGTATATGGGACGGTTACGGTATTTTTGTTCCTGCTGACCTTGTTTCCATTTGTCACGGCGATCGTCATGTCGCTGTCGGCAAGAGTCAGCTTATACTCTGCTCCCGGCTGACCGGCGGTTCCTGAGATCAAAGAGGAGAAGATCACAGATGACAGATTGACATTAAAAGCGGGACTCACACCAAGGATGTTATTCTGGTCGTCCACATCGCTTAATGCTACTCCGCCGCCAGGATCCACGTTGCCGGCGCCAGTCACACTGTTGTCGCAGGGCGACCGCAGCCACCAATACGTGTCACTTCCTGACTTCTTCTTATTTGCAGCGTCACCATCTTCCGCGCTGTACCCATAGGCGATATTTGACGCATCCTCGACATCCAAAAGGAAGATCTTCTCTCCTTCTAGCGCAGTATAGTTTTTAAAAGCGCCTTTTGTCCATCCGCACACCTGTCCGGCTTGGTCTCCCTCTATAAGCGCATGAGTTCCTACGCGGCTGTCAGCTATCGCTGAACTCTCCGCAGCCGTGAAATTGTTTGACTTTGTAAGGAAGCTGTCTCCGTTAAGGCCCTTCTTCACATCGCTGTATGCCCACTCATTTGGCTTAGATGCGCCTGCATTTGCTGCGCCATCCTCATCGAACTTTGCGTTATAAAGCGTTCTGTCGCAGTCAAGGAACAGGCTTCTGCCCTCTACGCCAAATTTATCAGAAGCTTTATCAAGCACCCGGTACTTTGTGGGATTTGAACCATTATACTTTCCATAATATACGTAGCTCCCGCTCCATGACGAGTTTGCATCAGCCGGCGCATTCGGGTTCGTGATCGCCCCTGTTCCAAGCCCGGTGATCGTCTTCTCTGCCGTACCTTCCGCTCTTGCCACCTTCGTAAACTGCGGCAGCTGCGTCGTACCCAGGACCATGGCAAAGCTTAAGAATACCGCAGCCATTGCTTTCAGACCCTGTTTCATCATCTTCTTCATACTTCTTCTCCTTTTCTCATTCCTCTGATTCTTTATAGGATTCCTTGCATTCCTTCGGAATGACATCAGATTCGCTTTATCCTTTCAGGCTTCCTGACATGCGTCATCAGCACCCTCCCTGTTCCGGAGCACACGCTCCAAATCGTTATATCGGCACGCTGCCCAGTTTCTTGACCTCTCCGAGATGGCATACTAACACACACAGATTGTAACAAAACTCCGGCTCAATTGTCACGAAATTCTAATGAACTATTCATGGACGGGAAATAGGCGAGAATCCGAGGCTTATCGATGAATGGCAGACAGCACCGAATTTATGGGATGCACAATAAGGCAGCCTGAGTGATCAGACTGCCTCCAAAATCTACCATAAAGTTCATGGCTTCCGAATATTTACATCAATAATCCTTTGTTGCCAGAAGAATTCAATTTACTTTCTTTCCTGCAAAATAAACTTCCTTCGGCTTGTTCTGGCTGAAGCCTTCCTGTTCAGACGTAAGCAGATCGTTATCGAATATCAAAAAGTCAGCGTCCTTACCTACCGTAATGGAGCCCTTTTTCTCTTCTATGCCGAGCTGCTTTGCCCCGTTGATCGTGAATCCAATGAGCATCTCTTCAATGCCCATCCTCTCGTCTTCAGGAGGAAATACAGCCGTAGTTCTGTTGTATTCATGTACCCGGGTCTTATCTGTTCTCAGACGAGTCATTCCGACCTCCATGCCCAGATACGGATTCCATGAGATAAAGTCGCCGAACGTAATATTGTCACTGGACCATGTCACCAGGGCACCTGTGTCCCAAACCGTCTTGCAGCGGAAGCCTGTGGATTGTCCTTGTCCGCCGTGAAGATTTTTGCATTTTTAATGATCTAGTCCGCCTTCATATTTGTGATTCTTTCTCTTTTTTTGCTTACCCCTTGTAGACCTCCTCCCCATCCACGATGGTTGCGATGAGCCTGGCCTGTGCAACCTTTTCAATATCATCATGGAGGAAGTCGCAGTCATAAACCGTCATGTTGGCAATCTTCCCGAACTCAATGGCCCCAGGCGATGTTCCTGATGCCATGCATAGGCGACATTGATGGTCAGAGCCTTTAGGGACTGTTCCCGGGTGATCGCTTCCTTGACATTGTGCGGCAAAGTCTCAATCCCCAATCCCTTTGGCGCGTTACGGGTTTCCGCCATGTAAATGCTGTCCTTGATGCTGAAGGACGGAGAAACCGGATAGTCCGAATGGAAGACCGTATATGCCCCCGCATCAAAGAAAGACTTGATCGGGTATGATTCTTCTGCCAGTTCCTTACCGACATAAGAGACCTCAATGTCATAGAAACCGGGAATTTCCGCTGTCCACAGCGGAGGTACTGCCGGAATCGAGCCGGTCGCCGCCATGCGGCGGATATCCTCATCGGTAACGAAGTGCAGATGTGCAAGGACGTTTCGTTGGTCCTTATCCCCGGTTATCTTCTCCGCGTCTTCGATGCAGCCCAGCATGAAATGGGTAGCGCCGCCGCCCTCAGAGTGAACGTGTACCGAAAGCCCCTCTGCATCTGCCGCCGCGATCAGCTCCACCATCTTGTCATGATCGTTGAAGCGCTCATTGCCGTGATAACCCGGCTGATCGGCATAATCCTGGTTTTGCCATGCCGTGTGCGCTTCGGTCACGCCGTCTAAGAATGTCTTCACACCAACCACATGGAAGTATTCCCCGCTATACTTGGCGCGGTCTGCGGCGATGCGGGCCACCTCAGCCTTCGGATCTTCCGGATTGTCCGGGCACATCAGGTAGGCATAGGTGCGCAGCTTAAGCCTGCCTTCCTGCTCCAGCTCGTAGAAAGCCTGGGTAGCTATCTTATTGGTAACCTCCACGCCGGCGTCAGCCACTGCGGTGTAACCATTTGCAAGAGCCATATCCTGCCATGCGAGCAGATAGTCCTTTGCATTCTCAAGGGAAGTGGGAAGCTTGGGATACAGTTCAAATACGGGCGCTTCACAGATGTAACCGTCCGGTTCCCCGTTTTCATCCACATGCACCAGATCTGCCCCCATTTTCTTTGCGTATGCCGCGTCAATGCCTGCCCATTCCAGCGCCTTTGAATTAAGCAGCATGGAGTGGCCGCCGCCGGTCTGCATGAGAAGTACCTTGTCTGCGCAGATCTCGTCCAGATAGGCCTTGGTGACATATTCGTCATTTTCTGTCCATCCTGAGGCCAGGAAGAACTCGCGCTGCGGATTGGCTTTGATGTATTCCTTGATGATCTCCCGGTATTTGTCGTAGTCCGTGGGAACTACCGGAAAGAGATTTGCCTGCCCAATGGCACGGTCACCGGCCAGATAACTGTGGCAGTGTGATTCAAGGAAACCCGGATAGATGTAGTTCTCACCATAATCCAAAATCTGTGCATCCTGTCCAGCGAGCTTCTTTACTTCATCAGCGCCTCCGATAAAGGCGAACACGCCGTCCTTGACGAGAGCTGCCTTAGCGGCGGGCCGCCTTTCATCCATGGTAATGATATTTCCGAGAACAACCGTCTGCTTCATAACAAATGCCTTCTTAATGATTTATTATGTCTGCTTATAGTCTCGTTTTACCAATATTATATTCACTTTTTCTTTCAGCGTAAAGGGAAAGTGCCAAGATGTCCCCCCTCATCGTGAAGTACATTTTTTAAGGAAAAGATATGCGCTTTACCGATCAAACAAACTCATCTGCGGATACTTATCCGGAAGCTCCCGCATAAACCGAAAACACTCATCCGGAGTCGACCGCATCCCGTTGTCCCTGCATATTCTCCGAAATAATCCCAGCAACTCCTTTGCATTCGGGCTCGGCAGTTCATACGCATTCCCATACCGTCTGATGTAGCGCTCCTTCATTCCCGGAAAATGCCGGTCAAGCGCAGCATAATAGTATTCCCGGTCTCCCTCCCGAAGCGTCAGGCCCATGCCGAAATCAATGATGCCTCTCACGCCGGCCCCTACGCACGCATCCAGAATTGCCGTGATGTTATCCTCGGTATCATTGATAAACGGCAGGATCGGCGTGAGCCAGACGATCGTTGGAATGCCCCTGCCGCCCATTTCTTCCAGCACTTCGATACGGCGTTTCGTGTTACATACATTCGGCTCCAATATCCGGCAAAGATCGTCGTCATAGGTTGTAAGCGTCATCTGCACCACGCATTTTGCAGACCGGTTGATCTCTGACAGCAGGTCGATATCCCGCAGTATGCGGTCTGATTTTGTCTGAACCGCAGCCCCGAACCCATTTTCCAGGATGATCTCCAGGCAGCGCCTTGTCAGCCTCAAGTCTTCTTCACAATGCATGTACGGATCCGACATTGCGCCCGTTCCGATCATGCACTTTTTTCTTTTCGACCTCAGCGCCCTTTCCAGCAGTTCCGGCGCATTCTGTTTCACCTCAATATCTTCAAAAGGATGCGTGAAGTGATAGCACTTGCTCCTGCTGTCACAGTAAATGCAGCCATGCGTACATCCCCGGTAAATGTTCATTCCAAAGCATCCGCCGCTGCCGGTCAGGATCCCTTTCGCATCGACAAAGTGCATTTTATCCGCTCCCTTTCCTCTCCCTGCATCCTTTACCGCATTTCGGCAGAGCAAGCCATCCCCATCTCAGTGTTCTTTCTTTTCCACGGGAAATCTGAGCTCAAAGGCAGAATTATCGATATTGAAGGAATAGGTATAGCGGGAGTCGACCGAATCCGTCACGACCCCATTCATATAGTCCTCATCCAGGACCGCCCTGTAGGGATCCCATCCCGTGATCACGAGCACTGCCTTATGTCCGGGCTCAAAGGTATAGGACGTCGGCTGGAGATAGATCGTATAATCATAGTATTCCCCCGGCTTCATTTTCTCCTCATGCTTGGTATAATCCTTTCCCTCATACCCGCCGCCGTAATTGGCAAGATCCGAGTGGCCGTAGGTAATGAGCTTTGCGGTGGCATTGCTCTTCACAAATTCCTTCACCTTTGTCCAGGAAAGGCCGCCGCCCGTTTCGACTGCGCCGATGGTTTTTACGGGAAGCGTATCATACAATTCTTCTTTGGTAAGATACGCCTTGAAGCTGGTTTCTTCATCGATCGTGTCCATGAGCAGGGCAGAGACCACCATGCCGTCCCCGCCCGCGTCCCTGGTGGACATCCTGAGATGGACCTCGGGGACGCCGTAGATCGTATAATTGTCCGGCAGTTCAAATGCATACGTCGCCTTTGCGCTTTCCGGCAGGGAAAGATAGAAATCGTCCCTTAAAAGCGGCCTGCCGAAATCATCAGCGGACCCGGAATACTTGGAATAGCTTGAAGCGATCGCGGTAGTGTCGATATGAGAGACGTCCTCCGGATTTACGGACTTGTCATACTCAAAGGTCTCATAGGCAAAGTCCCCCCAGGTGTCGTAGGTCCTGAAGGAACCATCCACGTTGCTCTGGACGCTTACCGTGGGCATGTTTTCTATACCATTATCCACATCGTACAGATAGTGTGACAGCCATTTGTTCATGATCTCCTGCCACAGCTCTCCGTTCACCACAATGCCGTTCAGAAAACTATGGCCGTTCTGATGCAATACAAGCTTGAAGGGCTGCCCCGCCCTGGAGAAGGCTCTCGCCATCAGATCGGACTGCTTTGTGGTCACATTAAAATCGTTCAATCCATGTACGATAAGGGCAGAGCAGTTGATCTTGGAGGAATCAAGAGAATAGTCCCGGTCAGCCCATATCTTGGCGTAATCCCCGTTGGTGGCATCCTGGTCCTGTGCGATCTGCCAGAGAAAGGAGGCATAGTCATCATCCATCACCGTCCAGTCGTCATCCAGAAAGGCGGCTCCGCTGTTGTAGGAGGCGAGGTGATTTGCATATGATGCCGAAAGATAGAGCGGCGCACCCTGGGAATTGGTATAATCATACCAGGAAGCGATGCCTGCAAACGGAATGATCGTTTTCAGCCCCTTCACTCCGGTGACGGCAACCTCAAACGGAAGAGTCCCTCCGTAGGAGCAGCCTGTCATGGCGACATTTCCATTCGACCAGTCCGCCTCAATCGCGATGTCATTGTATGGATCGGTATATGCTGTGCGGTCTCCCGTAAGCCATTCCACGATGCATTTATGGGCGTCCCTTTCGAGATCGAAGCCGCAGAGCTCAAAGCCCTCCGATCCATACGTACCGATCCCGCCGGCCTCCACCACGGCAAACCCCCTGACAAGATAATAGTCGTACACCTGCGCATAAGTATAGCCTTGTGCCTCGGAGTACGGCACGGTATAATTCCAGCTTTCCGGATCGGCCTCCCGCGCCGCCTCAAGCGTCGTCATATTCCCTTTCGGGATGCGTTTTTCTCCGGGCTCATAGAGCTTATCATAATCAAAGGGGACCGGATTCATCAGTGACGTACTGTCCATCCCCGCCCTCTCCACGGTACCTGCACCATAAGGCGTCGGATCGTAGATCGTCGCCGCCTTGAAGCTCCCCTCTGCCGCGGCGCGGGGAACCTGTACAAGGGCTTCCACAAGATCCGCCCTCCCGTCGGAATCGGTATCATGATCCGTCTCTATATAGACGCAGTAGCGGAGGATGTCGCTTCCCTCGTTGGTATAGTCTTCGTCTCTCAGGTTTGTATACTCCAGGATGGGCAGTGCCATGCCTTTCTCGAAAACCGGCTTCTGTGCCAAGCCGCCCAATAGCGAAGCGCCCTGAGGCAGAGCCGCGCCGCAGCCCGTAAGCAAAGATAAAGTGATCCCTGCCGATAATAATAAGCTGGTCATCTGGTTTTTCATCTCTTTTCTCCTTTCCATAAAGTCCTCATCTCCGCTTTTCACGGCTTCCTCTGGCACCAAAGCGCCTTCCTCCGCTTTTCACGGTCAATCGTTTCCTTTCTCTGCGATCAGATACGGTATTGACGATATATTCCTCGCCCATAATCCTCCGTGCCGGCATCAAGTCAATCCCCATCTATGGCCGGAGCATGATCCCTCCCGCAGGAATCCGGCTTATTCAGTATAGCATGCATCCCTGAAGTTTCATAGGAAAAAGAAGGGCCTGTATTTCGCAGATCCGGGCTTGGCCGCGGGAAAACTTATGACGATCGCGGAAATCATATTTATGTAAATCCTTATATAAATATTATGTAATCTATAATAGGATAGATATTCATTGTATTTTAGCGTTTTTCTTCATAATTAAGATATATTATGTTGCTTTATGTCTCTGCTTTATGTAAATTTGATTAGATCTTATGTAAATTATAAATTTATTTTATGTA
>JAILLN010000041.1 GCA_024693135.1 Lachnospiraceae bacterium | reverse complement strand
GTCTTTTGCCATGTTTGATTTTCCCCATCAAAAAAGGCCGTGAATTCAATCACAGCCTCTTGAAATATCCTTTGATTTATTTGATTTCTACAGGGGGTCAATACCCCGTTTGAAAACCCGTTTTTTGTGCGCGGGGGCAGGGCGACGTTCCCGGAACGCTTGATTCACGGGGATTTCGACGCCCCCTCCCCCCGCCGACGCAGGCTCCGGAAGGAATCTCCGCGCCTCGCATGCAGGGAGGAGTGGCAGGAATGGCACAATGACATCAGGTTTTCAAACGAGTTCGTTCCTCCTTCTCTTAAGGGAACGATGTGGTGCACGTGCTCCACCGGCGTGAGGATGCCGCGCTTGTAGCACTCCTCGCAGAAGGGGTGGAGCTCTACGTACTGCCTGCGGACGGCCTGCCATGCCGCGCCGTACATTTTCTTGCTGTCCCTGTCCCGTCCATAGCGTTCGTACCGTGCCGCCATCACCTTGGCGTGCTCCTCGCAGTACCGTCCGTCCGTAAGGCGCGGACAGCCGGGGTAGGCACAGGGCTTCTTCGGTTTGTAGGGCATGTTGCCTCCCAATAAAAATGCCCCGCAGGATTGATCCCGCGAGGCCTATTTTCTTTGCTCCCGCCGATTATATCATAAATCGCCGGAGTGACTGCAATCAAGTGAAATCATAGTGAAAAACAGTGCAAGTTATGTAGGAATTTTTACGGATTCCAGTGCCTTGCTGTGAAGGATATATACGTTCCTCATTGAGCATCCCAGCTCATCTGCAATATCCTCCCACGAACGGAAGCACAGATACCTATATTCCAAGACGATCTGGCAGTTCGCATCCTCGACGCTGTTAATGGCATTCATCACTTCCTTCATCACAGTAACGAGCCTGTCAATCTCGGAGCAAGTGTCATTTTCCAGATCCACGATCTTCGCCATGATCTCCTCCAGCTCCGACCGATCCATATTCGGACTTCCCGGCATATCGGAAAGGGTGGCGTTCATCCTCGTCACCATGTCCTTCAGTGCTTCCAGCCGCTTCATTTTTGCCGTGACCCTCCGGTTGATTTTGTATGCCCTGTTCAGATACTCTTTAGCTGTCATTTTTCTTCCTCCTTTAGATTGCTTAAAATCATCTCCCCGTCCGCCTCCGACAGTACCGCGAACCATCTGGACAGGAAGAACTCCTCTACTTCCATCAGCGTGTTCATATGGAATCTGCTCTCCGGATGCCTCCTTATGCCTCTGGAGGCCGCCCGGTAGTCCTTCGCCGCCCTCACGATGATGGCGTTGGCGAGCCTTTCGCATCCGTCCTCGTTGTAATGCTTCATGCGTCACCTCCGATCTGCGCCCTGACCGCCTCGATCAGCGCGGCCTGCGTCGTGCTCCCGCGCTCAAGCGCCTTCATGATCCGGCTGTCGATGGTATCCTCCGCCATGATGTGCATGATGGTGACCTTTCTGCTCTTCTGCCCCTGCCGGTAGATCCGTCCCACGGTCTGCTGGTATGCCTCCACCGAAAACGGGGTGGATACGAACACCATCAGATTGCAGCCGGACTCCTGCAGGTTCAGCCCGTGGCCGGCGCTCATCGGATGCAGGAGGCAGACCTGATACTCGCCCCGGTTCCACCGCCTGATGCTCTCGTCAGAGTCAATGAAGTCAAAGTCGGCCTTCATCTCCTTAAGCCTTGCCGCGATACGGTCACGCTCATGGCGGAAGTAATACACGACGATGACCTGCCTCCCGACCGCAGCCTCGATGATGTCCTCCAGAGCATCAAGCTTCCTGTCATGGATCTCCGCCACCGTCCCGTCATCGCGGTAGACCGCGCCGGAAGACAGCTGGCAGAGCTTCCCGGACAGGGCGGCCGCATTCGCCGCCGTGACCTCTCCCTCCTTTGTCTGGATGACCAGGTCGTTTTTCATCCGCTCATAGACCTTCCGCTCCCTGTCATCCAGCCGGACGGGGTATTCCACCACGTTCTTCTCCGGCATGTCGAGATTGTCGACCGCCGACATGGAGATTGTGATATCGGAGATTTTCCTGTTGATGATATCCTCCGCTCCCGGGAGAAGCCCGTAGGAATACACGATCTGCCCGTTTGTGGCAAGGGGACGGAAGTAGCAGGATTTGTACTGTCCGATGAAGCGTCCGAGCCTCCTGCCCAAATCGATCACCATCATCTCAGCAAAAAGGCTCATGTAGCCTCCGCTTCCCGTGGGAGTGCCTGTAAGTCCTACGACCCTCTTCGCGAGGGGGCGCACTTTCATCAGAGCCTTGAACCTCTTGGCCTTCCAGTTCTTGAAGCTTGAGAGCTCATCGACGACCAGCATGTCGTAATCGAACTGCAGTCCGCTCTTCTCCACCAGCCACGGGATGTTCTCCCGGTTGATGACGTAGATGTCCGCATCCGCCTTCAGCGCCGCCAGCCGTTCTTTTTCCGTGCCGACCGATCTGCTGATCCTTAAGTGCCTCAGATGCTCCCATTTCTTTACCTCGCTTACCCAAACTTCCCCTACTCTCAACGGACAAATGACAAGCACCTTTCCGATTTCGAAGCTGTCATACATAAGTTCATCAATAGCGGTCAGGGATATCACCGTCTTGCCAAGCCCGCAGTCAAGAAAAATTGCGGCGTTGGGATGATTCAGGATGTAGTCCACGACAAAAAGCTGATATCTATGAAGATTCTCCCTTTTTAACAAATCTCCCACGTTTATCCCTCCTCCAATTCGTCAAGGACGGATCCGATCTGGCCTTCCCCGTCAATGACATAAACCTTGAAACCCATCTTCCTTAAAAGCCTGTGCCGGGACTCCTGCAGCGGCCTCGGCTTTCTTCCCGGAGCCTTCACCTCGATGAAGCCGACCCGTCCTGCCGGGAATAGAACGATACGGTCAGGCCAGCCGTTCGTGGTACTGATCCATTTGATGCACAGCCCTTTCCTGGCTTTGACTGCCTGTGTGATCTTTTTTTCGATTTCGCTTTCTCGCATTGGACGTACTCCTTCCACGCCTCATCAAAGGCTTCCATCTGCTCCCCTCCAGCTCCGTGCCTGTCCAGGTATTCTGAAATCAGCTTGTGCCATCCTTTGTATTTCCCTTTTCCGTTCCGGGGGAAGGCGCATCGGTCATCAAACATATCTGCGGCAAGCTCGCCCATCGCACCGGCCTTTCCCTTGTAGTTCTCCATCATGAAATTGAAAAATGTCATCTCTGTCTCCTTTCGAGTGACCCCCGTGGCTTCCCCTTACATAACTTTCCCTATAGAAGTTTTTATTATTTTTTTTCAGCCCTAAAGGGGAGTTATGTAAGGGGTCTCCATGGGGTACACAAACCTTGTAAAATCAACGTTTCTTCATCAACTGTGTAACCCGTGGCTTCCTCCTACATAACTATTCCTATAGTAAAAAATATTGATTTTTTTCAGCCCTAAAGGGGAGTTATGTAAGAGGTTGTAATGGGTTGCACTTTTACAGTAAAACCAACGTTTCTCCATCAGCTGTGTAACCCATGGAACCCTCTACCTAAACCTCCCTATATAGAAATTTTTTTATTATTTTTCAGCCCTAAAGGGGGAGTTATGTAAGGGGTCTCCACGAGTTACACAAACCTTGTAAAATCAGGTTTCTCAGCCAAGAAGATCATCGTCGTCCTCCTTAAGGCGGAGTCCGTGGATGAACTTTCCCTTGTTCGTCCTCCGCCTGATGAAGCCTGCCTGCTCGACCGCCGCATAGAAGGTGGCGGAGTCGCGGATGTAGTCCCCTGTCTGGAAGCAGAAGGTACGGTATGCCTTATAGAACTCACCGGACTTCTCACTGTATGACGGATCTGTTTCGCAGCAGGCCTCGATGAAGTGAGAGAACCAGTCGTTGTCCTCACGATAGCTGCTGATGGCCTCCTTCACCTCATCCGGCAGCTTGTACTTGAAGTCATCCTCGATGGCCTTCTTCGCCCCTTCGATGAGCCATGCCAGAATCGCCCCGCCGGCATGATGGATGAGATGCTTCGTATAGTTCTTCTTATCGCCGTCCCCTTCGAACTTTGCATTGAAGGGAATGACGGCGAGCCTCCTCCAGATGCCGTCATCGTTCGCCCCGACCCGCGGCAGGTGGTTCGTGAACAGCACCAGCGAATGGGTCGGAAGGAAATCGAACGGATCCTTGTACTTCTTCTCTCCCTTAATCATGTCCGTGCTGCAAAGCTGCTTCGTAAGGGAGGTGGACAGTCTCATCGACTCCTCCAGCTCCGAGGCGATCAGGAGCCGCTTTCCCTTGATTTCAGCAATTTCCGGCTTTACGTTCCTCCTGCACCCGATGGTCAGCGTATCCGCCGAGATCGTGCCTGCGTAATCGCCCAGAACCGCCGCCACCGAATTGAAGACGGTGCTCTTTCCGTTGCTTCCGCATCCGTATGCTATCGTCAGACGCTCGTTCTCGATCTCGCCGATGATGTCCTCCCCCAGCGTCTCCTGTACATATTCCATGGTGTCCGCCTTGCCGAGAAACGTCCTGTCAAGCTGGTCAAGCCACAGATCCATCCCCTCATCCGACGGGGCGACCTTCGTCATTTTCGTGATGCGGTCCATCGGATCATGCGGACGCAGGCTCCCCACTCCTTTCCGGAGGTCAAGCGTACCGGCCGGCGTGTTCAGCAGGAACGGATCCGCGTCCAGTTCGCTGACGGAAATCTCAAGCATCGGCTTGGCGGCCTGCAGGGCGGATACGACATACTTCATGTCCCTCCTCTTCATCACGAAGGCGAAATACTTCCTCGCATCGAGATATGCCTGCAGCTTCTCCAGCATGTCGGCGGAGAGCTTTGCGATGGTGCCTTTTCCGACTGAATCCGGATCAAGCCCCGCATCCTCGCATGCCTTCCTCGTCTCGGCGCACAGGATCATGGCATCCGCCAGCTGAAGGTCGAGGAACTCCTCCATCGCCCCGACGGCCTGCTGCTTGGACTCCACCCAGACCCTTCCGTCATATCTCATGATGTCCGTGGCCGGGGTGTAGAGCAGCTCATCTCCGTATTCCTTCACCAGCACCTTGGCCTCGCCGATATCGCTGTAATCCTCCGGCTTGAGGTATCCAGGAGCCCTTGCGGGGTCGTTGTATGTTTTAGGCGGGACGTATCCGTTTGCCGATGAGACCTTGTTCCTGTAAAACTTGGTGGCGGATCCCCATATCGTCTTAAGCTCCGCCTCCGGGAGTGGCGTCTCGCACTTCTTCGCCTCGTCCTGGAAGATGCTGTATGCCCTGTCGCACTCCCCGTATCTTTTCAGGACCTTCCCCGCGAAACGTGACAGCGTCCTGTTTCTCTCCCCGTTCGGGATCACCCCGAGCGGCTTCATCGGAAGGTCGTCCTCCAGGCATCCGCCGTCCTCCTCGTCCAGCACGTCCTCGATGGTCATCCATCCGTCCTGCCAGATCACATCCTTCTCATCGCAGGGAGCCCCGAAGGCGAACCTTGTGGCATCGAGCGCATTCCCGTCAAAGAAGGGGAACTGCGCCTGTATCCTCCTTTTCAGATCAGCGACCTCCCCGGCATCCGTATGCTCCCCCGTGGGCAGGATCACATGGAACTTGTCCCTCGGAGCCTTTCCGTTTTTTTCTTTCATATTGTTGCGGCTGGGGATGACCGCCATCGCCACATCCGGGAGCGTGGCCGCAAAGTCCGCGGGCTTTACCCACCTGTCCGGATCCTCCGTATGGTCGTTGTCGCAGTCCAGCATCACGCAGTCGCAGCCCTGGAAATTGTCGCCGCTCCGGTAGTCCCCTTTGAAGCTGCCGCACACGTTGTCCCACTGTACGGCCTCCGCCAGTGACGCGGCATCGGTTATCTCCCTCCTGTTCGGATAACTGCAGTTCTTGGCATTGCCGGTGCAGTTTGCCGTATAAAGCGTAAATTTCATCCGTTTCCTCCTTCCCCGAACCCTGTCGAGTAAGCCTTGCAGTCCGCGCTGATCTTTTCCTGTGTCATTTCCTTTTTGCTTTTGTAGAACGGGCATCCCCTGTTCCCAAAGTCTGTCCCGTTCAGGCACATGCACCGCCCGGACTTGTTCGCAAAGCAGCTCTCGCATTCACATTTAGGTAAATTTGCCATCGCCTGCTTCCTCCATATCCCTGCCGAAGTATCTGACCGGAATCCCGGCAGCCCTGGCAGCCTCAATCTCCTGCACCATCCCGGGTGTCGGCTTACCGAAGCTCCATAGCTCCGATATGCCTCCCGACCTTAAGATCTGTAAGTCCGTCCTGATCGCCTCCTCCCTGTCGTCCTCTTCCGACAGGACTCCCAGAAGGTTCAGGATCGGATTGACGGGGAACGCTCCCCTGCCTAACACGAATCTGCTGTATTCCTTCGTCCTCTCCACGTTTCCCTTCATGTCCCCGCGGAAAGGGGATGCCACGTATACCACCGGGCCTGCTCTGTTATCCATAGGCTTCTGCCTCCTTTCTTCATATCCCTCTAAAGGGATAAGGAGAGCAGACGGCGATTTTTCCACCGTTTTTGCAAAAAAAATGAATCGCTTCCTTTTAAAAGCGCCGGAAAAGTTCCCCGCCCCGAAAAAAAAATAAAATTTTTTTCAATTTCGGTGGAAAAAAACCGTTCTGCTCTCCTTATCCCATTAGAAGGGCACAGGCGGGAAACCCGGAAAGGAGGAAAAGCATATGACAGACCGGGACAGAACGATGGAAAAAGAGGCGGAGGAAATCCGCGACATCCTGATCGCGATCTCTGTCATCGCCAAGCGTCTCGCAACGAAACTTGAAGACAGTCAAATGGAGGAAGAAAGAAATGAAAAACACAGGAAACCTATCAGAGATACTTGGAAACTCGATGGTAGTCGTAAATGACATGATCGAAGCATCGGAAAAGGTCAGGGGCGCTCTGGAGAAGGCGCTGAAGATTATATCCGAAACGGAGGATTCCCCCGGACAGCCGGAACCGGAGCCTCCTAAAAAGGAAGCAAAGAAGAAGGCCGAAGAGCCCAAGGCTTATACCAAAGAAGAGGTACGGAAGACCCTTGCGGCTCTGGCGGCAGAAAACCGGGCGCAGGTAAAGGCGCTTCTGAATTTATACAGGGCCGACAACCTGTCTTCATTGGATCCGGAACACTATGCCGCCGTCGTGGCGGATGCGGAGGCGATGCTCAATGCCTAAGAAACATGCATATCTGCCGGCATCATCCGCCTACCGCTGGATGAAATGCACCAGGAGCCCCGCCATGTGCGAAGGGCTGGAGGCAAGGGCATCCCCTTACGCACAGGAGGGATCGGACGCGCATACGCTCTGCGAGTACAAGGTGCTGAAGGCGCTCGGCAGGGATGCGGACGATCCCACGGAGAACCTTGACTACTTTGATCAGGAGATGGCGGACTGCTCCGATGACTACACATCTTTTTCGATGGAACAGGTCGCGGAGGCAGGGACGCACTGCCCCGACCCGCTGATCCTCGTGGAGGAGCGGCTCGACTTCAGCCGGTGGGTTCCGGAGGCTTTCGGGACGGGGGATCTGGTGATCGTAGCCGATGACGTCCTGACCATCGTGGACTTCAAGTACGGGGTCGGAGTCGTGGTCGAGGCGGAGGACAACCCTCAGATGCGCTGCTACGCCCTTGGGGCATGGGATGCATACGGATGCCTGTATGACATTAAGACGGTGCGGATGTGCATCTTTCAGCCCCGCAGGGACAACATCAGCATCAGCGAGATTTCCATTGATGACCTTTTAGCCTGGGCGGACGGTGAGCTTGCCCCGAAGGCCAGGCAGGCATTTAACGGGGAAGGGGATCTCGTGGCGGGCGACCACTGCATCTTCTGTGCGGCCAAGGCCGTGTGCAGGGCAAGGGCGGAGAAGAACCTGGAGCTGGCCGAGTATGAGCTGGAGGAGGCCGACAAGCTGGAGCCCTCCGAGATTGCGGCGATACTGCCCAGGATCGACGAGCTCGTGTCATGGGCATCGGACGTGAAGGACTTCGCGCTGTCGCAGGCCATTGCAGGGGTGAAGTATCCCGGCTTCAAGGTAGTGGAAGGACGGTCGGTGCGGAAGTACACCGACGAGGACGCGGTCGCAAAGGCCGTACAGGATGCGGGCTACGACCCGTATGATCGCAAAGTGATGGGCATCACGGCTCTGACAAAGCTTCTGGGCAAGAAGCGCTTTGAGGAACTGCTCTCAGACCTGGTCTGCAAGCCTCATGGCCGCCCGGTTCTTGCGCCGGAGTCCGACAAGCGCCCGGAATACAACAGCATTGACGAAGCATTCAGTGACAATTGACGAAAGGAGAAAAACTATGAGTGCAAAACACCCGACAAAGTGTACGATCCCGGCTCAGATTTCGT
This sequence comes from Lachnospiraceae bacterium, assembly GCA_024693135.1. Lineage (GTDB taxonomy): Bacteria > Bacillota > Clostridia > Lachnospirales > Lachnospiraceae > NK4A144. Next base: position 13,645 of record JAILLN010000041.1, on the reverse strand, counting down.
ACGCTAACTTAAACCAGCCGAGGGCATTCGGCGACCAGCCGGCAAAGTACGGCGCGAGCCTTATCGTGTCAAAGAAGGATGAGATGGCGAAGGCCAAGCTCATGGCAGCCATGAAGGCGGCCTATGACGAAGGGATCTCCGTGCTGAAGGGAAAGAGCAAGACCGTTCCCACCTTCGAGGAGATCATCGCTGACGGTCCCCTGCATGACGGGGATCTGAAGAAGGACGGGGATCCGGCGTATAAGGGGGCATATTACCTGAACGCCAAGAACTCCCGCAAGCCTCTCATCATCAACACCGACAGGGAGGAGATCCTTGATCCGAGCGAAATCTATTCCGGCATCTACGCCAAGTGCGCCATCGGCTTCTACGCCTACAACAAGGCGGGGAACCGCGGGATCGGATGCAGCCTGGACATCGTGATGAAGACGGCGGACGGCGATCCTCTGGGTACCGCCATCAGCGTTGATGAGGCATTTGCCGAGGACGACGATGAGGCCAGCAGCGACGACCTTCTCTCGTAAAGCAGATACATATCAACCCCGGGACGGCAGGGACAGCACCCCTGCCGTTCCTTTTCATAAGGAGCATAAGATGCATGATTTATATATAGACATCGAAACCTACAACGGCTCCGTCAGCCTGCCTGACTGCGGGGTATATAAATATGCGGAATCGCCGGATGCTGACGTCCTTCTGTTCGGATACTCCATTGACGGGGATCCGGTACAGGTGGCGGATCTGACAGCCGGTGATGAGATACCAGGCGAAGTCCTCTCCGCCCTCTCCGACCCCTCCGTCACGAAATGGGCGCACAACGCCTCGTTCGAGCGTGTCTTCCTGTCCATATGGCTTTCCCGCCACCACCCGGAATACTTCAAAAGCTACGGGGCGGAGGATGACACCGTATCCTCCTACCTCAATCCGGAAGGATGGAAATGTTCGATGGTCTGGTGCGCCTACATGGGGCTGCCGTTTTCGCTGGAGCAGGCCGGAGCCGTGCTGAAGATCAGCGAACAGAAGCTCTCCGAGGGGAAAGACCTCGTCAGATATTTCTGCTGCCCCTGCAGCCCCACCAAGGCAAACGGCGGACGCACCAGAAATCTTCCAGGCCATGACCCGGACAGATATAGGCGGTTTATCGACTATAACCGCAGGGACGTGGAGGCCGAGATGGGGATCATCCGGAAACTGCGGAAATACCCCGTCCCGGAGAATATATGGCGCGAATACTGGCTGTCAGAGCAGATCAACGACCGGGGGATCCTGATCGACGGGGATCTGGTAAAGAGCGCGATAAGCATTGACGGAAAGATCCGTACAGGCCTCCTTGAGCGGATGAAAGCCCTGACCGGCCTTGAAACCCCGACCTCCGTAACCCAGCTGAAGGGGTGGCTCTCCTCAAAGGGCATCACGGCGGACTCTCTGGACAAGAAGGCCGTGGCGGATCTTTTGAAGGACGCGCCCCCTGACGTGGCGGAGGTGCTGACGCTCCGCCAGATGACGTCAAAATCGAGCATAAAGAAATATGAGAAGATGGCCATGACGGTGTGCGCCGACGGACGGATCCGCGGGCTTTACCAGTTCTACGGGGCGAACCGTACCGGCAGGTGGGCCGGGCGGCATGTGCAGATGCAGAACTTAAGGCAGAACCACCTGCCCGATCTGGCCGAGGCCAGGGAACTCGTCAGAAGGGGCGATATCGGTATGCTGGAAACGCTGTATGACGATGTCCCGGACGTCCTGTCGCAGCTGCTCCGGACGGCGTTCGTGCCAAAGCCCGGATACAGCTTCCTCGTCAGCGACTTCTCCGCCGTGGAAGCCAGGGTCTTGTCCGCCATCGCCGGAGAGGTCTGGCGGATGGACGTGTTCAAACACGGTGGGGACATCTATTGCGCCAGCGCATCGGAAATGTTCGGAGTGCCGGTCGAGAAGCACGGACGGAACAGCCACCTCCGGCAGAAGGGCAAGATCGCCGAACTGGCGCTTGGCTATGGCGGCTCCGTCGGCGCGTTGAAAAGCATGGGGGCTCTGGAGCAGGGTCTGGAGGAGTCCGAGCTGCAGCCCCTCGTAGATGCCTGGAGGACGGCAAACCCTAATATCGTAAGTTTATGGTGGGATATGGATGAATGCGTAAAACAGACCGTCAGGACGCATCTGGACACACGGACGCACGGCATCGGCTTCACCTTCAAAGGGAACCTGCTCTTCATGATCCTTCCCTCCGGCAGGCGGCTCTGCTATCCAAGCCCCCGCCTTGAGCCGAACCAGTACGGCGGCGAAAGCGTGACGTACCTCGGCCTGGATCAGGCAAAGAAGTGGACGAGGCTTGAAAGCTACGGTCCGAAATTCGTGGAAAACGCCGTGCAGGCGGTGTCGAGGGATCTTCTGATGGAGGCGATGTTCCGGCTCTCGGATAAGCTGATCTGCGGCCACGTACATGACGAGCTCATCATCGAGGCTCCGCCCGGTACGGTAGTGGATGAGGTCACCTCCGTGATGGGGCAGACGCCGGAGTGGATCAGTGGGCTTCTCCTCCGCGCTGATGGCTACGAATGCCCGGATTTCTACATGAAGGATTAAAAAAAGTACCGCCGGGGCTTTCACACCCCGGCGGCTTTTTCCTTTCAGTCGATCTGCAGGCAGATCAGATCATCGATGATGCCGTGCAGAAATTCCGTCAGCCCGTTCCCGTACTTGTACGCTGTGGATCCAGAGATGCCGAGAGCCCTTGCGGCCTCCGACCTGGAATACTCCTCAAGCTGGAGCCTGATCTGTTCCCGCCGCTCCGGATGCTCTTCTGCAAGGCGCTTCAGGATCTCCACTGCCGCCTCTTCGTACTTGTCGGTTTCCGGCTTCATCCCTGTGGTCATATGATCAAACATATGACCGCCTTCCCCGGCCTTCTCGCGAATTTCCTCAATCGATCCGTCCGTATGATCCCTCTCCGCCTTTTCCTGCTTCTGCTCCCGGTCGTCTGCCTGGAACATCGTATCATGCACTTCCTGCACGGACGGGATCAGCATTACCTTCATCCGCCTGTTCCCGACCAGAATCCAGTCGATGTCCAGCCCGTGGATCTCGGCATATTCGTAGTCGGCCTCCTTTGTCACCTTGTCCTTTCCTATTTCTGCATACGTGCAGTCCCTGCCTTTACTATCTTTATAAAATCTTGACATCGGTTTGCTCCTTCTGGAGCAATCCGAAAGCCATGGCATGCTGACCACGCTCCGGATTGCTCCGATGCTGGTCACCGCCCAAACCGATGCCATATATTTTGTTACCCGCCAGCTTACTCCACTTTGGGATGTCCCTCGGTTTCCGTCGGGAGAGTTTCAGCTGGCGTCCGCCGTACAGAACGGCAAAGCGCTTTTATATCAGAAATGATAATTTTATTGTAAATCCGCCAAAAACAGTGTAAACGGACAGTATTTGTCCACCCCGCTCAAAGGCGCAAAAAAAGAAGCGGTTTCCCGCTTCCGTTGTTATAAAAATATATGCTTTTAGGGGCTAAAACAGACTAAATCGGACAAAAAATGTCCGATTTACGCCACATATCCTGTCAGATTCAGAGGAAACAGATATCCATTCGGATTGATGTCCCTCCTGTAGATCTTATTGACATCCTCATAGGTCCGATCATAGGTCGACGTGCAGAGAGCGATGTAGTTTCGCATCTTCTGTGACCTCGTTCCCAAGCCTGCCAGCTCAAACAAGTCTGTCACGGCAAAGGTATACACCTTAAGCACCCAGCAGATTGCCACCAGGTTCTCCGCCTTCACGATATGATTGTGGTCATTCATCATCCGCTGGATCGTTTTTTCGCCTACGCCTGACAGCATCGATAAATCCTCGACCTTAATTTTATAAAAATCCTTGATCAGATGACTGAACGACTCACAGAAATCCTGATGTGTCCTTATATAGTCGAGCAGGTTCTTATTATTTTTGTATGTTTTGTCCTTGTCCTCGTCCCCGTCATTAGAAATAGATGCTACCGAATTTTTATACTTCTCTTTTTCTTTTTGATTCTGATGGTATCCCTCACGCTGCTTTGGCGGAACGGCCTTCAGCTTGGCCACCGCCGCGCCTTGCATCGTTTCATAGCACTGGACAGTCGCTTCCTGCACGGCCTGTACAGATGCCGTTTCCATATACTGCTTAAAGGTCATATCGTGCATCCGGACTTCTCGCGGCACTTCCATAATCGTCTCGCCGTTATAGGAATAATGCCTGGATGCAAAGAGATTTTTAGTGCGGGTATCCCGTTCGATCAGATCAGACAGTTTGTCGAGGGTCAGTCGCTCTACAGGGACAAACTCTGGCTTGGGAGCCTCATTGATGGCTTTTATCGCATATTCCTCGAGTTCTTCTTTCTGATCCATCAAGTCATCCCATTCCCGGCGGGATTCCTTCTTGTCCAGATGCAGGTACAGCCGGTATCTTGGGATCCTCCGCAGGAACTCATCATCGATAATCTGACCGGAGTCTACGGCTGCCTTTCCGGCGGTGGTGATCACATACAGCCCCCAACCGACTCTTCTGATCAGTCCCGCATGGCAGAGGTTATAACAGGCTGCATTTACCCGCTCTTCGAACAGGGAATAGCCTGCACCCTCTTTCCGTGTAAATGCCTCTTTTTTCGGCACATAAAACTCATCGGCGAGCATCGCGCGCATCCCGGAAAGCGACACCGTTTCTCCCGAATATGCCAGTTTCAGTATGGGACCGAATAATTCACCTATCTTTGGAACCGCCATCGTTATCTCCTGTGTGTAGGTTTTGGGTTGGGTATATTATACTACTTTTTTTCTTCTGATGAAGGTATTTCGTCAGACTTGACAGCCTATCGTCTGTCTGTATAGAATAAAGGAAATTGAATGAAAAGGCTGTGTTAGCATCAGCCATCTTTTGGAAGTCTACGGGACCCCATCAGTAAACCCTTGACTAAGGCTTGCGGTTGAAATGAGCGGTGATTCCCATGCGCCTCTGACGCATGCGGCAATCTCCGCGGTATGGGCGATCGCAGGCTTTTTTCTTTTCGAAGGGAGGATCTTATGAAGAAGGTAGCTGTTTACATTGATGGGGAAAATATTCCGGCGAAGGAGGCAAGTAAGATATTCTATACTGCTCAGAGGATTGGCGGGATGGTGTCCGCGAAGGTATACGGAATCCAGAAGGATCCGGGGACAAAGGGATGGAGCGAAGAGGCATCCAGGCGGGCAGGACTCAAGGATATCCGCCTGTGTGGTGGGCCAGGCAGGAACAAAGTCGACAAGAAGATCCAAAAGGATATTGCGAAGGATCCGGACTGTGCGGACGTGATCATCCTCGCCACATCGGATCACGGTTATGCGGAATGCGTCCGAGATGCCCGGAATAAGGGAAAGAAGGTCATCGGGATAGGAAGGCAGAAGACCAAGAAGCTGATGGAAGTGTGCGATGCGTATATAAGGCTGGGGGACTAATCCACCTTCGCATACTGCCTTTGCAGGGCGTCAATCCACGCCACGTCCTCCAACCAGACGAATTTCTGGCTTATCCCAGAAAGCGACACCGCTTCTCCCGAACATTCCAGATCCAATATGCCAAAGCCTAATTGCGAATTTCTGTAGTCATAGTTCTACCTCATTCTGAAGAGACCTCTTCCTCTGGGCAATATGCAATAGAATTACACCGAAAGTTAACCTTGTAAAAAAGAAACGATAAAAATACGCATTTCTTCTTATGTTCTTTAGGTAAAAATCTCTTTTTCAAAAGTCGTTACAGCTTCAATTTTTAGTTGTTTTGCTTTATCATAAAAATGATTTGCTCCATCTCGGGTCAAATAATACCGTCTTATTATTTCTTCCTGCTCTGGTTTAGACGGAACCGGTATCATAATGGCGCCTATTTCGTCGCTATTCAAGTTATACTGTCCGCCCCCCTGTCTCCTCATTACAGCTATCTGTTCCCTGACAAGTGGCGTCATAAACATAATATTTATATACTCCGGAAGTACCTTCGTACTATCAAATCGATATCTAATCAAATACGAGGCATACGTATAAACCTCATATCCATGAAATACAGCTGCTTTTCCAACTAAATCTTTGCTTCCATTAGTACGATTAATTAAGACATCTCCTTCTTTCAGCAACCATTTCTCCGGTTCGTTTTTTGTTATAGCTTCTTTTAGGGGTAAATATTTTAATTCTGAATAATCTATTTCCCCTTTTACAATATTAGACATTCTAAGGACTGGTATCATTCCTTTCTTTTGCTCAGACGAAGCTTTGACTGAAAGGCCAAAAAGAAGATCGATTTTCAATTGGTTGATGCTATAAGCATTACATTTCATGCTGGAATAAATAGTTTCCAGGCGTCCTTCTTTAAGGTTATAGTCCACCTCCCACCTCTTAGTCGAAGAAAATGATATGGTTTGCATAATTGAAGGTGTTGTGGTAGCGTTTTCCTTTTTCTCCTTTTTTAAGCTTGAAACTTTCGACTGTATTTCATAGAGAAGGCCATCACTAAAATCATTGCCTTTTTTTATATTTTCATCAGCTTCTGTAAGCGTGTCGTGATATTCTCTTAAAATCAAACGCTGTTCATTAACCAAAGGTATTGGAGCTTTTATTTCAGCAAGTTTATCATATTTCAGCGTCTGTCGAACCGAACCCGTTGTCGAATCCTTAATCAACTGATTGAAAAAACCGCTCTTCATCATCAGCCATAAATACTCAGGTAAAAGAGTCTCTTTACAACTGAAAACTACATAGGCCGGACTAATAAATTTTCCTTTCAACTCAGGCGTTTTTATACCAATTGAGCCAACATTGATCCTATATGGGTTATATGCAATCCAATCGTTCTCCACAAGATGGTATTTTTGCTTTATATTCTTTCCCTTCTCTACGCTGGCATCAAACATACCGATTTTATTCGAAACACCTAAAATCACAAATTCATCATCAGGGTAATCAGACAACTGAATTTTAGTTGTTTGATGTATTAGATGTTTTCCAAGCTTTTCGACCTTATAATTTGACTTTACGCAAACAAGAAAAAATTGTTTTACATCCCATTGTTGAATATCTGAAAATGCCACCGTAGAAAGAAGTTTTGTTTTATTACCCATTTAACACAATCTCCTTTCCATCAATTATTCTGCAATACGACCGTTCTGAATTTTGTTTATAAACTATTTGAAGGTTTCTTTCTTCCCATAAGGAATGTTGTATCCGATAATCCTTAAATTCCTTCTCTAAAGCCGGAAGTTGATTACCTTCTGAAGCGGTGCCGGTTGTAGTAATGCCCGCATCATCTACTTTTGCGATAGGTATATCATAATCAAAGAATTCCTTTATTTGGGGAATAATTTCTTCATCTATTTTTTTATGCACTTCTTTTAATGTTTTCTCCGCTTCTTTTTTAGCTTCTTTATTTTTCTTTTGGTCTTCCTTAATAGATTGGATTTCTTTTTCTATGGCGTTCGTTTTACCTTTAGCTTTCTGTGCTTTCTTTAATCTATCTTTTGCATCTTTAAGATCATCTTTTAATGAATCCGTCAAGGTATCGCAATCCGATATTACCTTTGCAAGCGAATCTAACTCTGCTTTATGAGCATTAGTTATTTTTTTTGTTGCCTTCTCCTTGGCTTTTTTATATTCAACTTCTTCAGAATCGGTAAATCTACGCATAAATACGAGGCTAGGTTTTACAGTTGCACCTGCTGCCATAAAAACATCTTGAGGTATAGAACAAATAAGTATCAATTTTGCCCTTCCCTCGAAATACTCTCTTACTGCCGCCAGGTTTTTGTTATTTAATACTCCTTCGGGAAGAACCATGCCCATACGACCACCTTTTTTCAAGAGACAAAGACAACGCTCCATAAACAAAACTTCTGTTAAGGTGCTGGTATTTCCGAGATCGTATAAAGACAGCAACGGCTGACCTATGTGATCATCTACCTGCTTAAGTGCTTCTTCATAGGCCTTTCCATATTTTTGTTTATATCTTTTTTTCATTTCCTCATCAGTAAATCGATCTGCTTCTGAAATAAGCTGACCTCTATCTACGTTCTGACCAAATGGAGGATTCGTTAGAATGACGTCAAACCTTTCTTCAAATATTCCATTCACGTTGAGCAGACCGTCATGATGATGAACCCCACCATGACCATCTCCATGCATAATCATATTCATTTTGGAAGTACGAGCCATACGCGGGTTAGCATCAGACCCATAAATGCAATTTCTTGAAAGCTGATACATACGACTACTCTTTACGCTTGTATCAAGTTCGGTATTCAAAGCAGCCTGCATTTCCTCAATTCTCGCATTGATCTTTATCTGCTCTGCTTCCGATAAACCATCAAAGTTGTCTCCTTCAAGGGAAGCTCTGATTTTTTCTTTCTGCTCGCGAACATCGGCCTCGATTTTCTCACGGACATACTCAAATGCTTTGATCAAAAAACCTCCAGAACCGCAGGTCGGATCGCAGATTATCTCACCTTCTTGAGGATCGAGTATCTCTGTCATGAAATCAACTATTGTTCTGGGGGTAAAATACTGGCCAAGCTCGCCACGAAAAGTTGTTCCAAGGAATTGTTCAAACGCTATGCCCTTGACGTCATCCTGCGTATCGGAAAGATTGAAATTCTCCAGTTTTTCCAGAATCTGGACAAAACTATTCTCTCGAATTTTAATCTCGTCGCTTTCTTCGAAAAGATGGTCATCCTTAAACTCTTCCTTTGTAGTGCTGAAGAGTCTTTGCATATATGACTGAGAATAGAATGTGGTTCCAGCCAATCCCGGTCGAACGTTGTCTTCGTAATTTTTTTGTTCAGCCTCATACTGAGTCCTTGTAAATACCTTAGTGCCCCTTTCTTTTCTTTCATAACGGATCTTCATAAAGAGAAGCTTGCTAATCTCATCAAACGCTGCTTCAGGAGATAATTTATCATTATTACGGATTATGTTATGGCATGCCTGAAGAGTCTTGGTAAACTCCTCACGTGTAAATGTCTTGGTCTGATTCTTTATCTGCTCGATTTTCTTGGCATCGTTTACATCTTTTGCAGTAGGAATCGCTACAACCTCCTCAAGTTTTTGAGGAAGATAAGCGGGATCAACGTTAAAGAACTTGGTTTCTTTTTCATTTGTGGTGACGAAAAACTCTGCATGCGCCCATGCAGCATAATTGAATCCCTGATAATAATCCTCTACACGGACTTTTACATTTTCTGCTTTGCACTCGACAACGATAAAAGCCGCCTTCTTATCGGCTTTATCCTTTTTACTTTTCCAAATGACGATATCAGCCCTTGCCTTACCCTGTCCCCTCTGAGAATTCGTAACCTTCAGCTCCTGCGCCATTTGATCGGTCGAATAGCCGTACTCGTTAACAAGCATACAAATGTAGCGTTGGCGTACCTTCTCCTCAGGTTTTGCAACCAGCCATTTGTTTTTTAATGGACAATACACTTTTCCATCTTTTTCTTGATACTCAAGCTCAACCATATAATCCCCTCTCTAAAATCTTTCAGGTTTTCGATTAATCTAGATGATTCAGCAAATATTTACAATGAAAGTATGATATCATAAGAATCAAAGTTAAATAATTCCTCAATTCAGCAACTCCATCCTCAAAGCCACAGCCGTAAACTCCAGATTGCCAGAAAGACTGTCCCCTGCCACAGAACCTCATAACCTCCGTCATGTCCAAGAGCAGTTAAGGACGTGCTCGCTAACGCCATCTCATACAGGTTATGCTGTTGTGCATCACAAAATGGTTCATTTCTCAGCACAAAACACCATTTAGAACATGCAGATTCAGCACCCTTAAGGAACCTATCATCCCTCATCGGTGATTTCTTTGCAGTTAAGCCCATTATTAACATTAATGTCAATGATATTCTGCATTTCATTTAACAATTCTTCTTTTAATTCCACACCATAAGACCATAACAAAACATCCTGTCCGCTCAAAGCCTTCAAGCAATATATTTTCGAATCATCATCAATATCTGTATAAGCCGCCAGTCTGCCAACCTGTATGCCATTCTCTCCATAAAAGCGGACACCCCGGATCATTTTTCCTGCATTTTCATTAAGATAGGACAGCGCACTCCATCCTTTCAATTCACTTTTTCCTTCGTGATTCACGCCTAAGGACTCATACCATAGCGAAACTATATCCTGCTCCTCATTCTTTCTTCCCATCCGGCAGATAAACGCCTGAAAAACTGATTCCCCGCCTGCTTCGTTACAGGTAAACTCCGAATAGGAATCCTTGCTGATTCCGCACCCCTTATCATTCAGCCCTAACAGCCACCCGCACATAAGCGGATCATGCCTTATCCGTTCGAAGACGACCAAGGATCCAGATCCGTTGAGGCGCGATATTAATGAATCCGTGTATTCCCCGGTAATTGATCTGAATTCATTAAACTGGGCTATTATAGGCTCCCCGGAAAAAGGGATAGCCGACTCATCAATATTCTCCTGAATGGTTCTCATGCAGAAGATCGTATCAGCCTTAGCCGAAACATCCTTCAGTTCCCCCAGCTCAAAGCTGACATTTTGAACACCGTATTTAGCGGCCATTTCCCTTGCGGCCCTTATCGCCCCTTCGCTGCGGTCTATTGAAATTATTTTTGATTCCGGGAATGTCTGGGCCAGAAAAACGGTCATATAGCCGGATCCACAGCCTGCCTCTAAAATTACATCGCCAAAGCAGTCTTTATGCTCCGCAACATAATTACATGCTTTTCTTATGATGTCTCCGTCATAGAATTCATCAAAGCTCCGGTTCAGTAAAGGATCCGAGTATTTAAACTCATAGAATTCTTTTGTTCCTTCATCTAATCTAAGAAATTCCGCCTGAAGCTGATCCGCTCGTTCTTTACCGAACAGCTGAACCCATTTATCTCTTAATCCGTATTTTCCGCTAATCCGTTCAAAGCCTATATTCTGAAGAAACTGCAGGCCTATATCTGCACTTCTCTTTTTTGACATAAATAGCCTCTTTCCATAAATGTTATGCAGTCAAAAATGTTTTATTATCTCCTCATGCCTCCGCCTGCACATTTCTTACTCCCTTGCACTTAGGATATTTCGAGCATCCATAAAACTGTTTTCCTGCATTCGGTCCCTTTTTTGCCATCCTCAACACCATAGGTGCTCCGCACTCCGGACAGACAGCCGATTGAGATGGCTGGTCATGAAGATCGCTTCTAATCTCAGGCTCTTTGGCCATGTCCCTAAACTTTTGGACATAATCAACCGGATTCTCTTTGTTCTGGGCCATAAAGAATTCCGCAAGTTCCTCCATCTCCTTTTCCGAGCATGGGAACTTATCTTTCTCGTTGTCTTTCTGCTTTATATATGATACAAGCTGATCCGCCCGGATGACTTGGCTTTTGACCTCTTTTTTTGCATATCGGTCGTTAAGCACAGTTTTAGGGTTAGCAAGTACGACGATAGCGTGATAGTTATCGGAAAACCCAGCATTAAAGATAATCTTGGATAGGGGGTTGCCCTTGGAATCTTCCCGTATAGCTTTGATGAGTTCAAGATGCCTCTGATTCTGAGTTATAGGCGAGTAGATGCCCTCTTTTATTGTCTTACCCTTATACTGATATGACCTGACAAAGCTTCCGCTACTGTCAATTTCAATATTTCCATATAGATTCTTGCATTCAATTATGTAAAAGTTCTTTCTTGTGATGACCAGAAAATCAATCTGTGCCTTCAGCCCATTATGCTCTAAAAATAAGTCATGTAGCACAAACATGGGCATATGGCTATTTTCAAGTTCGAAACATACTTGCTTTTCACCAATTATACCCGCTTCCAATCTTATGATTTCCTGTTCAGCTTTATCCAGGCTTTCCCCCGTCAAAGATTTTTTTATCTCTTTCAGCTCCGCGAGATGTTTTTCAGCCTCGCTATCCCTTTTTGTAAAGACCGGAGATTTGATCTTGCTAAACAGTCCCATTTTCCCACCTTTTAATACATGCACGATACCCTGTAACACTGCCTTGATTTTATCATATCATGATTCATTTTTCATCTCATACCTATTTACAGTATCTGTACTTTCGTGCAGGAACATTTGCTCTGAGCCGGATATTAACCGAAAAATACGGCCTTTCATCTGATTGAAAAAAGTTCCTGTTTACTCTATAATTTTCGTCAGAAAACGGTTGTTATGACAGAACTGATTTTACACATGGCTTTCATGTATTATTGCTTTTCGGGGAGGCTGATTTTCCATGCAGTTATTGAATGCAATAAAAAAAGACCTGCTTTACGGAGGGCTCACGCGCGAGGAATATATCAGCATCAAAAGTGCTGTCAACGAGGCAGACAGGAAGAATAACATCTCCCATGCGATCGTTATATTATTGTTCTGGGCTGTAGCATTTATCGTATACGGACCTGATCAGTACAGTGGACTTATGAAAATATTTCCATATGCCATTTTTGTCTGCACATTTTCACTGGTCTGCTCTGCACTTCCCGCGAAAAAATATCCTGTCCTTGTGGCGCCGGTCAAGTATTTTATGGAACTGGCTTTTCTGGAAGTGGGCGTCGGCGTTCTGATCATTTTTCAGTCTGATCCCACAAAAATCTTCTTCGGGTATGTTCTGGCCGTTCTGGTGCCTATATTATTCATTGATCCGATGATAGTTTCCATCATTTTGGAAATGGTCATGGTTCTTACATACATGATCCTTGGCCATTATTATTTTGAAAACACTGTTTATCAACTGGAACTTCGTACATTGATCATTTTCTGTTTTACCGGAATCATTGCCTCACGATTTATCAACAAAGGCCGGTTCGAAAAATATCTGAATGCGGATTCTGCCGAAAAGCTGGCAGACATTCAGACAAAATTCAATGAGGTTCTGAAAAAAGAAGTAGAGGAAAAAACAAGGCGGATCGTTGCCCTCAACGACCGGTTTATCATCGGAATGGCAACCATGGTAGAAAGCCGCGACAATTCCACCGGCGGACATATCCGGAGAACAAGCGAAGTGGTACGCATTCTTACAGACTCGATCAGATCGGAGAAAACTCTTCAGATTTCCGACGACTTTTGCAATAATCTTGTCAAAGCCGCACCAATGCACGATCTTGGAAAGATCGCGGTGGATGATGAGATCCTTCGCAAACCGGGGCGGTATACTCCTGAAGAATATGACAAAATGAAGGTTCATGCAGCGGAAGGGGCTCGTGTCGTCCATGAGATCCTGACGGATACCGATGACGAAGATTTTCGAAGAATTGCGGAAAACGTCGCTCATTATCACCATGAGCGCGTGGATGGTTCGGGATATCCTGAGGGTCTCAAGGGATCCGATATTCCGCTGGAAGCTCGAATTATGGCCATTGCTGATGTGTATGACGCATTGGTAAGCAAGCGTGTTTACAAGGACTGCTATTCTTTTGACCGCGCTGATCATATCATCCTGGAAGGTATGGGAACACAGTTTGATCCCAGCCTGAAAGTTTATTATGAAGCGGCAAGACCCGAGCTTGAAGAGTACTATTCCAACATCCTCAAAGACGCAGGATTATCAGGATGATTTCCCTGTTTTTACTTACTCACTCTTGTAAATTGTATCTCCACCTTAATACTGCCACTCCAA
>JAILLN010000032.1 GCA_024693135.1 Lachnospiraceae bacterium | reverse complement strand
GTTACGCAGGCTGAGCCGGATATAATTTGCTGTGTGGAGGGGGAGCCGGGAAAAAGGAACTCTGCAGAGGCTCTAATGCCGGTATTTCTATGCGAGCCCAAGACGCATAAATTCCGCGAGTGCGAAGGCTGGGCTTGCGCCTCACTGTCGCTTGCCCTGCGATAGCCTGGATCGGCGCAAGACCGGAACGGCGCCGAGCGGAATTTTGTCATGCGGCGACAGGCGAGCTTAGAAACGACCGAGCGCCTGGCAGATATCATTTTTCCGGCGACCCGAAGCAGCCACATGTAACCAGGAGTCACAGCGACCCAGAGCAACCGCATACCACCAGGAGTCACAGCGACCCCGGAGCAACCACATTCGACTACAGAACAAGGAGGAGAAAGTGATGAGCATGAAGGATTTTGTACGCAGCGGCAACGACCGCTTAGACCAGCAGCTTTTGTTTACCGCAGAGATCGACAAGATGACTGCCATACTCCGGCGAACCGTATTGATCGACAAGAGCCGGAGGGAAAACGATGCAGAGCACTCCTGGCATATCGCGGTCATGGCCATGCTTTTTTCAGAGTATGCAAGGGAACCGGTGGATGCCGCCCGGGCGGTGCAGATGTGCCTTGTCCACGATCTGGTGGAGATCTATGCGGGAGATACCTTTGCGTTCGATAAAGAAGCAAACGTGGGGAAGGAGGAGCGGGAAAGACAGGCTGCTGACAGGCTTTTTTCCATGCTTCCCGCGGATCAGGGCGGAATGATCCGATCTCTCTGGGAGGAGTTTGACGCGATGGAAACGCCGGATGCGAAGTATGCCGCCTGCATGGACCGTCTCCAGCCCTTTTTCCACAATACCCTGACGGATGGCCATACCTGGGTGCAGGCGGGTGCGCACCGGGCGGCGGTGGAGGAGCGTGACGCCATAATCAAAGAGTTCATGCCTGAAGTCTACCGGTGGGTCTCGAAAAACATAGACCATGCCATAGAGAAAGGCTGGATCAAAGAGTAAGGCCCGGCCTGCATAGGTTTCTCGTCAATCCCAACGGGGGATCAGAGCATGAATGGGTCCTGAGAGATGGCGGAAAGCTGATCTGCAAGTATTGCGGGGTCTATATGGCTTGAATGACAAGGTCGTGGTAATATAGAAATGTCAGGGGAAATGCGTGTTGGGGAAGGGAAGAGGGCGGTTAAGGATGAAGCAGGTTTTTACGGCGGATGATGCCGGCATCGGGAAAGCCACAGAGCATATCCGCCATATACTGGATAAAGGCGGGATCAAGGGCAAGGAAAACAGCAAAACCGTATTGGCTGCGGAGGAAGCAATGGGAGAGCTTGTATCCCATGCAAAAGAGGGCAGCGAGCTGGTCGTCACGTCCCGGATTTTTTGGGGGACCATCGTTTTTGAGCTGTCTGCAGCCGGCGGGCTGATCGATATCCAGGAGCTCACTCCGGAAATCCCGGATATATGGGAAATATCCGACTCGTCCGTAGGTACTGCCCTCCGCCATCTGATCCTCCGCAGCATGTGGAAGGATCTGAGATACAAGCATAGAAAAGGCGTCAATACCATGCGTCTTACCGTTGCGCGTACATTCCAGGCTCTGGTCCTGACTCTTGGGGCAATGATCGCGGCCATCCTTTTAGGCATACTGCTTACTGCATCACTGCCGAAGGATCTGCTGAATGCTTTTGATGAAAACCTCCTTACCCCGGTCAGGACCATGTATATCAATGCCCTGAAAATGATCGCCGCACCGATCGTATTCTTTTCCATTGCCGTATGCTTTTCCAAGCAGGCTAACCCCGCAGGCCTCGGCCGGATCGGCGTAAAGATCCTTGCTCTTTATACGATCACCACTGTGATCGCCACTTCAGTGGGGATCGGAGTATATTATCTATTCCAGCCGGGCGATCCCTCCGCGGCCGCAGGCCTTGCCCAGAATGCTTCCGCTATAGCGGCACAGGCACAGGATATCTCCATTAGGGACACGATCATCGGCATCGTGCCGGATAATTTCTTCTCCCCTTTTCTGTATAATGATATGCTGTCGCTCTTATTCATTGCCGTGCTGGTCGGACTGGCCATCGGGCTGATCGGGGATTATTCTGCCCAGATATCCTCATGGTTTGAAGGCTGCTGCGAATTATTCATGAAGATCGCATCCATTATCATGCGCGTCACCCCCATTGCCGTATTCTGCTCCATCCTGTCTATGGTGCTGAGGACAGGCCCCGGCTCGCTCTTTTCGGTATTAAGCATGTTCGGGACCTTCCTTTTTGGCCTTGCGGTGATGATCTGCGTATATTCTGTGATCCTGATCTTATCCGGCCAGAATCCGCTGCTTTTTTTCAAGCGGTATATTCCCACCATGATCCAGGTTTTTTCCATCGCATCGAGCAATGCGGCGATTTCCCTCAACATGGATGCATGCAAAAATGATCTGGGCATATCATCCGATATTTACAGTCTGTCGATCCCCCTTGGCGCCACCATCAACATGGACGGCACCTGTGTCCTCATGGCGGTCCAGTCCCTTACCCTCGCGAAGGTATTTGGGGTGAATGTCCCCACGGGGGCATTATTGACGCTGGCGGTCTCGATCATCGTACTGTCCGTAGGCGCTCCGGGGGTTCCCGGCTCCGGCGTGATCATGATGTCCATCCTCCTTTCACAGCTCGGGGTTCCGGTGGAGGGCGTCGCCCTTGTGATCGGCATCGGCCCTCTGGTGGGCATGTTTATCAGCATGTGCAACTGTCTGGGCGATGTCATTGTTACAAAGGTCGTCGATAAAAGTGAGTCATGAACCGGTAAAGTCATACCTGCGCACGCCCAGCATCCAGAATTTGTAGCTCAGGTAAAAGAAGAATGCCCCGATAAGCGGAGAGAGCCATGAAAGCAGGGGGACGCTGTCCGGCGTGATGAATACAAGGCTCGGATAATAGGCCACAAACGCAATGGGGATGATAAAGGTAAAGATGAACCGGAAGATCCCGTTAAATATGCTGGCCGGATATTTTGCAAAATCCTTGAACCGGAACATGATCACCATGACATAACCGGAGTTGATGATCCAGAAGCATGTGGCGGCCGAGGCATTCATGATCGCGATCATGAAGAGGGATGCCGTGATCAGAAAGAGGACCGCCTTTGCGATCGTGACGAATGTAACGGGGATCCCGATATGGCGCCAGGCATAGACAAAGGTTCCCATGCCGAAGATGAACTGGCCGATCCCCTTGATATCAAATACTTCGGAAATGAAGTAGAAAAACACATTGATCGGCCGGAAGCAATACTTGATGAAATCACCCGAACGCACCATGAACCTCAGGTTCCAGTTGTTGTCAAAAAAGCACTGTACCGGAGTAAGGGCGATGAGGGAGAAGCCATACAGGAACAGCATATGATAATAGTCCCATCCGTTGATGCTCGGAAAGTTATGGAATAAGATCATAAAGGTCACAAAGCCGGACAGGTTTGTCATGATCATTCCGAGGTTTGATAGGATGAAATCCGCACGGTAGCTCATTTTGCTCTTGAGATCCTGCACCAGGATCTTTCTGTATATCCCAGCATAGAATAAAAACCCACGTTTTCTGCATGAAGCTGTTTCCATAGCATTAACCTCCATTCACGGTTATTCTTCTGACCGCATGATTCCAAAACAGATTCCCCGCAATGATCAGGACCGCTGCCCAGGCAAGCTGGAATAAGATCATCGATGAAAGCCCCCCTGCGGTATCCGAGCCATTCTTTTTTAAGAGTACGGTAAGCGGGATATCGTATATTGCCCTGAACGGCATGTACTGGACGATCCTTCGGATGCCCTCCGGAAAGAAGGCGAGAGGGATCGATGCGCCGGAAAGGAGAAGCACGATGGTTTCTTTTACGATATTTACGCCCCAGGTGGATTCCGTATAAAGACAGATCGGCGCCACGAGCATTTCAAGATTAAAATTGACAATGAGCGCAAGGATCAGGGAGCATATGAACGCAAGCAGATTCCATCCCACAGGGACTGCGCCCTTTGTGACGATCATTACCACGAGAAATGTGGGAATGAACGTAAGGAAAAAGGATACGACATGGGAGCCGGAGTAACTCCAGAAGGTATACCACCGGTATCGCATCGGCTTCAGGAGATGCATGATGATCTCGCCGGACTGGATTGCGCGGCTCATGTCCCATAGGATGAACATTTCCAGGAAGTTAAAGATGGCCGTGGCAAGGATAAGGTAGATCATTGTGTCGTAAAAGGTCATTCCGTTTACAGTATCCGAGCCGGCTGAGGCATAGATCGACTTCCAGAGAAAGTATACCAGCGCAAGATAGATCAGATTCCCGAACAAGGTCACGACGGTACCAAGCCGGAATTGAAGCGATTCGGTTATGCCGGCCTTTGTAAGTGCCGTAAGCTTTCGGATGTCTTTCATGATGCCTTGCCTCCTTCGTAGATTTTCCGGATGATCTCCTCGGTCGAGATCTCCTCGAGCTGGATGTCCGTGATCCTGTGCTTTTTCTGTGTTTCCTGGATGACATGCATGACGTCCGTCTTATTCTCGTCGATCACCTGCTCATGCCATGAACCGTCCTCCAGCCGCAGCTTCAGGGTCCGGTAGGAACCGAAATAATTCTTTAAATGATCGATGTCATTGTCGTAGATCTTCTGTCCTTCATCGATGATGACGATCCTCCGGCAGAGCGCATCCACATCCCCCATGTCATGCGTGGTCAGGATAACCGTGGTCTTTTTGGCTTCATTGAGCCCCTTGATCAGCTCCCGGATCTTTGCCTTCATGGATACATCCAGTCCTATGGTCGGCTCGTCCAGAAAGACGATGCCCGGATCATGAAGGAATGCCGCAAGGATATCACTCAGGGTCCTCTGTCCCAGAGACATCTGGCGGACCGGCTTATGAAGGATGGGCTCAATGTCCACAAGCGACCGGTAAAGCTCCAGCATATCCTGATAATCCTTCTCGGGAACCATGTAGATGTCCCGGAGCAGCTTAAAGGATTCGATCAGCGGGAGCGCCCACCAGAGCTGGCTTCTCTGTCCGAATACCACCCCGATCTTTTCCGAGTTCTTTGTCCGTTCCTTGTAAGGCACAAGACCGTTTACGGTGATCTCTCCGGAGGTCTGCTCCAGTACGCCGGTCATCATCTTGATCGTGGTGGATTTGCCGGCTCCGTTTGGGCCAAGGTATCCGATGATCTCTCCCTCTTCCACGGTAAGGGAAACATTCTTCACGGCCATCACGCTGGTGTAATCTCTTGAGAAAAGATCCCTGATGCTGCCCTTAAGGCCTTCGTGGCGCTTCAGTACCTTGAATTCTTTGCTGACATCTTTCATTACCAATACTTCTTTTGCCATAATCCCATCCTCCGTTTCAGTTTCATGAAGGGCCCCATGAAAAGCCCTATGAAAGTTCCATGAAAGCTGCTGTTTTAGTTCCCCCGGGTTCCTCTTGCTTTTTGATGATTATAAGTATATTGTATTTGAGTGCGCGATAACAGGGCATAAATTGGATAATTTTATAACGATATTTCATGCGTTTGTAATATTGTTATAATATTGAGGATTTTGGGTCAGATTGTTATAATACGTTGGAAGCAGGTTTGCCGTGCTTTCACGGAAGGGAAATGGAAGATGAAGAAAGAAGTCAGGGGGCTTATTGTCAAAAGAGAGGACGGCTCCGAACAGGTTAATTATGATGATGACAATTTTCCTTCATACATTAACGACGGATGGATCAAGCCGAATGTACCCTGGGCAAAGGTCCCGCATTTCCATGAGGATGTCGAGCTGATGACGATAAAGCGCGGCCGTCTTGCCTATTCAGTCAATGGCAGGCAGATCATCCTCGAGAAGGGGGATTCGATATTTGTTAATTCAAACCAGATCCATTATACCGTGCCTCTTCAGGAGGAGGCGGTCACCTATGTGATCTTCATCGCGCGCCCCAATATCCTGAATTCCTCCGTGGCCGTGGAAATGCAGGCGCTCCAGCCGATCGTGAACAATCCGAAGCTTCCGTATCTGCGCTTCCGGGAGATCAATGAGAACACGGAACAAATGCGTGACATCATGCTGAGCCTGCCCGATCTGCGGCGGGATCCCTTTGAGGTGACGAGAAGGTTTTTCGACATATGGAGCATTATCCTTCGCCAGAGTAAGAACTATGGTATGCTTGAAGAGGATGCCCAGACGGATAACTATACGAGATCATTTAAATCCATGATGTATTACATCCAGCAGAATCATCAGGGCGCCATAAGCCTGGATGATATCGCCGCAAGCGGGAATATCAGCAAATCTCTTTGCAACAAGGTCTTTCACAAATATGTAGGCGACAGTCCCGTCAATTACCTTCTGAACTATAGGGTGAGGAAGGCGGCCGAGCTGCTTCGCACAACGGCGCTGCCGCTTTCGGAAATCGCCGCACGGACAGGCTTTAACGGGGCAAGCTATATGTCGGAGATGTTTAAGAAATCCTTCGAGATCACGCCGCGCGGCTACAGGAAGCTTTGGCAGGCAAACGCACAGGAGGCCGGATCCCGCTCATCGTAATCGGGACGGGAAACGAAGCAGGCAGTTTATGGAAGACCATCGGTAGAAAGGAAGAATATGAACATCGAAGCGATCATAGCACAGGATATCGGAGCTAAGGAGTGGCAGGTGGAGGCCGCGGTGAAGCTGATCGATGAGGGAAATACCATCCCCTTCATTGCAAGATACAGAAAGGAAGCCACCGGCAGCCTTGACGATGAGCAGCTGAGGCTCCTTCATACGAGGCTGGAATACTTAAGAAATCTTGAAGAACGCAAGGCAGAGGTGATCGGGCTGATCGATGAGCAGGGAAAGCTGACGGAGGAGCTCAAAGCCGCGATCCTTGCGGCAGAAAAGCTTGTGGCGGTGGAGGATCTTTACCGGCCGTATAAGCAGAAGAAAAAGACCCGGGCGGATATGGCAAGAAAGCGCGGGCTTGAGGGGCTTGCCCTTTTTATCCTGGCCCAGGATACGGATCATCCCGTGGAGGAGGAAGCCGTAAAATATGTGACCGGAAAGGTGGAGCCGGCCTCCGAAAGCAAAGAGGACCAGATCAAGGCCAGGGAGATGGAGGTCATCGATGTCCAGGCAGCCATAGCGGGAGCATCCGATATCATTGCCGAGCAGATCTCCGATAATGCCTCTTACCGCGAATATATCCGGGATATCACGCATTCACAGGGAAAGCTTATCTCACAGGCAAAAAACCCTGAGGCAGAGTCGGTCTATCAAAATTACTACGAGTTTGAGGAAAGCATCGGGAAGACCGCCGGCCACAGGATCCTTGCCATCGACAGGGGGGAAGTGGAAGGGTTCCTGTCCGTCTCCATCGAGGCTCCCGAAGACAGGATACTGGGCTATCTTGAAAAACAGGTCATGATCAGGGAAAACCCGTATACATCCCCGATCATAAGGGCTGCGCTCAAGGATTCCTATTCAAGGCTCATTGCCCCCTCTATAGAACGTGAGATGCGAAGCGCTCTGACGGAAAGGGCCGAGGAGGGCGCCATCGATGTTTTTGGAAAGAACCTGAAGCAGCTTCTCATGCAGCCGCCGATCGCAGGCCAGACCGTGCTTGGCTGGGATCCGGCTTTCCGGACGGGGTGCAAGCTGGCTGTCATCGATCCTACCGGAAAGGTGCTTGATACAAGGGTCATCTATCCCACAGAGCCGCATCTTAAGATCGATGAATCAAAGAAGATCCTTAAAGAACTCATTAAAAAGTATGGGATCACGCTGATCTCCATCGGAAACGGGACAGCGTCAAGAGAATCGGAGCAGATCGTCTCCGGGCTCCTGAAGGAAATTCCCGAAGCTCATGTGCATTATGTGATCACGAATGAGGCAGGAGCCAGTGTTTATTCGGCAAGCAAGCTGGCTTCGGAGGAATTCCCGGAATTTGACGTGGGGCAAAGAAGCGCCGCCTCCATCGCAAGGCGGGTGCAGGATCCTCTGTCGGAGCTTGTAAAGATCGAGCCGAGATCCATCGGCGTAGGGCAGTACCAGCATGACATGAACCAGAAGAAGCTGTCCGAAACCCTTTCCGGCGTAGTGGAATCTGCGGTAAACAGCGTGGGAGTCGATCTGAACACGGCGTCTTTTTCCCTGCTTTCCTATATATCCGGGATCTCTCCGGCGGTCGCTAAGAATATCGTATCCTACCGGGAGAAGAACGGACGGTTCCGCTCCAGGCAGGAATTAAAGAAGGTGGCAAAGCTTGGGCCGAAAACCTTTGAACAGTGCGCGGGCTTCTGCCGGATCACGGATGGGGATGAACCCCTTGATGCCACTGCGGTTCATCCCGAGTCATACGATAGTGCCCGGATCCTGCTAAAAAAAATGGGCTGCGGCATAAGAGAGGAGGAAAGGATACGATCCTTCCGGAAAAGCATCACGGACGAGAAATCCCTTGCCGAGGAGGCCGGGTGCGGAGTGATCACGCTGAAGGACATCCTGTCTGAGCTGGAAAAGCCGGCAAGGGATCCCAGAGAGGAACTGCCAAAGCCCGTGCTACGTTCGGATGTCCTTGAGATGAAGGATCTGAAGCCGGGGATGAAGCTTAAGGGCACGGTAAGAAATGTCGTTGATTTCGGGGCCTTCGTCGACATCGGCGTACATGAGGACGGATTGGTGCACATCTCGAGAATGTCGGACAGATTCATCAAGCATCCGCTGGAGGTTGTCTCTGTGGGGGATGTGGTCGACGTGACGGTGCTTGAGGTGGATGAAAAGAAGGGCAGGATCTCTCTTACCATGAAGGATGAGAATGCACCGAAAGACCGGAAGAAAACGGAGAAAACCACGAAGGAGAGGCCGTCGGGAGGGCGGAAATTGGAAACTGGCCGGGAGAGCGGGGAGAAATACGCACCCGGAACCATAGGATATATGCTCTCACAGTCGAAGAAGAAGGAAAAAAGGTGGGGCTCATGGAAGGAATGAAATTTGAAAAGCTGTCTTCAAGGCAGGATGCGGCTCTTGCTGGGCTGATCAGGAAAAACCTGGAGGCAAACCGGCTCGATATCCCGGGCACGGCTTATTTCGACGAGAGCCTGGATCATCTGAGCGGCTATTATGGGGCAGAACCGGAAAAGCGGGTCTATTATGTGCTGTTGGATGAAGAGGGAAGGCTCGCCGGCGGAGTCGGCATCGCGGAGCTTGATGCCTTCCCAGACTGCGCGGAGCTTCAGAAGCTGTACCTGGATGACCGCGTAAAGGGCAGGGGGCTTGGCTATCGTATGATGGAGCAGGCAGAGAGGGCCGCCGGAAAGCTTGGATACCGGCGCATCTATCTGGAGACCCATGACAACCTGAAGGCCGCGATCCATCTGTATGAGAGATGCGGTTATAAGGAGATCGAAAAGCCGGCTGCGGCAGTGCATGGCAGCATGAACCGGTTTTTCTTAAAGGAACTGAAATAATAAGCAGATGGCTTGGAAGATGGCTTATTGAGGAAAGAAGAGACAGGGAACGAAACGATGAATGGAAAAAGACGGAATATTGCATTGCTGGTGAGCGGATTTGAAAACATCTTTGTGCGCCAGCTCTGTATCGGCGCCATGTCGGCGGCGGTGGAAACCGACTGCAATCTGGTCATCTTTCCGGGCAGATTCTTTAATCCGCCCTATTACGATAAAAACGTCAGGGGATATGATTATCAGTTCAATACGGTTTTTGATTATGCGAAACGAACGGAATTTGACGTCTTCCTGATCGAGCTGAATACCATCGGCATGTACCTGAGCCTCCAGCAGAAGAAGGAATTCCTGCGTTCCTTCGGGGATGTGCCGGTCATCCTGCTCACAAGCGTGATCGAGGGCTATGCCAATGTGCACTTTGATAACAAGGTCGGGCTTGCAGAGGGGATCCGCCATTTGATCCGGGATCATCATTGTAAAAAGATCGGATTTATGGGAGGAACCCTGACAAACGGGGATTCCATCGAGCGCTATGAGGTATACCGGTCCGTGCTGGAGGAATATGGCATGCACCCGGATCCCTCCCTGGTGGGCCATGGGAATTTTACCGAATTCTGTGAAGATGAGGTAAACCGGCTCTTAGACACGAATCCCGGCATGGATGCCATGGTCTTTGCAAACGACGGAATGGCCATGGGCGGATACAAGGTATTTAAGAAACGCGGGCTTGAGATCGGCAGGGATATCCATGTGATGGGGTTTGACGATGCAGTGAACGCCATCTCCTGCGAGCCGAATCTCACCACAGTACGGGCAGATGCGGCCGGGCTCGGCTATATGGCGGTGAAGTCCATAGAGGATTTTTTGTCCGGGAAGATCACCGAGCTGGAACTGCCTTCCCAGTTTATCAAAAGACAGTCCTGCGGATGCGTGGAAAAGGACTACTCCGTGCTTCCCATCACGGAGGAGGATCTGAAGGATCCGTCCCGATATGACGAGGCAATGGAAAAGGTATGCGGCTATATCTTTTCCGGCAACGATTATGAAAAGGGGGGAGCGGTCCAGAAGGAGCTGGTGGGCCGGATCATGGAATGCGCCTGTGAGGCGATGGGAGAGGATGCCGAAAGCAGTGAGGAAGCTTTGCAAAAGATGGTTCTTTCCGGCATGGAGCTCTGTAAAACCAAGCTGGAGCCCTTTACCCGGATCGAAAAGGTGACCTTCCTGTTTGAATGCCTCTTTAGGCAGATGAAAAAGAAGAGCGGGCAGGAGCATTGGATGCGGGTCCTGTCGGAGGCATTTCAGCGGATCTACCGGAATATTGCTTCCTCCTCCCAGAAAAATGCGGACAAGATGCTGGAAAAGACAGACCGGCTGAACCTGGTAACCACTACCTTCCTGAAGGATGTGCTGAATTATGCAGTGGCAGATGAAGTGCTGTTTACCTCAATGATCGATACCCTGTCGGGATTCGGCTTCGAAGGCACCTACCTGCTGCGGCTTCCGGAAAACCAGATCGTAAAGGAAATAGAACATCCGGACATCCCGGAGAATGTGCTGCTGAAGGCTTGCCGGAAAGAGGGCAGATCCCTGGTCCCCCCAAAGGAACAGCAGGAAAGGCCGGTCCGGAATCTTTTTGCCGATCTCTTTGCGGATGGCACAAGGCAGGTATGCGCCGTGGCGTTCATGCTGTTTTCCGGCCGGGAGCAATACGGGCTGATGGTCTTTGAGGTGGACGATACCAGTATCTACTACACCACCACCGGCATGTATCAGACCAGTGCGGCCATCAAGACCATAGAGCTTTTGAAAAACCGGGAGGAAAATGAGAAAAAGCTGAAGAGGAGCCTGAAGAAGCTGGGGGAGGCAAATGCCATGCTGGATGAGCTTTCCAAATCCGATGAGCTGACCCAGCTCCTGAATAGAAGGGGCTTTTTGATGGCGGTCCAGGAGGAGGTGGAGAAGCCGGAAAACGAAGGAAAGACCGGGGTCGTCATCTTTGCGGACATGAATAACCTGAAGCTCATTAACGACCAGTATGGGCATGAGGAGGGAGACTTTTCCCTGCGCATGGTCGCGCATATCCTGAAAAACAGCTTAGAAGAACAGGATCCCATCGTAGCCCGCTTCGGAGGGGATGAGTTCTGCGCCTTTTGTCTGGCAGAGGACATGCCCGGGTTTGAGGAGACGGTCCGCCAAAGGACCAAACGGGAGACGAAGAGGCAGAACGGACTTACGGATAAGCCCTATTATGTTTCGGTAAGCATGGGCTTCAGTGCATTTCCCTGTAACGGAGATGTGAAGCTTGCCGACATGATCGAAAAGGCAGATGTGGAGCTGTATGAGGACAAGAAGAATAAGAGAAAGGACGTCGATAAAGACTGACCGGAATCGCTTTCAGATCCCGGTATAAGCATTTCCTATTACCGGCTATCCGATACAACGATTAGACAAAACCATCTGGGCATGATAAATCAAAAAGGCAGAAGGACAAGTTAGATCCGATGCAAAAAGATGACAAAGGAGGACAGCAATGAAAAATGCAGCGAATTACAAGAGGATGACGGCACTTCTGCTTACGGGAGTATTGGCGGCCGGGATGAGTGCCTGTACCCTGCCGGAGTCTGCAGGAGCACCGGCGGCGCAGGCACAGGAGGGCAGCGGGGCAAAGGAAGAAGCCTCTCAGCAGAATGCGGAGCCTGCAGGGACCGCCATCGATAAGGAAGCATTTGATGCCCTGATCGCATCAGGGATCGTAGCGGATGAGGCGGAGATCGAAGCAAACAGCTGGGCTTCTGCCGTAAAGAAGGCCGGGGTTTTGAGGGTCGGCGGGACAAGGACCTCCTATCTTTTCAGCCAGCTGGATGAGACAGACAATGGGCTTAGGGGCTTTGATGCAGGATTATATGAGCTTCTTACCAGATATATCTTTGGCGATGAGACGAAATACGAGCTGACCCAGGTGGATTCCAGCACCAGGGAATCGGTGCTGCAGAGCGACCAGGTGGATGCCGTATTTGCCACTTATTCCATCACGGATTCCAGGAAAGAGGTCATCTCCTTTGCCGGCCCCTACTATTCCTCCCGGCAGGCCGTCCTGGTCAAGGCAGGGAATACGGAAGTGACCGGCATCGACAGCCTTGCGGGCAAGACCGTGGCTACCCAGTCCGGCTCCACCGGTCCGGATATCCTGGCAGAGTATGCGCCGGAAGCCGTGGTGCAGGAGTTTGAGAATGACCTGGAGGCACGCACGGCCCTGGAGCAGGGAAGGGTAGATGCCTACGTGACGGACTATACCCTGCTTCTGAATGCCATTGCCAAAAATGCGGATACTTACGAGATCGCCGGAGATGTATTCGGCCCGGATGACAGCTATGGGATCGGCCTTCCTCTGGGCTCGGACGGAGTAGATTTCGTAAACGGGTTCTTAAAGAAGATCGAAGAGGACGGGACCTGGGAGAAGCTCTGGAAGATCAGCCTGGGAGACCGGACAGGGATCGAGACTGCTCCGGAAGCACCTGCCGTCGGAGAATAAGCCTGTATGCGCATTGAGGAGCTTCTATCCCAATTTGGAAGCCAGTATGTCAGGGCACTTTTGACTACATGGGAGCTGACTGCGCTTTCGGCGGCCATAGCCTTCCTTCTCGGTACGGCTGTGACCGTCATGCGCATAAGCCCGATCCGGCCCTTGAGGAGGTTCGGGGACTTCTATGTCCAGATTTTCCGCAACATCCCGGGGGCCTCTCTTTTGATCCTGCTGGTCTATGCCCTGCCGTATCTGGATGTGGTGCTGTCCTACCGTACCTGCGTGCTGATGGCGGCATCCCTGATCCCTTCCGCCTTCTGTTCGGAATATCTGATGGCGGGGATCAATACCATCGATCCGGGACAGATCGAGGCGGCCCGATCCCTGGGGATGACTTTCGGCCAGATCATCCGGAGGGTAGTAATTCCCCAGGCCCTGCGTTCCAGCATACTCCCCATGACAAACCTGCTTGTGGCTACCATGCTCACGACTGCCCTGGCCTCCCAGGTGCCTTTAAACCCGAGGGAGCTTACGGGGATCGTGGCACATATCAATACCCATGCCGTGGGAGGAGTCACGGCGTTTCTGATCTCTGCCTTTCTGTACTGCATGACGGCGGTGGCCATCGGCCAGGCCGGCAGCTGGATCGACCGGAAAGTGAGGATCCTTAGATGAGGGGGGCCGGGCTTACCGTCCGGGATGTCCTGTATGAGGCGCCCGGGGCGGGGACAAGAAAAAAGATCGCCGTGGCGACGGCCGCATCCCTCCTTCTGCTGGCCCTGCTTTTGGGACTCGTCATCCGGCAGTTTGCCATAGCCGGCCAGCTGGACAGGAAATATTGGTTCTTCTTTGCCCGGGGGACGACCTGGAGCTTTCTGGGAAAAGGGCTTCTGGGGACAGTGGAGGTAGCCGTCGTATCCGGGATCCTTGCTTTTGCGGCAGGATTCTTTCTCATGGTCGGGAGGATCAGCCAATCCAGGATCAGTCGTGCACTCTGCACGGGGATCATAGAATTTACCAGGGGGGTTCCGACTCTCCTTTTTGTGTATTTCTTCTTTCTGGTGGCGCCTCAGCTTGGGATCCGGCTCCATGCCTTTTGGAAGATCACCCTGCCGGTTTCCATTTCGGCCTGCGGCGTGGTGGCGGAGGTACTCCGCTCCGGAGTAAATGCCGTGCCGAAGGGACAGAGGGAGGCCGCCCTTTCCCTTGGGATGAGAGAGGGGAGCGTATTCCTGAAGATCATATTCCCGCAGGCCTTCCGGGTTGTGATCCCGGCCCTGCTTTCGGAGCTTGTCATCGTGCTGAAGGACACGACCTTCGCTTATGTCATCAATTTCCCTGACCTGATGCAGAATGCCAGCGTCCTGATCTCAAACTATGATGCCATGCTTTCCGTGTATCTGCTGATCGCAGTGATCTATTGCATCATCAACTATCTGCTGAATAAGGCCGCAGAAGCAGTCGCCGTAAGGGGGAAGGAGAAGGGTGGCGCGAAATGAGCATGAGCCAGACGCCAATGATCGAAATGCGGAATGTGGAGAAGCATTTTGGAGACCATCATGTGTTGAAAGGGATAAGCCTGACCGTAAAGAAGGGCGAGGTGGTGGTAATCATCGGTCCCTCGGGCTCCGGCAAATCCACGCTGTGCAGGACCATCAACCGGTTAGAACCCATCGATTCCGGAGAGATCTGCTTTGACGGGAAGCCGCTTCCGGAGGAGGGAAGGGCACTTGCCGCCCTCCGGTCCCAGATCGGGATGGTATTCCAGTCCTTCAATCTGTTTGCCCATAAGACAATACTGGAAAATGTCATGCTTGCGCCGATGGATGTGCTGCACAAGCCCCAAAAGGAGGCAAGAGAGGCTGCGATGGAGCTCCTGAAGCGGGTGGGGGTGGATTCCCAGGCAGGGAAGGTACCGGCCCAGCTTTCGGGAGGGCAGCAGCAGAGAGTGGCCATCGCCCGCTCCCTGGCCATGAATCCGAAGGCGATGCTTTTTGACGAGCCCACCAGCGCCCTGGATCCGGAGATGATCGGGGAGGTGCTGGATGTGATGACGGAGCTGGCGAAGGAAGGCATGACGATGGTGATCGTCACCCATGAGATGAATTTCGCGAGGAGGGTGGCAGACAGGGTAGTATTCATGGATGAAGGGAGAATCCTGGAGGATGGGACGCCGGAGGAATTCTTTGCGCATCCGAAGACGGAGCGGGCAAGAGACTTCCTGAATTCCATCAAGGATCATTGAGGTGCGATGAAGACGGTCGGGATCATAGGAAGGCGGGATCTTTCAAGGAATGAAAACTATTATGAGGCAGTGGAGGCATGCGGCGCTAAGACCCGGATGCTGGATCTTTATGGGGGCACGGAGGATGTCCGGGATCTGGACGGCATCGTCCTTCCGGGGGGCACGGATGTAGACCCCACGCTGTATCATGAGGGGAATACCGACAGCCATGGGCTGGATAAAAGGCTGGACTGGTTCGAGCTGGCAGTTCTTTCCGAGGCAGTCAAGTACCGCAAGCCTGTCCTGGGGATCTGCAGGGGGCACCAGATCATCAATGTTTTCTTTGGGGGAAGCCTGATCCAGAATGTAGATCATTGCGAGATCCATGATTATTATGGGGACAAGCTCGACAGGGTCCATGGAAGCAGGATCGCGCCGGATTCCTTTCTCTATGATATCTACCGGACAGACCGGCTGAGCATCAACAGCGCCCATCACCAGGCCGTCCATGTGCTTGGAGAGGGGCTCAGGGCAGTGCAGTTCAGTGACGACGGCCTGGTGGAGGCGGTCTGCCACGACAAGCTTCCCATTTTCGGCGTGCAGTGGCATCCGGAGCGGATGTGCCTGAAGCACCGCAGGACGGATACCGGAGACGGGCTGAAGGTGTTTTCCTATTTTGTGGAATGCGTCCTGGATCCGGAGAAATGGGAAAGAAGAAATACGGCAGGAAAAGAGCAGATTGAGTATTACATTTAAGGAGGGCCGGTCATGCCGATCAAAGTGAAAAACAACCTTCCGGTGAAGCAGATCCTGGAGGATGAAAATGTGTTTGTGATGGATGAAAGCAGGGCGGAGCATCAGGATATCCGTCCGGTAGACATTGCCATCATGAACCTCATGCCGTTAAAGGAGGATACTGAGCTTGCCCTGCTCAGGACCCTTTCCAATACCGTGCTCCAGGTGAATGTCACTCTGCTTTCCCCGGAAAGCCACGACAGCACGCATGTGCCGGAAAGCCATATCAAAACCTTTTATGAGTCCTTCCGGGAGGTAAAGCAAAGATGCTTTGATGGGCTGATCCTGACCGGTGCCCCGGTGGAGCAGATGGAATACGAGGAGGTGGACTACTGGGAGGAGATCGTCGCCCTTTTAGACTGGGCGGATTCCCATGTCACCTCCATGCTGACCCTCTGCTGGGGAGCACAGGCGGCACTTTATCATTATTACGGGATCGGGAAAAAAAACCTGCCGGAAAAGGTCTTCGGCGTCTATCCCCACCGGGTGATCCATAGGAAGACCCCTTTGGTCAGGGGCTTTGACGATGTCTTCCTGGCACCGCATTCCCGTCATACGGGGATCGATGAGCTTGCCCTGAGGCAGAGGAAAGACATCCTCATTCTGGCGGAGTCAGCCGAGGCCGGAACCTATCTTTGCATGAATAAGGACGGAAGCCGCATCTTCTGTCTAGGGCATCCGGAATACGACCGCTTCACCCTGGATGCGGAATACCGGAGAGATAAGGACAAGGGGCTTGCAATAAAAAAGCCGGTGAATTATTATCCAGAGGAGGACGTAGAGCAGGAGCCCAAGCTCCAGTGGAGGGGGCATGCCAATGCCCTGTATTCCAACTGGCTGAATTATTACGTATATCAAAATACGCCTTACGAATTTAACCGGATCGTATGGGGATAAAAGTGCTTTCCTCCAAAAAAAGGAGTCGCATAGATGCAGGTAAGGATCATTTCGAAAACGGACATTCATGAATATTCGCGGCTGCTGACAGCGGATGAGATCTTCGGCATAGAGGACGGGCGGTTCACCTCCTTTGCCGCATTTGGGAAGGAGAGAGAGGAGCCCGCAGGAATCCTGACGGTGCAGATCCTTCCGGAATACATCCGGCTGGAACGGATCTTCGTCCGGCCTGAATTCAGGCGGATGGGCTTTGCTTCCGGGCTGCTCCGGGTCATAAAGGACAGGCCCGGGGATGCCAGGCTTCCGATCCGTGCTTTCTTGGAGGAGGAAGAGGACGTCCTTGCCCTGCTCAAGGCCCGGGGCTTTGAAGAGAAGAAGAACGGCTACAGCGTGATCACTGGCCGCATCAGGGACTGGATCGATTTGGAGCCCAGGATAAAGGAACTGATCACAGCGGATATTCGAAAGACCATGAAGGCATCCTGGCTGGATCAGTGGCAGGAGGATGCACTCCGGGATTTCATTTTGAATTCCCCCCACGATGAGCTGCTCCAGTTTCCCGACAAGACAATGGATCTTGGGCGGTTTTCGGAGGCCAGCGTGATCTGCAGGGTGGGCGATGCCATAAAGGCCGCCCTGCTGATGGAGGAAAGGGAAGACGATACGCAGCTTACCTGGTGCTATGGAGAAGAGATGGCCGCCATCTATGTATGCCTGTCCTTAGCCAGGCTGGAGCTGGAGAAGGAATACGGGCCGGACGGCCTGATCCGGTGCCTCTCAACGGCGGATCCCATGGAAAAAGCATATAAGAAGCTGTTTGCCGAATATGACCGAACGGCGGTGAAGATACTCGAGTTTTTATAACACTTCCAGAAAAAACAAGGACGACATCATTTTGCAGGAGAGACGCAGAAAGGAGAAAAGCTTATGCCGGATGATGAACTATACAAGAAGAAAAACATGGAGGTGCTTCAATATGAAGCGACCGGAAATGCCAATCTCCAGAAGGACCAGACAGAGCTTGCCTACCGCAGCCTGAATTCCGGATTTTTCAATCTGGAAATGGAAAGGCGCAAGGGGGCGGAGCTTTCAGACTGGAAGAAAAAGCATGAAGACAAAAAAAAGGAGATCGAGGAGGCCTGGCACAGGAATACCGAGACAGAGTACAATGCCCTGAGCAAAAGGGCGGCCGCAAATAATAAGAAAAGCCGCGCTTATTACAGGGGGTTTTCCCTGAAGGAGCTGGAGGTCTTTATCAAAAACAGCGACCGCGGCGGCAATTCGGATCACTTCAACAATGTGGCGACCGAGCTTGAGCTTTACAACCGGATCATGGACAACGGCAATCCCCTGGAGGGCTTTGGCATCCTGATGCGCCTGAAGGACAGGGCGGATGAATACACAAGCTCCAGAAAATCTCCCAACACCACAAAGGGCAAGATCCGGAAGGCCATCATTTCGGTGATATCGGAAAAGGCCACGGAGCTGATCGAGCAGCAAAAGAACGAGTATCTTACGAAAGCGGAGACCCTGTTTGAGGAAGCGCGAAGCGAAGAGGCTGACGATGAAAAGGTGAATGAGGCCTTTAAGGCACAATACAACCTGATCTATCAGGTGCTGAACGGGAATATCACCCTGCCGCCAGAAGAGCTGGAAAGGCTGGATGCCAATACGGAGACCGTATTAAACAAAGTGATCCGGCAGAAGGTGGATGAAACCCAGGGCAACAACATTTCCACCAAATTCTTCAACTCCCTGGGATGGTCGTCCAATGAGGCCCGCATGGTGGAAGAGCATGATCTGGAGCCGGAAGGCGATGAGATGAAGAGATCTCCCCTGAAAAAAAAGATGTACCATTCCATCAATCCCTTCGGCGAGCTGAAGGATGCGAAGGATTTGGGCAGGCAGCTGGCCGGGATGAAAAAGGAAAACAACCGCATCTTCTATGGGCTGGGGCGCTTCGGAAAGGGGATCTATACTTCGGCCAGGGCAGACAAGCCTGAGGCGGAGGACAGAAAAGCAGAAGTAAACAGCTGGACCTATGGCAATAAGGTGGGTGCAGTCCAGCTGGTCATGACGGTGAACGAGCATGCAAGGATGATGTCCTATCATGAATTCATGAGAACGAAGGAGAATGAGTTTGGCAGGATGTTCTCCCGGGTGAATACGCTCCTTGAATCAGAGCAAAGAAGTAAGAGCGGATACATGGATTACCTTACGATGAAGGCCGCGTTCTATGGATACAATACGCTGATCGATTACAACACCGGCATCGAGAACGTGGATTATTACGTGACATCCGACAGGAAAGCCCTCTCCATATCAAGAGAGATGCGGATCCGCGTGCATCCGGATGATTTTGACTTGAGCGATTTAGAACACCTTGAAAAACAGAAATAGATTCAGGAGGCATATATGTATAAACCGACTTTGGGTGATTTGAGGCTTATCGATGAATCCACAAGGGCATGGCACATGGTGATCGATCCCATCCTGGAAAAGATGGAGGAGCTTCCGGAGGAAATACTCCAGACCATCAAGAGCCTATCCGGCCAATATAGCGCTGAGCTCCAGGATTTCTACTGCAAGGCGATGGAAGAAGATGGCGGAAGGCTTGCGGATCCCATTTTCCGCGAGTTTGATGAGAAATGGGATAAGGAACATCCGGAATTCTATGATGTGGACAAGCTTTTTGAAAAAGCCAGCGATCAGGACAAGGAAAGAGCAAAGGATGTGATGGCGGCAGCCAGGGAGGCCTTCGGGGAGGCGTAAAGAGAAGCCGCTCTATGGGGAGGAGGAACCGGCCTTCTGCAGGGAGGCTGTGTTCCGCTCCCAGAATATCCCGTCCGCATAGCCCTGGATGGACGGATCGGCTTCCGCCATTTCCAGGCGCTTTTCCGCCCAGATGCAGTACTGGGCGTTGATCTCGATGCCGGCATACCGCCTTCCCAGCTTTTTTGCGGCTACGGAGGCGGATCCGGATCCGAGGAAGGGGTCAAATACCATGTCTTGTGGATTGGAGCTTGCCAGGATCAGCTTGGCTAAGAGCTTCTCCGGCTTCTGAGTGGGATGGGCGGTATTTTCCGCCATGGACCAGTAGGGGATGGAGATGTCGTCCCAGAAATTGGAAGGGTATGTGTTACGGAAATTGCCGGATGCCGTTTCCTCCCAATCCTTCGGCTTTCCCTCTGCCCGATAGGGGGCGACCACTCTGCGGCGGAGCTTGACATCCTCCACATGGAAGGTATATGCTTTGGATACTGTAGCAAACCATATGTCTTCCATGCCGTTCTTCCAGTTGTTTTTGGCTCCGCGTCCCTTTTCCCTCTGCCAGGTGATCCTGTTTTGAATGATGAGATACTTTTTCAGCACGCTTTCTATGGCCGTGCTTGACTGCCAGTCACAGCAGACATAAACGGATGCGTTGGGCTTCAGCAAGGGGAGTGCCTTGGTGAGCCAGGCTTCCGTATAGTCCATGTATGCCCAGTCTGAGGTCTTCCGGAATCTCTTTCCATGAAAATCCTTATCCAGGTTATAGGGAGGATCGGCGATCAGCAGGTCTGCAAAGCCCTGAGGCAATAAGGGCATGACGTCCATACAGTCCCCCAGGATCGTTTTGTTGCATATCTGTTCAAGGCTTGTGTCCCGGCAGACAGTAATGCACCGTTTCAGATACTCCTGTCCTTCTTCTACGGACAGGTCAATGGTTTTGTTTCGGCCTGACTTCTCTTTCGGCATGTGCGGATGCTCCTTTATCTTGAGGGGCATAAGCGGCCCTTCTATACGCATGATAAACGAAGAGCCGGATAATTTCAAAACCCCGCTGACCGGACAGGGGGACGGGACAGGGTTGATCAATCAAAATGAATAGGAGGTAGTGTATGAAAGAAAATCTGGAACGAAGGCAGGAGGGCGGCTTCAGGCTGCTTCTGGCCAGGATCCTCTTTTTTGCGGGATTTCTTGGCGGCATCCTTTATCTGCTGCTCCATAGGGGAAATGAAGGCGCAGTGGAGCTTGGGATCGGGATCCTCTTTCTGGGCATGGCCCTGGGACTCTTTCTTACAGGCTTTGACCTGAAGAAGCTGGCCCTTTTTCTGGGAGGGCTCTTTCTGGGCTTTGCGGGAATGGTGAATTCGGGATATGTATCCGCGCCGTTCCTTGGGGGAAGGAATCCGGTATTGCTTTTTGTGCTCATTTTTCCTATAGTGGGATTGCTGGGTTCTGTGCTTCTGATTTCAGAGGCGGCCTCCCTTTCCGGCAGATGCACGGAGAGGACGGAGGGGGTCGTGGTCCGGAGCATCCGCCACAGGGGGACGGACAATATCCTGAGGACACAGACAAACGGCAGGAGAGGATACCTGAACTACAACATATGCTATGAGTATGACTTTAGGGGAAGGCATTACCAGGGGGCGCAGAAGGCCCTGTGGCCGGAAAAGCCGGGGAAGCATGCCATGCTCAGGATCGATCCGAAGGATCCGGAGACTTTTTTAAGCGTGCCTTATTTACGGTATCAGAGGGCGGCCATACTGCTTACGCTGCTCATGTGCCTTCTGGGATCTGCGGCCTCACTGCTGCTCTTCCGATAAGGGAATATACAACGTCTTTTCCGGACGGAAAGAGGGAAAGACGGGTTGATCATAGAGAGTATATTTTGAAAGGAGAAAAGGAAGAATGAAAAAGAGGATGACAAAGCTGCTGAGCCTTTTGCTGATCATGGCCATGCTTTGCACGGGAATGGATCTTGCCGCCTTTGCGGGAGACCTCTCCGGCAAGGCAGAAGCCTGGTCCGGGAAGGACAGTAATGTCGTCGGGGAGATCATCCTGGACGGCGAGACGGACGGGGATGTGCCGGAAGCAGAGCCGGCGGATCCGGAGGCCTTCCGGGCGGAAGCAGAGAACCGGATCGCAGAGAAGGCTTCCGGGGAGGAGGCCAAGGCCAGCGCGACCTCTTCCTATACCGTGGGCAATGACATCGTTGAATTTCATATCAACGGAAGCGGCCACCTGACCATCGGGACGACAGGGGGGCTTCCCAATTCCACAGAGGATAATAATAAAAAGCTGATCTTTGGCCATCCTGGAAGCAGCACCTCCCATACCACGGTGCGGGTCAATGGGAAGGATTATAATTTCGAATCCTCCAATACCACCTATGACCATGCCGGGCTTAGGGCCACCACCTCCATGATGGCGGACGGGGTGCTGGTAACCCAGACCCTGCAGATCGTCGAGAATAACGGAAAGAAGGATACGGTCCAGATCTCCTATTCCTATAAAAATACCACCACAAGCCCCAAATCCGTGGGCGTCAGGATCATGCTGGATACCATGCTGGGAGATAACGACGGCTCGCCCTTCAAGATCCCTTCCATCGGAAATCTGACCCATGAGCTGGAAATGGCAGGAAACGCGGTGCCCCAGTACTGGCAGGCCTTTGACAAGCTGACCAATCCCTCGATCTTTGCGGTGGGCACGGTCTTTAAGTCGGGAGACCGCAGGCCGGATAAGGTACAGTTTGCTTCCTGGCCCATGATCACCGGGACACTTTGGGATTATACCTGCGATCCTTCCCGGGAACTTTCCCATGGGGATACCCGTGGTCTCGACAGCGCAGTGGCGCTTTACTGGAACCCGGTCAGAGTCGGAGGCGGGGCTTCGGGACAGGTCAGGACTTACTATGGCGTGGGCCGCATGACCAACGATGGCGGCATCGGGACGGCTCCCGCCCCCATCGATCCCAATGCCTATACCTTTACGGTCATGACGGGCTCCGGCTCCAGCTGCAGCTATCTGGAAGGAGCGGATGTAGAGCTTCTGACCTTTGCGGGGGACCAGGTCATGGCTCCGGTGAAGACGGATGCCAACGGCCAGGCCAGGTTTGACATGTCCCATCCCATCATGACTCCCCCGCGGCCGAAGTATACGAAGGTAAAGATCTCCAAGCCGGGCTTTAAGACAAAATATATCGCAGGGCTTGTGCTGGAGAACGGCAAGGGAGATGCTACCATCCTGGAAGCCGGAGGGAATGGCACGGCGCCCTATATCTCCGGCGTCTATTTTGAGGACGAGAGGCAGAAGGACGAAAACGGCTTCTCTACCATCACGGACCTGATGCATGACAATAAGTCCGTGACGATTTATGAGGATGAAAATGATCCCGGCTGCTCGGACGGCATACTCAAGGTGAACCACGAGAACGGCACCTCTGCCATGGAGTACCGCTTGATCCAGAATAATGAGATCGTTTACCGGAAGATCGCCTCAGGCCAGGATATAGCAAAGAAGGAATTCTGGGATACCCTGAATCTTTCCACCAAGCTGAAGCAGGGGCATAAGCTCTATCTGCAGATCGCAGATGAGCATGGCAAGGCATCCCAGCGGGTGCTGCTTGGGATCCTTACGTATTCCAGCGGCAATTGGCAGGTGGGAAGGAACGATCCTTCCAATAAATCCGAGCTGAATCTATTCGGAAAGGACGGCATCAAATACCGGCTGCCCAGCGACTTCCCGGTGGTGGGCGGCACGGAGGTCAAGGTTGACCTGCCTGACTTCCCGGCATCCTTCGATGTGGACGAGACCGGAAAGGTCCGGTTCCAGATCGGCTACGATGCCAAGAATGAGGGCAAGGGCTGGGAAAATGCCTCCAAGGACTGGGATGAAATGAAGAAGGGCTACGAGAAGGCCCTGAAGGAATACAAGAAAGCAAAGACCAGGAGAGAGCGGTCCCTCTTAGGACTGCCCAACGGGGTCAAAAAGCAGAAGACAAAGAAATGGCTGGACGGAGTGGAGGTGGACTTCTCCATCTGCGGCTATGGCGAAGGAAAGCTGAACCAGGACACCGGCATGGTAGATATCGAGATCGGTGCCATCGTCAAGCTCTCCGGCAGCTATGAGATCGAAAAGACCTACCCGACGGCCATCGTTCCCATCGCGGTATCCCTGAAGATCGAGGTAGGGGCGGAAGGACAGCCGCAGCTGAAATTTGCGGTGGGCAGATCCGCGGACGGCAGCATCGAGTTCTTCTTCAATAACCTTACCGGGAAATTCACCATCAGCCTGACCCTGGGCCTGTATGCGGGCCCCGGCATCGCCAAGTTCGTGAGCGCTCAGGTAGGAGGGGATGGTACCATCGGCCTGGATTATCAATTCTGGGATAATTACTGGAAGGTCTGGGTCTCCTTAGATGCCTACATCAAGCTGAAGGCCTTGATGGTGTCGGTGGATATCCCGCTCTTCCATGGAGAAAAGGATATTGCAGACGGCTATGCCAAAGGCCCTTCAAAGAACGGAAGCAAGGCCGATGCGTCATCCCTGGAGGATACGATCCTGAATACGGCCTATGATGAAAGCGCCTACGACCTGATGTCCAGGGATTATCTGAGGCTTTCCGGCGACGGCGTGCTGGTATCCTCCGTGGACGGAAGTGTGGAGGTACAGACCACAAGGCCCATGGAGTCGGTCTTCATCAATGCCCAGCCCCAGTCGGTCCAGGCAGGGGATAAGACCTATATTTTCTATCTGATGGATGTATCCGACCGGGAAAGCGAAGACCGGACGGCCCTGGCTTATATTACGACTGAGGATGGAAAGGACTTCACGGATCCTGTGATCGTATTGGATGACGGGACGGCGGACTTCAACTTCGCGCTGGCGGCTTATGGAAACGATGTTTATGTGGCATGGCAGAATGCGAAGGAGACCTATCCTTCGGGAACATCCTCCATCCATGATTTTGCGGCAAAGAGTGAGATCTGGGCGGCAAGGATCTCCGGAGGCATCGTGACAGCAGCCTCCCTGACCGATAATGATTATGCGGATATCATGCCCGGCATCGCCTGCACCGCATCAGATACCCTGGAGGTTTCCTGGATCAGCGTCAGCGACAATAAGATCCTGGAGCAGACAGAGGGGGTGGCCCTTCACGGCCTTACGGTAGATTTCAGTGGTACACAGCCGGCAGCCGGAGCAGAGACGGGAAAAGCCCTGGATAAGCCGGCGGCTTCACTTGCTTCAGGCCTGCTGTACGGGACCCAGGTCACGGCCCTGACCCTGGATGGGGACCGGGATTTTACGACCCCTGAGGATCAGGATCTATATCTCTGGAACAGAGGAAGCGGCGAGCTCACCCAGGTGACAGGAAAAGCCGGGATTGACGGGGCGGACGAGGAACCGCATTTTGACAGCGGGAAGCTCTACTGGTATCACAGCGGCAATATCCGGAAGCTGGAAAACATCGACGGAGAGGCTTCGGAGGTATTTGCCAAGCCGGTCTATGGCTTAAGCGCGAATTTTGCGGTATGCGGCGGCACATTGGCATACCTGGGCACCGATACCGAAACCTCGGAAAAAGCACGGCCTGCAGTCTATGAGGTATCCATGAGCGGAGAGGATCTGACGGACCCCCTTCCGAGGACAGCCCTTCTGGGAGAGGCCGGGAGCGCCTTTTCATCCCTTTCGGTCACTCCGCTGGATCTGACGAGCAGGAGCATCACGGTGATGAATACTACGCCGGTAGAGAGCGGGGATTCCGTGATCGAAACGGCGAAGCTTTTAAGCGTAAGGCGGGAAGATAAGCCGGATCTTGCGATGGATGCTCTGCT
This sequence comes from Lachnospiraceae bacterium, assembly GCA_024693135.1. Classification (GTDB taxonomy): domain Bacteria; phylum Bacillota; class Clostridia; order Lachnospirales; family Lachnospiraceae; genus NK4A144. The sequence continues at coordinate 39,841 of JAILLN010000032.1, read as the reverse complement.
GCTGGACCAGAATAGGGTACAGCCGGACACTCCGCTTTCCGTGAGCATCAACGTGACCAATAAGGGCGCAAAGAGCGCGGCGGTCAATATCATATCCGTACAGCCGGAAAACGGCGAGGCGGTGCAATGCCCTGTAGCAGATGCTCCCGTGACGGTCCGTCCGGGAGAGAGCAGGATGCTTACGATCTCCTATCCGGTACCGGAAGACCTCACCAAGCCTACGAAGACCGTGTTTACGGTAAAGTGTGATGACGATGCCGTCCAGGAAGATAACAGCATGGACGAGACCATCGGCTATCCGGACCTGACCGTGAAGGTGGGCCGGTATCTGGCGGGCAATAAATATTTCGGAAATATCACCATCGAAAACCTGAGCGGGATCTCTGCGAATGACGTGATCCTCCGGGTATTTGCGGACGGCACGGACGGTGCCATCGTGTATGAGAACTTCATCGAAGGGATCGGAGGCTATGAGGCTTATTCGCTCCAGGCCGACCTGCTGAAGATGGCTGCCAGCCGGTCCGTAGAGGATCTGTATTTTGTGGTTTCCAGCGGGGAGGAAGAGTATTACGACGAGAACAATATCTGGTATGAGTATATCCGAAACCTCTGGTCCAATGACGAGAAATATTTTGTGGAGATCTCACAGCCTGTGGGAGGAAAGCTCTCCGGCTTTGCGGATGATCTGTATGCCCCGGGCGTGAGCCTGCAGGTCCGGGCCAGAGCCCTGAAGGGATATGACTTCAAGGAATGGGTTGCCGACGGGGACGGCGTATTTGAGGATATCTTCAATCCCAATACCCGCTTTACGGTAGGTGATGAGAATACGGTCATTTCCGCCATCTTTGAGCCCAATGCCTTTAAGGAAAAGAATCTGAACCGCTCTCTCTGCGTGGGAGAGGCCCTGCTGATCACGCCGGTCTATGACGGGACCTGGAGCATTTCCGGAAATGAAGGCGAAGAGGTGGTGAAGCTCGAAACAAGGAAGAATGGAGAACTTACCACCCAGAAGGTGACGGCCCTTACGCCGGGTAATGTGTCCTTAACCTATACTCCAGCAGAAGGCCTGGGCTTTGGCGTGCAGCATGTCAATATTCATGTCTATGCCGTGGATTCCTTCACGGTATCCTCGGATGCCATGAAGGACGGAAAGCTCATCGTCAGGCTGGGGTCAGAAGCTACGGTGGGCGTGGAGTGCTATTCTACGGACGGAACCTTGATCGCGGATCCGGATGTGGCCTATTCCACCTCGTCGCCCAAAACGGCCTATGTGGATACGGACGGGGTGGTGCATGCCATGAAGCCCGGAAAGTTTGTATTGAAAGCAAAGATCGGAAGCCTGGAGCAGGAGGTGGAAGCCCGGGTCATCGTGCCGGTGACGGCGATCTCCATAAAGGCGCCGAACCGGACATATTACCCCGAGGGAACAAGGATCGCCCTGAAGGCCGCATTGTCGGGCGTCGGGAAATATAAGCCCACCGACAGCGGGGTGGGCTGGGGGATCGACTATGCCTATCCGGAAAAAGCCGCCACACTTAAGGGAAGCACCCTGGATCTTAAAGAGGCCGGGGGAAGCGTGACTTTAAGGGTCAGCGCAAATGACGGCTATGGGGCATATGATTCCAGGAATGTGGAGATCACGAAGAAGGTAAAGAGCCTCACCCTGGGAACCAAGAAATATACCGGCAATGTGGGCAACACAACCACACTTTATGCGACGATCAAGGATGTGGACGGGGGAACCATTACCTCCAGTGCCGCAGCCTTCAGCAGCAGCAATTCCAAGGTGGCAAGCGTCGCGGATAACGGCTATGTGACCCTGCGCAAAGCCGGGACCGCCACCATCACGGCTTCCTATGGGGGCAAGTCGGCAAAGTGTACCGTGAAGGTAAAGAAGATCAGTACCTCAGGACGGGTGATCAATGCGCCTACGGGACAGAAATATGTGGCGGCAGGCAGCAGCGCCGCCTATAAGATCTCCGCAAAGGGATATAAGATCGTGGGGATCGGGATCGTCCGCGCCACCGATGTCAGCGGAAATGACATCGATCCTGCCGAGATCGCCTCGGTGAAGGGGAAGACTCTTACCGCAAAGAATGTGGGCAGGGTCTATATCGGGTCGAAGTATAAAAGCAAAAAATATACCTATACCTACGGGGATACCGAGGTCATTCTCACGCCGAGGGCAAAGGAGCTGGCTTTTGAAGCAGGACAGATGGATATCCTGTCCGGCGGGACCGCAAACCTGGCCTATACCGCTACCGGAGCGGATGATGAAGACGTAAAGCCTTACGTGACCTTCAGCACCTCCAACCGAAACGTCGCCACGGTTGAAGCCGGCGGCGTGGTCACGGGGATCAAGCCCGGCACGGTGACCATTAAGGCGGTATATGGAAAGAAGACGGCCTCCATCAAAGTGAGGGTGCTGAGGCCCGTGCAGAGCGTGGATATGGCCTGTGACCATCAGATCACGGTAAATAAGGAGACGGAGCTTAAGACAGAGGTGCTGCCGAAGAATGCTACCGTCAAGACAGTGAGCTTTAATATCATCCGGATGGAGACCCCTGACGGGAAGGTCGTGCCGCCGGCTGAATACGCGGACTATGCTAAGGTCACAAACGGCAGGAAGCCGAAGATCACGGCATCGAAGAAATGTACCATCCGCCTGGAGGCTTCGGCTGCCGACGGATCCGGGGTCAGGAACCGCTCCTTAGTGCTGCAGGTGACGGATCCCATAAAGAGCCTGGCCCTCAGCGCAAATGCCTTGGAAAGGCTTGCCATCGGGGACGTGCTGAGCGTGGAATCTGTGGCACAGACGGAAAATGGGGAAACCATCCGTGATCCCCAGCTGTACCTGCAGTCCTCCAACAAAAAGATCCTTCAGGCCTTTGGGACGAACCTTACGGGCATGAAGTACGGAAGCAGCAATGTGACGGCGGTCTTTGGAGGCAAAAAGGTGAAGTTTAAGGTGAAGGTCCTGGTGCCGGTGGAAGAGGTCCAGATCACGGGTCCCGGGGAGCTGATGACGGGCGAGACTGTGATGCTCAAGGCATCCCTGTCGCCTGCAAAGCAGGTGGAGAAGCAGGTGTCCTGGAGGATCGAAGAGGTTCTGGATTCCTTCGGGGATCCGGTTCCTGCAGACCAGGTGGCCGAGATCGACCAGAAGGGAAGGCTGAAGACCAAAGGAAAGGGCACGATCCTGGTCACGGCTGAGGCTCTTGACGGATACGGCGCCCAGGGGCAGCATGTGATCCGCATCTACGACAAGCCGGTGGAGCTGAAGCTCTTTGCGAGGACAGCTGTCCGGCAGGGAGACAGGACGCTGATCACCCTGGTGGCCACGGACCGGGATGGCGATACCTACGTGGTCCGGAATGCCAAATGGAGGGTGGATGGCAATGCCGTCAAGGTAAAGAACGGCATGGTCACTGCCCTGAAGAAGGGCAAAGCCACGGTGGAGGCTTCTGTGGGATCGATGAAGCAGAGCATTGTCATCACGGTAAAATAGAATCATAGCGCAACACAGAACCGTCCTTCTGCCATCAGACAGGGGGACGGTTCTTTTATCCGGCAAAGATGCGCCGCCGGCGGGCCTTGCATTTCGACTAAAATGTGCCGCCGGCGGGCCTTGCATTTCGACTAAAATGCGCCGCCGGCATGCCTTGCATTTCGACTAAAATGCGCCGCCGGCTGGCCTTGCATTTCGACAAAAATGCGCCGCCGGCTGGCCTTGCATTTCGACTAAAATGCGCCGCCGGCATGCCTTGCATTTCCACGTCGCCTCACCGCTCACTTAATGCGGAGCTTCCCGCCGGCTTCGACTATGCAATCTCAGCCATGCGAGCCAACTTAAAAACGTGTTGTCTCGCATGACGGCTGATCTTGCAAGTCTACGCAGGCGGCAATCTCCGCGTGTTCGCGGTAAGAGGCTCCTTAGGAAACGATAAGGCCCGCAGGCGGCTTACGCTTCGTCGATCAGAAAGACGGCTTCCTGATCGACTTTTTGTTGTGTTGAAAAGACTCCGAAATCATGATACGTTATTTTGTATCAGGATGGTTTTCCCATCTGGAAGGAGGCTTTTTTATGGTGGATTATACAGAAGGAGCAGGTTACCAGTATCATATCCAGGTGAAGCCGGGGGAAGTGGGGAGATATGTGATCCTGCCGGGGGATCCGGGGCGCTCGGAAAAGATCGCACAGTATTTCACGGATCCGAAGCAGGTAGCCTGCAACAGGGAATTCAATACCTATACCGGCACCCTGAACGGAGAAAAGGTCAGTGTTACCTCCACCGGCATCGGCGGGCCTTCGGCTTCCATCGCCATGGAGGAGCTGGTGCGGTGCGGGGCAGATACCTTTGTACGGGTAGGCACCTGCGGGGGCATGCAGGAGGAGATCCTGGGAGGAGACCTGATCGTGGCCACCGGCGCCATCCGGATGGAGGGGACGGGACGGGAGTACGCTCCCATGGAGTTTCCGGCGGTAGCGGATTTCGAGGTCACCTCTGCCCTGAAGCAGTCTGCCGAAACCCTTGGCATCCGGCATCATATCGGCGTGGTACAATGCAAGGATTCCTTCTATGGCCAGCATGAGCCCGAAAAGAAGCCGGTAGGCTATGAGCTCTTGAACAAGTGGGATGCCTGGGTGAGCCTGGGAGCACTGGGCTCGGAGATGGAGTCCGCGGCGCTTTTCATTGTGGGAAGCAGCCTCCGGGTCAGGGTAGGTACGGTGCTGCTCACCGTAGCCAATCAGGAGAGGGCAAAGAAAGGCCTTTCCAATCCGCAGGCCCACGATACGGATGCGGCGATCCGGGTAGCGGTGGAAGCCCTGAAGCTCCTTATTGAGAAAGACCGGGCATGACGGGACAAAGGGGGCCGGAGAAGCCGAGGAAGCATTCCGGCCGGGAGCACAGGGTCATCGTTTATTTCTTCCTTCTGCTCTTCCTTGGAATGACCGTGAATTTTCTCGCCTATGTGGCCTTCAGCGCACCCCAGACCATCAACAACAGCTACAATATGAGGCAGAAGGACATGGCCCGGCAGGTGATCCGCGGGGAGATCCTGGCAGCCGACGGCACGGTGCTTGCAAGGCAGGCCCTGGATCAGGAGGACAGGGAGGTCCGCAATTATCCCTACGGGAGGCTTTTTGCCCATGTGGTGGGCTTTGCGGACAACGGAGCCCAGGGCATCGAGTATGCGTCCAATGTGAGGCTTCTGACCTCCAATGCGCCCATGGATGAGAAGCTTTCGAAGGAAATGTCCGGGCTTCGCAATTACGGGGACACGGCGGTCACTTCCCTGGACATCGGGCTGCAGAAGGCCGCCTTTGAAGCCCTGGGAAATTACCGGGGAGCCGTGGTCGCCATGGAGCCAAAGACCGGAAGGGTGCTTGCCATGGTTTCCAAGCCGGACTTTGACCCCAATTTCATCGTGGAAAACTGGGATGAGATCTCCTCGGACGAGGAAAATTCTCCTTTGGTCAACCGCGCTGCCCAGGGCCTGTATCCCCCGGGATCCACCTTCAAGATCGCTACGCTTTTAGAGTACCTGAGGGAGCATCCGGGCGATTACGGGGACTACCGTTATACCTGCAGCGGCCGGATCCGGGAGGGAGAGAATACCATCGAGTGCTACCATGGCTCGGTGCATGGAAGCATTGACCTGACGCAGGCCTTTGCCAAATCCTGCAACTGTTCCTTTGCCAGCATGGGTCTTGCCTTAAGCGTCCCGGATTTTGAAGATACCGCGGCTGAGCTTCTCTTTGACCGGAAGCTTCCCATAGACCTGAGCTATTCCCGATCCAGGTTTTCCCTGAATTCCCAGTCGGAGAGCTTTGAGCGGATGCAGACCGCCATGGGGCAGGGAAAGACGCTGGTGACTCCCATGCATATGGCGCTCATCACTTCGGCCATCGCAAACGGCGGGGTCATGATGAAGGCGACGGAGATCGACCGGATACAAAGCTACAAGGGCACCGTGGTCAAGGAGTATCCTCCCGAGGAGTACAGGCGCATCATGAGCCAGGAAGAGGCAATAGAGCTTACCGCCTTCATGGAGGAGGTAGTAAATACCGGCACCGGAAGGAAGCTGAAGGGGCTGCCCTATACGGTGGCGGGCAAGACCGGCTCGGCGGAATTCGGCACGGAGAAGGGAAAGAGCCATGCCTGGTTCACCGGGTTTTCCAACGTAGAGGATCCGGAGCTTACGGTGACGGTGCTGATCGAGGGCGCCGGAAGCGGAAGCGACTATGCGGTCCCTGTGGCCAAGAGGGTTTTCGACGCATATTACAGCTGAAAGAAAGGTCCCGCCTTCATATAAGGCAGGATCCCTGATAACGGGAGAAAGGGGGATATGGCCACGTCCAGATCTCAGGAAGAGAATAAGACAACCCGGCGGGAATCAAACCGCCTTACGGTAAAGGGCAGGAACGAGCTGGATATGACCCATGGTCCTCTAGCCGGCAAGATCCTGCTTTTTGCGCTGCCCCTGCTTACCACCAGCGTCCTGCAGCAGCTCTTCAATGCGGCAGACATTGCCGTGGTGGGGCGCTTTGCCGACCCGAAGGCCATGGCGGCAGTGGGAAGCAATGCCTCCGTGATCAACCTGCTGGTAAATTTCTTTGTGGGGCTTTCAGTGGGAGCCAATGTGGTCATCGCTAATCTCATCGGGGCGGGAAGACGCGATAAGATCCATGACGCAGTGCATACCGTGATCTCGGTCTCTCTGATCACGGGGATCATCTCGACTGTGGTGGGGATCACTGTGGCGGAGCCGGTCCTGACCCTCATGGGAGCGCCGAAGGAGATCATGCGCCTGGCCCTGCTTTACCTTCGGATCTACTGCACGGCAGGACCCTTCATCATGCTTTACAATTTCGGCTCTGCTATCTTAAGGAGCAAGGGGGACAGCAGGAAGCCGCTGATCAGCCTGTTTCTTTCCGGGATCATCAATGTGTTCCTGAACCTGCTCCTGGTTATCGTATTTCATCTCCATGTGATCGGCGTGGCCGTCGCCACCGTGGTCTCCAATATCATCGGTGCCGGCCTGATCCTGTATTTCCTCATGCATGAGGAGGGTGAATTCCGGCTTTCCCTCCGGGAGCTTTCCATCAAGCCGGCCTATCTTAAGGGAATGATCAAAATCGGCCTGCCCGCAGGGCTTCAGGGCATGGTCTTTTCGCTTTCCAATGTAGTGATTCAAAGCACCATCAACAGCTTCGGGGCGAATGCCATCGCAGGCTCTACGGCGGCGCAGAACCTGGAGTTCATGTCTTATTGCGTGGTAAATGCTTTTGCCCAGGCCACGGTCACCTTCACCAGCCAGAATTACGGAGCCGGGGACTGGAAGCGCTGCGACAGGGTATTCCGGCTTTCCATGCTTATGGGGATCGGCGTGGATCTCTGCTGGATCGCAGTCTACCTGATCTTCCGGGTTCCCTTCATGCATCTTTTCACTACGGATGAGGAGGTCCTCCGGTTTGCCCTGATCCGGATCCTGCATCCCGGAGCGACCCATTTCCTGATCACAAGCTATGAGGTCAGCGGCGGGGCGATGAGGGGCCTCAACCGCTCCCTGGTGCCGGCCCTCATTTCCATCTTCGGCACCTGCGCCTTCCGGATGTTCTGGGTCTTTACGGTGGTGCGGAAATATCATACCTTTGCGGTGCTGATGGATGTATATCCCGCATCCTGGATCTTTACCGGGATCGTGATGCTGACGGCCTACTTCCTGGTAAGAAAGAAGGTCTATGCGAAGCTTCGTTAAGGCGGGATCGTGATGGAAGAAGAAAAGGGAAGGGACATGGAAAAGGGAATGCTTTATGGGGTGGGAGTCGGGCCGGGGGATCCGGAACTTATGACGCTGAAGGCTTCCCGCATCATCCGGGAATGTGATGAGCTCCTGATCCCGGCTTCATCCAGGGAGGAATGCCGTGCTTACCGGATCGCGAGGGAAGCCCTGCCGGAGATCGGGGATAAGCCCTGCCTCTGCCTGGATTTTCCCATGACGAGAAATGAAGCGGAAAGGACGGCGGGACTAAAGCGGATCTGCGGAGAGATCGCGGAAGCCCTGGGGGATGGAAGGAAGCTTGCCTTTCTTACCATCGGGGATCCGTCTGTCTATTCCACCTTCGGTTACCTTGCCGGAGAAGCCCGAAAGCAGGGGATCGGGGTACGGATGGTCAGCGGCATCACGTCCTTCACGGAGGCGGCCGGCCTTCTTTTAAGCCCGCTCTGTGCCGGGGACGAGGAGCTTCATATCATCCCCTCAGAATCCGACTACCAAAAGGCGCTGGCACTTCCCGGCACCAAGGTCTTCATGAAGGCGGGGAAGAAGTTGGCAAAGCTTAAGGAGGAGCTCGCCCTGCTGCCTGCCGAATCGTTTGCTGTGGAGACCGTCTGTGACTGCGGCATGGAGACGCAAAGGATCTGCCGGGGTCTTGAGGAAATGCCGGAGGAGGGCTACATGGCCGTGGTGATCGTAAGGCCGGTTACGGTGACCGTCATCGAGGCAAAAATCTAACTTTCTGACCAGGGCATGATCAGCTGCCCTTCTGAATAAACATGCGTATGTCCCTATATGGACAGATGCTGGGAATAATCCCCGGGAAGAAATCATAAAGCAGATCGATGAGGACAGCAATAAAGAGACTGGTCCTCAGTAATGGATATGCCGTCTAAAACGGCCCGTCCTTTTGACAATTAAATTTCCCCTAGCTATAATGATAGGGGATTTTTATTTGCCGCGAAGGCGTGGAAAGCCTTTATCTAAACCACGAGAGATGAGAACATGATCATCCAAAAGATCACAGAAGAAAACATGGCCCGATATCAAGAGATGATCCCCCAGGAGCTTCAAAATGACCTGAGCCGGGAGTATTTCCGGGGGCTTTGCGGGAAAAAGGAAAGCACGGGAGAGCTGGAGGCCGTGATCATCTGGGAGCTTCGGAGTGTGGAGGATGAAACCGAACCCACATCGGCAGAGATCCGCTGGTTTCAGACGGCTTCCCTGGAGGGAGGGGACGGCCTTCTGGAAGCATTCGGCCTGGAGCTGAAGGAAGAGAATGCCAAGCGGGCCTGCTTTGAGCTGAAAGAGGAAGACCTGAAGCTCATGGAAAAGGCCTGTCTTCTTAAGGCGGGCTTCACTCTTGAGAAAGGAGAGAGCCGGGATATCTGCGTAACCGTAAAGGAGCTTTCCCAATTGAAGTTAAGCCGTACAGACAAGGCCGTGCCGGATTATATCAAGAGCATTTCATCCATTACCGTCAGGGAGTTTAAAGTGGGGATCATGTCCTGCGTATTCCATGCCAGATACGGGCTCCTGGATGACCTTACTTCCCCCTGGAGACCGGTTATTTTGATCCGGAGCTTTCCAGCTGCATCATCACCGACGGCAAGGTAAACGGCTTTCTCCTTGTCCATAAGGCCGCAGACGGCACGTACATCGTGGAGCTGCTTTTTGCCATGCCGCCGGATGCCAATATCAATCTGCTTTATATGATCCGGCATTCCATCCGGGCGGCCTCGGGATCCTGCAAAGGGGAGGAACGGGTGGTCTTAAGGCGGCATAACGAGGCGGCGGAAGCATTGATCCGAAAGCTGTTTCCGGACAAAAAAGGAGATCAAGTGATGAAGGGGGAGAAGCAGTATGGATATGAATGAGATCCTGTTTGATTTCTTTACCTTCTCCGAGACAGGGGATCCGGTCATAGACCGGTTCATGTATTGGAGCACGGCGGCATCGGAGCTGGTATCCTTGATCGTCCTTTTGCTTTTCCTCTTTTTGAATCCCAGCCTGAGGAGCAGGAAGAGGACGGAAGACCGGATCATGTTTGGAGAGTGCATGCTGGTGATCCTCATGATGGTGACCGACCTGGTATGGGATCTGTCCATCCTCTACCAGGGGGCGTGGGTGCGTTTTGTGGTGATCGTCGCATCGATCCTGATCGAGTTTTTTTACATGGTGGCGCTGCTGCTTTGGGTTGTCTTTGTGGACTACAGCCTTTACCGGAGTGAGGATCATATCCGGCGAAGGTACCGGTATGCGCCGATCCCGATTATAGCCGTCATGTCCCTGGTCTTCATCCAGAGCATCATAATCTATTCGACCGGAGACATAACCGAGAATGTATAACTCTCTCTTATCCTCATGCAGATCATGGAGCTTCTGGTGGAGCTGCTGTACATCCTGAAGGCCTTTCATCTGTCTTACGCCCATGGGAAGGAAAGCCGTGAGCCGGGGTTTCTGAGGCTGGGAGCATTTCTCATTCCCTTCGTGCTTGGGCTGCTCTTTCGGGTTTATGCCGGATTTTTCCTGACCATGGGCATCATCCTGACCTATGGCGCAGTCAGGAACCGGGATCGCTTCCTGGACCGGGCCACAGGGCTTTATAACCGGAATTTCCTGGATTATCTCAGCAGATACCGGGACAGGAAGAAGTATGCAGGAGAAAACGGCATCCTGATCTCTGCAAAGGGGCATGGGGAGGATATGTCAAAGCTGCTCATGGAGGTGAAGCCGGCAGGCAGCACCGCATTTGCCCTGGGCGGGGACTGCTTCCTGCTCCTTAGCGAATCCCTCCGGGGCTCTGCGGCCAGAATGGCTGTGGAAACCATCGCCGAAGCGGCAGAGGCCTCCGAGAGTCCTTACCGGCCGGACATCCGGACAGCCAGGCAGGATCCGGGGGAATCGGCGGGGGATTTTGCCTTAAGGCTCTTAAAGGAGCTTGAGGGGGAAGGCCGTTAAGCATTCATAGAAGCAAAGACAACCCGCGGAAGGCGGTAAAGCATTCATAGAAACAAGGAAGGAAAAGAGGAGGAAGGTATGAAAAAGAATCTTAAGCTTTATCGAAGAAGGCTGGCGATGGTGCTGGCGGTGATCCTTACCATCGGAAATCTGGTGCCGGTAAACGCCGGGAGCCTGGCAGCCGGACAGGCCGAGGCACAGAGCGAAGCGCAGGCCGAAGCACAGAGCGAAGCACAGGCCGAGGCACAGAGCGAAGCGCAGGCCGAAGCGCAGGCAGCCACACAGGCTGAGGCACAGGAAGCCGCCGGGGCCGGAGCGCAGGCAGCCGAACAGACCGAAGCGCAGGCCGGAGCCCAGGAGATCCCGGAGGCGGATGTATGGGATGCCGTCGGGGAAGCGGCAGGAAAGGAAAGCTTCCAGATCCTGCCGGATACGAAGAATACAAAGAATGCGAAGGATACGGAGGATACAGGAAGGGGCGGCCCGGTTTCTTCCGATGCGACCATCATGTATTACATGGTGGGCTCCAACCTGGAGGGAAACGGGGCGGAAGCCACCAGGGACATCATCGAGATCATGTCCGGGATCGAGCAGGCAGAAGGAGCGGCCGATTCTGTGAGCAATGCAAAGATCCACGTGGTGATCGAGACCGGCGGCGTGTCGGACAAGGCCATGGAGAAGGATGGAGCCCACGATAAAGCATTAAAGGAGCTGGAGGGCATCCTTAAGGATAAGGAGACGGCAAGCGCAAACGATCTGAAGCTCCTTCAGACCATCAACAGCGTAAATGACGGCAGGGGGATCCAGTGGAATCAGAACGAGCGCTGGGTGCTTTCCGATCATTCCATCAAACCGGCAGACAATCCGGTTGCCGAGGAGAATACGAAAAGGGTCATGACCGGGATCAAGGATGCCGGCAAGGCTCCGGAACTCATCGACTTTATTACCACCACGGCGCAGAAATATCCTGCAAAGCGCTATATGCTGGTGCTATGGGATCATGGCGGCGGCCCCAAGGGAGGCTTCGGCGGAGACGACAGGGGCGGCCAGAACAATACCTATATCACCTCCGATCAGCTCACGGAATCCCTGAGCGAGGCGAGGATCAATTTAAGGGGGCAGGAAAGCAATGCGAATTTTGACAAGTTTGAGTTCATCGGCTTCGACGCCTGCCTCATGGGGAACCTGGAGACAGCCATGGCGCTGCAGCCCTATGCACGGTATCTCTTCGGCTCGGAGGATCTGGAGCCCGGCACGGGCTGGGACCACAGGGGCTACGTGAAGGAGATCTTCTATCCCGGCTTTGCCAGAGAAGGGGGATGGAGCGGATCGCAGGCCTATGAGCCGGATATGATGGATATTACCGTCCCGCGTATCGGCTTCCAGATGGTTACCGATAATACGGCTTTCTATAATCATAAGGAGATCCGGTCTACCATGGCCGTGGTGAACCTGGATGCGGTAAGCCTGAACAGCCTGAATGAAAAATTGGATGAGTTGTCGAAAGCACTGATGGCACAGCTGATCGGCTCGGGCGATCAGTTCGTAAGGGATAGTTATGTAAACTTCATGTCGGCGGCAGAGGAGACCGTCAATTTTAACGGCTCCAGCGAAGGGATCGCAGACCTTTATTCCTTCTGCAGGAAGCTTCAGGAGAAATTCAGCTCTGAGACGGTGAAAGAAAAGGCGGATGCGGCAGCCATGCTCCTGAAGCCAAAGGGCCATGACGACGAACGGTCAAATGAAGGCCTTGTGACCTTGCAGCAGTATACACAGAAATATCCATTTGCAAGAAAAGAAGGAGAGGACTATAAGGCACTGGGAGGCCTGACCATCTTCCTGCCCTGCAAGGGAAGCCGCTTTACCTATAACGAGGATGGGGCAGAAAAGACCTACGATGCATTAACGGAGTATCTGGGGATCTATAAGAGGGTGAAATACTCTCCCGGGATCACGGACGGATATACTTCTCTCTTAAAGACCTTCTGTGCGGCCCAGGCCATCGGGGGCGTGCTCAGTGCACAGTATGACAAAACGCCTTCCGAGATCAGCCAGGCCATGAAAGAGCTGGCAAAAAGCCTTGAGAAGGAGTATGACCCGCTTAATGATGCCGCGAAAAACATGATGGCGAGCATGGCCGGGGAGGAAGGCGAGATCATCAGGGGCCGGATCTCCTCCAACGACATGCATATGAAGACGGTCTTCTCCGAGGACAGATGCCTGGATTATGCCCTTGACCTGGACCGGGAAAAGGTGAGCCTGGTCAAGAATATCCGGCAGCAGGCTGTGCTCAACCGGAAGGACGGGGGGAAAAATAATCTGGGCTATCTCCCGGCCGCCAAGGCACCCCAGCAGCTTTATCTTGATGACCATCCGATCGATAAAGACCGCTATGTGGTGGAAAACCGCAAGGCCCAGAAGTGGTTTGCCGTCAACGGCATTCCGGCGCCGGTATTCAGCATAAGAAACCTGGACGATGAATCCGATCAGGACTTTTTCGACCCCTTCGGGGAGACCCATATCCAGGTGCAGTTCCCGGCGATGATGATGAAGAAGGGCTCGCCGTATTATGATGAGGTGGTCCTGGAGGCGGAATTCCAGAGCGGGAGCATGAATGGCGTAAAGCCGGATGGCTTTTATGGGGTGGACACCAACACAAAGCAGCTTACCGGCTTCGTTCCCTGGAAGGAGGTGGCTGACGATACCGAATTTGAATTCGTCTCCGATATGGGAGAATTCTTTGAAAACATGGCGAATGGCTTTGATCCGGAAAACGTCTACAAGACCGGATATACCATGTGGATCCCGAAGCTCAGGACGGAAACGGGAGAGCCGCTGGAATTCTCCCGGGACGAAGAGCTCTCAGAGGCAGTGAAGGGGCTGGGAAAGGATGTCGAATCCGGAAGCCTGTTCTATGCCGTCTGGGATGTCTTCGGCGGAAGCTATGGGCTCGACGATCTTGGGGAGGGAGAGCCGGTCACGGCATCGATCACGCTGTCTGGCGATCATATGACGGAGAAGGAAAAGAAGGAGGGCATCACCCTGATCAGCCAGAACCGCGGCGACATCTATCCGGTCATTACCTTCCAGACAGACTCAGGGGAATACAACCTGCATTTCCCGGAGGGGAAGGAACCCGGGATCGGCTATCTTGACGCAGAGGGACAATTCAACCGGCTTAAGACAAAGGAAGATTTCCAAAAGCTGGGACCGGGGCATTACAAGCTGGTGTTTGAGGGCTACGATCCGGATAAGGACCGGATCATCATAGACGGAGCCACTCCCTTAAGCATAGACGGGGTGGATGGAAGCGTGCCGGCTTCCCAATATGCATTTTGGCCGAATGTGCAGAACCCGGGCCTCACGGTCATCAATAAGGAGGCCGGGCTTACGGTGGAGAGCGTCGGCCAGAAGGGGGAGCTGCCCTTTGGCTTCTTCAAGACGCTGAAGCCCTATGAGGATCTGAAACACTTCGTCGCGGTCTTTAACGGAGACGGAAATGTCACGGAATCTGTTTATACCAGCTTCAGCATTTCGGCCAATGGGAATAACTATGACATGAATAAAGAAGCGGATATAGCGGCTTTCCGGGCCCTTGACCTGAAGCTCGGGGATGTGGTCTCCGTAAATGCCTTATTCTACCTGGAAAAGGAGGATGAAAACATCTATGCCCCGAAGCCGGCGGAGCTCACCATCGGGAAACAGCCGGTAAAGCTGATCGGGACGAATCCCTTTGATACCTACGAATTTGACTGCGACGTCTTGTTCTGGGAAAACGACGATTACTATATCGGAGGGGAGAGCTATACGCCTTCCGTCAATGTCGCGATGCATCTGGACGGGGAGATCTATGCCGACAGGGCCTTTGGTCCGTTTGTGGGAAATAAGGACCTCACCGTGGACCAGCTGATCTCCGAAAACCATGTGCCGGCCATCTATATCGACAGGGACGGCGCAGAGAAGGTGGGAAGCTATCCCAATCTTTATTTCGGGCCGGACGACGGGAGCGGGAAAAAGAGGGCCGCTTCCTGGGAGGATAAGCATTTCAATGAAGAGTTCAATAAGCTTTTGGTGGTGGAAAAGGATGAGGACGTGCTGCTGGAGAAATACAACGTGCATCCGGCCGCCCTGGTCTCCTTCCGTACCCTGAAGGACGATACGGAGCTTTATGGGGAAAGGATCGTCTTCTATGATGAGAACGGGACGGTCAAGGAGGACAAGCGGCGCTGCATTTCCGGCGATTCGGCCCTGAAGATCTCGGGGAATACGGTAAAGCAGTGGTATATCGGGATCGGGAAGCAGAAGCGCGTGCCGGTGTATCTTGACGGCACCCCGGAGCTTTATGACGAGATGGAGGGGGAGAAGTCGGTAGGAAAGCAGCTTGTGCTTTCTGCAAACGGCGGATGGATATTCTACCTGCCCGAGGCTGCATCCTCCAACAAGGTCTGCTTCTATGCGGGCTATGAGGAGGCCGTATCCACCGTGGAGCAGAAGGGGAAAAAGACCTTCTCCATTTCCATCGGACGGGTGGATCCGGTGGAGTATACGGGAAAGGCCCTGGTCACCACCACCTCCGGAAAGAACGGTTCCCGGAGCATCGAGCTTACGGTCACGGCCTCCGGCAATAAGGTCCTTGAGGAGGGGAAGGATTATACCGTATCCTACCGCAACAATAAAAATGCGGCGGGTCCTTCAGCAGGAAAGAAGGCCCCGGCTCTTATCATCACCGGAAAGGGGAAGGCGTATAAGGGGCTGAAGGCAGAGGTGAAATTTACCATCCTTCCCGCAGACCTTAGAACTGCGGAGATCGCGGCAAGCCGGCAGTTCGCCCCCTTTACCAAGGCAGGGAAGATCAGCGTGGCCACGACCATGAAGCTTCCAAGTGGAGTGAAGGTTCCGGCATCCCTGTACGAGGTCAGGTACTATGACGACGGCGTGGAGCTGACGAAGGAAAGGATCAAGGAGCTCTATAAGGGCACGGAGATGAGGTCCGTGGAGATACGGGTATATGCGAAGGAGCCGAAGAATAAGAATGCGGCAAAGAATTACCGGATCGGAAGCATGCCGGACCGGATCTATGTGACCGGCTATCCAAAAGGCGGAAAAGCCCTTACGGCAAAGCTTAAGCAGAAGAAGGAGGCTTTTGTACAGGATAAGGCCTATGATGCAGATGAGCTGGCAAGGGGACTTCTTAAGGCAGAGTCCCTGAAGGCGGGCAGGGAAAAGGTGGAGGTAAAGGATCTGCTTCCTGTCAGGGCCTATACGGACAAAAACCTGGTATATACTTCACCGGATGACGGCAAGACCATCAACAGGGCCGGCACCTACTATCTGGCCTTTGCGCTGAAGGAAGAGGCCGGGAAGAAATACAAGGTCTATAAGCCGGCGGTGGTGAAATATGTGCTCTCCGGAAAGAAGCTGGTGAAGGGAAAGACAAGGATCGATGCGGCGTCAGGCACCCTTTCCTTCAATGGCAGCGGCGAGAACGTGCCGGTGCCGGTCTGGATCGATACGGAAAAGCTGAAGGCTCCGGAACTGCTCCTTACCTATACGGAGCGGGACGGCACCACCTGCGAGAGCACCGTGGGCTATGCGGCAGCACAGGAAAAGACAAAAAAAGAGTATGATTATCTGATCGACGAAAAGGGGAAGCTTTTGCTGACCGGCCTGGACAATGGGGCGAAGGGCTCATATACCCTGACCTTCCAGGGAACCAATGATTATGTGGGAAGCTTTAAGCTGACCTATAAGGTGAAATAATGACAAGGGCAGGGCTCCGGGGAAACCCGGGGCTCTGCATGGTTCAGGCACTTTTTTTCGAAGCATTGTGGATAAAATGACCGGGAGGGTATCAGGATGTAGAGCTGCCCGTCACCGTAAAATAACGCAGGGCGCTTTCACGGCGCAGGCATGCGGGTGAGAAGGGGCAGGGCGCTTTCACGGAGCGGGTACGCGGGTGAGGAGGACATGCCCCTTGCCCCTTAGCCGGCCCCTTCCGCTTCCGGCTTCCACAAAAAAGCTGTCGCCCCTTCGAAACGGGAGTTCCTCTCCATTAAAGCAGATGGAGCCGCTGCCCTCGGTCACGAGCACAGAGCAGAAGGAGGCTCCATCTGCCATAAGCTCTGCTTCTCCCGCAAAGGAAAGGCCGTCTACCAGAAAATAGGGGCAGACCGCCAGGTGCCCTCCGAAATCCATATCCGGCATGACCCCGGACAGATCGGATACATCCATGGCCTGGGGGATATGCAGGGGCCTGGGCTTCCCGTCTGCCCCCAGCCTCCCGAAATCATATACCCTGTAGGTGACATTGGAATTCTGCTGGATCTCTGCCAGCAGGGTGCCTGCCGCGATGGCATGCAATGTTCCGGAATGGATGAAATACATTTCTCCGGGCTTTACCGGTACGAACCGGAGGCTTTCAAGGAGCGTGCCCTGCCGGATTTTTTCTGCAAATTCCTCCCGGGTAAGCCTTTCCTTCAGTCCCAGATAGAGCCCGGCTCCGGGTTTGGCTTCTACGATATACCAGCATTCGGTCTTTCCATACTGGCCTTCGTGACGCAGGGCGTATTCATCTCCCGGATGTACCTGCAGGGAGAGATTTTCCCTGGCATCGATGAATTTGATCAGGACCGGGAAATCCTGGAAGCGTGCGGCGTTCGTCCCAAGGATGGCTTTTCCCTTTTCCTTCAGATATTCGGGAAAGGTTTTTCCGGCAAAGCTTCCCGATGCGATCATGGAGGGTCCGTCCGGATGGGCGGAAAGCTCCCAGGTCTCGGCCAGGACATCTCCTGCCCATTCCTTCCCGAAATCCTTCTTCAGCCGGTCTCCTCCCCATACATAATCCTTGAAGGCAGGCTTCAGCTTGATCATTGACATAAGGCACCTCCGTTTCGGATGATCGTTTCTGATGGTTCACGCCAACATCATATCATATATATGGCGGCCATAGAAGGAAGATTCCAAGCCTTGCAAACCCCCTTCCGTGATGCTAACATGGTTGCCAAAAGCAGAAGATTTCTCCATCGTGACATGAAGCGGTCTTTATGCGCAGTTGTCCGCATCTTTTTCCTGGAGGCCCGGAGTCCTGAATCTGCAATTCCTGCTCGAACATCCCTTTTATCCTATGAGCAGGAATGAGACGGAGAGAAAGAAAAATGGTGGAAATGGGGAAAGTTTGGCATGATCATAGGAGGGAACAATGGTTAGATCACGGACAGTAAAAAGAGCAGATATGATCTCATGTGCCTTATGCGGGGATGCACCATGCTCTGCGGCATGTAAGTTCATGGATCCCGGCGATGCGCTGAGGAGCATATGGTTTGATAATGAAGACGTGGCCGCGCTTAAGCTGCCGGAGGACAATCCCTGCGCAGGCTGTCCGGCCCCCTGCGAAAAGTCCTGCGTAAGGGCAGGAAAAGTACCGGTAAAACAGCTCATGACACGTCTTTATGACGAAGTAAGAAATCAGGTGGAGATTCCCATTCCGGAAGATGAGAGCAGGCTCCGGTGCGATCTTTGCGGGATACCTCTTGAGAATCCGTTCCTTCTGTCTTCCTCTGTGGTGGCATCCACATATGACATGTGCGCAAGGGCTTTTGAAGCCGGATGGGCAGGAGCCTGCTTTAAGACGATATGCTCCTTTGACATTCATGAGGCATCTCCGAGATTTTCTGCCATTACAGGAGATAATGGGAGCATCCTGGGATTCAAGAATGTCGAGCAGCTTTCAGACCACAGTGTGGCGGAAAACATGGAGATCTTCAGAAGGCTGAAGGCGCATTACCCATCCAAATTCATCCTTGCGTCCATCATGGGCCAGGATGAAGGAGAATGGGAAGAGCTGGCGGGCCTATGCGGGGAAAACGGCGCGGATGCGGTTGAGCTTAATTTTTCCTGCCCGAATATGCAGGAGGACGGCCTGGGAAGCGATATCGGACAGATTCCTGAGCTGGTGGAAAGATATACCGCGGCCGCCAAGCGGGGAGCAGGGATACCGGTGCTTGCAAAGCTGACTCCGAATGTGGCCGAAATGTCTCCTGCCGCAGAGGCCGCATTGAGAGGAGGCGCAGACGGGATAGCCGCGATCAATACCATAAAAAGCGTGATCGGAGTAAGTCCGTATACCTATGTTTCGGCACCTGCGGTAAAAGGAAAATCCGCCATAGGAGGATACAGCGGCAATGCGGTCAAACCCATCGCGCTCCGCTTTATTACAGAACTGGGACAGAATGAACAACTAAAAGGCCTTCACCTAAGCGGGATGGGCGGGATAGAGACCTGGCGCGATGCGCTGGAATTCATTCTAGTGGGAGCCGGCTCATTGCAGGTGACCACAGCCGTGATGCAGTATGGCTACCGCATCATCGAAGACCTGTGCTCCGGCCTCAACTATTATCTTGCACAATTCGGGCTTTCAGGGATCAAGGACATCGTGGGCGCAGGGCTTTCCTCCATAAGTGACAGCACAGACGTACTTGAGAGAGATACGGTACTGTTTCCGCGGTTCGACAAAGAAAAATGCATAGGCTGCGGCAGATGCTATATTTCCTGCCGGGACGGCGGGCACCAGGCCATAAGCTTTGAGGACAGGATCCCGAAGCTGGACGGCAGCAAGTGCGTGGGCTGCCATTTGTGCAGGCTGGTATGCCCGGAATCCGCCATATCCTCCGCCGCCAAAAGGATACGAAGACCGGCGCCCTAAACCCTACAGTCCCGGCTCCGATAGAACAGCGGGTGGGTCACGTGTGCAAAACCGCGATCACCAATCTTATGTGCTGTGAAATGAATAACTGGATGAGTTAAAATGGAGGTGTGGATATCATCCGGTTGATCGAGAAAGACCAATGACATCCAGCGGACGTCCGTTCTGGGTAGACCGTGACGAAGCATGGATCCGGATTAAACAGAAAAGGGACATACAAATGAATATATATGTCGATTTTGATGACTGCCTGAGTGAGACAGCAAGTCCGAAAGGAAAATGAAACGTATTTCTTGTCCGGAACCGCGAAACAGGACGGCTGTATGTCAGGAAGATCCATGGAATATATGAGCCGGAGGTATTTGCTTTCCTGAAAGAACACCCAGTGGCGCATATGCCGAAGATCTTTGAGATATATGAGAGCAGCAACAGCCTGATCGTGATCGAGGAATATATCGAAGGCCGCACCCTTGCGGAGATCCTGTAAAAGATCCGATCCCCGTTTTTCCCCACCATTTTGGTGGGGATATTTGTTTTTAAAAGCTGATATGGTAATGGCGTATCCGGGATGCGTGCACGCTGCGTGGAAGAAAAGTGAATCCTGTTTCAGAGGAGAAAGGAAAGATGATGACCTTGGGCCAGTTCATTACCAGAAGGAGGAAGCACCTCCGCCTGACGCAGGAGGAGCTGGCGGGGAAGCTGCCGGTCTCTAAATCTGCAGTTGCCAAATGGGAGAAGGATGCAGGAATCCCGGAAAGGGACAACCTGCCGAAGCTTGCGAAGGCACTGAGGGTTCCTGTGGGAGTCTTTTATAAGATCATGGGCGGAGAAAATGCGGAGGATATTGGTATTAAAGCGGATATCACGCCGGACGTGATCTCTGCCCTGGAGTCCTTTGGCTACATTGTAATCCGTCCGGGAAATAACAAGGATACCGGAAAAGAAGAAGGAGGGAACGAGTCATGAAAAGTATGAAAAAGATGGGGAGCCTGGCAATTTTTTTTGCCCTGATTGCCACAGCCCTGCTTTCGGGGTGCGGGGCAAAGCTGAAAGCAGGAAATGCCATTGATTACGGGGATGCTGAGTCATTTGAAGACGCTCTGAATGAAGGAGAGAACCTGGAGGGAAAGGTGGTTCGTTTTATCGCAAAGGAGCTTCATCCGGATTCCCCGCTGGGATACAATGTATGGGCAGGTGAGCACCTGAATTTCATATCGAAGCGGAATCCGGATATCAAAGCCGGGGATACGGTGGTAGTCAGGACGGAAACCATAGAGAATACCCTCGGCTCCTGGGTCATCACCTATAAAAAAGTGAAAAAGGCAAAAGAAACGGATGCCACGATAGCATCCTCCGGTAAAACAACGGAACCGGATCCGGGCCTGAACGGACAGGAAGATGCGGATTCTCCGCAGCCGCAGGCAGAGGAAACAAGTGATGCGGCTGTGACTGAAGAAAAAGCGGAAGTAAAAGAAAACCGGAAGCCTGAAAAACCGGTTTCATATAACAATGCTTCCTCATTTTCCTTAGGATCTTCAGGTGATGAGGAGGGATCCCAGGAGGAGCTTCCGCTGGAGCTCAAGGAGTATGGCTGGTATAAAGAGGATACTTCGTTTGGGGATACCGTGTATGTTGATTACTGCGGGATGGTTCATAACCCGAATGAAGTACTGATCGCAGAATACCCGAAGCTGATCGTGACGATCCGGAACGGGGATGGGAGCATCATGGCGACGGATGAATCTGGAGGCGGGATCATCATGCCGGGCGACACGGTACCGATCATCGGATCCTTCTCCATGGCCACGTCCGACCTTGCGGAGGATGCCCAGATTATCTTTGAGACAGAATGCCATGAATTCGGCAGGAGCAATTCCTTATATAAAAATGTGAAATGCTCAGAGTTCTCGTTTACCAATGTTTCGGAAAGGACTTCCGACGGAGAAAACTATGTCACCGGTGAGATTGCCAACAATTCCGCCACAGACCTGGATTCTGTCATGCTATCGGTCATCCTGAGGAATGAGGGAAAGATCGTATATATGGAATATGACTATGTCTCCGGCCTGAAAGCAGGCCAGTCCAAGCCATTCCAGATCACCAGCTATGATGACTGGCCAGTCCATGATACGGTCGAGTGCTATGCCCAGCCGTGGTAAAGGAAACGTATGATTCTATCTCCCGTATCTGACAGGGTTGCTATGGAATATGGAATTGGTTTGTGATAGTATTTTATTTGGGCTTGAAATACTGTCTTTATGACGATGGTAGGATTTGAAGGAGAACATATACATGGCGTTAATCAAATGTCCGAATTGTGGATCAAATGTACTGAATGATACGGGAGAATGTTTTGTTTGCGGATATCCTTTGGGAAATCCAACCGGGACTGCTTATACGAATTATACGAATAATCCACAGCAGGTACAGCAGAATCCTTCTAAGATGGGGGGCACACAAGCAAAACGATCATTGTTTGGAAGAGGGAATCAGACACCTCCACTTCAAGTGGTACAGTATCAGGAAAGGCCAAGATATTCAGGCACGATTGCCGGTATTGTTTCGGCGATTAAGATATTCTTGCTTTTGGCTGTGATTGGCTTTGCATTCTTTCTGTTTTACAGGTATCAGCAGAAACAAATGGAAAACATGGAATCCAAGTATAAACAGGAATTGTTAGAACAAGCAGGTAAAACCAACCAAGAGCTTGCAAATATTAAAGACTCTTTTGTAAAAGAAGTGACGAAGGTAGATGTAGAAATATTAAAAGAATTAGTTCAACCAGCTAGTGAATTGGTTTCACTGAAATATTTTTATACTGGTATGACAACGTATTCCAAAGATAAAGAGGCTGAACTATTTGGAATGGATTTCACTTTTCCGTTTTCGGAAAAAGAAATGATATGCTCCTATGATGGAGAAATCGGAGTTGGAATAGAAACAGATAAGATAGAGTATGACATTAATAACGAGAGAATGGTAATCAAAGTCAAAGTTCCGGCTCCTCAAATACTGTATCATGAACTCGACAATAGTAGTTTTAAGTGTTTTGACAGTAAAAAAGGATTGTTTACAACTTTTAATATGATGGACTACAATAAGGCGCAACAGCAAATGAAAGATGAAGCAGTAGAGAAGCTAAACAAAAATGAAGGATATTGGAGACAGGCAAAGGCGCAAATAGAAACGATTATCACTGGGTTTTTAACAGCATCCGGTGAATTGAATGAATATAAAATACTATACGAATGGATGGATTAAATGCAGAGGAAGCCTCAGACATAGCATAAGTTTTTTTTACTGAGAGTCTTATGATTGGTAGGAAACCCCAGCATTTAGGCTTCAAATCGTATGTGAAAGAATGAACCGACCCATTACTATGCTATTCATGCTGCGTCAGTTGACGGCAAGATCAGCACGGGAGCAACGGATGACCCTGACGTGGATCAGGACTTCTCGAAACTTGACGGCTTGAAGGAATACCTTCACCAATACAGACCCAGTTCTGTTTGTTAAAGGAAGATATAGAAGGTTTACTCCCCGTGAAGAGGCGAGAATACAATCTTTTCCGAAGAATTATTCTTTATCTGGGAGCGAAACGGCTCAATACCGGACTTTGGGTAATGCGATTCCGCTGGTGATGTTTTGGTATGCTGCAAATAAGATTTCTGAATGCCTTAGCGCTGAGGTATGAAATGGATGGAGTATCTCCCGAGAAAAGAAGTTGGAATATGTCCAGAATTAAAGGGAAAGACATCTCTGTTAGTACTCAGCTGATCTGATTTTAATCCCGCTGATTGTCGGAAGATTGGTTGATATACTGTCAATCAACCTATAGAAAAGAAGTGATGGATTGTAAAGGTCAGTGGAGGACTAAACTCTGCTGACCACATTTTTTGCCTGACGAGGCTAATATATATTAGCTATAATGAGGCTGATGGCTATTAGCAAATTGGTGCAAGTCATGCCTGCCAAAGAGAAGATGCTGGATGTTGCACTGATATTATTTGCAGAGAATGGATACGATGGAACAGATCGCAAATATTGTCGGGATCAAAGATCCATCGCTATACAAGCACAATAAAGGATTTTATTTAGCGTTCGGGATCCCATAATCCGCAAGACACAGATGCTGAGGTATGGATTAAGTATGGAAATAAGAGTAGAGAGGCTGACGGAAGATAATTTTAATTCCCATTCACTGGATAACTTTATCCGGCATCAGGTTGTCAAAGAGTGTTGGAGAAATGTGGATGGAGACTGGATCCTTCTGCCGATTTCATTTGTAGAAGAATGGATTGCAGAGGAAGAACCATTTGATGTACAGTTGGAATATGTGTTATAAATTTGTTTTTACCAAAGAAGGATTGTGTTATGGTTATCCTGAAGGAGCTTGGCAAAGGCGACATCCCTGTCGTTTGAACTTCCGGCTTCCAAGAAAAAGAGGTGAAAAATGATGGAAGAAAAGATTATCGCTGCATGTGGAAATGATTGTGTCGCCTGCCCGAGATATACCGCACATCCATATGAGAAAACAGATGAAGAACTGCATCATACAGCAGAACTATGGATGAAAATCGGATATCGTGACCACATCGTAACAAATAAAGAGATTTCATGTACAGGATGTAAGCCGGAAAACTGGTGCAGATACCGGGTCATTAAATGCTGCGTGGATCGCGGGATAAAGACCTGCGGCGAGTGTGCCGAGTATCCCTGCGAAAATATTGAAGAGTGCTTTGCGGTGACAAAATCCTTTGAACCGATGTGTCGTCAGATGTGTACGGATGATGAATATGAGAGACTGAAAAAGGCATTTTTTGAAAAGGAGAAAAACCTGAGGCATAGAATGATGATACTGAAAGATAACAAAAAAGAAGATGCATAAATTATAGCCGGATGGGTCCGGCCGCCGGTTGGCCGCCTCACCAGAATGTTGATGAAGGCCGGGATGTGATAAAAGCGGTCCCCGTACAACAGGGGATGGATATTATGAAGAAAGAAAGGAACGATCCATGAAGAAGGGGACTTATGCCGTTATATTAGCCGCGCTGATCCTTACCGCGCCCGGCTGCGGAATACATGAAGAAGGTGTGGAGATCATCGGCGGAGCAGATGGACCTCCATTTTTCTGGCCGGGGAAACGCCCGGAGCGATAGAAACAGTTAACGGCTGGGCAGATAACGGTCATGATGTGTCCATAATAACAGGAAGACCGTACAGCGCTTACGCAGCATCGCGGGAATGGCTTGACCGCCACGGACTTGAACGGGTCACATTGTACTGCCTCAACAAATATGGCCGCGACAGCTTTATTAAGAATAGTGGCTTCAGCCTTGAGGTGGAGGACTATTACAAGATGCATTTTGATTATGTGGTAAGGATTCTCCGTCGGCATTCCGGTTCTTTGGGCATCTGGTTAAACTGAAGGTGATGGTATATGACAGACTATGGAATCAGGAATGTGAGTTTCCCGGAGAAAACCATCATCGATGCAATGACTGGGAGACGATAAGAAGGCTTGTGGAATAAATACAATAATGGAGGAATGGTATGACGAAAGTTTATTGTTATGCACGGTGTACGACATGCAAGAAGGCGCTGAAGTGGCTGGCTGATAATAAGATCGAGTATGAGCAGATCGATATCAAGGAAGACCATCCTGATGAAAAGACACTGCGTCAGTTATATAAGAAGAGCGGTCTGCCGTTGAAGAAGTTTTTCAATACCAGCGGTCAGCTTTACCGGGAGATGGAGCTGTCAAAGAAGCTTTTGGATATGAGCGAGGATGAAATGTTCAAGCTCCTGGCATCGGATGGGATGCTGGTCAAGAGGCCGCTTCTGATCACGGAGGACACGGTTCTTACAGGATTCAAAGAAGAGGAATGGAGGAAGGCGCTATGAGCAGGATAGAACTGATCAATGGTTCCTGTGCAGATCAGACTGTGGATGCTGTTGTAAATGCTGCGAATGATGGCCTGTGGGCAGGCGGCGGGATCTGTGGGGTGATCTTCAGAAAAGCGGGGATGACAGAGCTTACTGAGGCTTGCAGGAAATATAAGACACCGCTTAACGATGGCGATGCGGTAATTACGCCGGCTTTCAACATGTCAAATGCGAAGACGGTCATACACGCCGTTGGCCCCAATTTTGCTGTTACACCGACAGCATTTAAAGAGCTGTTTGATGCCTATTATAATTCGCTGAAGGTGCTGATGAAGAATGGATATCATAGCATTTCATTCCCGTTGATCAGTTCGGGTATATTTGGCGGATCATTGGAAAATCCTGCGGCAGAGTCGGCAAAGCAGTGTCTGAGAGCGTATCAGAAGTTTATAACGGATCATCCGGATTATGAGATTGATGTAAAGCTCTGTGCATTTACGGCTTCGGAGATGCAGGAGGCGGCAAAGGAATATGAGACTTTTTATCGCGATCCAATTTGAGGAAAACATCCTTGATGCTCTGACGGACTTTCAGGCTGATCTGAAAAGCCAGGGCGTGACAGGGAATTATACCAAACGGGAGAACCTGCACATCACTCTGGCCTTCATTGGAGACTATGGGAATCCGGATGAAGTTTTGGATGCCATGGAACAAGTGGATTTCAGGCCGATTGAGATCAGCCTGGATGGCGTAGGCAGTTTCGGAGAGCTGTTCTGGGTGGGACTGGCAGATAATCCGCAGCTTATAGGATATGTGAAGCGACTTCGCCGGGAGCTTGCAGAGCAGGGCATACCGTTTGATAAGAAACGGTTCTCGCCTCACATCACACTGATCAGGAAGTATTCCTGCAGAGGCGGAAGAGAGATCCCGGTTTCAGATCCGCCGAAGGGGAGCATGGTGGCTGCGAGAGTATCACTAATGCGATCGGAGCGAGGAAAGAACGGGATGATCTATACGGAGATCGGGAGCGTAGGAGAGTAAAAATACATGGATTTCAAGGAACTCATGATGTTTACCGATGATGGCGGCGATTGCGGAACTGAGAGATAAGTATGATCTGCATATGAAAGTAGAAAGGTATGTATCTGACGAGGGCTGGGTACCGGCTAAAGATGAAGAATTTATCAGAAGGTGAGAACTGAAACGCGGGAAGCCGCTTTAGAATACATCAAAAGGAAGGGTACGGGATCTTTGCGGTCAGGGAACCGAGAGGAATACCGTATTCGCTGAGCGGGGCGCTAAAGGTGCAAGGCAAAATATGTGAGGACAAATCATGCTGAATGAAATGGTATATGAATGGCTGGATAAAAAGGGATATGCGGAGCGGATCACGGAGCATATCGAGACAATAGATACAGTGGAGCATGCGGCGCAACAGATCGGATGTTCTGAGGCTGAGATAGCAAAGACGCTATCCTTTATCGTGGATGAGAAACCGGTGATCGTGGTGATGGCCGGGGACGGGCGTGTGAACAGTTCGAAGTTTAAGGCGCAATTTCACACGAAGCCCAGCATGGTGCCGAGAGATCAGGTAGAGGAGCTGATCGGGTTTGCACCGGGAGGAGTATGTCCTTTTGGAGTCAGGGAGGGCATTCCGGTATGGCTAGATGTCTCCATGAAGAGGTTTGCGTATATTCATCCTGCGGGCGGTAATGAATTTGTATCGGTAAAGCTGACACCGGAGGAATTGGAGAAAGCATCAGATGCAGTTGGCTGGTGTGATGTGTGTAAAGGCTGGGAAAGCGAAAGTTGAGCAGAAATATGGCAGATGTGTTTTCAAAACCGGATAATCGAATGTCAAAAGGACTCAGCATTATTCTCAACAAAATACAGAACCTGATCCGGAAAGATCTGCCGATGGGGCAGGGAGCTCCATATGAATTCTGCCCTCGCTGTGATGCCAACCTTACCCTGCAGAAGGGATACAGCAACGAGCTGTCTTTCTGGAACTGCCTCGGGTGCGGTGAGATGTTGATCAATCCGGAAGTGGATGCCAAAAACGACATTGCCTGGATCTGCGACGGCTGTGGAAAGATGATGAACATCCAGCCGGGATTCCGGGAGGACTATGGGGAATGGATCTGCATAGTCGGATAAAACGGACATCTATGCCCTGGGAATGCTTCTCAACATCATGGTGACGGGTAGGTTTCCGAAGGAAGAAATGGCTCCTGGAAAACTGTGGGACATCATAGAGCGCTGCATCAGCCTGGAAGCAGAAAAACGATATTCTGCCCGGGAACTGAAGGAAGTCCTGGATCAGATGAAAGGAGACGGAACAGATCCCGGCTGACGAGCTGGACAGCCTCCTGTCGGATACAAAGCCGGGTCAGCTAAATGATTAGAGACTAACGGAAGATAAACGTTCATTCCCATTCACTGGATAACTTTATCCGGCATCAGGTTGTCACAGAGTGTTGGAGAAATGTGGATGGAGACTGGATCCTTCCGCCGATTTCATTTGTAGAAGAATGGAGTCTTGATAAGTGCAGAGAAGAAGCATCGGCAATAGCAAATAATCTGCATGGGGACATGATAGATTATGGAGCATTTTAAATATAAGGATGATACAGGACAGGTAAGCCGCTTATGATATTGAGAGATTTCAAAAGGGAAGATGCGCAGATTATAGCCGGGTGGCTGCGATCAGAGAAAGAATTATACAAATGGTCTGCCGACAGATTCAATAAGTATCCTCTTTCTGGAGAGGACATAAATGAGAATTATACGCCTCAGCTTGCAACGGGAAGGTTTATTCCGCTCACTGCAGTAGACGGCAATGGGGAGGTTGTTGGCCATTTTATCATAAGATACCCGCGAGATGACGATGACAGTTCGGTTCGGTTTGGCTTTGTAATAGTCAATCCTGCTATGAGAGGAAAAGGGTACGGCAAAGAACTGCTTCGACTTGGAATAGGATATGTAAAGGAACATCTCCGTGCCACAAGGATTGATCTGGGCGTATTCGAGAATAATGAGAGCGCAAGGCATTGTTATGAAGCGGCAGGTTTTGTGGAGTATGCAAGAAGAGAGTGCCAAATGCCGATCGGCATCTGGAAATGTGCGGATATGGAGATATTCATAAAAAGGACGCTTGAAACAAAACGTCTGATCCTGCGCAGCTGGGAAGATAGCGATGCAGAGGATTTATACAAATATGCCAGCGATCCGGATGTGGGCCCGATCGCTGGATGGCCTTATCATCAGAGCTTGGATGAGAGCAGGGATGTGATAAAGAATGTGCTGAGCGGCAAAGAAGCATATGCAATCTGCCTGAAAGAGGACGGGAAAGCGATCGGAGCGATAGAACTGAAGTTGAACGGACATACCGATATGACGGACAGGGATGACGAATGTGAGATGGGTTACTGGCTTGGGAAACCGTTCTGGGGACAGGGCATCATGCCGGAAGCGGTGAAAGAGATGTTGCGCCATGCTTTTGAGGACTGCGGTATGCAGAAGGTCTGGATTGGATATTACGAAGGCAATGCCAAGTCCAAGCGTGTCCAGGAAAAATGTGGCTTTCAGTATCAGTGGCGATCGGAGAATGTGGATGTGCCATTGATGCATGAGAAGAGGACAGGTCATGTGAGTCTGATGACAAAGGAAGATTGGACGGCATTAAGGAGAACCATGAAAAGGGAACTTGGAATTGCACGCTGCGGGTTGGCTTGCTGCTTATGTTCTGAAAATGTTACCTGCAAAGGATGTAAACGAGATGGTTTCATGGAACTGTCTTGGTGTAAAGATGCAGAATGGTGTGAGGTTCGCAAATGCGGTATTGAAAAAAATCTGAATGGATGCTATGAGTGTACACCTGCGGAATGCCGTAAGGGACTATATGCAGAAAAAATCAAGCCGAGAGCTTTCGCAGAATTTGCCCGACGTTATGGGGTTGAAGAACTGCTTGATTGTTTGGAACGCAATGAACAGGCAGGCATCGTTTATCATCGGGAAGGAATAATGGGAGACTACGATGATTTCGAGGATTTCGAGGAACTGATTGATTTTATCCGGACCGGTAAAAGAGAATAAGGATGGCGGGATCGGTGGATCATATCGGACTGCTTTTGTAAACATCGGAATAAGGACCTGTTTGCTTATGTTATTCGGGAATAAAAGCGGTTTTGCAATGGATTGAGCGGACAATGCGGAAAGAGGGAGCTGCGTGCCGGAAAGAAAGGAACGATTCATGAAGAAGGGAACTTATGCCGTTATAGCGGCCGCGCTGATCGTTGCCGGCTGCGGAATACAGGAAGAAGGCGTGGAGATCATCGGCGGAGCAGACGGACCGACCTCCATTTTTCTGGCCGGAGAAACGGACGGGAGCGAAGCGGGGCCTGCCGAAACCGAGTCGGAAGAGCGCGGGAGCGAAGCCGTGCCTGCCGAAACTGAAACGGAAACAGGCGGGAGTGAAGCCGAACCTGCCGAAACCGAGTCGGAGACGGACGGGAGCGAAGAAAGGCCCGTCATTAAAGGGACATGGGTCACAGCTTCTATGGGCTATGAGTATTATGGGACGACACAGCCTGAATATTATGTACAGTTTACCGAATCAGAGATCCATTATCTCCACCAGAAGGATGACGAACTCATTCTGGACCACTCGGATCCGATCGTCCGCATCGAGGAGATCGGGGACGGGAGATACAAGATACAGGCACAGAGGGAAAACGGAGGACAGTATACCTATCAGACTGCGGAAAGCGATGACCATATGCTGAATTATTATTGGACATGGGCGGAGAAAGAGTTTTCGGAAAAGTACAGCGCAGGCGCATCATTGACCTATTGTTCCGGATCGGAAGGGGACGAAAAGGAGGATTGAAGGAACGACAGGATCCCGGAAAGATAAAAAAACTTGAAAGCCTGAATATTTCTTCCGCCTTAAGGGAACGTCCCCGGGAAGCATCCTCCGGGATCCATCGCAAAGTGATAAATAAGTGACACTCTGTGTGATATAATCATAATCAGTAGCTTCAGGGAAGGATCATTCCTTGAGCGGCTGGATGCTTCCAGTTTTTCTCTTCTTTCTTAATGCAGATGCCCCGGTTTTATGTGTGTGCCGGGGTATTTGCTTAGGCAGGCTCTCTGCCGGACACATGATATTTTTGAGGCTCTTTATTATAATGGAGAGAAGAAACAAAACGCATCAGGCGATATCGGAGGTCGAAATGGAGAGCGGCATAGCGACGCAGTATCAGGATTTTTTAAGAGACAACCGGATCCGGATCAACGAATATCTGAATAAGGTTCTTTGGTTTTTTGTGCTGACCGGTCCGGCCATAGCTTCAGGCATAAAGGGGCATATCTTCAGGGATATAACCTATGCCACCTGCATCGGCATCTCCCTTACCGTGGTGGCGATGTCTGCAGTCCATCTTGTCCTGTTCAAGAAGTATCCGAGCAATACCCTTACCTGCGTGTTTGCGCTGACTTCGCTGGACCTCCTGCTGGTATATATGTCATGCTCTCATGTAAGCATTTATCTGACCTGGTTTCTGGTGCCGATGCTGAGCCTTTTATTCTGCGACAAGCATCTGTATTTCTATGCCTCCGGGCTGAATTATGTCCTGATGTTTACGGCGACCATGCTGACCGCTCCCTATGAAGCCGCCCTGAGGCCGGAATATGACAGCGCGGCCAGCTTCTTTAAGGATACCATGAGCGGCTTTACCATCGAATCCATCGTCATGTTCGTTTCCGGAAATATCATCGGGAAAATGGCCGTGGGATATTTTAAGGAGCTTTTTGACCAGTACAAGATGATCAAGGACCAGGAAAAAAGCATGGAGGAGAAGATGGATATCCTGGATTCCATGGCAGAGATCTATGACAATGTGAATCTTATCGACTTTGTGAATAATACGGAGATGTCCCTTAGGGATACAGAGCAGAAGAAGCACGGCATCGACCTGACCTCCCAGACCCATACCCTCATGAACCAGAAGCTGAAAAACCATGTCATGCCGGATATGCTGGATGAATTCATGACCTATACCAATATCAAGACGGTAAGGATGAGGCTTGCCCAGAAGAAGATCCTGAGTGCGGACTTTATCGATGTGGTCGCGGGATGGTTCAGGGCACAGTATATCGCGGTGGATTCCACTCCGGACGGGATCCCCAACATGGTCATCTATACCACGAGAAATGTGGATGAGGAAAAGAGGAGGGAAGAGCATTTGATCCGGATCTCCATGACCGATGAGATGACGAGGCTCTATAACCGGAGGTGCTATGACGAGGATCTGAGGGAATTGCGGGAAGGAGAGCTGCCGGAGGATTTTGTCCTTTTTTCCATTGACGTCAATGGGCTGAAAACGGTAAATGACACGAAGGGCCATGCGGCAGGGGATGAGCTGATCAAGGGTGCGGCGGACTGCCTGGCCCTGTCCATCGGCAAGAAGGGGAAGGTATACCGGACCGGCGGAGACGAGTTCATGGCTGTGGTCCATACAGAGGATCCGGAGGGCCTGCGCAGCTCGATCAAGGCGAAGACGGA
Source organism: Lachnospiraceae bacterium (assembly GCA_024693135.1). Classification (GTDB taxonomy): domain Bacteria; phylum Bacillota; class Clostridia; order Lachnospirales; family Lachnospiraceae; genus NK4A144. The sequence continues at coordinate 7,946 of JAILLN010000032.1, read as the reverse complement.
GGAATGGCATGGGATCTATACCGATGAGATCACCCTGTCCATCGGCTATGCCGCCTGCAGTGACCAGCCGGGCTCTTCTGTGGACGACCTGGAGCATTTGGCGGATGCGGATATGTATGCGGAGAAAAAAAGGTACTATGAGGAGCGGGGGATCGACCGGAGGCGATAGCACAGGAGAGACGGCCCTTTTGGCATGAAGGAGCTTTTATGGCGTATATCAACACCTACCTGCAATTATATGCCGCCATCGTAATGGTCATCATGCTGGTGGGCAACCTGTTTGGGAAATACCATATGGACAGCTGCAGAAAGCTTTTCTACGACCTTCTTGGGTTTGATATTGTCATGCTCCTTGCCGGCAGTGCGGATAATTATGTGCTCATCCGCCTGGGGGACGAGACCGGAATGTTGATGCATGCGGTGTTTGCGGGGATAAGCGATTTTTCGTATTTCATGGTCCTGGGGCTCTTCACGCTGTATGTGGATATCTATGCCAAGGGCGGGAAAGGCAGGGCGGACGGCATCGCCTACGTCGGCGCGGCGGTGGCTTTGGCCTACGGCATATTTTGGTTTGTTTCGGATTTTTGGGGGATCATCTATACACAGAATGCAGTTGCCCTGACCTTCGGGCCTCTGTATGTGGCGGGACAGGTGGGAGGCTATGTGGCAGGGCTGATCGCTATCCTTATCCTTTTCCGATACAGGAGGATCTATACCCTTGGCGAGAAGATCGGCTTTGCTCTCTTTGTTTTCATTCCGCTTTTGGGATCGATCTTTAAATATGTGTTTAGTGACATTATCCTGATGCCCCTGCTGGTCACCATCTCGATCATCATCATTCAATATTTCATCCAGATCTCCAGGGAGCTCGTGTACAGCCGGCAACAGACGGAAATGGCAAAGATGCAGACAGACCTGCTCTTAAGCCGGATGAAGCCACATTTCATCTACAATGTGCTGAATACCATCTATGCCCTGTGCGACAGCTCAGCGGAGCAGGCAAAGAAAGCCATCGTGGCTTTTTCGCAATATCTGAGAAAGAGCCTGGTGGATATCGACAGTCATGAGCTCATTACCTTTGAGGATGAGCTGAATCATGTGGAAAACTACCTGATGATCGAAAAGCTGCGGTTTGCGGATCAGCTGGAGATCGAATATGACATCCGGGAGAAGGATTTCCTGGTTCCTCCCCTTGCCCTGCAGGCCGTGGTGGAAAACGCCGTCCGGCACGGCATCGAAAAAAAGCCGGGCGGAGGGAGGCTTCTGATCTCCACATACCGGGCGGAGGGAGCCTGGCATATTATGGTAAAGGATACCGGGGCGGGCTTTGATGCCGGTCCGGACATCGCATCAATAACGGAAGGAAAGGACGGGAGAAAGCATGTGGGCCTGTACAGCGCGTCAGCCCGGCTTAAGGAGCTCTGCAAAGGGAGCCTTACCATAAAGAGCCGGCCCGGCTAAGGTACGGAGGCATGCATTGTGATCCCGGAGCAGAAGAGAAATGACGATACTGGCAGTAGACAATGAGGAGATCGCCCTGGAGGGGCTTTGCCGGACGATCCGGTCTGCCATCCCGGAGGCGAAGCTTTACTCCGCCCCGGATCCGGAAAAGGCGTTTTTGATCGCCGCGAAGGAGCGCCCGGATATCGTATTCCTGGACATCGAAATGCCGGGGATGGACGGGCTGACCCTTGCGAAAAAGATCAAGGAGCAGGTGGAACCAAGGACCAATATCATCTTTACCACCGGCTACAACGAATATATCGCGGAAGCCTTCACCAAGCTGAGGGTCAGCGGATACCTCCTGAAGCCCATCACGGAGGATATGATCTTAAACGAGATCGAAAACCTGCGCTATCCGGCAGAAATCCGGGGAAGCAGGCGGGTGCGGGTGAGAACCTTTGGTTCATTTGAAGTATTTATCAAGGATAAGCCGGTATTCTTTCATTACAGCAAGACCCGGGAGCTGTGCGCATATCTGATCGACCATGGCGGGACATGCCGCATTGCCGAGCTGCAGGAGAATCTGTGGGAGGAAAAGGATGGTTCGGGCGACCATCGGTCTTATCTGCAGAATCTGATCAGCGACTGATCAAAACCTTTGCCGGAGAGGGCTGTAAGGATGTGATCATCCGGAAATACGGATTGCTTGGCATCGATGCTTCAAAGATCGACTGTGATTATTATGCATACCGCGATGGCAATCCGGCGGCGGTAAATGCCTTCCGGGGAGAATATATGAGCCAGTATTCCTGGGCAGAAAAGACCCTGGGCTCCCTGGTCTTCAAAAAATGATGCAGGGCATTCTGAAAGGAGGAGATAAAGAAATCGGAGCAAATGGACGATAACGTAATGGAGTGGGATTTAGAAAGGGAAAGAAAGGAGAAATGTATGAAAAAAGGATGGAAACTCGTAAAGAAAAGGCTGGCTCTATGCCTTTCGGCGGCTCTGCTCTTCACTGCGCTGCCGGTCTCGGCCGCGCCGCTTTCCGAAGCAGGGCCGGTGGAGGTGCTTACGCAGGAGCAGCCACAGGAAGCCGGAAATCCCCTGGAGAGCCCTTTGGCCCAGGAAGCCGGAGACCTTCTTGTACTTCCTGAGGTCCAGGAGGCGGCCGGAGAGGCTGGGGATCTGGACGGATGGGATGAGGAAGAATTCGGCGAAGGCGCCCTGGACGACGACTTTGAGATCATCACTCACCCAGAGGAGATGGATGAGCTGGAGGCAGTGGGAGACAGTCTTCCGGCATCCTACAATGCGGCCATGCCTGCAGATGTAAGCAAGCTGCAAAATGTCTCGCTCGTAAGAAGCCAGGGCTGCACCGGCCTTTGCTGGATGTTTGGTGCTGTGGCCGCGGTGGAGAGCAATCTGCTCAAAAAATATAATGATTACAAAGTGGAAGATATGAATCTTTCCGAGAAATTTGGAGCCTACTGGGTCCTTCATCAGGCAGAGGGCTCCTATGGCGGATGGATCGACAATGATTATGTGGAGCTCATCAATGACCCCAAAACCTCCTATGACCAGAATTATACCCTGGTGGAGTCGAACCGGTCCGGAAAGGAAAACGGCTATCTGCGAAGGGGCGGGAATAACTGGCTTTCAGCCCAGGCCTTTGCTTCCGGCAGGGGGCTCGTGGATGAGGATACAAGAAATGAGCTGAAGTATGAGAATTCCGGCACGGTAAAGCTGATGGCCGACGAGCCGGCCCTTCCGGACCAGGGAGTCACGGTTCCCTATCATTCGGAGTATCAGGTGCAGCAGATCCATATCCTGCCCTACGGCTTAAGGAACAAGAGGGGGGAGAGGCAGAACACCGAGGAAGGCTTCAAGGCAATGGTAAAAAAGGTTGATGACGGTGCCCTGAATGAGATGAAGCAGGCCATAAGGGATTATGGCTCCCTGGCCGGCTCCATGAATACGGACTTTTTTGACCGGAGCCGGACCTATGTATACCATCCCGGGGATCCCTATGAGACCCAGGCTTCCAACAGGAGAAGCGGCACGACCCATATTGTGAATTATGTGGGATGGGATGATAATGTGCCGAAGGAGCTCTTTGCGAATCCTTCCGGAAAAGATGATAAGCTGTCTTACTATGATGAGAAGGAATTTACCCCTCCGGCGAACGGTGCCTGGATCTGCAAGAACAGCTGGGGGACAAAATCCGGAAAGAACGGCTTCTTCTATGTTTCCTACTATGACGGAAGCCTCCGCAATCTCTACAACAGCTTTGCCGGCTATGAGGTGGTGAGCAAGGAAAAGGATGGTGGAAAATTCTTTGATCACGAATACCAGTATGACGGGATCTTTAACCGGGCCGGGATCAATGTACAGGATAATAATCACACCGAAACCGGCTACGGAAGCCCCGCGGAATGGTTTGAAAACGGAAAGCATTTCGGCGCCCTCTATACGGCCCAGAAAAAAGAAAATCTGGGCGCGGTGGGGATCTTTACCCGGGAGCAGGCCATGAAATACAAGGTCAACATCTATACCCGGGTTTCAGGAAATGAACAGGATAAACAGGAGATCAAAATAGAGGACCTGAAGGAACCCAACTGGGATCGTCAGGTCACAGACAAGGAATTTATCATACCTCAGGCCGGCTATCATACCCTGCAGCTGGATACTCCGGTGGCACTGGATAAAGGCCAGCAGTATCTGGTCATGTTTGAAATGGATGTGAACACCGACCGGGGCAAGGGCATGGTGATGAGGCAGATCGCTACCGAGGATACCTACTTTGCGGTACGGCGTACCTCATATCAGGGAAGGAAGTATTATATCGGCTCAGAGCATTATCATAAAAAGGCCAGCGGATATTCCTTTGACGACCTGGTGAGCACCAACAGCCTCAGCTTCCGTTCCGACCTGGATTATGACATCAAGGCCTATACCATGGATGTTGTTACTCCGGATCCGGAGCCTGAGACGTCCTATCTGGAGTTTTATTCGGACTATGAGAATCAGGAGCTGGAAGTAGGCGAGACGGTCGATATGGCTAAGGGCCTGATCTTTGAGCCCGTATCCAAGAATGGGACCTATGATGCCATCAAGGAGTGGACTTCAAGCAACGAGGGGATACTGAAGAACCTGACCGGCGGAAGCTTTAAGGCCGTCAGCGAGGGGAATGCGGTAATCACGGTATCTACGAACTACGGGGCTTCCGTCAGCACAAACGTTATCGTGACTCAGTGGACGGATGATCCGAAGGCGGAATACCGGATCGAATTTACAGGAGAGGATGCCCTGACCTATAACGGAGAGTGGCAGATCCCTGAATTCCGGGTATTAAGCGACAACAAGGTGCTGAAGACCTGGGATAAGTATGAGAATGTGAGTGCGGACAATGTCCTGATCTCGGTTTCCGTGGACAGCTATAATGAAGGCTATGTGCCCGGAATGGATGCAGGAGATGCTTATCTTACGGTGGATCTTTGGAGTCTTTCGAACAATGAGCCGGTAAGCTTCCTGACCGGACAGTCGATGCCTTACGAGATCAAGCCGCTTTCCCTGGAGGACGCATACGACAAGGCGGATCTGGTGATCGTAGAGCCCAAAGAGGTTTATGATTATACCGGAAGCGAGATCCGGCCGAAGCCGCTGCTTTATTACAGGGGAGTATCCCTGAACGAGGCCAATGACTATGAGGTACGGTATCTGACCGCGGATCTGAAGGAACCCGGAATGAAATACATGCGGATCACCGGAACCTGGAATTATGAGGGCAACCTTTATGTAAGCTACCGGATCAAGGAAAAGGATGAGCAGAGCCGCTACACGGATACCGAAAACGGGATCTATGTGGGAGAGATCAGCTCTATGCCGGCTTATGACGGCAACAAGCATGTGGTGGATACGGGCGAGGCGAAGAAGAGCGGCTATACCTATGACCTGAGCCTGGATGTCCGCAATGACGGGAAGAACCTGACCCCGGGAGTGGATTATAAGCTGAGCTATTACAATAACGTGGCGGCCACCTTTGACGGGATGGCTTCCGGAAAGCAGCCTTATGTGCTGGTGACAGGCCTTGGGAAGTATAAGGGCCTTAAGGTAAAGAGGTACTTTGGCATAGCCCCGGCAGAGCTTGGGGAGGATTCTACGCTCATCACGGGGATCAAGGCGGCATATCCTTACCAGGAGGGGAAGACCATTTCCCTGAAGCCTGTGGTTACCTGGGAATTTGAGGATGCCACCGGAAAGATCGTGAAGCGCAAGCTCAAGCAGGCTGTGACAAAGAAGGGCAAGCTCACCGGTGATTATCAGCTGAAATTCTACCGTTACCGCTTCCCGGAGGGCGATGAGGAAGAGATCCCCGGCGAGGAAGAGGAGCCGGATTATGGCGAATGGCTTGCCGCTTCCGCAAACGGACTCAAGCCTGCGGAAGGCGAGACGCAGACCTATTATCTCTGCGTGGCAGAAGGCATCGGAAATTATCAGGGCACATCGGTGGCTCTGGGAGAAGCCTATCCTTATCCCTGGCCGGGAGCAGAGGCTCAGTTCTTAGTGACAAACAAGGCTAATCTGCTGCCCGAAAAGTCCCTGGTAAACCTGAAGGTCCCGGAGGACATGAAGAAACTGACCCAGACAAAGAAGGAGATCACGGGAGATGAGCTTGCCTCCAAGATAACCGTGGATCTGCAGTATAAGGATGCAAGCGGGAAGAAGGCTTCAAAGACCGTTACCTCGGATGGGAAGGATCTGTATAGCTACATCACGCTTTATGATCCCTCCGGACGGGAGCAGGGCAGCATAAATACCCCCGGAAAATGGAAGCTGAGGGTCATTGTCACGGGTACCTTACCGGCCGGGACCATGAAGGATCAGACAACGGATTTGGATATTTATGCAACGAAGGATTTCACATTCAAGGTAACCTCCGGCCTGAAGCTCAAGAAAGCGAACTTTACCTTAAGCTGCGACGGCGCCGGAAATGGCGATAAGGCTACCTTAAGCTACAACGGGCTTGATAATCAGTTCACGCTGCAAAGCAAGGACCCCAGCCTGAAGGACGGGGTGGATTATGAAGTGGCCAATGCTTCGGTCCTTACAGAAAACAGCAACCCCGGGAAGTATACGGTGAAGGTGGCAGGCTGCGGAGCCTATGCCGGATCCTCGGTGAAGTTTACCTTTACGAGAAAGAAGCTGCCCTTAAAGGATGCGGTATCCACAAACCGTGGCAGCCTTTGGATCAATGTGATGGAGCCGGCCGTGGCCAATGCAAACGGCACGGCACCGGTCATCCGGGTTCATGATGGGTATGATCCTTCCCGGGATGGAGAGATCGACCTGTCGGAGAAGACGGCAAGCTGCAACCTGGTATTTACTGTCCGGAACAACAAGGGTGCCGGAAAGGGCAAAGGAGTCATCGTCGTGAAGCCGGGCAAGGGTTCTCCTTACTCAGGTTCGCTGACCATTAACTTTGATATCCTGCAGTATGACCTTGCGAAGCAGGGCGGAGAGATCCTGATGCTTTCGGAGAATGGCATATCAGACAATGCTGCGGATCATGCCTGCAGGGTTTATGCCATCGTAGGAGATGCGTATAGCGCTTCAGCGGTTCCTGTCGTGAGGCTGGTCCAGTACGATAAGCTGGGGATCGAGAGCAGGCAGCTGCTCCTTACCAAGGATAACCTTGTGGCAGACGGAAAGGGAATGCTCACCATCAAAGGGGATAAGGCAGGGATCCTGGCCTTGTCCGCAGACGGGGTGAAGCTGCCTTACCGGGTCATGGAGGCGTCATCGAAGGCGAAGAAGATCGAGATCACGGAAGGTGACGCGGCAAAGGCCGTCAAGGAGGGCATAGCCCATACCGGAAAGCCGCTGTGTCCTTCGGTGACGAAGGTGACGGCAGACGGCACGGTTCTGGAGCTTGCCAAGGGTGAGTTTGAGGTGAGCTACGAGAATAACGTAAAGGCGGGGACCGGGTCCATCACGGTGAAGATCACCAAGGCCGGGGTGAGCGGGCTCAAGACCTTTAAGTTCAAGATCAAATAAGCATATGCCATAAAGGGCATGCGGCCGGCGGTGGTTCAGTCCATCGCCGGCCTTTTTGTTTTGCTTTGGGGGATGGCTGCTTGCATGCTATGTGCTGCGTGTTCGCCTGGGGTCGCCGGAAAAATGACAGACAGGGGAATGGCTGCTTGCATGCTATGTGCTGCGTGTTCGCTTAGGGGTCGCCGGAAAAATGATATCTGCCAGGCGCTCGGTCGGATCTCCGCTCGCCTGTCGCCGCATGACAAAATTCCACTCGGCGCCGTTCTGGTCTTGCGCCCTGCCGTTTTTTCGCAAAGAACAGACTGTTCGGCGCAAGCCCAGCCTTCGCACTCGCGGAATTTATGCGTCTTGGGCTCGCATAGAAATACCGGCATTAGAGCCTCTGCAGAGTTCCTTTTTCCCGGCTCCCCCTCCACACAGCAAATTATATCCGGCTCAGCCTGCGTAAC
>JAILLN010000001.1 GCA_024693135.1 Lachnospiraceae bacterium | reverse complement strand
ACTTATATGAAAAAAGACAGCGATTATTCGGCAACAGAGAAGATACCGGTAGAGTTTATACCAAGAGGCAGTTGTGGGACAGAATGATAAAAAATATCTCGCTATATAACTGATTATGTTATATTTGCATAGTTGATGTTTCTGAGTAATCGTGACAGTTGCAGGATTTTGTGGTATAAATATAGAGCCGTGCTATGACGATATAGTTCGTAGCGCGGCATTTTGCTACACGCAATTAATATGCATGACACTAAGTTTTTGGAGCTGATAACACGATGACACGATTCGTATCAGCGATGTGACGGAGCGATTCTTTCATTCTTCGCATTAATCCATTACGATTTCTTTGACCGCAAGGCAAAATGAAAGGATGGATTGAAAATGAAAGATAACAGAAAAAGAGTATTGTTTGGGATCATGTTGTTGGCAGCGTTCGTCTTGTGGACTATATTGATCCAGCATATCGATGTGCAGAGAGTGGGACATCATGAAACAGATATCGGTTTTGCAACCTTCAATACATGGTTTCATCGGATGACAGGCGTACATATGTTGATTTATACGATTACAGATTGGCTTGGCCTCGTACCTATCTTAATATGTATGTGTTTTGGGCTTTTGGGATTTGTCCAGTTGGTAAAGAGGAGAAGCTTGCTGAGAGTCGATCCTGATATCCTTTTGTTAGGAGTCTATTATGTGCTGGTTATTCTGGGATATCTGCTGTTTGAGATGATCCCAATCAATTACAGACCGATTCTGATAGAAGGGAACTTAGAAGCATCCTATCCCTCATCAACAACGCTGTTGGTGTTGAGCGTAATGCCGACGCTGAAATATCAGGTCGATCGAAGGATGGCAAATCCTATGATCCAAAATGTGATTACTATTTCTGTTATTGTGTTCTCTGCGTTTATGGTTATTGGTAGACTGGTTTCAGGTGTCCACTGGGCAACAGATATTATTGGTTCCGTTTTTCTGAGTTCCGGCCTGTTTTTGATCTATCAGTTCCTGGCAGATTATACCGTCCTAAAGAGAATGCACATAGAGTCGGAGGCATCAAATGGAGTTCAGTGAGAAATTACAGGAATTACGAAAGAGCAGATCAATGACGCAAGAAGAGCTTGCCGAAGCTCTGTTTGTTTCAAGAACGGCTATTTCGAAGTGGGAGTCTGGAAGAGGGTATCCTAGTATTGACTCATTAAAAGAAATATCCCGTTATTTTTCTGTAACAATCGACGATCTGATCTGTTCAGACGAGATGATCACGGTAGCGGAAAATGAAAAGAAAGAGTTTGCCGACAAGTATGTCTCGCTTATATGTAATGCGTTAGACATTCTTCTGGCGATATTGGTTTTTATACCCGCGTTCGGAAATGGAAATGCGTCTTCCGAGACAGTACCCTTGTTGGGCCTTAGCGGGATAAATCCTTGGGTGAAAATCGTATTTGTTGTGATCATAGGTGTTACGATCCTGAACGGAATCTGTGGCGTGATCATTACCAATTTCGATAAACCGGTTTGGAACAGGCACCGACTCATTACAGGAGTAGTCTTGTCAATACTTACGGTCGTCGTGTTTATAACAACGAGGCAGCCGTATGCAGGCATTGTCTGCTTCGCGTTTTTGGTCATAAAAGGCTTTCTGATTACCAAAGTGAAGCAACAATAGAACCCAGAAATCAAGCCGTCAGGCATGATTATATAATCATTTAAAGGAGAGTGCTGTTTGAAAAAGTACAACACACTGGAGATTGTGGGCTGACCGGGAGGTTTGCCGACAATGGAACAAGCCTCCCGCTGAAAAGCAGCTTTGGGTCATAAGTTTGCAGGAGGTAAAAAACATTGAATAAAAATGACTACAGGATTCGTTTAGAAGAAAGGAAAGATTACAGAGCAGTTGAAAATCTTGTCAGGGAGTCATTCTGGAACGTGTACAAGCCGGGATGCGCTGAGCATTATGTAATCCATGTACTGAGGGATGATCCGGCTTTTATACCGGAGCTTGACTTTGTGATGGAGAAGGATGGCCGTCTGATCGGACAGAATATGTTCATGAAGACAATCATCGAGGGCGATGACGGCAGAGTGATCGATGTCCTGACAATGGGGCCGATCGGTATCACACCGGAGCTTAAAAGAAAGGGATATGGGAAGGCAATGCTGGACTATTCTCTGGAAAAGGCTATGGAGATGGGCTTTGGTGCAGTTCTGTTTGAGGGGAACATCGGATTCTACGGTAAGAGTGGTTTCGACTATGCCAGCAGGTTTGGCATCCGGTATCACGACCTGCCGGAGGATGCAGATACATCCTTCTTTCTCTGCAAGGAACTGATTCCCGGATACCTTGACGGCATTACCGGGGTGTATCAGACTCCACAGGGATATTATGTGAAAGATGAGGATGTGGAAGAGTTCGACAAGGGCTTTCCTCCAAAGGAAAAGCAGAAGCTGCCCGGACAGATCTTTGACTAAACGAAGGATTTAAAAAAGAGCTCACCTTCATCGGGTGAGCTCTAAGCTTAACATAGCCGGAAAATGGCCGCAATTCTGCTTAAAGGCTTACCAAACAGACACGGGAGGGAAAGAATGGCTTTCCAGATCATCAGAAATGACATAACGAAGGTGTCCGCGGATGCCATTGTGAATACGGCAAATCCGAAGCCGCAATATGTGAGTGGGACGGATTATGCCATCTATATGGCGGCGGGAGCAGACAAGCTTCTTAAAGAAAGACAGAAGATCGGAAACATAGAAGAAGGGCAGGCGGCGGTTACGCCTGCCTTCGCTTTAAGCGCGAAGTATATCATCCATACGGTTGGTCCTGCGTGGGTTGATGGTGAGCATGGAGAGAGGGAGGCGGTCCGCAGCTGCTATGAGAACAGCCTCCGTCTGGCAAAGGACCTGGGGTGTGAAAGCATTGCGTTTCCCCTGATCGCTACGGGAGTCTATGGTTTTCCCAAGGCGGACGCTCTTCAGATCGCGGTTTCCGTATTCAGTGCGTTTCTTTCCGGCACGGATATGGAGATCATCCTTGTCGTATTCGACGAGGCCTCATTTGTTCTTTCCGGAAAGATCTTCTCGGGCGTGGATGTGTTCATTGATGAAAACTATGTTTCAGAGAAAATGGGCTCGGAATACAGCCTGGGTGCATCAGCGGCAGCGATCCCTTACGGGAATAACCTTCCTGATGAAAAACGCAGGGGGAGGCGGCTGTTCGGAGATGCGTTACATCTTCCGAGACGGAAGGATTCTGCAAGGACAGGGTCGATAAAAGCAGATGCTGCGACGGAAGAGCCTTTTGATGAAGGATGCGATGCTGAGCCGATGATGGCGGCGCCCATGGCGGTGTCCGGTACTGAGAAAGCAGGACGATCCTTGGATGATCTCATGGCGAATGTAAGTGAAACCTGGCAGGAGAGCCTCTTCAGACTGATCGATGAAAAAGGATATACGGATACAGAGGTTTATAAGCGTGCGAATGTTGACCGAAAGCTTTTTTCAAAGATCCGGAGCAATGCAGGGTATCAGCCGAAGAAGATCACGGCGGTGGCATTTGCCCTTGCGCTCAGGCTGAGTCTTGATGAAACCAAGGATCTTTTGGGACGGGCAGGTTATGCCCTGTCTCCGAGCAGCAGGTTTGATCTGATCATAGAGTATTTCATTGGGCAGGAGGTTTATGATACCTATACCATAAACCTGGCTCTTTTTGAGCATAAACAGCCGCTTTTGGGCGAATAGGGAAATGCCGTTTTTCATGCGACGATGGAGATGATGATTTTTCATATCCCTGTCTCAGAACACAGGGAAAGCCGCTGGCCACTAAATCTTGTATCTATAACACCCGTATGATACAATATCATAGTTATGAAGGGGCTGATTACCAATAAGCAGCTGCTGCTTCGCAGGGCGGCGCTGATCACATATGACATCCTGGCGATCCTGGCTTCGGATGCGCTCGGGCTGCTGATGCGCTTTGACATGAGCTATGCGGAGCTTAAGGGCACTCCCGGCAGTGAGATCTGGATCGAGAACATATGGAAGTACCTGCCGGCCGGGATCATCAGCACGATTTTTATCTTTTATCTCTTTCATTTATATACAAGCCTCTGGACCTATGCCGGCGTGCCGGAGATGTCGGCCCTGCTCTCGGCCTGCGTGATCAGCGCACTGATGCAGGCGGCCGGCATGCTTCTGCTCAAGCTCAGCGTACCCAGGAGCTTTTTCTTTATGTATGCCATGTGGCTCATTCTTTTTGTGGGTGCCAGCCGCTTTGCCTACCGGCTTTTCAGGACCTTCGTGCAAAAGAGGACGGAAAAGGCGAAAAGCGTCAATGTCATGGTGATCGGAGCCGGGGAGGCCGGGAATACGCTGATCCGTGAGATGAATACCAGCCGGTATATCCAGAAGAGCGCCATGTGTGTCATCGACGACGACCGGAGAAAGATCGGAAATTATATCCATGGGGTCAAGGTGGTGGGCGGCAGGGAAGACATCATTGAGGCCGCCGCGGAGTATGATATCGATGAGATCATCATCGCCATGCCTTCGGCTAAGGGCAAACAGATCAAAGAGATCTTGGATATCTGCAAGCAGACCACCTGTGAGCTGAAGACCCTGCCGGGAGTCTATCAGCTAGTGAACGGGGAGGTTAACGTATCCCAGCTTCGGAAGGTGGACGTCATGGACCTTCTGGGCAGGGATCCCATCCAGGTGGATCTGGATTCCATCATGGAATATGTACAGGATAAGACCGTATTGGTCACGGGAGGAGGCGGCTCCATCGGTTCGGAGCTGTGCCGGCAGATCGCGACCCATAAACCGAAGATGCTGATCATCTTTGATATTTATGAGAACAGCGCCTATGACATACAGCAGGAGCTTTTGCGGAAGCATCCCGAGCTGACCCTCAAGGTGCTCATCGGATCGGTGCGGAATACGGCAAGGGTGGAGGATATCTTCCGTACCTATCATCCGGATATCGTATACCATGCGGCGGCTCACAAGCATGTGCCCCTCATGGAAGAAAGCCCGAATGAGGCCATCAAGAATAATGTGATGGGCACATGGAAGCTGTCCCAGGCGGCCCTCACCTACGGGACGGAAAAATTCGTGCTGATCTCCACAGACAAAGCCGTGAACCCCACCAACATCATGGGCGCCACCAAGCGGATCTGCGAAATGATCGTCCAGTCCTACGACCATCGGGGGAAAACGGATTTTGTTGCGGTCAGGTTCGGAAATGTGCTCGGCTCCAATGGCTCCGTGATACCGCTTTTCAAAAAGCAGATCGCGGAAGGAGGGCCGGTGACCGTCACGGATCCCAATATCATCCGGTATTTCATGACGATCCCGGAGGCAGTATCCCTGGTGCTGCAGGCCGGGGCTTATGCAAAGGGCGGAGAGATCTTTGTGCTGGACATGGGAGCGCCGGTCCGGATCCTGGATCTGGCGGAAAACCTGATCCGGCTTTCCGGATATGTGCCGGGAGAGGACATCGACATCAAATTCATCGGACTTCGTCCCGGGGAAAAGCTGTATGAGGAAATGCTGATGAAGGAAGAAGGCCTGCAGGAAACGGAAAACCGGATGATCCACATCGGGAGGCCGATCGAGTTTGATGAAGAAGAGTTTTATAAGAAGCTGGAAGAATTGAAGGAAGAATCGAAGGAAGAAAAGGCGGACGTGAGGGAGTGGATCCGTGACCTGGTACCCACTTATCAATGCACCGTCCCGGAGGAGAGCCATGAATAAACGAATTTACCTGTCTTCGCCTACCATGCATGACGGCGAAATGCGATTTGTACAGGAGGCCTTTGATACCAACTGGGTCGCGCCCTTAGGGAAAAATGTAGATGGATTTGAGGAGGACATGCAGAGATACCTGGGAGGGGATGTGTATGTGGCGGCTCTCTCTGCGGGAACGGCGGCGATCCATCTGGGGCTGATCATCCTGGGGGTAAAGAGGGATGATGAGGTCATCGCTTCCAGCCTGACCTTCGCGGCTTCCGTGAATCCCATCACCTATCTGGGAGCAAAGCCGGTATTGGTGGACAGTGAAGAAGATACCTGGAATATGGATCCTAAAGCCCTTAGGAAAGCCCTTGAAGAGCATCCCCAGGCAAAGGCGGTGGTTGCCGTCAATCTTTACGGAGTGCCGGCTAAGCTTCAGGAGATCCAGGAGATCTGCAGGGAAAAAGGCATTCCCCTTTTAGAGGATGCGGCGGAGTCCCTGGGGTCTTTATATCATGGGGAAAAGACGGGAAGATTCGGGGATATCGGGATCCTCTCCTTCAACGGAAATAAGATTATTACCACATCCGGCGGAGGCATGCTTGTGTCCAAAAATGAGGATGTGGTAAAGAAGGCCCGGTTCCTGTCCACCCAGGCCAGGGAGCCGGCGAGGCATTATGAGCATAAGGAGATCGGGTTTAATTACCGGATGTCCAATATCGTGGCGGGGATCGGAAGGGGACAGATGCAGTATCTGGACGAGCATGTAAGGCTCAAGAGGCAGATCCGCAGGCAGTATGAGGAGGCATTCCGGGATCTGCCGGAGGTGAGCCTGAATCCCCATGAGGAAGGGGCTGAGCCCAACGAGTGGCTTACCTGTATGCTGATCCGCCCGGATAGTGACGTAAAGCCGCTTCAGATAATGGAAGCCTTGGAGAGGCTTAATATCGAGACCCGGCCCATCTGGAAGCCCATGCATCTGCAGCCGGTATACCGGGATGCGGATTTTATCCAGGTAAAGGATGGGATGTCTGTGGCAGAAGATATCTTTAACCGGGGGCTCTGCCTTCCATCCGATATCAAGAATACCAAGGAAGACATGGAGCTTATCATCCGCACGGTCAGAGGGGTCTTTGGAAAATGATCTACCGGAGGGTGGTGAAGAGGCTTTTGGATGTGCTGATCTCCTTCCTTGCCCTGCTGCTCCTGTCCCCTCTGCTGCTCCTTTTGGCCATCCTGGTGCGGCTGAAGCTCGGCTCGCCGGTGATCTTCCGGCAGGACAGGCCGGGGCTTCATGGAAAGGTATTTCAGCTGGTTAAATTCCGTACCATGACGGACCGGAAGGACGAAAACGGAGAGCTTCTGCCGGATGAGGTAAGGATCACTCCCTTTGGGAAAAAGCTCAGAGCCCTGTCTTTGGATGAGCTCCCGGAGTTTTGGAATATCCTGAAGGGGGATATGTCTTTTGTGGGGCCAAGGCCTTTGCTCGTGCGGTACCTGCCACTTTACAGCCCGGAGCAGGCCCACCGGCACGATGTGCTGCCGGGGCTTACCGGATGGGCTCAGGTCAATGGAAGAAATGCCATCACATGGCAGGAGAAATTCCAGTATGATCTGGAATATGTCCGGTCAGTCTCCTTTGCCATGGATGTGAAGATCGTCATGATGACGATAAGGAGCGTATTGAAAAGAGAGGGCATCAGTTCGGAGAATTCAGCGACGATGGAGGAGTTCCATGGAAATTAATGTGTTGATCTTATCTGCCGGACGAAGGGTAGAGCTGGTAAAATGCTTCCAGGCGGCAAGGGACAGGCTTAAAATCAAGGGAAGCGTCGTGGCGGCGGACTGCTCCGAGCTGGCTCCGGCCCTGTATTTTGCGGATGAAAGAAGGATCGTGCCGAGGATATCCGAAAACGATGCCTACATCCGGTTCATCATCGAGATCTGCGAGGAATGCAAGATCAAGCTGGTGGTTCCCACCATCGATACAGAGCTGATATTGCTGTCGGAGAGGAAAAAGGAGATCGAGGATAAGACCGGGGCCAGGGTATTGATCTCAGATCAGAATGTCATCAACATCTGCAGGAATAAGACAAATACCCAGAAGTTTCTGGAGGAGCATCATTTCGGCGTGCCGAGAATGATCACGGATGAGGAGATCCAGGATGGCAAGGTGGTTTATCCTGTATTCATCAAGCCGCTGGACGGCAGCTCTTCCATCAATGCGTACCGTGCCGATACCAGAGAAGAGCTGGATGCCTTCCGCGAGATGATCGAAAACTATATCATCCAGGATTATATGGAAGGCACGGAATATACGGTAGATGCCTTCCTGGACTTTGAATCCCGCCTGATCTCCGTGGTTCCCAGGATCCGGATCGCCACCCGGAGCGGAGAGATCGCCAAAGGAAAGATCGTGAGGGATAAGGAGATCACCGACAGCGTGACAAGGCTTCTTGGCATCCTAAAGCCCATCGGGCATATCACGGTCCAGTGCATGCGTACGAAAAAGGGGATCGAATATATCGAGGTCAATCCCCGCTTCGGAGGCGGTGCGCCCATGTCCATCATGGCCGGGGCGGATTCCTGTGAAAACCTGTACCGCCTGCTTCGGGGCGAAAAGCTGTCATTCCAGGATGGATACCGGGATAATATCACCTTCCTGCGGTTTGATTCGAGCATCATGCTGAATGAGGATATGGAATATGAAGGCGGTCATTTTTGACATTGATGATACGCTGGTCAGCGAAAGGGATTTTGTATATAGCGGCTACCGTGCCGTATCCCGTTCCCTTTCAGAGGAAATGGGGCTTCCCGATCAGGAGATCGCAGAAAGGCTCATTAAGCTTTCCGGGGATGGATATGCAAGGATCTTTGACCGGCTGTATGAAAGCCTGGGGCTGAAGCCGGGGGAAGGGCGGATCGCGGAGCTGTCTGCGCTCTATTCTCATCATGAGCCCGAGATCCATTTCTACGGGGATGTGCTTCCTGCCCTGAAGGCCCTGAAGGAAGGCGGCATGCGCCTTGGGATCATATCCGACGGAGATCCTTTAAGGCAGCATAATAAGCTTAAGGCCTGCGGGGGAGAGGAGCTTTTTGACCGGATCATCATCACGGACGAGCTGGGAGACCTGTCCTACAGAAAGCCGGATCCCCGGAGCTTTGAGATCATGGCAGAGGCTCTCGGGAGTACCTATGAGGAGATGGCTTATGTGGGGGATAATCCCGCAAAGGATTTTTATATCAAAAGGATCTATCCGATCCGGACGGTGCGGATCGTAAGGCCATATGGGATCTATCAGGACAGGGAATACCGGGAGGGCATCCGCGAGGATATGAGGATAGAGAGCCTTGCCCAGCTTACGGAGCTTATGCTGCCATGAGAGTGTTGTTTTTGTTTCAGACCTTCAGCTTTAAGCATTCCACGATCTACCTGGATCTGATCCGGGAGATGAGGGACAGGGGCCATGAGGTGACGTTGATCGCCGGCACCTCGGATGTATCGGATGGAAGCGGGATACAGACCGTGGAGGACATGGAGGTCTTATTCCTGCAGCTGCCGGACCAATTCGGGAAGGGAAGGATCAAAAAAGGCCTGATCCAGCTTACCATCGGTCTTCAGATGAAGCTCATGATCAAAGACCTGCTCTGGAAACGGAAGTTCGACCTGATCGCCTATCCCACGCCTCCGGTGACTTTAGCAGGGGTCGTGGAGAAATGCCATAAGCATTATCGATGCATCACCTATCTGATGCTGAAGGACATCTTCCCCCAGAATGCGGTGGATCTGGGGATGATGAAGGAAAACGGGCTGCTTCACCGTTATTTCCGGAGGATGGAAAAAAAGCTGTATGCGGCATCCGACCGGATCGGCTGCATGTCAGAAGCAAATGTGCAGTATGTGAAGGAGCATAATCCGGAGATCCCGGACAGGAAGCTGGAATATTTCCCCAATACGGTCCGGATAAAGGAATATGATCCGGGCACATTCAGGCCGGGGGAGGCCCTTCATTTCATGTTCGGGGGAAACATGGGCCGGCCGCAGGGGATCCCGTATCTCTTGGAGGCGGTACGGATCGCATCGAAGGATCCGGAGCTTTCAGCCATCCGCTTTTCTTTTGTGGGAGACGGGACAGAAAGCAGGATGATCGAGGATTATATCCGGAAGCATGGCCTGGAGAATATAACTTACCGGCATTCCTGCCCCAGGGAGGAATATGAGCAGCTGCTTTCCGCCACAGACATAGGGATCGTATCCCTTTCACCGGAATTTACCATCCCGAATTATCCCTCCAGGATCCTCTCCTATATGCAGATCGCCAAGCCGGTGCTCTGTGTCACGGATCCGCATACCGACATGAGGCAGCTGGTGACAGAGGAAGCCCGCTGCGGATACTGGGCTGAGTCCGGAAATCCGGAAATGCTTTCGGAGGCCTTCCGTGAGATACTCCATCAAAGGGAAGGGCTTCCCGAAATGGGCCTTCGGGGGAGGAGGTACCTCGAGCGGTATTTTTCCGTGGGCGTCTCCGCGGACATATTGGAAAGAGCCTATCGGGGCTGAGAAGAGAAAACAGGGACATATCACAAAATCGAGAAAGGAATGAATATGAGTGACGATCTTTTTGCGGGCAAGACACTGCTGATCACCGGAGGCACAGGCTCCTTTGGGAATGCTGTCCTGAAGAGGTTCCTCAAGACCTCGATCGGAGAGATCCGGATCTTTTCCCGGGACGAAAAGAAACAGGATGACATGCGGCATTTCTACCATAATGATAAGATCAAATATTATATCGGGGATGTCCGCTCCCTGGGATCCATCGAGGAAGCACTGTATGGCGTGGATTATGTCTTCTCCGCCGCCGCCTTAAAGCAGGTGCCCAGCTGTGAGTTCTTCCCCATGGAGGCGGTAAGGACCAATGTGATCGGCACGGATAATGTGCTGACCGCCGCCATCCGCCAGGGAGTCAAAAAGGTCATCTGCCTTTCTACGGATAAGGCGGCGTATCCCATTAATGCCATGGGAACCTCAAAGGCCATGATGGAAAAGGTATTTGTCGCAAAAAGCCGGACCGTGGACGAGGACAAGACCCTGATCTGCGGGACGAGATATGGAAACGTCATGTGCTCCAGGGGCTCGGTGATCCCGCTTTTTATCGACCAGATCGAGCAGAAGAAGCCCATTACCGTCACCGATCCCAATATGACCCGCTTCATCATGTCGCTGGAGGAAGCGGTGGAGCTGGTCCTCTATGCCTTTGAGCATGCCCATACGGGGGACATCTTCGTGCAGAAGGCGCCGGCCTGCACCATCGGCACCCTGGCACAAGCGGTACTGGAGCTGTTTCATGGGCAGAGCGAGATCCGGGTCATCGGGATCCGCCATGGCGAAAAAATGGCAGAGACCCTCCTGACGGCGGAAGAATGCTTAAGAGCCGCGGATGAGGGAGATTTCTTCCGGGTGCCGGCAGATAACCGGGATTTAAATTACGACCAGTATTTCACCCAGGGAAAACAGAAGCCGGTGGAGCTTTCCACCTTTAATTCGGACAATACCACGATACTGAACTGCGAGCAGGTGAAGGAAAAGCTTCTGAAGCTGGATTATATTCATGAGAGGCTTGAGGCCATGGAGCTGAATGCAAAATGAAGATACTGATCACGGGAGCAAAGGGATTCATTGGGAAGAATCTGGCCTACAGGCTAAAGAATGCAGGACGGGACCAGATCTATGAATACGGCAGGGAAAGCGGGGAAGGATGCCTTAAGGAGTATTGCGCGGACTGTGATATCGTTTTTCATCTGGCCGGGGTCAACCGTCCTGAAAGCGAGGAGGAATTTGCCCGAGGAAATGTGGAATTGACCCGGAGGCTTACGGAGTATCTGGAGGCTGCGAATAATCCGGCGCCCATCCTTTTTACCTCCTCCACCCAGGCGGTCCTGGAAAATCCCTACGGCGTTTCAAAATACGGGGCGGAGCAGATCCTGGAAAGCTACGGGAACCGGAACCAGTCAAAGGTCATGATCTTTCGGATGCCCAATGTATTTGGCAAATGGAGCCGTCCGGAGTATAATTCCGCGGTGGCGACTTTCTGTTATAAAATCGCAAGATCCAAGCCGATCCGGGTCAATGATCCGGCCCATGAAATGGATCTTTTGTATATTGATGACCTGACGGAGGAATTTGCAGGCTATGCTGAGGCCTTAGAAAAGAATGAGGAACTGCCCAATGGCAGGATAGCCTTGAAAAGTCCCATATACCATAAGACCCTGGGGGAGGTAGCAGAGCTGATCCGGTCCTTCCCGGGGCATCGCAGGGATCTTACCGTACCGCGGCTTGACGATCCCTTTGTATCAAAGCTATACAGCACGTATCTGAGCTTCCTTCCTCCGGAGGGTTTTTCCTATCCCCTCGACATGAAGGTGGATGAAAGGGGCTCCTTCACCGAATTCATCCGCACCCCGGAAAGGGGGCAGGTATCGGTGAATATCAGCCATCCGGGGATCATAAAAGGCCAGCATTGGCATGATTCCAAAAATGAAAAGTTTCTGGTGGCAAGGGGGAAGGCCCTGATCCGCTTCCGGAGGGTGGGAGAAGAAGAGATCATCGATTATCATGTGAGCGGGGAAAAGCTTCAGGTGGTGGAGATCCCGACGGGATATGTGCATTGCATCATTAATGAAGGCGATGAGGATCTGGTGACGATCATGTGGGCTAATGAGGCCTTTGACCCCCAAAAGCCGGATACCTGGCGGGAAGAAGTATAGGCAGAGCAAGGAATAAGGATGTGAGCATGGAAAAACTAAGATTGATGACGATCCTTGGTACCAGGCCGGAGATCATCCGCCTGTCCGAGGTCATGAAATGTGCAGACCGGTATTTTGACCATCAGATCGTACATACCGGCCAGAATTATGACTATAAGCTGAATCAGGTGTTTTTTGAGGAGCTGAAGCTGAGAGAGCCGGATCATTACCTGGACAGTGTGGGAAAGGACCTGGGGGAGACCATGGGAAATATCATCGCCAGGTCATATGCCCTCCTGCAAAAGGAAATGCCGGATGCGGTGCTGATCCTGGGGGATACAAATTCCGCACTTTCCGCCATCTCTGCCAAAAGACTGAAGATCCCGATCTTTCATATGGAGGCGGGCAACCGATGCTGGGACTGGAATGTGTCGGAGATGATCAACCGCAAGATCGTAGACCATATCTCTGACATCAACCTGCCTTATACCGAGCATTCCAGGAGATATCTTTTGAATGAGGGCATCGACGGGAAAACGATCTTTGTGACGGGATCTCCCATGAAGGAGGTGCTCCTTGCCCACAAGGAGGAGATCGAGGCCTCCCCCATCCTGGAAAAGCTGGGTCTTGAAGCCGGAAAATATATCCTGGTATCGGCGCATCGGGAGGAGAATATCGATCTGGAGCATAATTTCATGGCATTGATGGAGGCCATAAACCATATTGCAAGGACCATGGATCTTCCGGTGATCTATTCAACCCATCCCAGGACCAGGAAATTCATAGAGAAAAGGAATTTCCATTTTGACAGCCGGGTGCGGAGCCTGGAACCCTTCGGCTATTTTGATTACAATAAACTGCAGAAAAACGCCCATTGTGTCCTTTCCGACTCCGGGACACTTTCGGAGGAGTCAGCCATGCTGGGATTCCCGGGGGTACTGATCCGGACCTCCACGGAAAGGCCGGAGGTCCTGGATAAGGGCTCGGTGGTCATCGGCGGGATCAATGCTCCGGATGTGGAGCAGGCGGCAGAGCTGGCGGTCTCCATGCATGCAAATGGGGAGCCCTATGTGGAAGCGGAGGATTATGCAGACAGCAATGTGTCGGTGAAGGTCATCAAGATCATTCAGAGCTATACGAAGATCGTAAATGAGGTGACATGGCTAAAATAGCGGTACTGGATATCGCGGCAAGCAAGACCGGCGCCCTGTCCATCCTGCGGGACTTTTATGATCAGGTGAAGGGACATCCGGACGGGAACGAATGGATCTTCATCACGGGAGCGGAGGGGATCCTGGAGGATTGTCCGGAAAGCCGGATCCGGGTGTTTGTCCGGAGCGATGTAAAGGCCTCGTCAAAGGCAAGGCTTTGGTTTGACCTTGTGACGGGAGCCGGATATATCCGGTCATTGGGGGCGGATGTCCTTTTTTCCCTGCAGAATACCCTTCCCAGAGGCAAAAGCGCCAAAAAAAGCGTTCTGTATGTGCATCAGCCTCTGGGGTATCAGGAAATAAGGAATTTTTCCTTCTGGAAAAAAGAGGAGAGGCCCTTAGCCGTATACCAGCATCTCTATTCGGTCCTCGTGAATGCTTCGGTGAAAAAAGCGGACCTTACCATCGTTCAGACAAAATGGATGAGGGACGCCGTGCTTAGAAAGACGGGAGCTGATGCAGAAAGGGTGGTCCAGATCCTGCCGGAGGTGGGGGATATCTCGGCTTATGGAAAGGGACAAAGATTTGACCCGAATTTCTTTTTCTATCCGGCAGGAGATATTCTCTATAAGAATCATGAGCTGATCCGGAAGGCAGAGGAGATCCTGAAGGACAGGGGACATACCGGTTTCCGGATCCGTCTTACCCGGGATGAGCCCATGAGCCGCGAGGAGGTATACCGGACTTACTTTGAGAGCACCCTTCTTTTTCCGTCCTACATCGAAACCTTCGGACTTCCCCTGGCGGAGGCGAGCCAGACCGGGAATCCCATCCTTGCGGCCGATACGCCCTTTGCCAGGGAGATCCTCGAGGGCTATCCCAATGTCCGTTACTTCCATCCCTTCCGGGCGGAGGAGCTGGCACGGCTTATGGAGGAAGTGATGGAAGGGAAGATCCTGCCGGCCGCTCCGGAAAGGGAAAGCCGGGATACAGAACCAGAAAACTCCTATGGAAAGATCATGGAACTCGTAAGGCATGAAGCATAAATCTATACAAAATGCATATATGTGGTTTTATCCCCTTTCCGTGCTGGCATATCTTCTGACGCCTTTATCGGAAATGGTGCGTCCCGGCCTGATCTTGACAGGGATGCTTTTGGCGCTTTTGATCATCATGGCCGGCAGTGCCCGGATAGCCTGTCATAAGACGGAGGATATCGTTTTTTGCGTCTTTTTCGCCTACAGCCTCCTGTCCGGGATCTGGACCACAGCCTATGGGATCCCGGTTTCCGTATACCTGGGGGAGGTATCTACCACGGTGCTTCCCATGATCTTTTATCTGTCCGGCAGGAAGGCGGAGAAGGAGGATATCCTGGCCTTTTACCGGATCTTTCTTTTTTCCATGGCAGTCCTGGCAGCGGTAAGCCTCCTGCTCTATATCTTCGTTCCTCAGTTCTATATCGATTTTCTGGTGAGGGCTTCCCTCATTTCCAAGGGAGATGCGGCTACCGCAAGGGTCAGGATGGAGTCTGTGGTGGGAAGCACCCTCTTTGGCACCATGATGGCCTATGCCGCGGGAAGCAGCATTTATTTCATTGAAAGGGACAGCAAAAAAAGCCGGATCTTCGGGGCGGCATCCTTTTTCCTGTTCCTGATCATGGCTTTTTTCAGCTCCCAGAGGGCGGCCATGGTGGTGGCCCTCTTCATGCTTTTGCTTTTGAATTTCATCGTTTTCTTCCGATGCAGGATCCTGCCGGCGAAGCTCTTTATGGCAGAGTGCGGGGCTCTTCTTCTGGGACTTATTGCCCTGGCCTTAGCCGGGAGGGATGCCTTCCTCAAGGTATATTACCGGCTCCGTTCCCTTCCCCTTGCCGTGGGAGAGCGGTCGGAGCAGTGGGTCGGGGCGGTCAATAACATGAAAAACATGTGGCTTGGGGACGGCCTAGGATCCCATGGGCACAGGGCAGCCGGATATGCCGAGCATGTGGTGGCGGACGGGGGTCTTGTGAAGCTGTATTGCGAAGCAGGGATCATCGGCACCTCCTTTTTCATTTTTTTCATGCTCCTGATCCTTAGGAAGGGATACCGGAATCTGGAACGCACAGGCGCAGAGATGGCGGTGATCACCGGGGCATTGCTGCTTTCCATCGGTTCCAATGTGCTGACCTTTGAGCTGGCTGTCCCCATCGTATTTTTTGCAGCGGGAAGGGCAGTATCCGTCAATACGGGGGAGGCGCCATGAGAGTACTGGCTCTGTATCTTCCCCAGTTCCATGCATTTGCGGAAAATGATGAATGGTGGGGGAAGGGCTATACGGAATGGACGGCCGTGAAGAGGGCGAAGCCCTTGTATCCCGGCCATCTTGAGCCCAGGATCCCCAAGGGCGGGGATTATTATGATCTGTCGGATGAAAACGCCGAGGCCTTAAAAAGGCAGGCAAGGGAGGCCCGGGATTATGGCATCTACGGCTTCTGCTTTTATCATTACTACTTCACCGGAAAGACCTTGATGGAAAAGCCCCTTTCCATCCTTCTGGCCCATCCGGAGATCAGCCTGAATTACTGCTTATGCTGGGCGAACGAGAGCTGGACCAGGACATGGTACGGGCTGGAGGAAGAGGTGCTGATGCGGCAGGAGTACGGAAGCGTGGGGGAATGGGAGGAGCATTTCCGGCATCTCCTGCCCTTCTTTCGGGATCCGCGGCACATCCGGATCGGAAACCGGCCGATGCTTCATATCTACCGGCCTCCGGATATCCGGGACCGGAAGGAGATGTTTTCCTACTTTGACCGCAGGGCAAGGGAAGAAGGGTTTGACGGGATCTTTACCGTAGGAGGAAGGACGGCGGCCTTTGGCCGGAAGGAGGATCTGGGAACCGATGCCGCGTATTTTTTTGAGCCGGGCTTTACATTGAAGCATGACATGGGAGCCCTGCCTACCTTTGTTGACCAGGCCCGCACCGCGCTGATCCGCTCCTGCAATAGGATGACCGGGTCGGAGATCCTGGAGCGGAGGATCCCCATTGAAAGGATCTATGGATCCATTGCCAGAAGGGAATATGCCGAAAATGAGTTTCCCGGGATTTTTCCAAGATGGGATAATACGCCCAGAAGATCTTACCGGGGGCTTGTCTATACGGGGGCATCGCCGGAGAAGTTTGGCGGGCTTTTGCGGATCCTCCGGGATAAGGTCCGGGGCAGGGAGAATGATTTCGTCTATGTGAACGCCTATAATGAATGGGGAGAGGGAGCCATGCTGGAGGCAGATGAGGCGGAGGGAGATGCCTATCTGATGCAGATAAAGCGTGTGATGGAGGAAGGATAGGGCATGGAGCAGGAAAAGATCAGCATAATCTGTATCATTTATCAGGTGGCGCCGTATTTAAGACAGTGCCTGGACAGCATCCTGGCTCAGACCTACCGGAACCTGGAGATCATCCTGGTGGTCGGGCAGGGGAAAAAGGACGATGCAAGCCTTGACATAGCAGAGGAATATGCCGAGAGGGATCCGCGGATCCGCATCGTGGCCACTCCGGCAAAGGGAACCGGGGATGCCAGGAACCAGGGGCTGAGGGCGGCAAGCGGGAGCCTGATCGGCTTCATAGACGGGGATGATTATGCAGAGCCGGATATGATGGAGAGGCTTTCGGCAAATCTGAAGCAGTTTGATGCGGATATTTCGGTATGCGGCAGGTTCAGTGAATTTGATGACCGGACCGTGGCGGATGGTCCGGAGGGGATCCGGCAGATGGTGCCGGAGGATGCTTTTGAGATGATCCTTCGCGGAACCGGCTTCTTCTTTCATTGCTGGGATAAGCTTTTCCGTGCAGAACTGATCAAAAATGAGCATTTCCCTACAGACCGGTATCTGGAGGACCGGTATGTGATCGGCAGGGTATTGGGAAATGCGAAAAATATCGTATATGATAAAAGCCCGCTCTACCATTACCGGGTACGGGGCAACAGCCTTTCCCGGGTGGACAGGATGTCGGAATATAATGTCGACGCGGATACGGAATTCTGTGAATATGCGACAGGACTCTGCCCAAGGCTGGGTGACCTTGCAAGAAGCTACCTGGTCTATGATCATATTACCTGCATCCAGAATTATCATCTCCGCATCAAGGGCACTGCTGAGGATACGGAGGAGATGAGGGAGAGGCAGAAGAAGCATGAAGCGTATCTCAGAGAAGAGCTGAAAAGAAAGAACCCGGAGCTTTCCTTCAAGGTCCGCTTCAAAGCCTTTCTTGCTCTTTATATGAGGGGAGTACTGCTATTGATCACAAAAAAACACTCGTTGTAGAAGATTATCGGGAAATGAAGGACAGACATGATCGAGATCACGCCGGAGCGCTATCCACAGCTCGTCAATAAAAGAATACTTTTTGTATGCAGGGAGACTTATTCCAAGCCCCTGTGGTTTCTTGCAAGGGAGCTTTCCAAGTGCAATGAGGTAGCCGCCTTTTATATCATGTCTTCGGAAAGCGTCTATAATAAATGCTATTATAATGAGCATACGATCTATGAGTTCCGGGAGCATCTGCCTGAGGTGAAGCTTTATGACGTATCGGATATCTGCGCACGGTTCACGGAGGACTTTAAGCGGTCTGCCCATCCGTCGAATCTGGAATTCCTGCAAAAGCTGGAGGAGGAGTATTCTCATTACAAGACCTTCGGGCTCCAGCTCATGGCTTCCCAGGAAAATACAAGGCATTATCATTTCCGGAAGTATTGGCCGGTGACCACAGATGAGGAGAATAAATACTGGCTGGAGCTGAATTACAGAAAGATCCTTTCCATTCTTGAGGAGTTTCAGCCGGATGAGATCCTGGATCTGGACAATGCAGAGCTTCAAAGGACCATCCTTTCCGAGGTGGCCTATAAAAAGAAGATCCCGTATCTGACCATAGAATACAGCAAATACGGCTATTATAAGTATCCCAGCTTTCAAAATGCCTACGGCATCGATCCCTATTTCCGGAGGCTGTATGAGGAGAGCCTTGGCCTTTCTCTTGAGGAGCTTAAGGAGGAATACGATTATATCCGGGATTTCCGGCAGAAAAACAACATCATGAACCAGGAGTTTTCCGGCTCCGTCACCACACAATATGAGCGGGATTCCATCCTCTGGTCCATACGGGTCATGAGGGGGAAATGGAATTATTTCTGGGATCAGGACCATACGGCGGGCAATGCGAAGTACAAAAAGGAGTCGGGGATGCTTTATGCCCCCACCTGGCCTTACCTGAAATATTATTTTGATGTAGAGAGGATCAAGAGGAAGCTTCTGGTAAAGAATGATTACTTTGAGGATCCGGTAGAAGGAGAGGATTATGTATATATGCCGCTGCATCTGATCCCGGAATCCTCGGTATTTGTCAAGGCCTCCTTCTATGTGGATGAGATGAACCTGATCGAGCAGGTATCCAAGTCCCTGCCTGTGGGCTGGAAGCTCTATGTGAAGGAGCATCAGGCCATGCTTGGGGAGCGGGACTTGAGCTTCTACCGAAGGGCTGCCGAGATCGCCAATGTGAGGGTGGTACAGATCAATTACTATAAGGATCCGAAGCCCTGGATCCTGAAATGCCGCGGCGTCGTCACCATTACCGGGACAGCGGCATATGAGGCGGCTTTATTGGGCAAGCGCTCCATCGTATTTGGGGATGTGCCCTTTTCCCTGATCGAAGGGGTCACAAGGATCCGTTCCTTTGAAGACCTGCCGCAGGCTATCCGTTCCTTCGGGGAGACGGATAATATCCATTCCGCGGCCGCCTATCTGCATGCCGTCCGGGAAGCGGGAGAAGAAGTGAAGATCTTTTACCTCATGGATGAGGCAGAGGAGATTTTTGCCGGAAGACATCCGGAGTCAGAGGAATTTCAGAAGGAACTCACTGTGCTGCTTGATTTTTATGAGAAAGGATTGGAAAACTATCAAAAATGGAAAGCATTATCCTAAACAGGCTTAAGGAGGGAAAGTTTATCCTGATCGCGGAGATCGGGGTGAATTATTATGACATTGCCGCAAAGGAGGGGATCTCGAATCTGGAAGCCGCCAAAAAGATGATCCGGGAGGCGGCTCTTGCCGGGATCCATGCGGTGAAATTTCAGACCTATAAAGCGGGCACATTGGCCGCGAAGGAATCACCGTCCTACTGGGACCGGACAGAGGAGCCTACAGCCTCCCAATATGAGCTTTTTAAGAAATATGATTCCTTTGGGGAGGAGGAATACCGCAGCCTAAAGGAATATGCGGACAGCGAGGGAATCGAATTCCTGTCTACGGCCTTTGACGTGGAAAGCGCGGACTATCTGGAGCCGCTGATGAATGTATATAAGATCTCCTCTTCAGACCTGAGCAATATCCCCTTCATCCTTTATCAGGCCGCCAAGTCCAAGCCGATCCTCCTGTCGGTGGGGGCATCGAACCTGGATGAGATCGAGCGGGCCGTGGATGCCATCCGGAGCGTGAACGAAAGGGAGCTGGTGCTTCTGCACTGTGTCCTGGAGTATCCCACGCCGTTAGAGGATGCCAACCTCTTAAAGATCCGTACCTTAAAGCAGCAGTTTCCGGACTGCTTCATCGGATATTCCGACCATACAAAGCCGGAGGCGGGAGCGGATGTCCAGAAGACAGCCTACAATCTGGGAGCCCAGGTGATCGAGAAGCATTTCACCCTGGATAAGACCCTGCAGGGCAATGATCATTATCATGCCATGGATCCTTCGGATGCAAGGGAGATCCTCCGGGCCATTGAGAAGATGGACTTGATCCGCGGGAAAGGGGATCTGATAAGCCTCGAGACGGAATCCGCCGCCAGGGCGAATGCCAGGCGCTCCCTCGTCGCCGCCTGCAGGATCGAAAAGGGCACCATCATCACCGAAGAGATGCTGACCTTTAAGCGCCCGGCAAGCGGGATCTCGCCTTCAGACATGGCATTGGTCATCGGCAGGGAGGCGGCAATGGATATCCCGGAGGATACCATCCTTCAGGCAGAGCATGTGAAAGGATTCCCGGAACCGGATGGCAGATAATTCCGAAAAAGCAGTCCGGTCCGGGATCTGGTATGTGATCTCCAACGTAATGCTCCGGGCCGTGGGGATCATCACGGCACCGGTTTATTCGATGCTCCTTTCCACCTCCGAGGCCGGCTATGCCAACGGCTTTAATAATTATGTCTCTCTTTTTACCGTGGTGACCTGTCTCTGCCTGATCTATAGTGTGGGCCGGGCAAAGATCGATTATCCGGATGAATTTGACGGATATATGTCTGCCATACAGACATTATCCAGCCTGTTTGGCCTGATAGTCCTCGGCCTGGTCATGCTCTTCATGCCGAAGGAGGGCATGCTGACCTATGACCGTTTTGTCATCTTCCTGCTTTTTGCCTATCTTGTCATTTATCCGTCCATTGATTATATGCAGTACAAATACCGTTTTGAGTACCGGTACCGGGAAAATATCGCGATCTCGGTGATCATCACGGTTTCCACGGTGATCCTTTCCGTAGCCCTGATCCTTAATATGCCGGAGACAAAGGGGCTGGCAAAGATCCTGGGTACGGTCATTCCTTCCGCCCTGGTGGGACTATGGTGCTATGCCAATATCCTGAGGAAGGGGAGGATCCTCTTCCGGAAGGAATACTGGAGCTATGCCTTAAAGATCGGACTTCCCATGATCCCCCATGGGCTTGCCATGATCGCTTTGGCCAGGATCGATACCTCCATGATCCAGAATATCTGCACCAATGCGGAAGTGGGGCTTTATACCTCGGGCTATACCATCGGAACCCTCCTTATGTTTATCACAAACGCCATAGGGCAGGCCTGGCTTCCCTGGTTTAACGAGCGCCTGTCGGAAGGGGACAGGGAAGCGATCCGGGAGAAGAACATGCTGCTGATGAAGGGCGGCTGTTTTCTGACCCTGGCTTTCATCGCGGCGGCGCCGGAGGCGGTGAAGCTCCTTTATCCCAATAAGACCTATTGGGACTGCATGTGGGTGGTGCCCCCCGTTGCCCTGGGAACCCTCTGCCAGTATTTCTATACGAACTACGTGAA
The DNA here is from genome assembly GCA_024693135.1 of Lachnospiraceae bacterium. GTDB lineage: Bacteria > Bacillota > Clostridia > Lachnospirales > Lachnospiraceae > NK4A144. Next base: position 42,482 of record JAILLN010000001.1, on the reverse strand, counting down.
CCAGGAGCTTTTTGAAAAGAAGACGGCCCTGATCGCAGGGAATTCCATTGTGGCGGCTCTTGCCAACCTGGGACTGAATGCCATCTTCATCCCGAGATATGGATATATCGTGGCGGCCTATACGACCCTGGCCGGATACCTGCTCCTGATGCTCCTGCATTATCTGAGCACCAGGCTGATCCTGAAGCAGTCCCTTTATCAGAATGGGAAGTATTTTCTCATGGTCTTGCTTACGATCCTTGCCGGGCTTGCTTTCACCCTGGCCTATAACCGGTTCCTGATCCGGCTTGGGATGGGGCTTTTGGTGCTTGGATTTTTGGTTTTTCTATGGAAACATGATATAATGAAACTTGTTTTTTGGCTTAAAAACCGCCATCAGCGGCAGGCTTGAAAGAGGAAAGATGAAGACACTCATTGTGATCCCCGCCAGGGGCGGATCAAAACGAATCCCAAGAAAAAACGTAAGGATCATGAACGGAAAGCCCCTGATCCTATATTCCGTGGAAAATGCCATGGCGCTTGCCGGGAAGGAAGGCGCAGACGTAGTGGTCTCCACGGATGATGAAGAGGTGAAAAGCATCGTCCAGAACTTCGGGGTGGAGGTCATCGAGCGGGATGAGACGCTGTCTTCCGACCGGGTGACCTTGGATCCGGTCATTTTTGATGCATTGACGAAAAAAGAGGCGGAAACGGGCGGGAGATATGACATTGTGATCACGATGCAGGCCACATCCCCCACCCTGAAGGCGGAAACCCTGAGGGAGGCGCTGAAGGCCTTTACGGCAGGGGATTTTGATACCATGATCAGCTGCGTCAATAAGCCACATCTGTCCTGGTCGGAAAAGGACGGGGTCATCGTGAAGAATTATGAACGCAGGCTGAATTCCCAGGAGCTTCCCAGCAATTACCTGGAAACAGGAGCCTTTCTTATTACCCGCCGCAGTCTGGTGACGAAGGAAAGCCGGATCGGGGAAAGGATCACCGTTTATGAAACCGATGCCTCCGAGGCCATTGACATCGACACGGAGGAGGACTGGATCGCCGCGGAGAGCATCCTCAAAAGAAAAAAGATCCTGCTTCGCTGCGTGGGACAGCAGAAGCTTGGGATGGGCCATATCTACCGCTGCCTTACCATCGCTTATAAGCTCATCGGCCATGATCTGCTCTTTGTGACGGATGCGGAAAGCGGGATGGGGATCGAAAAGCTCCGGGAGTCGTATTTCCCGCTCCGGGTCGTCTCGGATGATGCGGAGTTTGAAGAGGTGCTGAAGGAATACTCCCCGGATATCGTGATCAACGATGTGCTGGATACGGAGGAAGCCTTCGTTAAAATGGAGCGCCGCTATACCAGGAGGATCGTTAATTTTGAGGACATGGGACCCGGCGCCTGGCATGCGGATGCCGTGATCAATGCCCTGTATGAGAACCGCCCCAACAAACCGGCTAATGTATATGAGGGCGCGGATTATTATTTCATACGGGACGAGTTCCTGGAGGAATCCCCCAAGGAATTTTCCCCGGAGTGCAAAAACATCATGATCATGTTCGGCGGGGCCGACCCCAGCAACCTGACGGGCAAGCTGTATGAGATCTGCAAGGTGCTGCAGCCGAAGATGAAGCAGGCCGAATTTCATTTCCTCACGGGATTTGCATATGGCAATAAGGAAGACATAAAAGACGATCCGGAGCATAATATTTATGTGCATCATGATGCAAAGAGGGTCAGTGCATATATGAAGAAGGCGGATCTGTGCATCACATCCCAGGGAAGGACGGTATTCGAGCTGGCCTCCATGGGGGTGCCCGCCATCGTGCTGGCGCAGAATGAGAGAGAGGCGGAGCATGTCTTTGCCGGGATGGGAAACGGCTTCATCAATCTTGGCATCGGATCGGAAACAGACGCCATCACCATCATCCGCACGATCCAATACCTGGCGGAGGTGCCGAGGGTGAGGCAGGAGATGCGGGATCTGCAGCTTTCCAAGGAATTCGAAAAGGGTCAGGAAAGGGTCATCAAGCTGATATTGAATGAAGAATAAAAAGATACTGCTTCTCAATTCCATAGCGGGTACCGGGAGCACTGGCAGGATCCTTACGGGCCTTGCCGCAATGCTTCAAGAGGAGGGAAATGAGAGCCTCATCTGCTATGGCAGGAAAAGCTTTCAGGGGGGAGCCTTATCTTACCGGATCGGGAATGATCCTGGAGTATACCTGCACGGAGCCTTAAGCCGGCTGACCGACCGGCATGGGCTTTATTCCTCCCACGCCACGAAGAAGCTGGTCCGGCGGATCAGGGAATATGCCCCGGATCTCATCCATCTGCATAATGTGCACGGCTATTATCTGAATATCCCCATCCTGTTCCGCTTTTTAAGGGAATATGGGAGGCCGGTGCTTTGGACATTGCATGACTGCTGGTCTTTTACCGGCCATTGTACGCATTATGAATATGTGAAATGCACCCGGTGGATGAAGCAGTGCCATGACTGCCCCCAGCTTCGGGAATACCCCAGATCCTTCTTTGCGGATGCATCTGCCTCGAATTACAGGCTCAAAAAAAACCTGTTTACGGGAATCGAAAAGCTTCAGCTGGTAACGCCCTCGGAATGGCTTAAGAAGCAGGTGTCCCGTTCATTTCTGAAGGACTATCCGGCCACCGTGATCCCTACGGGGATCGATCTGGACCAATTCCGGCCTACAGCCTCCGACCTGCGGGAACGCTATGGGCTTCAGGGGAAAACCGTGCTTCTGGGCGTGGCAAATCCCTGGAGGGAGCGGAAGGGCCTTGACGATTTCATAAGCCTTGCCGAAAGGCTTCCGGAAGGCTATGCCATCGTCATGATCGGACTGAAAAAAAAGCAGCTGGCCCGGATCCCTTCAAAGATCATCGGAATGGAAAAGACAGACAGCGTTTCGGAAATGGCAATGTGGTATACTTTGGCAGACCAGTATGTCAATCTGACCAGGGAGGATACCTTTCCCACCACCAATCTGGAGGCCCTTGCCTGCGGAACCCCGGTCATCACATATCGTGCGGGAGGAAGCCCGGAGTCCGTGACCCATTCCACGGGAGAGGTTTTGGAGGTGGACGATCTGGATGCCGTCCTTTCTTCCATAACCCGGTTTGGCCGGAAGGGGCAGGATCTATCCGGGGAATGTCTCAGCCGGGCAAAGGAATACGACAGAAATCTCCGGTTCCGGGAGTATATGGCAAAATATGAGGAAATTCTGCATTCGGTTTAAAAACAGCATCATCGCGCTGATGGCTCTCGTCCTGTATCTGGGGTGCATGGCCATACTCTTTGGACTCCTTGGCATAGACAACTGGCAGGTCCTGGAGCTCAGCCGTACTTCAGTGGTCATGGCCTTCACCTATGTACTGTTCGGCTTTTTCATGGCGAGGACCTATGGCGGCTTTGATGTGGGCGTCAGAAAAAGCCGGCCCATCGTGATATCCCTCTCACTGGCCACGGTACTGGATGACATCATCACGTATATGGTGCTGCTCATCATGAATACAAATGACGAGAACGGGCGGCTGTTCCGTCCGATCTCTCTGGGATTTCTTGTCCTTTCCATGCTGCTGCAGGTCATCCTTGTTTCTGTCCTGACTCATCTGGGCAACCGGTTTTTCTTTTACGTGACGGAGCCGGAAAAGACTCTGGTGATCGCAGGGAAGGAGGAGGAGCTTGCCAGCGTCGAAAAGGCGGTGGGGATATTCCACAGGCGTTATGCCATCCTGGACCGCGCTCTTCCCGGAGATCCTGCCCTTACGGAAAAGATCAGCCGGTCGGATGCGGTTTTTTTATATGACGTACCCCGGGACAGCAGAGCGGGGATCGTGGATCTATGCTACCGCAGGAGGATCAGCGTATACTGCTTCCCCGATATCGAGGACATCCTGATCCATAATTCCGAGCAGATCATGTTTTCAGACCTGCCTTTTTACTGCAGCGGCTTTGAGGGCAAGACCTTTGAGCAGAGGGTCATCAAGCGGTTGATGGATATCGTGATCTCCGGGCTGCTTTTGATCCTTACAAGCCCCATTCTCTTAGTCAGCGCCATTGCCATTAAAAAGCAGGACGGGGGGACGGTCTTTTTTACCCAGGAGAGGGCTACGATCCGGGGGAGATCCTTCCGGATCTATAAATTCCGCACCATGCAGGAGAATATCGAAAACCGGTCCGTGACAAAGGACGACGACAGGATCACCCCGGTGGGAAGGATCCTTCGGAAATACCGGATCGATGAGCTTCCGCAGCTGATCAATATCATCCGGGGAGAGATGTCTCTGGTCGGCCCAAGGCCTGAAATGCTTGAAAATGTTAGGGAATATACGAAGGAGCTGCCGGAATTCGAGTATCGGTTAAGGGTCAAGGCGGGGCTTACCGGCTATGCCCAGGTGGTGGGGAAATACAATACCTCCTCCAGGGATAAGCTGATGCTGGATCTCATGTATATCGAAAGCTTCAGCATCATGACAGACATCCGGATCCTGCTTCAGACCCTGACCGTGCTCTTTACGGCAGAGGAATCGACGGAAGGGTTTTAGGCGGATGGATGGAGAGGTTACGGTCAGCATCATCACGGTCTGCAGAAACAGCGAGAAGACCATCGAACGGACCTTAAGGTCGGTGCTTTCTCAGACCGTAAAGCCGAAGGAATACCTGATCATCGACGGGGCATCGGAGGATGGGACGGTTTCGGTCTGCGAAGGACTCAGGAGTGAATTCAAGGATGCGGGGATCGATTTCAGGATCTATTCCGAGCCGGACAGGGGCATATATGATGCCATGAATAAGGGGATCAAAAAGGCCTCCGGGACGCTCATCGGGATCCTGAACAGCGATGATATCTACGAGAAGCCGGCAGTGGAGGCCATGTGCCGGGAATACCGGAAAAGCCCCTTTGCCCTGGCTTATGCGGATATCCGGATGGTGCTGCCCTCCGGAAAGACCTTTGTAAAGAAAGCCAGGCTCCGGGCTTATACCACCAGCCGGGACTGGAACCATCCCACCCAGTTTGTGAGGCGGGATGTATATGAGAGGTTTCAGTACCGCTGTGAAAATATCAGCGATGACATGGACTTTTACTTCCGGGTCAAAAAGGCAGGCTATCCCATAGCGGTGGTCCATGAGGTATTGGCGGAGTTTACCATGGGGGGAGTCAGCAGCAGCATTCCTTTAAGGCAGGTGCCGGAGAGGGTCATGCGCAGATACCGGATCTACCGGCAGAATGGCTACAGCCGGCTGTATTTTTTGGAATGCATATCCTTTGAGCTGGTCAAATATCTGGGAGCGAAATTCGGATAAATCATGATCAAGACACTGACATTTTATTCCAATTATTTCAACCACCACCAAAAGGCTTTTTGCGACAGCCTGGAAAGCCTTCTGGGAGAGGGGTTCACCTTTGTGGAAACGGAGCCGATGGAGGAATTCCGCAGCCGCATGGGATGGGGGAAGGAAGACATCCCTTCCTATGTGCTGAAAAGCCATAGGGGGGAAGAAGAGAGGAAGAAGGCCTTCGAGCTGGCCCTGTCAAGCGATGTCGTGATCATCGGCACAGCACCGGAGGAGCTGATCAGCAGAAGGATGGAAGAAAACCGGCTGACCTTCCGGTATTCAGAGCGCCCCCTGAAGGAGGGAAGGTTCAAGATCTTCATTCCGAGGCTGGCAAAGAAATTTGTAGTCAATCATATCAGCAAGCGGAAGAAGGAGCTTTACATTCTGGCAGCGGGAGCCTTCGTGTCTTCGGATTACCGGTTTCTGCATTCCTATATCGGGAAATGCTATAAATTCGGCTACTTTCCCAAAGCAGAGGAAAAGAGCTTTGAGGAGCTTCAACAATCAAGGGCAGGGCATGATAAGGCCAGGATCCTGTGGGCCGGGAGATTTCTCAAGCTGAAAAGGGCAGATCTTTTGATCCGGGCGGCAAAAAGCTGCAGGGATAACGGAGCAGATTTTGAACTGAGGTTTGTGGGAGATGGAGAGGAAGAAAAGAGGCTGAAGGGCCTGGTAAAAAAGCTGAGGCTTTCGGATGTGGCTTCCTTCACCGGATTCTTAAGCCCGGAAGACACCCGGCGGGAAATGGAAGAGGCGGATATCTTTGTCTGCACCAGCAATAAGCTGGAGGGATGGGGGTCTGTCATTTATGAGGCGCTTTCGGCAGGGCTGGCCGTCATTGCCACTTCCAAGGCCGGGGCGACCCCGTTTCTCATCAGGGAGGGGAAGACGGGGCTTGTCTTTGAAAGTGGAAATGCCGCAGATCTTGCCGAAAAGCTCATGATCCTCCTGCATGCTCCCGAGGAAGCCCGCCGTTTGGGCCAAAATGCCTATGACAATATGCAAAGGCACTGGAATCCCGAAGAGGCCGCAAAACGCCTTCTTGCCGTGTCGGAACGGCTTCTTTCCGGAGAGCATTTCTTTTTTGAGGAGGGTCCCTTAAGTTATGCGCAGGAGATGAAGGAAGGCTGGTATAGGAGCTGAATAGTAGGTCAGATATAAGCATGCGTTTATCGAGGAGGAAGCATGGCTCTTAAAAAGGTGGTTTATCTCCTGGAGTATCCCATCGATCTGCCGGGGGGAGCGCAGATGTCCACCTTGAGCATCTGCGAGGGCCTGTCCGCCCATCCCGAATATGGATATGAGCCGGTGGTCATCTGCCCGGAGCTTTTAAGCCGCAGGAAGGAAGATTATGCTTTCCGGATCCTGACTTATCCCATGGGCGAAAAGAGGATCCCCAATTTATGGAAGAGGATCCGGTATTTTAAGAAATACCTTCAGGAGGGGGACTATTCCCTTATCCATATCCAGATGTCGGAATCTCTGATCACCTACGGATTCATCCGCCGGTTTTTTGGAAAGCTGCCATATATCTATACGGACAGGGGGCTTTTTTTCGGATACCGGAAGCGGAGCCTTTTCTTTATGCTGCCGGCGCTGAAGCGGAGCCGGATGCTGGTTACGACCACGGATTTCAACCGGAGGCTCTGGGAGGAGGGCTCGAAGATCCGTCCCATCTCCGTGATCCCCAATACCATCAATGATAAGCTTTTTGGCAGCTACGATGAGCAAAGGAGGAGAGGCAGGAAGCATGCCGGATTCACCCTGGGGCTTGCGGGCAGGATCTGTGTGGAAAAGGACTGGCCCTTTGCGGTGGAATTTGTGAAGGCCCTTAAAACAGCGGGCCTGGATTTCCGTGTGGATCTGGTGCTGTCTACCTTTGAAAAGGGGGACGACGAGAAGGTAAGGCAGATCACGGAAGGGATCCGGGAGGCTGTGGGGGAAGGAAACCTGGAGGTCCACCTGAATCATACCCAGGAGCAGATGGCGGATTATTATTATGACGTGGATGTCTTTTTGATGACCAGCAGCTTTGAATCCTTCGGCAAGGCGGCCCTTGAGGCCATGAGCCGGAAATGTGCCGTGGTCTCAAGCAGGGCCGGAGGGCTTCCGGAGGTGATCGGAAAGGAAGAAAACCTGTACGACCGGCAGGGTTTTGAAAAAGGCGTCCGTTATGTTAAAATGCTTGCGGAAAACCCGGAGAAGCTTGAAAAAGACCGGGAGTTTTTCTACAACCGGTACAGGAGCCTTTATACCGAAGAAAAATATATAGAAAGACATAGGAGATTGTACGATGAGATTATATGATGAGCTGGTGGCAAAAAAGGAAAAGCTTGCCCTGGTAGGGCTGGGATATGTGGGACTGCCCATCGCCGTGGCCTTTTCAAAAAAGGTACAGGTCATCGGGTTTGACAAAAACAGCGATAAGATAGCCAGATACAGGGAAGGGCAGGATCCCACCGGAGAGATCGGGGATGAGGAGGTACGGCTTTCCAAGGTGGAATTCACCGACCGGGAGGAAAGCCTCCGGGAGGCGGCCTTCATCATCGTCGCCGTGCCTACCCCGGTAAACCAGGATAAGACCCCGGATCTGAAGCCGGTGGAGCAGGCCAGCCGGACGGTGGGAAGAAATCTGAAAAAGGGCTCGGTGGTGGTCTATGAATCTACGGTCTATCCCGGAGTCACGGAGGATATCTGCGTGCCGATCCTGGAGCAGGAGTCCGGGCTTGTCTGCGGCAGGGATTTTAAGGTAGGCTATTCACCGGAACGGATCAATCCCGGCGACAAGGTGCACCGGCTTTCCACGATAAAAAAGATCGTATCGGGCATGGATCAGGAATCCCTGGATATCATTGCCGCCGTTTACGAGCTGGTGATCGAAGCGGGTGTCCACAGAGCAGGCTCCATCAAGGTGGCAGAGGCCGCCAAGGTGGTGGAAAATTCCCAAAGGGACATCAATATCGCCTTCATCAATGAGCTTGCCATGGCATTTGACCGCATGGGGATCGATACCACGGAGGTGATCGAGGCCATGAATACGAAGTGGAATGCCCTGGGATTCAGGCCCGGCCTTGTGGGAGGGCATTGCATCGGCGTAGATCCTTATTACTTTGTATATGAAGCAGAAAAGCTTGGCTATCATTCCCAGATCATTTCCTCCGGCCGGAGGATCAATGATGACATGCCCCAGTTTGTGGCAGAAAAGATCATACGCCAGCTGGTGCTGGCCGGGAAGAAGGTAAGGGATGCCAGGGTAGTCCTTCTCGGGGCGACGTTTAAGGAAAACTGCCCGGATGTACGGAATTCCAAGATCATGGAGGTGGCCCAGGCCCTGAAGGAATACGGGATCGTCCCGGTGATCACGGATCCGAAGGCAGACCCGGAGGAGGTCAGGCTGGTCTACGGCATGGAGCTTACGCCCATCGAAGGGATCAAGGATGCGGACTGCCTGGTCTTTGCCGTGGCACACGAGGAATATAAGAATACGCCATGGGAGAGCTTCGACGGATTGTTTGATCCGTCCCTGCCCTATGGGGAGAGGGTCATCATCGATATCAAGAGCATACTGGATAAGGATGAGGTAGAAAAAATTGGGTACTGCTTCTGGAGGCTCTGAAGGACAATCCGGATTAGTCAAGAGCTTCCTTGACTTTTTCTACGGAAACTTTGTGGTGCTCCTTTTGGGGTTCATCCAGACCCCGATCCTGACCAGGCTTTTGGGCAGGGCGGATTTCGGAAAGACCGGCATGTTTGAGATCGCGGTCACGATCATTTATATTTTTTCGATCCTGGGAATGGACCAGTCCTATATCCGGTATTATTACCGGGAAGGAGTAAGCCGGAGGAACCTTCTTTTTTCCTGTCTCCTGCCGGCACTGGGCATCGTATCGGTGCTTTCCGTGGTTTATGTCTTTTTTTCCGGGCAGGCCAACGTCTTTCTATTTGGGGAAACTGGGACAGACATCACGCTGCTGGTGATCGCATATACCATGATCTCCGTGCTGGAAAGGTATTTTTTCCTGGATGTCCGGATGCAGCAGAATGGAAAGCTGTATTCCAATGTCAATATCGCCCAGAAGGTGCTGTCTATCCTTATCATCATCGGGGCATGGCATGTCTTTGGGGATAACTTCCGGGTTGGGCTTTATGCCATGACCCTTTCCTGGGGTGGGACGACGTTCTTTCTCATCATACGGTATCTGAAGCAGGGCCGGGCAGGAGAGGAGGAGGGAAGGACGAAGCGGGTCCCTGAGATGGAGCTCATCCGGTACGGCCTTCCTTTTATCGCCGTGCTTCTGATGGAGTGGCTTTTGTCCTCTGCAGACCGGTTCGCCTTAAGGCTTTGGTCTTCCTTTGAGGAGCTTGGGCTCTATACCTCTGCCATGAGGATCATTGTGCTGCTCCTTACCGTAAAGAATACCTTTGTGGCATACTGGTCCCCCATCGCGATGGAGCGGTTTGAGACAAGGGACATTGAGGAGAACCGGCCTTTTTTTCAAAGGATATATGGCACGGTACAGATCCTGTGCGTTTTTCTTTCATCGGGGCTGATCGTCACGCGCAGGGCCGTGGTGCTTATTTTGGGAAAGGACTACCGGGGAGCAGAGAGCATGATCCCCTTCCTTACCCTGATGCCTGTATTTGCGATCCTTTTTGAGATCACGAACCAGAGCATCAAGTTTTCAAAAAAGAACTGGTATCTGAACGCCGCATCCCTCTTCACGATCCTTTGCAATGTAGCGGGAAATGCGCTTCTTGTCCCGAAGCTTGGGGGACTTGGGGCCGCGGCGGCTACGGGCTGCTCGTATCTCATTTACTTTATGATCGGCACTTTGGCCGGGGAGCGCTGCATCCCCGTGGGATATCCGGTAAAAAAGACGTTCTTTCTGGCGCTGGTCATGACGGCTTACTGTGCAGAGGCATCCTTTTACGGAGCCTGGATCCTCGATCTCCTCGGAGGCATCCTTCTCTGCTTTACGGCCTGCCTCATGAACCGGGATGCGGCAAAGGGGATGATCGAATATGGGAAAAAATTCATCCGATCTGGAAAAAAGAAAAAAACGGAATAGCTGGATCATCGCAGGGCTTTTTATCCTGCTTGCGGCAGGAAACGTAGCCTCCCTTCCGGGGGAGCTTGCGGGTAAATTCAGGCTCTACCGGTATGGCTTTCATAATCAGACCCTGTATCATCCGGATTTTCTGGAAGAGGGAAGGTATCCGGATGTGTTTTTCCGGGAGGTATCGCGGAATAAAAAAGTATGTGTCAATGCGGATTTCCGCCCCTACTGGACCTATGTGAAGGACATCGAACCGGCTCTGGCACTGGTTAACAAAGAGTATTATATGGATAACAGCAAGTACTTTTTCCGGGAGTTTGCAGGTGAATTTGAGACGGATCCGTCCCTGCCCCGTCCGGCTGTCGTGAAGGAGGCGGGAATAAAGGAAAGGGCGGGGGAATATTTTACCGAGCTGGGCTCCGTGAATGACATGCTCCGCTATGTCTTTGCCGCCAACGACGACCGGGACGCGGATTGGAGCGGGTATTACAAAACCTCTTACTTCATGTATATGTGGTATTATCATTATCTGAAAAGCGGCATCATGGGTTATGCCAGGCTGGAGGATCTGTCCGGGGCGGGGGAGCTGGTGGCCTTTTGGGACAGGCAGGAAAATCTGTTTCTGATGAGCCGGGATTATTACCGGGAGCATATGGAGGAGTTCTTTAAGGATATCCATGAATATCAATGACCTGATGGGTACATTATCTGCCGGCTATTATGCAAGGCAGGTTCTGGCCATAATCATTCTGTCCCTTGCAGGATGGCTTCTCTTGTGGCTTTTAAGGGGAGGCTATTCTGCGTTCTTTCGGGGGCTTCTGGCATTTCCGGCAGGCCTTTCGTATTTTGCCGTATTGAGCTTTATCCTGCTTGGCACAGGGATCCGGTTCAGCCCGGTATCCGTGTCGGTGCTGGCCGGAGCCGGCATTGCCATAGCCTTCCTGCTCTTTATCCGGAGGGGGAAGGAAAGCGGGGAATCCTGCCTTAAGCAGCTGGCTTTTTTTCTGCCGGCCGTGGTACTGGGGGCGCTGGTCTGCTGCTCGGGGATCCTTTCCGTAGGCATTGATAACGATTCGGTCTTCTTTTATTCGTCCTATCCCCAGATCCTGGCAAAGGAGGGCGCATGGAGGCCGCAGTTTGATATGTATCTGACCAATGTGGGGCCGGTGGCCGCCATCATCAATACCCTGCCCTTTTTATTCGGATTTTCCCAGACCTTTGGCATACAGCATTTCCTGAATCTGAATTTCCTGCTGGTTTTTGGCTTCTGCTTAAAGGAAAAAACCGAAAGCCGGCTGCTTGGCCTTTCTGCCGTCCTATACCTGGCTACGCTCCCGGCCTTTTTGGTCACCGCAAAGTGGGTAATGGCGGGGGATTATTTCATGATCTTTTTTTTCCTGCTTTTTGCAGCAGGGGAAGAGGCGGGCGGGAAGGAAAGGAAGCCCTTCGGGGCTGACCGGGGCCTGTCTCTGGTCCTGTTTTCCTGCGTGCTTTCTTTAGTGAGGCAGGAGGGCTCTCTTTTCGTGATGCTTTTGGCGGTATGCTTCTCGGCACTTTATTTTACCTCCCGGCAGCTGATGGGACTCATGGTGCTGCCCTCCCTTCTGATGCTTTTTCTTTATTATGCCAGGATCTATCTGATCCTTGGGATCCGTCCGGAAAAGACCTTCCTGACGCCGGCTAAGGCCTCCATGATCCTCGCCATGTGCATCGCTTCGGGGATCTATGTCCTGGCCGTGCAGAAGATCCTTTTGCCAAAAAGAAGAAGGCTTGCCCTTCTCCTTCCGGTCCTGCTTCTTTTTATGGGGAATATCCTGATGCTGTTTCTGAATCCCCATCTTTATCTGGCAAACCTGCATGCCCTGGTTCTGAATATATGGCAGAGAAACGGATGGGGATATTTTGGAATCATGGCATTTCTTGCCCTCTGCCTGGTTCTTTTCCGGATGATCCAAAGCCGGAGCATCGGCTTCCTGCTCTCGGATGCAGTGCTGCTTTCCTTTCTGCTTGCGGTGCTTGCGGCATGCTTTGCCAGGGAGGATGCTCTGCAGCTGGGCATCGGGGATTCCGGCAACCGGCTGATGCTTACGGCGGTGCCGATGGTGGTATATGCCATGCTCGTAAGGCTGTTTGCCCCAACGGATGCACAGGATAGGAAGGAGGTACGCTCTTGAAGAAGGAAACCGGGAAACAGATCCTGCTGTATACGATCCTTTTTTCCCTTTGCGGGATACTGGGCTATGCCGGCCTTTGGCAGAACGGCAGGACCTATGTCTGGTACCGGGATGGGGCGGATCAATATCTGCCGGGGTTATTATATGTGGGACAGTATCTCAGGGAGCTCCTGGAAGGGATCTTAAGCGGCAGGCCGGTCCTTCCCATGTATGATCTGAGCATTGCCTTCGGGGAGGATATCATCGGCAGCATGAATTATTACGGCCTGGGCGAACCGCTGAATCTCCTGGCTGTATTTGCGAATAAGGGGAACGGGACAGTTTGGTATACCCTGCTCTTTTTTGTCCGCCTTTATCTCGGGGGGATCTCCTTCCTTTGCTACGCAAACTATATGAGGCTTGACCGGAGACTTTCCGTTTTCGGAGCCCTGATGTTTGTTTTTTCCGGATTTCCCGTTTACGGCGGGGGAATGTATGCGGCATGGGTTACGGTGCTGATCTATTTCCCTCTCCTGCTTTTGGGAGCGGAAATGGTTTTTCACAGGGACTCCAGGGCAATGCCGGTCATGTCTTTATCTGTGGCATACGGAGCGCTGTGCGGCTTTTATTATCTGTATATGTGCGGGATCTCCCTTGCGGTATACTGCCTGGTCCGGCTGTATTTTATCCATGGCTTGAAATGGAAGGAGATCCTTGATGGATGCCTGAAATGTCTCTGGCCCTTCCTTTTGGGCCTGGGGCTTTCTGCACCGATCCTCCTGCCGAGCCTTCTTATCGTGGGAAACAGCGACCGGACAGGCTTTCCGATCTATTATGTCGTATTCAATTATCATAATTATATCCCCAGGGTGAATGAAGAACTCATGGCGTCCCTCCTTCACCCAAGGGACAGCCAGATGAGCTATCTGGGCGGATTGACGCTCTTAGAGATCCTTGGCTTCTTCGGGGTATTTTTCCTGAAAAAGGGAAGGCGCAAAAACCAGCTGCTCCTGCTTTTTGCGGTGGTCCTGATCTCCCTTCACTTCCCCATCATCACTTGTCTTTTCAATGCTTTTGCGGATACCTATAACCGATGGGTCTTCCTGATCCACTTTTCCTTAGGGGTCATATTTGCCGCGGTATTTGAAGAGGGACTGGGGATGCTCTGCCGGAAGGCAGGATCTGCGGGGAAGGGATTTTTGGCAAAGGGCATCTGGATCCTTACGGCACTGGCCGTATGTGGGAATATCATCCTGAATCTGAGCTGGCTTTTTTCTAAGCCGGGCACAGACTGGGAAAAGGAGTTTCTTCCCCTGAAGACGGTAGAGGCTTATATTGATTCCCCGGTGAATGCTTCCCGGGTCATTCGGTCTGATCCCGCTCTTTTCCGGATCTCCAAGGAGAATACCATGGTGTTGAATGAGCGGCCGGAGAATACTGCCATGCTGAACGGATACCATGGCACAGTCTATTGGATCAGCATGATCAACGGCTATGTCCAGCGCTATGCCAGGGCGATCGATGAGGAAAACGACAGATGGCGCTGCTATGGACTTGGACGGGACAGCGTATTTGAAACGGCGTCCGGGGTGAAATATCATTTGACGAAGCATCCGGAGAATGTGCCGGGATCCTATGAGCTGAAGGAAACCCTGGAATATGACGGGGAAGCCTGGCAGGTATTTGAAAATCCGGACTTTGTCGGGATGGCTTATCTGCGTGAGCCGCCAAAGGGAGAGCCTCTTTTGGAGGATGGCACGGCAGACCGGGAATATTATGCGGGAGTACTACAGGAGGGAAGGGAGAAGAGCGCCGGGGAGGCCTCGGATATCCGGATGGAGACCAACGGCTTCCGTTTTCATGCAGAAGCAAAGAAGGATTGCGAAGCCTTTATCGTGCTCGGTTTTTCTCCGGGCTGGAAGGCTTATGTGGACGGGCAGGAGGCTTCGCTTCAGGAGGCGGATCTCATGGGCATGAAGCTGGACCTGCCCCGCGGCTCCCATGAGGTGGTCCTTCGGTATCATACTCCGGGGCTTTCAGCCGGATTGGTGGTCTTTTTGGCATCCCTCATGCTGTTCATAAGCTGGAAAAAGATCCGCCTGCATTGTATAATCAGGAAGAAAAAAACGTCTTAAACAAGGGCTTTTTGCCCGGTGCGGGGAGGGAAGCGCAAAATGAAAACAGCAGTATCCGAAACCGGATATGACAGCGTCGGAAGAGCCGTAGTGGATAAAAGGGTATAGGCATGGCATTGCAGAAGAAAGGCGGGGAGCTTTGGAAGACGGCGGGATGGATCCTGCTTCCCGGGTTCATCGCCCTGTTTCTATTCTTAAGCGTCATGGTGCTCAAGGGCATCATGCCCTTTGGGCCGAACCGCCTGGATTATTATGACATGGGGCAGCAGAATGTGCCCCTGTACCATCATATCTGGGACATCCTGCATGGCAGGAGTTCTGCGGTATATTCCTGGTATGTCAACCTGGGCCAGAATATGGTCATGGCCAGCACGACCCAGTGGAACCTGTCCCTCTTAAACCTCTTCCTGCTGCTGATCCCCAGGGATGTGATCTATCCCGCAATGACCTTTATCCTGGGGCTGAAGCTTTTTTTCATGTCCGTCCATATGTGTCTTTTCCTAAGGGAGGCAGTGCCTGCTGATCATTCCCTGCGCACGGCGTTCAGCACGGCCTACGGGCTTTGCGGCTATACCCTGACCCATTCCACCGTACCGGAAAACCTGGATATGGCGGTTTATTTTCCTCTTTTGATGCTGTTTTTATACCGCATGCTTTCCGGCCGGAAAACCAGGCATATCAGCAGCACGGGAGCCTATGCCCTCTGCCTGGGGTATCTTTTGGTGCTGAGCTATTATACGGGCTGCATCAATCTGATCTTTGTGCTGCTTTCATCCGGCGCATATCTTCTTCTGCTCTGTGAAAAAGAAAAGCAGGGTGCTACAGCCTCAAGGCTTGGGCTGGGGACAATGGGGGGCTTTGCGCTCGCTTCATTCTGGCTGCTTCCGGCGGTCAGGCAAATGTCCAATTCGGCCAGGCTTTCGGACAATCAGGCCATGGGGCTCATGGAAACCGTCAAGATGATCTTAAGGGCTATCGGTACGGATCAATATTATATCAAGGGCTGGCAGCTGTCTGGGGCAGTGGCGGCGATGGCCGTGATCTTATCCGGATTGTGGATCTACCGGAAAGAAAAAAGGCAGACCCTTTTCATCATGCTTTTCTGCTTTTTCCCCTGCGCCATGATCCCCTTTGAATCCATCGACCTTATCTGGCATGCAGGAACCTATACCCAGTATCCGATCCGCTGTGGCTATATCATCGCCTTTGTGCTACTGAGCTCTGCCGCCTACTATGCAGGGAGGATAAAAGAGGACGCCACGGAAAGGACTCCGGCAGGACTTTTGGCGGCTCTTGGACTTGCGGCCGCACTGGCTCTCATCGGTCTCCTGACAATCTACCGCCTGCATGATGTATGGCCTGTCGAGCTGCTCTTCAGGGCCTGGATCCTTTTTGCCACTGTCTTGTTTCTGCTCTCCCTCTTTTTATGCGGGATAAGAAGAAGGATCCCGTGCCTTATGATATTGATGGCCCTGGAGCTCTGTACGGCTTCCTATATCGGCTTCGGGGATCCCCATTTCAGCGACCGCTTCTTTGAGGAGCCCCAGCAGAAGACGGCATATATTCCTACGGTAAACGCCATACGTAAGGGCCTTCCGATCCCAAAGGACAGGCTGGACCGGATCAAAAACCCGGACACCTCCATGAATGTGGATTACAGCTGGCTGGTGGAAAGGGCAAGTGTTTCCGGCTGGTGCCATACGGCTACGGCAGGGCAGCTTTCGGCGCTCAGGGGTTTTGGTGGGAACACGGATTTCCTGAGAATGCTGGATTCGGGGGGAACTCTTTTTTCCGATGCGCTGTTTCATGTGACCCAGACAGTGACCTGCGAACCCTTTTATTGTGAGAATGAGAGCTACCGGCGATCCGCAATGTCGGATGGGTATGGCCTGTATGACCATGTGTACCGGCTCCCCTTTGCGATGGCGGTATCGCCGGAGCTTTCCGCGGCGGAGATCGGGGATAAGGATCCTGCGGATGTCCATAATCTTTTTTTCCAGGCAATGACAGGAACAGACAGCCTTATCATGGAACGGATGGAGGGCATGCAGGGAATGGCCTCCGGAAAAAAGGCACTGTACCTTTTTGGCGGGAAAGCAGACTGCATCAGGGTCAACGGAAAGCCTGTTCCCGTCCCCACCATAGGGGATATGGATAATACGGCATATCCGGCCAATTTCAATCACGGGCTGGTCTTTGCAGGGATATTCCAGGATGAAGAGATCGGGATCGAGGGCCTGGAGAAGGGAAAAGCATATCTGCTGGATCTGAACGCGCTGGAGAGATTGTGTGAAAAATACCAGGGTATGGAGCAGAGGGTAAAAGAGGGAAACAGGAGCCTGAGCTTTACCGTGGAGGGAGACCCGGAAAGAAACCTGGCCATGATCCCCGTATGCTACAATCCCGGGTTTAAGGTGATGGTGAATGGGGAGAAAAAAGAGGCAGTGAATGTGGCAGAGCTCTTTACCGGGATACCCATCGGGGAAGGAGAAAACCGGGTAGAGATCTCCTTCCTGCCTGAGGGGATGCAGACAGGGGCTTTGATCTCCCTGCTTTCCGTTCTTATCCTGTTTTTCTGTGAATGGAGGAAGGCAGGGCATGCCCTGCTGGATCGGATCGCAGGGCCTTTGCTGAAGGCGGTATGGGGCATGTCTGTGCTCCTGATCTATGTGATCCCGATCATTGCCTTCATCATCCATGAAATTGTAAAGCATATCCCCTGATGGTATAATAAAACATGCCCTTTGGCATGTTTTATCCCGCTGGCAGCGTAGTATGCCCTTTGGCATGTTTTATCCCGCTGGCAGCGTAGTATGCCCTTTGGCATGTTTTATCGGTTTTATTTTGTTATGGCGGCAGACAGGAATCACGGATGAAGATCGACGTCTTGTACGAATTTGGAGAAAAGCATATCGCGGCGGCCGGAGTGTCCATCCTGTCTCTTCTGGAGAATAACCGGGATTTTGAAGAGATCCGGATTTATATCCTGGGAGACGTCCTTTCCCGGGAATCAGAGGACCGGCTCCGTACCCTTGTAGCCAAATACCGCCGGCAGCTGACCTTCTTAGACAGGGAGCGCCTTCTCCACATATTGAAGAAGCTGAAGCTTCCCGCATACCGCGGGCAATTTTCCTTTGATCTGAGAATGTACCTGAGCCTGATATTGGATGCCGATGTGAAGCGGCTCTTATACCTTCAGGTAAATACCATCATTGTATCGGGACTTATGGGGCTTATAGACATGGATCTGGAAGGGCATCCGGCCGCAATGGTGCTGGATGCGCTGGTACGGAAGCATAAGAGGCAGCTGGGCTTTGCCAGGGATGATTACTATTATAATGCCGGCGTGATCCTGTTTGATATGCAGGCCTGGCGCAGGGAGCGGTGCACGGAACGGATCATAAATCATATCAAAAACGTGCGGGCCAGGTATCCGCTTCCGGAGCAGGATCTTCTGAATGTGGTGCTGAAGGGGGAGATCCTGAAGCTTTACCCGGAATACAGCATGCAGCCTGTCTTGAGGATCTTTTCCGAAAAGAATTACCGGAAGGTGTTCAGCCTTCGCGGATTTTATACCGAGGAAGAGCTTTCCCGGGCAGAAGAAGCCCCGGTCATCTTTCTGTCCTCCCGGTTTGCCGGCGAGTACCCCTGGCATAAGGGCAATGTCCATCCGGATAATGACCTCTTTAACCGGTACCTGACAGAATCTCCCTGGTCGGGCTATGTGAAAAAGAAGGCCAGGCGGGGATTGGTTTTTCGGATCGAGAAACTGCTTTACCGGAGGGTGCCGGAGCAGCTCTTTATCCGGCTGTTCCGCGCCGCGTATGAACGTTCCATCCGCAGGGCAAACAGCGATTCCTTGAAAAACGGAAGCAGAAAGGATTATATATGGGACAGGCTCTGACGCTTTATGTGGTGCTTCCCTGCTTTAATGAGGAAGAGGTCCTGCCGGAGACAGCCCGCAGGCTGAAGGACAAAATGCAGGGGCTGATGGGGGAAGGGATCCTGCGGGAGGACAGCCGGATCTGCTTTATCAATGACGGCTCTTCTGACGGAACCTGGAGCGTGATCTCAGCCCTGCACGAAAAGGATAGTTTATTTTCCGGCATCAGCCTGTCCGGAAACCGGGGACATCAAAATGCGCTTTTAGCCGGGCTGATGACCGTATATCCCTATGCGGATGCCGTGATCTCCATGGATGCGGATCTCCAGGATGATATGGATGCCATCGACTTGATGCTTGAAAAATATGCATCCGGCGTGGACGTGGTATACGGCGTGCGCTCAGACCGGAATACGGATTCCTTTTTCAAGCGCTTCACCGCGCATTCGTTTTATAAGCTCATGCAGGGCATGGGAGTGAAAACGGTCTATGATCATGCGGATTTCCGGTTGATGAGCCAAAGAGCCGTCAAAGCACTGTCGGAATACCAGGAGGTGAATCTTTTCCTGAGGGGATTGATCCCTCTGGTGGGTTTTTCCTCTGATGTCGTCTATTATGAAAGAAAGGAGCGGTTTGCGGGCAGCAGCAAATATCCGCTAAAAAAGATGATCGCATTTGCCCTTGAAGGGATCACTTCCTTTTCTGTCCAGCCGATCCGTCTGATCACGGGCATGGGCGTCTTTATCTTCCTGATATCCATCTGCATCATGATCTATTCGGTTGTCCGTCATGCCAGGGGAGAGACGGTTCCGGGCTGGACCTACCTGAATGTGTCCGTCTGGGCCATCGGCGGCCTGATCCTGCTTTCCCTGGGGGTCATAGGGGAGTATATCGGCAAGATCTATCTGGAGACGAAAAGGAGGCCGAGGTATACCGTTGAACAGTTTTTGGACAGGGATCATGGATTTTTAAGCTGACGGGTCTTGCGTGATGAAAACCTATAATGAATTAAAAAAGAATATCAAAAAATTCCGGGATACACCGGAAAAAGAACGGATCAGCCTGGCTGTGCTGGGAGATTCCGCGACACAGTTTCTGGCCAATGCGATCCGGGGGATGGGTTATGAACATCAGATCCGTGCCGAGGTATATGATGCAGAGTATGACAGCATTGAAACCAGCATATTTGATGAGGCCTCAGAGCTTTATCAGGAAGAGCGCGATTTTGTCGTGCTCTATTTTTCCGTGGAACGCGCCTATGAGGAATACCAGAGGACCCCGGAAAATACCAGGCAGGATTTTGCCGAACAATATCTGGACCGGATCTTATCCTGCTGGGACGGGCTGAAAAGAAACACCAGGGCAGTGATCCTGCAGTTTAATTTTAACCGGATGGATGAGGGGGTTCTCGGAAATTATGCCCTTAGGGAGCCTTCCTCTTTTTCTTATCAGCTGTTTAAGCTGAATTATCTCCTTGCCGAAAAAGCCTCGCAGGCTCAGTCCGTGTTTCTGATCGATCTGGACATGATCCAGGCAGAATACGGAAAGAGGGAGTTTTCTGATCGCAAATATTACTATCAGGCAAGGATGTCTCTTGGGTTTGAGGCAGTGGTCCGCAGCACGGAGGAGATCTATGATGTGATATTTGCCGTGCGGGGAAGGATCCGGAAATGCCTGATCCTGGATCTGGATAATACGCTTTGGGGAGGGATCGTCGGGGAAGACGGCCTGAACGGGATCGAGATCGGGGAGCTGGGCGCGGGGAGGGCGTTCAGCGACCTTCAAAGGTGGTGCCTGGAATTAAAGAAGAGAGGGATCCTTCTTGCAGTATGTTCGAAAAATGACGAAGATCAGGCGAAGGAACCCTTTGAAAAGCATCCGGACATGATCCTTCATTTAGATGATTTTGCTGTTTTTGTGGCAAATTGGGAGGATAAGGCTTCGAATATCCGGTGGATCCAGTCTGTATTGAATATCGGCTTTGACAGCATGGTGTTTCTGGATGACAACCCATATGAAAGAAATCTGGTCAGGGAGCTGATCCCGGAGGTGACGGTGCCGGAGCTTCCTGAGGATCCGGCGGAATATCTTTCCTTCCTTCAACCGCTGCATTTATTTGAAACTGCTTCCTTTGCGCTTAAGGGCGCAGACCGCACCGGGCTGTATCATGCGGAGGCAAAGAGGAGGGAAGCGGAATCCGCCAGCGTATCGATAGAAGAATACCTGCAGTCCCTTGAAATGACTGCCGAGGCAAAGCCCTTTGATGCGTTTCATTATCCCAGGATCGCGGAGCTGTCCCAAAGATCCAACCAGTTTAATCTCCGGACGGTACGTTATTTAGAGGACGAGATCCGGCATCTGGCAGAGGATGAAGGATACCTGACCAGGTATTTTATGCTCCGGGACCGGTTTGGAGACTATGGACTGATCAGTGCCGTCATATTAAAAAAGCTGGAGGGCGGCCGGGCCTTTATCGATACCTGGTTTATGAGCTGCCGTGTGCTGAAGAGGGGCATGGAAGAGTATATCATGAATGAGATCGTAAGCCTGTGCCGGAAGGAAGGGATCGGACAGATCATAGGGGAGTACCTCCGTACAAGCAAGAATGACATGGTATCCGGGCTTTATGACCGGCTTGGCTTTACGAATGAGGGGGAGGGAAGATATCTTTTAGAGGTTAAGGATTATCGTCCTTTTCCCACCTTTATCCATTAGATCCAGCCCCCGTCCAGTCCGATGACCTGGCCGGTAAGATAGGGAGGTGCCTGGATCAGCTGCCATGCCATGTCGGCGACTTCCTCCGAAGTCCCAAAGCGGCCGGCGGGGATCTGCTGGGAAAGAACCTGGCGGTCTTCTGGAGTTAAGGATTGATTCATATCGGTATCGATCACGCCGCAGGCAATGGCATTCACCTGGATGCCGCTTGGGGAAAGCTCTTTTGCCAGGGCTTTTGTCAGGGCGTTGACTCCGCCTTTGGAGGCGGAATATGCCGCTTCCATGGAAGCGCCTACGACCCCCCACTGAGAGGAGATATTGATGATCCGGCCGGAATGCCGTCTTACCATCAGGGGAATGGCAAAATGGCAGGTATTATATATGGAAGAAAGGTTGACGGAGAGGATCTCATCCCACTCCGTTCTGCTTATGTCCTGCAAAAGGCCGAACCGGGAGATGCCGGCATTGTTGACCAGCACGTCGAGTCTTTCGATGTCATGGAATACTTCAGAGATAAAATCGAAGTCGCCCACATCTCCTGCGTAGCAGCGTCCCGGAAAGTCGCGGATCCGGTCAGGGTCTGAACGACAGATCGTATATAGGATGTAGTTCTCGGCAGCCAGTTTTTCTGCGATGGCACGGCCGATCCCGCGGGATGCGCCGGTCACAAGAGCATATTTAGTTGACATAATTCTCCTCTTGATTTTGTATTTTTTTTAGTACATCAGACAGAGATGATACAGTAAATGGTATACCATAATTATACAATTATGTAAATCGGATCGCAGCATCTTGTGATTTATGTATACCGACCGTAACAATTTGGTAATATTAAAATAGAGTAAAATCGCGGTCTTGGGGGTTGACAAGGATTTTTTTCGGTGCTATATTGATACTCGGATTTTAACAAATTTGTAACAATTTAAACTGGAGAGAATTCCTATATGAAAAACAATCTCATTCGATTTATCACTGCCGGACTGATCACGGTAATGATGGTTTCAGAAACTACCGCTGTGTTTGCAGCGGACGGTCTGAGCTCCATCCTTCCTGCAGCAGGTACAGCGAGAGTATTAAATGAGGGGATATCTGTTACAGCAGTACAGGCAGAGAAGATAAAGAGCGACCGTGGGATCGTGGATGATACAAGTGTTGTTTCTCATACCGTAAAGGATGCAAAGATCAATTCCGTGCTCTCAGGAGCAGGCGAGAGTATTGTCCTTTCTGCAAAAACGGTGATCTCACAGCCGGCAGAAGATGAGTCTTCAGCGGTGAAGGCAAAGATGGTAGCCGTGACAGAGCCGTCTGTCAGTACAGCAGACAGCTCAGAGCCGGAGCTGATCACGGTAGGAGCCGGGTCGACAGCCGGAAGCGGCGTCACAGCAGCAGCTTCCGTGGAGGAATCGGTAGGAGCCGGCGTAGGGGCGGCAGCCCTCCTGACCACATCCGAGGAGGGGGAAGGCGAGATCCTGAATCTGGTGGATGTGGTGACACGTAATAAAAAGAATGAAGAAGAGGATTTTACCAATCTGGTCATTGCCCATGTCAGCGATTATGTGAATGTAAGGGATGCGGCATCGGAAAGCGCCAATATCATCGGCAAGCTGTATGACAAATCTGCCGGCGACCTCATCGAAGAAGAAGGAGAATGGTACAAGATCAAGTCCGGAAGCGTGACCGGATATGTGAAGGGCGAATATTGCGTGACCGGCGAAGACGCCCAGGCTCTTGCCAAGGAAGTTGGAAAAAGGATGGCAGTGGTTACGACCACGACGTTATATGTACGGAGTGAGCCCTCGAAGGAAGCAGAGGTGCTGGGCATGGTACCCATCGAGGACGAGCTGGAGGTCTTAGACGAGCTGGACGGCTGGGTCAAGGTCTCCATCGAGGAAGGTGACGGTTTTGTCTCTTCAGAGTTTGTACGGCTTTATACAGACTTTGTAAGAGCTGAATCTAAGGAAGAAGAGGAGGCCAGGCTGGCTAAGGAAGAGGCCGCCAGGGAGGCCGCACGCAAGGCAGCAGAAGAGGCCGGAAAGAAGAAATCTTCGTCGAAGAAGCAGTCCGGACAGGGCGCGGCACCTTCAGCAAGCTATGGAGTAGCAGGAGGCGGCACCGGTGCAGAGGTTGCTAAGTTTGCACTCCAGTTTGTGGGCAATCCCTATGTTTATGGCGGGTCATCTCTGACAAATGGAACGGACTGCTCCGGATTTGTCATGAGCGTATACCGCAACTTCGGCGTGTCTCTTCCTCACAGTTCTGGTGCTGACCGAGGAGTAGGCTATGGAGTCAGCGGCGGCATTGCAAATGCCCAGGCGGGAGATATCGTCTGCTATTCCGGACATGTGGGGATCTATCTCGGGAATGGCCAGATCGTCCATGCTTCTACTGCAAGGACAGGGATCAAGGTCTCACCGGTATCCTATCGTTCCGTGCTGGCTGTACGCCGGATCTTCTAAAACAAAAGAGCCATTACGAAAGGGGACGGCAATGCCGTCCTCTTTTTTTCATTCGTTGACGATGGCATGAATTCGGGATAATATATCAATGTTTGAAGCAGGGGAGGCATCATGAAACAGAAATGGCCGGGAAGGCTGATCCTTTTCGGGATTTTTCTTGCGGGGCTGCTGATGCTTTTTGCAGAATTATCCCGGATTTTTATGCGAAAAGAAGGGGATGGGGATCTGTCCATTTTGAGCAGCTCCTATTATCATCTCGAAAAGAATACCCTGGATGTATTATGCATAGGAAGCAGCCATGCATTTACATCCTTTCAGCCCAACGTGCTCTGGCATGAGCAGGGGATCACTTCCTATGTGATCGGGGGACCCTCCCAGACCTTTGTTACGTCCTATTATATGCTCAAGGATGCGCTGCAGTACCAGAAACCAAAGGTCGTGCTGCTGGAGGGATATTATTTCCGTACATACCATGCCTTTGCCAGTGAGGAACGCCTGCATGCATCCATTGACGGCATGAGACTGGGGAAGGTAAAAAAGGAAATGCTGGATGATGAGCTTTCCGACTATTCCTTAAAGGACAGGCTGGAATTTTATTTTCCTTTTCTGCTTTATCATTCCCGGTGGAATGAGCTTCAGACAAAGGACTTTTATGCCAAGGAGTGGAATAAGGGCTCAAATATCAATTTTGAGATCGATCCGCAAAGGGATCCGGGCTTGGATGTGGAAGAAGCCGATATTCCGGAAATGGCATTGGATTATTTTGAAAGGATCCGGACGCTTTGTGCGGAAAACGGGATCGCCCTTGCCGTATATTTCAGTCCCTTCAGTGATCTGGACGGGGAGGAAAGGGAATGGTATGAGGAGACCCAGGGCAGAAACCGGAAAGCCGAGGGATATCTCAGGGACCGGGGCATTCCGCTCTATTACTGCCAGAGGGAGATGGAGGATCTGGACTTCGCGCATGATTTTGAAGACTATGAGCATCCGAATGTCTGGGGGGCAGGGAAGGTCACAAAATACCTTGGAGACCGGCTGGCTTCGGATTTCGGCTTGAAAGGACACAAAAAAGAAGCCTCTTTTGCTTCCTGGGATAGGGATTATGAGGAATATAGAAACTATGTGGAACTCCATTCGAAGGAATAGGGATCATGCTTTTTAATTCGATCGATTTTCTGCTTTTTTTCCCGGCGGTTTGCTTGGCATATTTTATCATGCCCCGGCGCCTAAAGACCATTTGGCTGCTTGGCTGCAGCTATTTTTTCTATATGTGCTGGGAGGCAGAATACGCTCTGCTTCTCCTTGCATCCACCCTGATCACCTACCTTTCCGGCATAGGGATCGCCCGTTCCTCCACAGAAAAACGGAAGAAGGCCGTGGTGGCTCTATCCTTTGCCATTAATCTTGGCATTCTCTTTTTCTTTAAGTATTTTGGCTTTGCGGCAGATCTGCTGGAAGGGTTTTTGGGCTTTTTCGGACTGGCTTTCCATAAACCGGCCTTTGACGTGCTGCTTCCGGTGGGGATCTCGTTTTATACCTTCCAGGCATTGAGCTATACCATGGATGTATATAGGGGAGAGGTGGAGCCGGAAAAAAACTTCTTCAAATATGCGCTATTTGTCAGCTTTTTCCCCCAGCTTGTGGCGGGTCCCATCGAGCGGTCCAAAAACCTGCTCCACCAGGTGGATGAAGACCATCCCTTTGCGTGGGACAGGGTGAGATCCGGATTGCTTTTGATGCTGTATGGGTATTTCCAGAAGGTGGTTCTGGCTTCTTATCTGGCCATTGTCGTGGATTCGGCTTATGACCAATGGGAACAGTGTACCGGATACCAGCTTTTTTGGGCATCGGTGTGCTTTGCCTTCCAGATCTACTGTGATTTTGGGGGCTATTCCAATATCGCGGTAGGAGCTGCCGAGATCCTCGGATTCCGTCTGATGGATAATTTCAATAAGCCGTATTTTTCCGTATCCGTGGCGGATTTCTGGAGGAGATGGCATATCTCCCTGACCAGCTGGTTTCGGGATTATCTCTATATCCCCCTGGGAGGAAACCGCAAAGGCAGGATCCGCAAATGGATCAATTGCATGACGGTATTTCTGCTTAGCGGCTTATGGCATGGGGCGAGCCTGCATTTCGTGGCCTGGGGCGGGCTGAACGGGTTGTACCAGATCGTTTCAGAATGGACGGCTCCCCTCCGGGAGGGTCTGTGCAAAAAGGCGGGCATAAGAACAGAGGCCTTCAGCCATAAGCTGGCCCGTGTAGTCTGTACCTTTTTCCTTGTGGATATCAGCTGGATCTTTTTTAGGGCACAGTCTGTACGGGAAGGCATCGGGGTGCTCAGCCGGTGTCTTGGGCTTACCGGAGGAGAGTGGCTTACCTGGGGAGACAATCTCTCCAAGCTCGGTCTTGAGGGCGGGGAGAAGCTGAATGTGCTTTTGCTGTCCATGTTGATCCTTTTTATTGCCGACCTGCTTAGCTTAAAGGGGATCCGCTTCCGTGAATGGCTTAAAGGCCAGGGACTCTGGTTCAGGTGGCTTTTATGCTATGCCGCAGTGGCGGGAATCCTTATTTTTGGGATTTACGGGCCGGAATACGACGCCCAGCAGTTTATCTATTTCCAATTCTGAGTACCAGAACATCCCTTTCCAAAACAGCTTGACTTTTCGCAGAAGGATTGTTAATATACTTATGTTAGCTAATCTTGTTAGCGTACGATGTTAGCGATAAAAGAAAGGATCGTGGAATTGCCCAGAGATAAGTCGGCCAGTCATATAAAGATCATGGCGGCGGCCAAAGCAGAATTCATGGAAATGGGGTTTGAAAAGGCTTCCATGCGTAGCATTGCTGGCCGCTCTGGCATGACCGCTGCAGGGATCTATCGTCACTGTAAGGATAAAGGGGATCTCTTTTATCAGCTGGTCTCTCCTGCGGAGGATAAGCTGATGGCCTGGGCAGTGGCGCATATGCGAAGATATGATGAGCCGGTGAAGAAAAGCCGGCAGGTCGTCTGGCAGGATTCCTTTATCGATATGATGCGTGAGGTGGTCTATCCGAATATGGAGGATTATCATCTCCTGATCGCGAAGTCGAAGGGCAGCAAATACGAGGATTATCTACATCATTTGACGGAAATGGCACAGGATAAGTTTCTGGCCTACCTGGGTGAACTGGGAAAGTCCGGGATCAAGGTGCCGGAAATATCAGCGCAGCAGCTGCATCTCCTGCTGACGGCATATCTCACGGCTTTGTTTGAGCCGGTGGTACACAATTATCCCAGAGAGGAAGCAGACGAGGCGCTGGCAACGCTGGAGAAGTTTTTCCTGCCGGGATGGAAGAAAATGATGGGTGTCTGATCCTCAATAAAATTGAATCACATTACAACCTCACCGTCTGGTCCGGTAACAGGATCAGGCGGTGAGGCCGTTTTAGGGGTTAGCGAACAAGGATCATGAAATGTTAACAAACAAAAGAAAGGAAGGCATTATGAATGAAGAGGTAACCAAAGAAGAAAAGAGATGGTTTGGCACATTGCTCTCTTATGCGAAGGGCAGCGGGGGACGACTGGGGATATCGGTTGTCTTTTCCATGGCAAGTCTTGTAGCCGGCATCGTGCCGTATTACTGCGTTTACCGGATCCTGGATGGATATATCAGCGGAAATGCAGACAAAACGCTGGTTATGCATTTCTGTATGATCGCTCTATTTGCTTATCTTGTTAAAGTCGTCTGCTTCGGGATCTCTACAGGGATATCGCATTATGTGGCGTTTAATGTCCTGGAAGGCCTAAGGCTTAAGGTGGCGGATACCTTTTTAATGGCTCCGCTCGGTGAAGTCTATTCCCATTCCATCGGCGAGATCAAAAGCGTGATCATAGATAAGATCGAAGACATCGAGCCGCCCCTTGCGCATGTGGTTCCGGAGGGAGCGGGGCATATACTGCTTCCGATCGTCTGCTTCGCCGCGCTCATGATGGTGGATATACGAGCTGCTTTCGCATCACTTCTTTCCCTGCCCCTCGGAATGATCTTTATGGTGCTCACATTCAAACTCAGCGGAAAAAATATGACGAAGTATCAGGAAGCAAACGCAGGCATGAGCAGCATGATCGTGGAATATGTAGAGGGTATCGAGGTGATCAAAGCCTTCGGAAAGGCAGGAGTAAGCTATGAGAAGTTTGCCGGAGCGATCAGAGACTACCGGGATTTTGTCATCGAATGGCTGGAATCCACATGGATCACGATGAAACTGGCCTTTGCTTTCATGCCTGCGACATTGCTGGGAACAGTTCCTGTATGCATACTGCTTGTGCAAAAAGGCAGCATGACGATATCGGAAATGGCACTCGCCGTGATGCTCGCCATGTCCATGGTGATAAGCATGGCCAAGATAGAGGTCTTTTCAAACGGGCTCAGACAGATGCAGTATACGGTTTTAGAGATCCAAAAGCTCCTGAAGATAGAAAGCCTGCCGGAACCTGCTTTTGAAAAGCTCCCGGATCGTTACGGCATCGAGCTGAGAGATGTCCACTTTTCTTACGATGACGAAGAAGGTGAGGTGCTCCATGGGATAGACCTCACCTTGCACGAGGGCAGCTTTACGGCACTGGTTGGACCGAGCGGGGGAGGAAAATCTACGGTCGCAAAGCTGATCGCAAGGTTCTGGGATGTGACTGGGGGCACGATAAAGATCGGCGGGATCGACATTAAGGACATGAAGGTAACATCGCTGGCAAATATCGTCAGCTTCGTGACCCAGGATAATTTCCTGTTTTCGAGATCGATAAAAGAAAATATCAGGCTGGGCAGACCCGAGGCCACAGATGAAGAAGTAGTGGAGGCGGCAAAGGCGGCCTGTTGTGATGAGTTCATCAGAAAGCTTCCCAATGGATATGATACGTCAGCAGGAGAAGCAGGAAAGCGCCTGTCGGGCGGTGAGAGGCAGAGGATAGCGATCGCGCGTATGATGCTGAAGGATGCCCCGATCGTGATACTGGATGAGGCGACAGCGTTTACGGATCCCGAAAATGAAACGAAGCTCCAGGAATCCATTGCCAATCTGACAAAGGGCAAGACATTGCTGGTCATCGCCCACAGGCTTTCAACGATAAAGAATGCAGACAATATTGTGGTACTGGATAACGGCCGGATAAAGGCGCAGGGAAGACAGGAAGAGCTGATCAGGGCATGTCCTCTCTACGAAAGAATGTGGCAGGCTCATATAGGTGCAAAAAACTGGGCCGCAGGAAATGCGGCGGCCGGACAGGTAAAGGAGGCGTGAGATGTTCAGAACGGTAAAGCGGATCATAGACTGGTGCGAAGGATTCAAAGCAAGTCTTTTTATCGGATTTGTATTTTCTTTTCTTTCATCATGGGCGGTGGCGGCTCCCGTGGCTTATTCAGGATATGTGATCGGGCAGATCATCGATGCCGCCGGGAATAAAAAGAGCATCGATCCGATGCTGGCCTGGAAGAGCTTTTTCATGATCTTGCTGATGGTCTGCGCGAGATTCCTGTTTGACTATCTGAAGGCAAGGTTTCATGAAAAGATAGGCTATGAACTAGTGGCCAGAGACCGGCTGAAGGTGGGCGAGGCACTCAAAAGAGTATCCTTGGGATATTTCCAGACAAACGATACCGGCAGGATCTTAAATGCCATTACGACCGGACTGGCAACGCTGGAAAACATGGGGATACGTATGGTGGACGGATTTATCGGAGGATATCTGAATTTCTTATGCGTGCTTTTATTCCTCGCATTCACCATTCCGGAATGTGCCCTGATCGCAATATGCGGAGCGGCGGGATCATTCATTTTTCTTCTGATGATATCAAGGCACAGCAAAGACAATACGAAGGTACTGAATGAGGAGAATGAGCGGCTTACCAGAGCGGCCCTGGAATATACGAGAGGACTGCCTGTCGTGAAATCCTTTGGGATGGAGGGGGCTTCATCAAAGGACTTTAAGGATGCGTGCCGAAGTGCAAAAGAGATAGCCCTTAAGATCGAATGGGGTTTCATTCCATACAACTGCCTGCATATATTCGCGCTCAAAGCGGCAAGCGTTTGGATGATCATGGCGGTAATGTACGCAGGGATCGCGGGCAGGCTGGGATTATCCATGGTACTCATCGTATCCTTCCTGTCGATGTCCATATTTAACTCCGTAGAGCCCATTGCGGACAGTGCGCACGTCCTGTCGGTGATCGATAATGCATTTAACAAAATGGAGATGTTCTCCGAGAATAACCTGTTGGATGTCAAAGGTTCCGACATTCAATGCGAAGATTATGACATAGGATTCGATCATGTGGATTTCTCATATTACAATGCTTCGTCGACGGAGGATAGAAAGGTTCTTAAAGATATTTCCTTTACGATCCCGGAAGGGACTACCACAGCGATCGTAGGACCTTCGGGAAGCGGCAAGACTACGATCTGCAATCTGATCGCAAGATTTTATGATGTGAGTAAAGGATCGGTCACACTGGGCGGCAGGGATGTAAAGGAGTACAGCCTGGACAGCCTGCTGTCAAATATCTCGATGGTCTTCCAGAATGTATATCTGTTCAATGATACCGTACGGGCGAACATCTGCTTTGGAAGGGAAAACGTGACCGAGGAGGAGATGATAGAGGCGGCAAAGAAAGCGAGATGCCATGACTTTATCATGGAGCTTCCGAATGGGTATGATACAGTGATCGGTGAAGGTGGAGGCACGCTGTCTGGAGGGCAGAAACAGAGGATCTCCATAGCCAGAGCGATACTGAAGGATGCGCCCATAATCATCCTTGATGAGTCTACCGCCAGCATAGATCCGGAAAACGAGCACCTGATCCAGGGTGCCCTTACGGAGCTGTCAAGAGGCAAGACGGTGATCATAATCGCCCACAGGCTGGCAACGATAGAAGCGGCAGATCAGATACTCGTGGTGGATGACGGCAGGATCATTGAAAGAGGAAAGCACAGGGAGCTGATAAGCCTTGGCGGCAAATACGCCGGATTTGTCAGGTTAAGACAGGAGGCGGAAAACTGGCAGATCGCATAAATGCCTGACAGTATTTGCTTTGTATAAGCCGGGAGAACCGGATGACCGTCCTGTATGGGTTTATGGATAAGAAACGAAAGTGCCATCTATCTTTAACGGATGTTGTCTGCTATAATTGTTGCGATACGTTATAAGCGTTTATGAAAAAAGTATCCCACAGTGAAGAAGCGCAGGGACATGGAAGTGTATCCGCAGGGCCTCTTGGCTTGAAAAGAATACACCGGATTGCATCCGCTGCGGTCATGGTAACAGAAGACGGGCATTTTCGGTGGATCAGATGAACGGGAAAACAGAATTAAGGCGGCGGTAAAGCGATGCGTTTTTGTCCGGTTACGGGTTTCGCATCCGGCCGGTGTAAGTCAGATATAAATATGCGTTTATAGAGGAGGACGAAATGAAGGATTCGAAACAGAGGAAGCATTGTCTGGTAAGTGGGATTTTATTGATGTCGTCTGTATTATTAACGGCCTGCGCCAATATTGACATTAATATAAACAGCAATGCCTTAGACGGCAGTGCTTCAGGCGCCAGTGCAGGCGGGAGGGATGTGATCCATCAGGTATCTCTTCTGCAGGGGCTTACCTTTGGCGATTATAATGGAAGCGTTTCCGTGAGCCGGCTGAAGGAGCTTGGGGACACGGGGATCGGCACATTTGATGCGCTTGACGGCGAACTCATCATGCTTGAGGGGACAGTTTACCGAGCCGCTTATGATGGCACGGTCGAGGTGGTTTCGGATGAAGAGACGATCCCTTTTTCGAATGTGACATTTTTTGATGCCGATGAGGTGATACAGCTTACCGGGATAGACAACATGAATACTCTGAAGGCTGAGCTTGACCGAAAGGTCAGCAGCATGGGGGTAAACCGGCTTTACATGATCCGGGCGGAAGGAACCTTCCGTCAGATGAATGTGCGAAGCGAACTTCCCCAAACGAAGCCGTATAAACCATTGGCGGAGGTATTGGAAACCGATCAGACCTTTTTTGATTACGAAAACATAAAGGGAACCGTGGTAGGCCTGTACTGTCCTGAGTATATGGGGGATATCAATGCCGTTGGATGGCACTTCCATTTTATCTCAGATGAAAGAAAGGCCGGAGGCCATGTGCTTGACCTCAGCGCGGATGAGCTTGATGTAAGCATAGACAGAAGCGATTCCTTTTCCATGGCACTGCCGGATAATGAGATGTTTCAGAACTTTGACCTGACCATAGACCAGAGCGAAGAGATAAAGAAGGTGGAAACGGGTAATGGGACAGACGATGAGAAAGAGGCTGCAGAAGGCGGGGAGGCACTTTTCATGGAAAGCAGGGAGGGCTTTTCTATTCAGGAAATCCCAGACGATCTATTTGATAGAATGAAAAAGGGAAATACTTATAAAGAGGATTGCATTGTGCCAAGGGAAGATCTGCGTTATCTGCTGGTCCTGCACAAAGATAAGGACGGCAATACCCATCAGGGAGAAATGGTCGTGCATAAACAGATCGCAGAGGATGTTTTGGAGATTTTTGAGAAACTGTATGATGCGGGCTATCCGATAGAGCGCATGGTGCTTCCGGACAACTACCTGGCTGACGATGAGACGATGATGCGTGATAATAACTCGTCCTGCTTTAACTTCAGATTCATATCACATACCAATAAAATTTCAAAACACGGACTGGGAATGGCGGTGGATATCAATACGCTGTACAATCCCTATCACAAGGTCGTGACGAAGGAAGACGGGACTGCGGAAGAAGTGATAGAACCTGCTACAGGGGCACCTTATCTGGACAGAACAAAGGAATTTGATTACAAGATAGAAAAGGATGATCTGTGCTATAAGCTCTTTACCGAAAAAGGCTTCGAGTGGGGAGGGGACTGGACAGACACGAAAGACTACCAGCATTTTGAACTGCCGACAGAGATCACAGAGAAGTATTCGGAAGCATATACACAGAAGACAGATTGATAGGAGAAATCCAGGCAGGACCTCCGGCAGGCAGCGGGGTTGTTTTTCTTAAAAACTGTCAGGAACCGGATCATACAACAATGGATCATGGGATTATTTGAACTTTTTCTTTTATCGGTCGGCCTGGCTATGGATGCGTTTGCTGTTTCCATATGCAAAGGACTTGCGGCCGGAAAGACCACAAAAAAAGAATACTTTTTATGTGGCGCCTGGTTTGGAGCCTTCCAGGGGATCATGCCGTTTATCGGCTATCTGATCGGGTCTGGTTTCGAGAAATATATCAACATGATCGCCCCCTGGGTAGCATTCGGGCTTCTTTCCCTGATCGGAGGAAATATGATCAAGGAAGCGCTGTCGCCGGAGGAGGAGACCAAACCGGGTTTTGATGGAAAGACCATGTTCATGATGGCGGTGGCGACCAGTATAGATGCTCTGGCGGTAGGCATTACTTTTGTTGCCGTTCCTGTCGAGGTTTTGGATACAAGCCGGCTCTTCAATGTCGTCTTTGCGGTCATCATGATCGGGATCATCACCTTTATCATCTCTGCTGCCGGCGTCAGGATCGGCAGCGTCTTTGGCGACCGGTATAAGTCAGGTTCCGAGATCATGGGCGGAACGATATTGATCTTTATTGGCTTCCGGTCATTGATTACCTATCTGGACAGATCTCAAACCTTACCGGCATTCATTGCGGGTTTTGCGGTCGTGATGTTTATGGTATTTTTAAGCTTTTGACAGCTCAAAAGCAGCCGGAATACGGATTTCTCCCCGTCGGAGTCCCTGCTTTTCACGGGCATAGCCGGTTTTACAGGAGGTTCAACAATATATGAATGCGAAGATGGTCAAGTATCCGCAGGAGACGGTCATAGTCAGGGAGGGTGAACTAAATGCCGATATGTTTAAGATCATTTCCGGCCATGCCGAGGTATATGTGGGATTTGGATCAAAGCAGGAGACGCTGATCAAAATAATCGGACCCCAGTGCTGCTTTGGCGAGCTCGGGATGCTATTGGACAAACCTTCGATATATACGGTCAGGGCATACTCGGATCTGCTTGCCTTAAGGATAAATCGGGAGGATATGTTTGATTTTGTCAAGGAAAATCAGAAAAATGTGATCGATATCATGCGTAACATGGCCTCCACCATGATGACGATGCGCTTCCATATCGATCTTCTGATCAAAGAAATAGAATCCGGACATAAGCCGGATCCCCATATGCTCCAACAGGCCAGAAAAGCCATGAAAGGATACGGGATGTTTCGTTCCATACAGGAGGCTTCGGATATCCTCACAAACCGCCAATAAGCCGGCAGAACTGGCTCAGCCCTTTTTTGTGGATCATGTCTTTGTTTTATGCGGATAGGAGTGGATGTTATAAAGCACCAAAACCGATAATATGATCACATATCCGCAAAGCTTTAGGACGGTAAGCCTTTCGCCGGCAGCCAGGACGCCCAGGACGCTGGCCGTAAGGGGGTTTACCACCGTAAGGACGGCCGCGCTTTCTGCCGGAAGATATTTCTGTCCCAGGGGCTGGAATGCAAAGCCGAAGCAGCTGCACAAAAGTACAAGGATGAGCATCATTCCCCATTGTTCTCCATTCTGCGGCATGCCCAAACCTCCGGTAAAGAAGGAGGCAGACAGGCTGATGAGTCCCATGGTTCCCAGCTGGATGATCCCGATGGAGAGAGGATCGGAATCGTGGCTGATCCTTTCCGTATAGAGTATGCATACGGCATATGTCATGGCGGCCAGGATCACAAGAAGAATGCCTAAGCCGTTCCCATCATTTCTTATCTGATCGACCGAAAGGAAACCCACGCCGATAATGGCCAGGAATGCAAACGCCATGGTCCTGGCTTTTGGCAGGGATCGGGTCAGGGCGGCTACATACAGCGGGACAAGGATGATCGCCATGTTTTCGATCAATGCGCTTACCCCCGTATCCACAAACCGGAGGCCGTACATCTCAAAAGCCATGCAGATGGAATACAGCAGGCCGAGCATCATGCCATGCCTTATGCATTTGCTGTCGGAATGAAAGAGCTTCTTATGAAACAATACGGCAAGGATGGTAAAGGACATCACAAACCGGACCGCAAGGATGCTCATAGGAGAAAGATCACGCAGCAAGGATTTGGAAAACAAAAATGACGTTCCCCTTGCCATAAATACCAATATTAATAATAAGCTTGCCTTCGTCCTGCTCATTTTTGTGGATCCCTTTAACTTATCCCCTTTTATTTTTCATGGAATACAATAGCACTAACATCCGTCATCCACAATGATTTCTTTCCAAGGCCAGATATGCATAAGTGGCAAGGATCGTTAATCCGAAGGGAACTATGATGGCAAGGATATGGCTGACCTCTTCATCATGAAGGACATATGTGCAGAAATCGCGGAAGTAATACATAAGAAGCTTATGGATCAGATAGGTGTAAGGGCTGATCTTTGCGAGCCATAAAACAAACCGGTTTGCCAGCAATTGGGAGAGGATCCCTTTATTCAGGGAAAAAACATAGATCAGCAGGGCGGTGGAAGGAAGAAACAGGCTGGTATAGGAAAACCATTTCGCATCCTTGGAAAGTGTCCAATGGGTTATACATACCAGAATGTTTATCATGAGGACGGTAATCTCCATGGCCGAATAGAGCTGCCGCGGGGTCTGTGCGGATCCTTCCTTCAGCGGTCTTTTCAAATAGATCGATGCCAAAATACTGCCGACAGCAAAATCCCCAAGCCGGAAAACCGGATGGCAGTAGGTGATCCATTTGATATCGATGTCTGTAAAATGAAAAACAAAAAAGCCGACGGCTAATTGGGCAAGGAAAATTGCGGTTATCATCAAAAGAGAAAGGATCCGGCTCCGTTCTTTTTTGATCTGCATCAATAAGCAGGGAAAACAAAAGTATAGAAAAACGCATACGGAAAGATACCAGGAGACCGAATTGACCGATTGATAAAAGATCGGAAGCCAGGTCTGGATCAACGGTACGGTCACGCTTAATTGCGCCAGGATCAAAGTCAATGGATCATGGTGAAGAAAAAGATATACGGCTCCAATGAGGAGCATCAAAAGATGCAGGGGATACAGCTTTTTTATTTTTTTGAGAGAAAATGCCAGGGCATCCTTAAGGCGGGTTTTGGGTGGCCGGTTCCAATAGGAGTATGTCATTACGAAGCCGGATAAAACAAAGAAAACGGAAACGCCCCACCGGCCCGGAGTTTTTTTCAGGAAGGAAAAAAATGCTCCCTCCCCCGGAAAGATATCCGCGTCATGGAATAGGAAAATAGCCAAAAAGGCGATGGTCCGGATGGCCTGTAAGGAGTCTATGATTTCGTTTTTCTTTTGATCTGTCATGTTTCTTTTTTTTCTTTTTCCTTTGTCGGAGGATGCCCGGTTTTTGAGGGATGATTTTCGACTTCTCCTGATCATAATATCATCATTTTTGGGGAAGGATGTCAATCAAAGGAGAATAAGGAGCAGGAAAGGGTTTTTGATCCAATAAAGAGGGGAAGAGGGGATCGGATGAATGAAAGTACATGATCTAGGAAATCCAGGGGCGGAAACCGTCCTGGTGCAGATGGTGGATGGACACGATCTGGAATCGATAGAAGATGAGGTGAGGGCGGTCCGGGAGAGGACAGAGGAAGAATTCCGCCTGCTGGTCATGGAAACAGCAGACTGGAACCTGGACCTTTCACCTTGGGAGGCATCGGCTGTATTCGGCAAGGATGGCTTCGGCGGAGGGGCGGCCCATACCCTGGAAGAGGTACGAAGCCTGTGCCGGGAAAAGGGAAAAACGTATTACATCGGCGGCTATTCCCTGGCCGGGCTGTTTGCACTATGGGCGGCATATCAGACAGACATGTTTCGGGGGGTGGCCGCCGCATCGCCCTCCGTCTGGTTTCCGGGATTTGCGGACTATATGAAGGAAAATGAGATCCGGACCGGTGTGGTTTATCTGAGCCTCGGGGACCGGGAAGAGAGATCCAAGAATCCCGTACTGGCTTCTGTGGGGGAAAGGATCCGGGAAGCCTGCAGGGTGTTGGAAGACCAGGGGGTTTCCTGCACGTTGGAGTGGAATCCCGGGAATCATTTCAAGGATGCGCCTATCCGGACGGGAAAGGCATTCGCATGGGTCATGGAAGAGCGCCGGCACAGGTCTTCTCAGCCATATTGAAATGGAGGATGACAGTGGGATCCGAAGGCTCTTTTTCTTCACGGGAGAGAGGACGGAGTTGACAATAGAAGACATGGATCCGGTGATGGCATTGGCATGCAAAATATGTTACGATAATTTTCAGGATCCAGGGGCATAGAACGCTCAGGATCCAGACACAAAGGAGATCCATGCGATGACGGGGGGATGTGAAAGCGCCAAAGGGAAGTGAATAGGCACGGCATGAAATCCCTAAAGCAGGAAAGGCCGGTCTGGAAGGAAGCCTGCGGGGAAATCGTTATCGCATGGGTCGTTCGGAATTGGCTTGGAAAGGAGAAAAGTATGAAGAAAAACATCGTTGCGCTGCTGACTGCGGGAGTACTGGCTGTCCTTACGGGCTGTGCGGGAGTTTCGGACATAGATTACGATCCATCATCCGACACGGCTTCTGCAGAGGAGACAGAGCAGGCGGAAGGACCCGGGGAGGAAGCCGGGACTTCAGAGGATAGTACATCGGACACTTCGGAAAACGATGTGGATGAATATGATGGGGGACTCAGGGTCGTCTGTCCGGATGAATTCAAAAATACAAAGGGTATATTTAAGATCCGTTCATATGAGCTGGACCCCGGTACAGGCATTTTCATCACAGATTTTGATTATGCAGGAGTCACTGAGGAATGGCTGGAGAAAGCATTCGGTGGGACGGAAGACCCCTCCGAGGAGGATCAGGAAACATATTCCAAAGCTTTAGCAACCTTTACCGAGGTGATCACAATTAACGGAAACAGAAGCCTCGATGACCTGGTCGATGCCATAAATGAATATATATCCGACAATGAAACTGAGCTGGGGTCGGATGAAAAGGTGGAAAAGGCAAGCTTTAAGGAGCTTAAAAAGGTAGGGGAATGTACCTTCTTCAGAATGGATAAGTATGACCGGCACGGAGCTGAAAACCTTGAGGAGGGCTTTAAGGAGGAATTTGAAACGTTGTATGGCAAGATCGATGACCTTCTTGAAAATGTGGATTACTTTGAGCCGGTATCCCCATTTGAGCACCTGGCCGGAAAGAAGGTGGAGTTTGAGACCACCGACATAGACGGCAATGCGGTCACCAGCGAGGAGATCTTTTCCCAAAACGAGATTACCATGGTAAATGTCTGGGCGACCTGGTGTTACTGGTGCGTTTATGAGCTCCCGGAGCTTAATGAGGTAAATAAAAGGCTGGCGGAGAAGAACTGCGCCATAGTCGGTCTCGTGGGCGACGGAACGGATGAGGCAACCATTAAAGAGGCGAAGAAGATGCTTAAAGAAAACGGGGATGAGTATCTTAATATCCTTCCCTGGGACGGTGCCCTTACCGAGGACTTCCCGATGGATTCCGGCTGGCCCACAAGCTTTTTTGTTGACAGGGAAGGAAGGATCGTAGGCACCCCGGTTGTGGGCGCGGCGATCGATACGTATGAGGAAGCGATCGACCAGATCCTGGAGAACGGAAAGGCGGAGGGTAAGGCGGAGGATCCGTCGCCGGTCACGGAAAATAATGCAGGCCAGTACAGGATATATGTATCGGATACCGACGGAAATGGCGTAAGCGGTGCCATGATACAGTTCTGTGACGACAGCACATGCAAGGTGGAGATGACAGACGATACGGGACTTGCCGCATTCAAGGCAGATAAAGGGGATTATACGGTGCATGTTCTGAAGCAGCCCCAGGGTTATAAAGAGGACAATACGGAATATAAGCTGCCGGATGAATACAGCGACCTGCATATCACCCTTGAGAAGGAATGAACGGTTTACGAGGTAAACGTATGGGAAAGACAAGGGTCTTTATGATGATACAATCCCTGCTGTGCATCCTTTCGGTGATCCTGCTGGCCGGCGCGGCCATAGGCACATATAGTGAGGGTAAGCAGCGAAAGGCGGAGGATCCTACGGCATATATCTACACAAGGGAGGAGGCCGGAAAGGCGGCCGCTCCCGGAGCCGCCGTTCTGCTTCTGGGACTCTGCTTTGCCATAGCGGGCCGGGCAATGGGCATACATGATGAAAATGAGGATAAACCCGTGATGATCCCGGAGTTTGCCGGCTCGATGAAGGAGCAGTTAAAGCCCGCTGCTGCGGGAGGGGAGAGCGATCCTTCCCCAAAGAGCAGGATGAACAGGATAAGGCTTGCCTTTCTCCTTGCCGCCGTGATCTGCATAATCGCAGGCATGGCAAACGGCAATATGAGAGATATCCTGATCAAGGCGACAAATATCTGCACAGAATGCATAGGACTTGGATGAGATGAACAACAATGCTGGGATTAGCTGGTGGGATAGATATAAGCCCACGAAGCGCCGTTTGATACAGCTATATAGTGCTCTTCTTTATAACGCTAATCTTAAGGGCTTTGTAACCGGCCAGATATATACGGGAAAAACAAAGGCCTTGTGCGTGCCCGGGTTTAACTGTTATTCCTGCCCCGGAGCAATAGGGGCTTGTCCCCTGGGCTCTCTTCAGGCCTCGGTGGCGGCCGCCGGAAAGAATATTGGCTTCTATATCATCGGGATCATCCTGTTATATGGACTGATCGCCGGCCGTACGATCTGCGGATGGTTCTGCCCGATGGGGCTTATCCAGGAGCTGCTGCATAAGATCCCTACCCCAAAGATAAAAAAAAGCAGGATAACGAGAGCACTTTCTTACCTTAAGTATGGGATGCTTGCAGGGTTCGCCTTCCTTATTCCCCTGTGGTACGGGCTCAAACACAGTATGGCGGTGCCGGGCTTCTGCAAGTATATCTGTCCTGCCGGAACCTTCGAGGGAGCCATGGCGCTTCTGTCAAATAAAAACAACAGCGGTTTCTTTGGAATGCTGGGTATTTTATTTACAAGGAAATTCGTGATCATGCTCTTCATCGGGCTGGCCTGCGTATTCTGCTATCGTTCCTTCTGCCGCTTCCTCTGCCCTTTGGGGGCTATGTACGGGATGTTTAGCAGGCTTGCCATCATCGGGGTCAAGGTCGACACCGGCAGATGTAATGGCTGCGGGCTTTGTGTGAGCAAGTGTAAGATGGATGTGAAAAGGGTGGGCGACCATGAATGCATCCACTGCGGGCATTGTATCGATACCTGCTCTCAGGGAGCGCTTTCTCTAAAAGCGGGTGAGTTTACGCTAAAGGCTCCTTTGAGGGGATGCGCCGATGAACCGGCGCAGTCGGTCGAAAAGCGGAAAAAGGTGGAAAAGTTCGGATGGACCTTAGCGGTGATCGTGCTTGCCTTTGCCCTTTTGTGGTATAACGTCCTTTCGGCCACAGAAAAAAAGAGAGGAATAAAGGAAACAGAGGATACAACCGAGGTATCGGCAGAAAAGGAACCAGAGGATACAACCGAGGTACCGGCAGAGGAGGACACGGAGGAACCAGCCGAGGCTTTGCAAGAACAGGACATGGAGGATGCAGCCGCTACACCGGCAGACCAGGACACGACGCAGGAAAGCGGGGCGGATCAATATGTCAGTGATGCGCCGGTTGGCAATAAGGTAGGGGAAAAGCTGGAGGGTTTCTCAGCAAAATGCCTGGACGGTACAGATTTCATCCTGGATGAATACAGGGGAAAGGTGGTCGTGATCAACCTTTGGGCTACCTGGTGCGGTCCCTGTGTCGAGGAGCTTCCGTATTTTAACGAATTTTATGCCGCCCATAAGGATGACGCGGCGGTACTTGCATGTCATTCGCCCTTTGTTACCGATGATGTGGAAGAGTTTCTTCAGGACAAGGGCTGGGAGATCCCCTTTACCATCGATGAAGACGGTGAGGGAGTGTACAGGATAACCGGAGGTTCCAATACCCTTCCGCAGACCATCGTGCTCAATAAAAAAGGCGAGGTCATCTATAACGAGATCCGCTCCGTGACCCCGGAGATGCTGGAAAAGCTCTATGAGCAGGCAGCGGAGGATTAAGGTTTTTTACTGAAGGAGGAGATATGTTAAAGGATTGTCTGGCAAAGTATTATTTTGAGGGAAACTATAACTGTGCCGAATCCGTCATTCGGGCAGGAAATGATTACTATGAGCTGGGGCTTCACGACAGGGACATGATCATGCTGGGCGGCTACGGAGCCGGGATCCAGACCGGAAATACCTGTGGTGCGATCCTGGCCGCGGTCGCGATCCTTTCCATGAAATATGTGGAGAAAAAGGCGCATGAAAGTGAAGACATCAAGCCGGTGACGGTGGCCTTGATCCGTGAATTCAACAAAAAGTACGGCTCGGTTTTATGCAAGGACATCAAGCCCCAATCCTTCTTGAAGGAGTACCGCTGTAAGAATACCATCGAGGCGGCGGCTGACATCTTAGAGGAAGTCATCGCAGGATATGAAGGTAATTTTTCTGACGTCCAGACAGGTATTTGAACAATCCATAGAGGAAACGGAAGACATGGCTCGAGCTTGCGGTCAAGGCCTGCCGTGATCAGAACAGTTCCTTGAAGGAAGCGGGCAGCAACCGGAGAAGCCGGTTCCGGAAGACGATGCAGAGGACCAGGACAGCTGCGATCAGGCAGTATCTTGCGATGGGAAAGGGATATAAGGCCATCAGCAGGCAGGATACGGCCAGGAAGCCGGCAAAAAGGAGTGATAGTGCCTTCACATCATAGACATGGCTGTCCATATTCCGTTCCCGGCAGATCTTTTTCATGGACAGATAGTTGCAACCGGCAAAAAGGATATAGCTGATCAGCGTGGTATATCCTGCGGCCACAAACCCAAACCGGATAATGCCGAAATAATTGAGGATGATATTGGAGGCCGCGGCGGCGATGGAGGCGGCAACGAGCTTGTATTTTTCTTCAAAATAGAATTCCACATTGATGAAAAGCTGGGAGTAAAAGAGGAGCAGGAGACTCATGGCCACCGGAGGGACCACCCATACCGCCCGGGTATACTGCCGTCCGGCCATGACCAGGATGATCTCGGGAGCCAGGGCGATGACGCCGGAAAGGAGAAGGGCCATCAAGGCCGCGATCACGATGGTTACCGTCCGGCTTTCCCGGAGCCTTCCTTCCTTCATTTTCCGGTACAGCCAGGGAACGAAGGAATTGTTGGCGGCATTCAGGACGAAGGTAAGCATGAAGGCAAGGGAATAGGCCACGTCATAGAGGGCCGCGTCTCCCCTTCCGCACATTTTGTTGATCATCAGGCGGTCCGAATGGTTGAAGATGATCTGGGAAAGATAATACGGAATGAGGGGGATGTTAAACGAAAGTGCGTAATGCCAATATGTCCGGTTGAAGCACTGCCTGCCCCGGGAAATGGAGCGGACATAAAGCACCAGCCCGGTCACGGAGACCACCAACGTGTTGGCGGCGATCTTGGATATGCCTTTATTGGGAAGGAAGAGGACGGCCAGGACAGAGAGGGCGGAGGAAAGGACAGCAGTCACGAGGGTTACCGTGACAAAGCTCTTATACCGGTATTCAAACCTTGCCCTGCCCATCCAGAGCTGGGTGGAGGTGCTCATCAGCATTTCGATCCCCATGAAAATCATCAGGATGGAGGGAAGCCCTAAAAGGCCG
>JAILLN010000022.1 GCA_024693135.1 Lachnospiraceae bacterium | reverse complement strand
GGCGACGTGGAAATGCAAGGCCCGCGGGCGGCGTATCTTTGCTCGCCAAGCTGAGATTGCATAGGCGAAGCGGGCGGGAAGCTCCGCATGAAGGGAGCGGTGAGGCGACGTGGAAATGCAAGGCCCGCAGGCGGCGCATCCTACCCACAATACAAGGCTCGCCAAGCCGAGATTGCATAGTCGGAGCCGGCGGGAAGCTCCGCATGAAGTGAGCGGTGAGGCGACGTGGAAATGCAAGGCCCGCAGGCGGCGCATCCTAACCACAGCAGACAAAAGAATCGTCCCAATGTCTTGCATTCTATGATATAATGGATAAAATATACTTTTTGGCATGCCGGGACAGGTCAGGGATGACCGCCGGGGAAGCGAATAGAGACTGCATGACAGGGAGGTGTCTATGAAAAAAGGATGGAAGAAAAGGTTGTGGGCGGTACTGCTCGCCGCGGCGCTTGCCGTATCCCAGAACGGGTCGGTGCTTGCGGCGCAGGAAGGCAATGAAGCAGCACCCTTGGAAATGACATTACAGCAGGAGGCTTCAGAAAACGGAACCGGGGAGGAGACAGGCATCCCGGCTTCAGAAAACGGAACGGGGGATGCAGCAGACATCCCGGCTTCAGAAAATGGAACTGCAGAGGACATATCCGGGAATGATCCCGCGGCTGCCTTCAAGGGCATGCCGGAGGGCTTTGTCTTAAGCGAAAGCGATGTCCTCGGGAAGAAGAGGATCGCCGAGAACGGCGTTTTGGAGGCGCTTAACACATTGAAGCCCGGCGTGGATTATGTGGAGGATGAGGTCATCTTTTCCTGCGGGGATCCGGATTATGCAAAGACGGTAGCCGAGGCTTATGGAGGAACCTTAAAGTCCTGCGAGCTGGGCGTTGCGGTCATTAAGCTGGATACGGAAAAGACCTCCGTGAAGGATGCGGTGGCAGCAGGAGCCAGCCAGTCCGTCGCCCTTCCTCCCGTGGATGTAAATACCATATCCTATCTTACGGATCCGGTGGAGGCTACCGCTTCCGTACCGGAGGCGGAAGGATTTGCAGGGACTGCCCTGGCAAAGAAAAAGGAACGGATCGCCGGAAGGGATCTTGCCTACTGGACCATGGTGAAGGGCTTCAACGATCCCGGCCTTGATCCCTCCTATGTTTATCCGGGAAATCCGAGGGATGAAAAAGAGGTAAGCGGCTACCAGTGGATGCATGATGCCGTGGAATCCTACAGGGCCTGGGCCGTCACAAGGGGACAGGGAGTGACGGTGGCCGTTATCGATACCGGCGTGCATTATGGGCATGAGGAACTGGATGCCAAGGGGAAGGTGGACAAAAGCGCTTATTCGGATTCGGTATTTAAGAACAGCGTAGATACGGAAGGACACGGAACCCATGTGGCGGGCATCATCGCGGCCGAAGCGGGAAACGGCTACGGGGGAGCCGGCATCGCTCCGGAGGCAAAGATCCTTGCCATCCCGATCTTTAATGAAAAAGGGACATATGATATAGCGACCCTTGTAAGGGGCATCAATTATGTCACAAACGGGGGAACGCCCCGGGCACAGGTGATCAACATGAGCCTGGGCGGCGTTATTTTCAATAATGCGGAACAGGAAGCCATTACCGCCGCCCACGATGCCGGGATCACGGTCTGCGTATCCATGGGCAATGATACCTCAAACTGCCTCAAATATCCGGCTTCCTACGATAACGTGGTGGCGGTCTCCGCCCTGGATGAGAGCTGGCAGAAGTCGGATTTCTCCACCTCCGGATCCTGGGCTGACGTAGGGGCTCCGGGTACGGCGATCTTTTCCACATGGAACGGGCATGATGACGATAATTCGGTGAATGATTACA
This sequence comes from Lachnospiraceae bacterium, assembly GCA_024693135.1. Lineage (GTDB taxonomy): Bacteria > Bacillota > Clostridia > Lachnospirales > Lachnospiraceae > NK4A144. The sequence goes on along the minus strand of JAILLN010000022.1, from coordinate 23,430 downwards.
ACTACTATGCCTCCTGGAATGGGACTTCCATGGCGACTCCCGTGGTGGCGGGGATCTGTGCCCTTTATATCAGCGCGAAGGGCGGGAAGGCCGATCCGGACGAGGTGGAAGAGGCATTGAAAAAGACTGCCGTAAAGGTCAGCAGCCCTTATCAGATCGGGGCCGGGATGGTCAATGCGGCCAATATGCTGGCCCTGCTGGAGGATACCGGGGCTCCGTCCATCCAGGCGCCGGAGACCCTGACGAAGGACGGCAGCATTGTGTTCAGCGATAAAAACGCGGCAGGAAAGACCCTGGGCTTTGTGTATACCGTAAATGGAAAGAAGCCCCGGGTCAAAGACGGGGAGATCCGGGAAGGATTCTTTATCGGGACTACGGAGGAAACTCCCGGAGAATGCTCCATTACGGCTGAAGACCTTGTAAATCACGGGGCAAAGGCAGACGAGACCGTAAAGCTTCAGGCCTTAAGGATCACCGGCATCGGCACAGCCACAGAGATCGCGGAAAAGACCCTGCAGATCCCGTCTTCGGCCATCGGATACAGGGTAGAGGGGCCGGCGCTTGCCGCAAAGGGAAAGAGCGTGGCCTATACCCTTTCTCCGTCCTTCGGGAAGGGAAAAGTCACATGGAGCCTCGAAGGAGATCCGGCGGGGGTTACGGTCAATAAGAAGACCGGAAAGGTAAGCATCAAGAAGACTGCCTCCGGAGAGTTCACGGTGGTGGGAGAAGCGGAGGGCAGGCAGGGCAAGCTGAAGGTAAAGATCATAGAGCCTGCCGCTGACCTGACCCTGACTCTTGCTTCCATGAATCAGCAGGTGAATGATATCCGTTCGGACCGTAAGGCAAATATCCTGTCGGCCAGGATCTATACCGTGGATATCCGGTCTACGGAGAAATTCAATGAGAATGTCCTGTCCCTTGTGGGAAAAGCAGACAATAATTCGGAGCTATATTTTAAGAGCTCTAATCCGGCCGTGGCTTCGGTAGACGCATCCGGGAAGGTGACCGGGATCAACGCAGGGACGGCAAAGATCACCTGCGGCACGACAGACGGGTCAGGAAAAAAGAAGACCATCACAATCCGGGTGATCGTTCCGGCAGCCAGGCTTGACATGATCCCTAAGGGCGTCCAGCAGGCAGTAGGCTTTGGAAAAAAGATGAAGCTTAGGCCCATCATTGGAGCCGCCTATGGACAGCCCACAGTAAAAAAGGTGGAGTGGGAAACGGAGCCGGTGAAGGTGATAAGCTATACGTCTCTGATCGGCCAGGATGTGACCGCACAGGCCAAGGAGTACATCAAGATCAAAAACGGGACTCTTTCCGTGGATAAAAAGATCACTAAGCTGAACCCCCATGGACATCTTAAGGTGACGGTGAGGATGAAGAGCACGGACGGGACCGGGCTTCAGGCGGAAAAGGAGTTTCTGGCAACAAACCCGGCAACCTTCATGAGGCGTGGATATAAAAGCCCGCAGCGTCTTAATGCGGGCGGTGCTTATGCTGTGGATAATCTTTTTTACGGAGACCTGGGGATGTTTTATTCTACCACATCCGGGGGGAAGGTGATCGAGCCGGAGATCGTAAGCAGCAATCCGGAGGTTGTTTCCGCAAAGGTTTATGGATATAGCATGGATTACTCCAAGGGAATGAGCTACAAATGCATACTTACCACAAAGAAGAGGGGGAGCGCCACGGTAACGATCAAGGCCACCGACGGCTCGGGAAAGAAGGCATCGATTCGTTTCGTGGTAAGATAAGGGGCCTGCCCTGTTTCGGATATGAGCCAACGGCTTATGGCGGTTGACTTACAGCCGGAGAAAACTTAAAATGGTATCGTATTCACAATCAATGCATTGTGCAGAATGAAAAGGGAGGTATGATTCATGATGAAGAGATTACTGGCACTGACAATGGCAGGGATCCTTGCTGTGGGAATGACGGCCTGTGGCGGAGCACCGGCTGTGACAGACGCTCCGGCCGCGCCGGCAGAGGGAGCAGCGGCGGCAGAGGAGGCCGCGCCGGCAGAGGAGGCCGCGCCGGCAGAGGAAGGAAAGGTTTATAACGTGGCCTACCTGGTCAATGGCAACCTGGGCGACAAATCCTTCTTTGATTCCGCAAAGTCCGGACTGGATGAGCTGGAGAAGGCCGGGAGGATCACCTGCACCACCATCGAGATGGGCGGTACGGACGAGGATCAGCCCCGCTGGGCTTCTACCCTGGATGAGGTTTCCGCAGACGGATCCTATGACCTCATCATCTGCGGCACCTACCAGATGCCGGATTACCTGAAGGAAGCGGCCACCAATTATCCGGATCAGAAATATGCCATCTTTGATGATACCACCTATGTGGGAGAGAGCCCCAATGTGGTGAACCTGTCCTACAGGCAGAACGACATGGGCTATCTGATCGGCACATTTGCCGCCAGCATGACTACGGATACCTCCGTGGAGAATATCAACCCGGATCCGGTGGTTGGCTTCGTCGGCGGCGTGGATTCCCCGGTCATCAATGACTTCCTTCTCGGCTTCATCGAGGGAGCACAGGCAGTCAATTCGGACATCAAGGTTGACGTGCGTTATACCAATGACTATGTGGATACCGCCATTGCTAAGGAATATGGCCTGTCCATGATCAACGACAATAAGTGCGACATCGTATGGGGCGTGGCCGGCAATGCAGGAAACGGTGCGGCTGAAGCGGCTCTGGAGACCGGCAAGGCCTGGTTCATCGGCGTGGACTCCGATCAGGAGCTGACCCTTTCTCCGGACCTGGCGGCCCTGACCCTGACCTCCGGCCTCAAGAATATCGGCAATTCCCTGATCTGGCTCTTTGATGAATGGGATGCCGGCAGGACTTACTGGGGACAGGAAGTGAACCTCGGGATCGCAGAAGGCGGCGTGGGCATTGTGACAGACAAGAATTATGACAAGTATGCAAGCGATGCCACCAAGGCTGCGGTAAGCCAGGCCGAGGCGGACATTCTTTCCGGCAAGATCACCGTGGACAGCGCCATCGGGGATACCTCGGGCAAGGTCGAGGAGCTGAAGAAGGCTGTACAGCCGTAAGTATTTTGGGACAAAACCTGAGGGGGAGTGCAATGCTCCCCCTTTTTTTTAAGACGGAAAGGATAACGATATGGGGGATGAAGCAAACCGGGAAGAATATATCGTCCAGATGAAGAAGATCGACAAGGTATATTCCAACGGCGTGGCGGCGAACCAGGGTGTGGACTTCAACCTGAAAAAGGGGGAGATCCATGCCTTGATGGGAGAAAACGGAGCCGGGAAATCCACGCTGATGAAGATGCTTTTCGGGATGGAGCAGCCGACCAGCGGAGAGATCGTGATCAATGGGGAGAGCACGGTACTGAGCTCCCCTTCCGTGGCGATCGCTAAAGGCATCGGCATGGTGCATCAGCATTTCATGCTGGTTCCTTCCCTTTCGGTGGCAGAAAACGTGGTGCTGGGCATGGTTCCGAAGAAAGGGCTTTTCATCGATAAGGAGAAAGCCGTGGAGATCACCCGGCAGAATGCGGAGAAGTACAACCTGCATGTGGAGCCTGAAATGCGGGTTGCGGATATTCCGGTGGGAATGAAGCAGAAGGTGGAGATCCTGAAGGCCCTGGTCAGGGGTGCGAGGATCCTGATCCTGGATGAGCCCACGGCCGTGCTTACGGCCCAGGAAACGGAGGAGCTTTTCCGGGAGCTTACGGCCCTTAAGAAGGAGGGCTATACGGTGGTCTTCATTTCCCATAAGCTCAATGAGATCAAGGAGATCACAGACCGGATCACGATCATGCGTAACGGCAGGAGCATGGGGGTCTATGAAACAAAGGACGTGAGCAAGGAAGACATTTCCAGGCTTATGGTGGGCAGGGACGTGATCCTCAACGTACAGAAGGATGCGGCGAAGCCCACGGACGTGGTCCTGAAGGTAAGAAACCTGGAATATGTCAATGAATGGAATAAAAAGATGCTGGATAAGGTCTCCTTCGACGTGAGGAAGGGGGAGATCCTGGGGATCGCCGGCGTGGAAGGCAACGGGCAGAAGGAGCTCATCGACATGCTCTTTAACCTCAATGTCCCGGATGCCGGAGAAGCCACGGTCAATGGAAAGTCCGTCATCGGGAAGCCACAGGCCAAGATCCGGGAAATGGGCGTATCCCTGGTGCCGGAGGACAGGATGCTTTACGGCATCGCCGCCCAGGCTTCCATCGAAGAGAATGTGATCTCCGACCGCTGCGCCAAAAAAGAGCTGAACAAGGGTCCTCTCTTTCATATGGGCGCCATCCATAAGCTGTCGGAGCAGCTGGTAAAGGATTATACGGTACTCTGTAAATCTCCGGCACAGCAGGTGGGGATGCTTTCCGGAGGAAATATCCAGAAGGTGGTGGTAGCCAGGGAATTCAGCAATGATCCGTCCCTCATCCTGGCCGACCAGCCCACCCGGGGGATCGATGTGGGCGCCACGGAATTCATCCGCAAAAAGCTGGTGGAGCTGTCCCGGTCCGGGATCGCGGTGCTTTTGGTATCAGCCGACCTGGCGGAGGTCATGGAGCTGTCCGATTCCCTCATCGTGATGCACAACGGCCGGATCGTGGCCTACTTCCAGGATACGGGAACCTTAAGCGATGAGGAAATGGGAGAATATATGCTGGGGCTTAAGGAACAGACCCCGGAGGAGATAAGGAGGGTATGCCATGACTAAAAAAAGACAGCTTATTTTTTCGCTGGTAAGGGGAGCCCTGGCTATCCTGATCGCGCTTCTTGTGGCCATGCTCCTGATCTTTATCAGTGCGGACGGGAATTCCTTCGGCCAGAGGCTTTCTGCCACGGCAGAGGCCATGAAGCAGCTCCTTGTGGGGCCGCTTTTCCGGATCAATGCCCAGGGCATCAAGTTTGAGGGAAAGCGGCTGGCGGATATCTTCGCCGCCATGATCCCTACCATCTTTACCGGGCTTTCGGTCTGCGTCATGTTTGCGGCAAACCAGTTCAACCTGGGAGCGGAGGGCGGCATCATGCTGGGCGCCTTTTCCTCGGCCCTGGTAGCCATCTACGTGCCGCTTCCCAAGGGACTGCATGCCCTGGCCTGTATCCTTGTCGGAGGCGCTGTGACCGGGGTGGTGATGCTGATCCCGGCGCTCCTAAAGGTAAAGCTCAATGTGAGTGAGATGGTATGCTCCCTGATGCTGAATTATATCATCATGTATATCATCAAATATCTGATGAATACAGCCTATGCGGATAAGTCCAAGGGACAGATCCAGACCTATCCCTTCCTGAATTCCTCCAAGATACCGGCTCTGACCCAGGCGTCCATCTTTACCTCCTCAAAACTTTCCTGGGGTATTGTGATCGCGGCGCTGACGGTGGCGGCCATGGGCTTTTTCATGTACCGGTCACGCTGGGGCTATCAGATCCGGATGATCGGCATCAATCAGGACTTCGCGAAGTATTCCGGCATGAAGGTGGGCTTTGTGATCGTCCTGTCCCAGGTCCTGGGCGGTTTCCTGGCGGGAGCCGGCGGAGGCATCGAGATGCTGGGCCGGTATCCGACCTTTGGATGGAGCGCCCTGCCGGGCTACGGCTGGACGGGCATCACCATCGCGATCCTTGCGGGCAATAATCCCTGCTTTGTGCCCCTGGCGGCCTTCTTCCTGGCTTATCTGGGGAAGGGCTGCGACATGATGGCGACCTATGCCAATGTGCCGACCCAGCTCATCGCCATCGTACAGGGCGTGATCTTCCTCTTCTTTGCGGCAGAGCGTTTCCTGTCCAAATACAGACAGTCTCTGGTGGTCAAGACGGCGAACGAGGAGATTGCCGCGAAGATGGCCCTTGCGGGAGGAGGGGGGAGCCTTCCCCAGGCAGGAGCTTCAGGAAGTCAGGATTCTGTAAAGGAAGGAGGAAAAAAAGATGAGTAATCTGTTAAGCAATATGCTTTCTCCCGGATTTTTCTTCTCCATTTTCCGGATCTCGGCGCCTATCCTTTATGCGACCCTGGCCGCCATCGTGGTGGAGAAGGCTGGATTTGCCAATATCGGCCTGGAAGGGCTCATGATGTTCTCGGCTCTTTTCGGCTCTCTGGCAAGCTATTATTCCCAGAGCTGGCTCGTGGGATTTCTCGTGGCTCTGCTGGTTGGGGTGGGGATGTCGCTTCTCATGGGCTTCTTTGCCTTCCAGCTGGAGACGGACATTATCCTGGTGGGAATTGCCGTCAATCTGATGGGATCCGGCGGAACCCTGTTCTTATGCAAGATCATCACCGACATTACGGAGGGAAAGGCTATGGCCTCCACCACGGGGCTCATTACGTCGAAGCTCTGCATTCCCAATATCAACATCCCGGTCATTAGGAGCATCCCCTTCATCGGGAGAGTGCTTTCGGGGCACAGCCTTTTGACCTATACGGCTTTCCTCATGTGCATCCTGACCTCGATCATGCTCTATCGTACAAGCCTGGGGCTCAATATCCGTGCGGTGGGGGAAAATGCCAATGCGGCGGCCTCGGTGGGAGTGTCCGTGCTGAAGATCAAATATATCGCCATTGCCTTTTCCGGGCTCATGAGCGGCTTCGGCGGGGCGTTCATGTCCATGAGCTATGCCCAGGGCTGGTCCCAGGACATGGTGGCGGGGCGCGGCTTCATCGCTCTGGCGGCACAGGCCATGGGCGGAGGAGAGTGCCTGGGAGGGATGTTCAGTTCCCTGCTCTTTGGTTTTGCCCAGGCTCTGGGGATCAAATTCTCCTCTGTGGGGCTGGATTCCAACCTGGCGTCCCCGATCCCTTATGCCATCACCATCATAAGCCTTGCCATCTTTGGATTTGTGCGGATCAGCCGGGCAAAGAAGCCCAAGGTCGCGGCATAGCTTGAGTTTTGCGGGCTGCTTGAGAATCTGCCCATGAGGGGCTTGGTATGGGATAGCAGCTTTGCCCATGGGCGGGTATATACCGGGTCTGCTGCTTTTTGACCGAGGAATGAAAGGATAAGAAGAGGGGGTTATAAATGTATAAGCCTGGAGAGAAAAGCCCCGTCATCCTGGACGGGGATCCGGGGCATGACGATGCCATCGCATGGCTGATCGCAAGGGCTTCCATGATGACGGACAAAGCCCTGGATATCAAGGCTGTGACTGCCGTGGGAGGAAATGTATCCCTGGACAAGACGGCTTATAATGCCATGAGGGTCTTAACCCTGCTGGGGATGACAGAAGTGCCTCTGGCAAAGGGGGCGGAGCATCCTTTGATGAGGGAGCTGATGTCAGCCCCCTCCGTGCATGGGGAGTCGGGGCTTGACGGTCCTGTCCTGCCGGAGCCTGAGCTTTCTCTTTCCTCGCTGACTGCCGTGGAGCTCATGGCAAAGGTGCTCAGAGAAAGCGATGAAGGAGTGACCATCGTTTCCACCGGTCCCCTTACGAATACGGCAGCCCTCCTTTTGGCGCATCCTGAGCTGAAGGAGAAGATCAGGCGCATCAGCCTCATGGGAGGAGGCGTGAGCCATGGAAACTGGACTCCTGCCGCGGAATTCAATATCCTGGTGGATCCGGAGGCCGCGGATATCGTATTCAAAAGCGGAGTCCCCATCCTCATGAGCGGGCTGGATGTGACCGAAAAGGCGTTGGTGCTTAAGGATGACGTGGAGAGGATAAGGGCTATCGGCTCTAAGGTGGGGGACATCGTCTGGAAGTGGCTGGAATTTTTCTACCAATACCATAAGAAGATCGGTTACGAAGGAGCCCCCATGCATGATCCCTGCGCCGTTATGGCACTGCTCCATCCGGAGATCTTTACCGTGAGGGATTATCATGTAGAGATCGAGACGGCGGGGAAATACTGCCAGGGAGCTACGGTGGCGGATGTGAGGGACATTAAAAAGCAGGAACCCAATGCTTCCGTGGTCCTGGGACTTGACCGGGAAAAGTTTGTGGATTATCTGGTAGAGGCGGTGGCCGCCTACCGCTGACCGGTGGCTTTGCTTTGCGCCTTTTTGCCAGGATGCGGGGGAGTTTTTCCCCGCTCCTAGATCGTGGGTGAGAAGTTTTTCCCTGCTCTTGGATCATGGGTGAGGAGTTCTGCCCCGCTCTTGGATCGTGGGGCAGGGAGTTTTGCATAATAAGAAAATGGGAGGCAGAAATATGGCATATCCAGTATGGATGGATGTGGATACGGGCACGGATGATGCATTGGCGATCCTTTTAGCCCACAGCCTGGAGGAGATAGAGATCGTGGGACTCTCTGCGGTTTCCGGCAATACGGAGCTGCATCACAGCTTCCGTAATACGAGGGCCATCTGCGCACTTTTAGGGGGCGGATATCCGGTCTATGCCGGTGCCCCAAAGCCGCTTTTCCGGGAACCCTTCCGCGCACCGCTGGTTCATGGCAGCAATGGCCTGGGGGATGTGGAACTTCCGCTTCCGCAAAAAGAGACGGTCCATGAGGAAGCTGCCTGGGATGCCCTTTATCAAGAGGCGAAGAAGCAGGGAGGGCGGCTTCGGGTGATCGCCACTGGCCCCCTGACCAATCTGGCTACTGCCTTTGCCAAATACCCGGATCTGCCGGGGCTCATTCATACGCTCCTCATCATGGGCGGCTGCGTGAGCGAGGGGAACGTGACCCCATCAGCGGAATTCAATATCTATGCGGATCCGGAGGCAGCTGAAGCGGTGTTCCTTTCCGGACCGCCCATTGTACTTTGCCCCCTGGATGTGACGGAGAGCCTTTATCTGACGCCGGATGACATGCGGCGGATGAGGGATGACGGAGGGGAGGCCGCAGGATATGCCTATGACATCCTGCAGAAGCCCTGGTCCTTCCATAGATCATACGGCCATCCCGGGGCGCAGATGCATGACAGCTGCCCGGTGCTGTATCTGGTTCATCCGGAGCTTTTCACCGGGAAGGAAGCCGGGGTTTATGTGGAGACCAAGGGACGGCTTACCTATGGGAAGACGGTTACGGATCTTTATAGCGACAGAAAATTTGACCGGAAAAACGCCCTGGTGGTGCTTGAGGCAAAGACAGAGGAATGCATCGAGATCCTGATCCGGGGGATCCAGAGCATCTGAAAAAACAGCAGGACAGACCGGATATCGGGACTGCGTAAACCAGAGCATTAAAAAACAGCAGGGGAGGATCGGCTTCCCCTGCTGTTTTTATGGTCTGCTTCGTGAAGGATAGACACCCTGCGGACTTATCTGGCGCGGGCTTTAGGAAACCTGCACAGCCACGTCCAGAGCGATCTCCATCATCTGCGTGAAGCTGGTCCTACGCTCTTCGGGGGACATTTCCTCCTGGCGGAAGATATGATCAGAGATGGTAAGAAGAGCCAGAGCGTGCTTGTGCGCCTTGGCCGCATTGCAGTAGAGGGCGGTGGATTCCATCTCGGCGCAGAGGATGCCCATATCGCGAAGCTTCGGCGCCACATCGTCGCTGCGGTAGAAGGTGTCGCTGCTGTTGACGGAGCCTACATGGAAGGGCGCATTGATCTTGCGTGCCGCTGCTACAGCCTTCTCCAGAAGCCCAAAATCCGCAGTAGGAGCAAAGTGGCCGGGAATCCCGAACTGCTCGGCATAGTTGGAGTCGGTGGTGGCAGACATGGCAATGACGATATCCGACAGATTGACATGATCCTGTAAGGAGCCTGCGCTGCCGATACGGATGATGTTTTCCACATCGTAGAAGTTAAAGAGCTCATAGGTATAGATGGCGATGGAGGGGATCCCCATGCCGTGGCCCATGACAGAGACTTTCTTGCCCTGGTAGGTGCCGGTAAAGCCCAGCATGCCCCGGACTTCATTGAAGCAGACAGGATCCTCCAGATATTTTTCTGCAATGAACTTCGCACGGAGAGGATCTCCCGGCATCAGGACGGTCTTGGCGATGTCGCCTTTTTCAGCGGAATTATGCGGTGTGCTCATGGCATTTCCTCCTTTTTTTGAATGATGGATACCTTTGTCCTTAAAGCATAGCTTGAATGCGCCCTGCTGTCAAACACCAAGACAAGGGGACGGTTTTTTTGTCTTGTTGTGGCAAAGATACGCCGCCTGCGGGTCTTGTATTGTGGCAGGACTGCGCCGCCCGCGGGTCTTGCATTGTGGTTAGTCTGCGTCGCCTGCGGGCCTTGCATTTCCACGTCGCCTCACCGCTCACTTCATGCGGAGCTTCCCGCTGGCTTCGACTATGCAATCTCAGCCATGCGAGCCAACTTAAAAGCGTGTTGTCTCGCATGACGGCTGATCTTGCAAGTCTTAAGCAGGCGGCAATCTCCGCGTGTTCGCGGTAAGAGGCTCCTTAGGAAACACCAAGGCCCTTGGCGGCTCACCCTTCGCAAAATTTATGGGAGCCAGCGAGGGTTGTCTCAAACATGTAATATTCCCTCATGTTCTATGCATCTTTTATTCGTTACGCAGGCTGGATCAAATCTTTTTTCGGTGACCAATGCCAACCACCTATACCTTGAGCCGTGGAAATGCTGTGTGGAGGGGGAGCCGAGAAAAATGATATCTGCAAGGCCCTAATGCCGGCGTTTCTATACGAGCCCGAGCCGGATAGAATTTGCAGTGTGGAGGGGGAGCCGGGGAAAATGATATCTGCAAGGCCCTAATGCCGGTATTTCTATGCGAGACCGAGTCTCATAAATTTCGCGAGTGCGAAGGCCGGGCTTGCGCCACAAAGGCTATGGCCCTGTGGAAATCCGGCCTGGCGCAAGACCGGAACAGCGCCGAGCGAAATTTTGTTATGAGACGATGGTCGAGCTTAGAAACGACCGAGCGCCGGCAGATATCATTTTTCCGGCGACCCCTAACGAACACATTAAACCGGTCAGCAACATCCCGGCGACCCGAAGCGAACACATAAACCCGGCCAGTAAAATCCGGCGACCCCAGGCGAACACATACACATCGATCAGGAACCAACCCTTTGATTGGCTCCTGTCTTTTTTTTCTGCCCTGTTGTATAATAGTCGGTAGGTTTAAATTTCATTTTTCGAGGCAGACGTCTGAAGGAACGGAAAGGCTGGCATCAGAAAGGACGGAAGCGTATGTTTGGAAGAAAACCAAAGGAAAAAAAAGCACCCCCGAAAATGGAATTCAGGAAAGGAAGGCTGTCTGGTCATGCCATTCTGGATGAGGCAAACCTGACAGAGGGGAGCCGTTCCTTTATGGACCAGGGAAAGGAAGTCTTCGAAGGAGAAAAGGACAGGGAGAGCGTGATCTTAAGCGTCCGCAATAATATCCTGTCCCGGATGGAAGAGGAAAACAAGGCCTCCGAAGCCGATGCCGAGGCCATGAAGAACCGGCACAGGCAGCATACGGCTTTGGACATGGACCTGGCCATAGAAGAGGCGAAGAAAACCCGGAGGGAAGCCGACCTTGTCAAGGCCGAATGGCTTCTTGCAAAGAGCCGCCTGGGAGAGGACAGGGAAGAAGTCAGCCGTGAGATGACAAGGCTTCTGGAAAAAGAAGAGCATAACCGCGCGGCAGGCCAGGAAAGCATGTTCCTAAAGAACAGGAGGACGGTGGCCCTTACCGAAAGCGGCGTGGGCACCATGGGAGAGGATATTGACGATATCGATCAGGAAGGGGGCGCTCGGAGTATAACGGCCGAAGCGGAGCGCCCGGAGGATCAACAGGCCAGGGCAGGGGAACATTCGGCATTTTCAAGGATCAAAAATGAATTCGAGAAATACTCCGGCCCTGGAAAGGAGGCAAAGGGCTTAAAGAGATTCTGGGCGTCCAGGGAAAAAAATGCGGCAGAGCAGAAAATGAACGAGACCCAGGCCCGGGCAGATACTGCCGAAAAAAGTATCCTGGATACGGCAGAGGCCTGGAATCAGACTCTCCAGGAGTACAGGGATACGACCTTCCGCAGGCATTACGAAGCCTATGACGCCCTTGCCCGGGATTATTACGTCTATACGAGGACCGCAGAGGACCGGACCCTTGGAGGGGATGCGGCAAAGAATATCGCGGAGTATACCGGAGTCTATGACGAGGAACGGCTGAGGGATGTATCCGACCTGATCCGGACGGACGCCTATGCCAGGGCGCCCCTGACCTATAGCCCCAGGAAGGAGCTTAGCGAAGGCTCCCTGAATGCCGAAAGCACAGACCGCCTGACAAAATTCCACAAGACGGTGGCCATGAACGCCTTCGGGGAGGGAGTGCAGGGCCTGAGGCAGGAGCAGAGGACGGGCCGGAAGCAGGTACGCATGAAGGTCCTCAATGACTTCACGCGCTACAAGGCCAAAAGCCAGTTTACGGACCGAACCTATACGGCGCTGGAAGACGCGAAGGAAAGTGAAGCCGTGCGGGGGAAAAGCCGGGATGCTCTGCAGAACCCGGAGTCACCGGCATACAAGCTGACCCTTACGGCAGATGAGAAGGGAGCCAATGACGAATTCCTGAGGTCAGAGGAGACCGAAGAGATCCAGACCGTTAATGTGCCGGTTCCGGGGGATCAGAAGGAAAAAACAGAGGAAATGGGCTTCTATTCCGGGGAAAGGTTTTATGCCGGAAACCGGTGGGCAAGAGAAGAAAACCGGGAGGATCAGGGATCCGAGCTTGGGGAGATGGCCAAAAGGGAAAGGATCCGCGAGGCGATCCGCCGGTCGGATTTCTTCCGCCATGTCAATTCCGGTACGATCCAGTATTATATGGGTTATGACCCGGATGACGACATGGGCGTGGGAGCCAGCGAGGAGGCTCTGTATTATGCAGACAGCAGCTCTCCGGCCAGGGCGGCCATGAACCTGATCGAGGCCTATCTGTCTCCCGGCACCATAATGGCTTCCCTATATCATGCAGACCGCGACCAGAAGACACTGGACCGGATCCGGGAGCTGGCCTTTGCTTCTACCGAAAGAGACACGGAGGAGCATATGAAGCATCTGGGGGTGCTGCTCTTATCCAAGGAGGATCCGGAGCTCTGGGGCATAGCCAGAGAGCTTGCCGGCAAGGCGGGAGGGAAGCTTAAGGATACCCTGAAGGGGCTTCCGGATAATGGCCTGATCATGCGGATCGCCTTGATGGAGGAGTTTGCAAAGGACCGCTCCTTCAGCCTTCTCCGCCTGGGCAAGTCCCTTACGCCGCATCTGAATAAACGGGGGGAGAAGACCATGGCCGAGCGGGGGCATAAGCGTTCCCTCCTCTTTTTAAGACAGGGTGTTTACAGCTTCCTGGGCTATGGTCCATCCAAGGAGTTTCCTATGGGCGATCTTCCCGGGGCTGTCCCCGGCGCAAAAGCCCAGCCTTCCACCCAGGCCGCCCAGGCACCCCTGGCAGAGCGCCAGGAGGAGTTGAGGAACCTGCGGCAGGCCAGGGCGGAATTCATGGAGGCATATACGGAATACCTGGATGCTTCCGGGGGAGAGTCCGGGGATGGCGCCACAGGGGAAGATGCAGCGAAGAAGGATTCTAAGGAGGATCCTTCCTGGATCACGCGGCAGATGGATCAGGTGGAGGAGCTGCTGGAAAAAACAGAAGACGCCAGGGCCTGGGCTTCCTTTGGGATGAGTGTCTCTGCGGCGGCATCAGAGCTGATCATGGGAGCCGCCATCATCCGCAGGCAGGCCGCCATTCTGAAGCAGACATCCGATCCGGATATAAGGATGCGGGCAAAGCTTTCGATCTCCGGTGTGGCGGAAAAGACGGGATCCGGCCTGGCGAACCTCGGCGTGACCATCGCCAAGGTGGCCGGGGTGGCAGAGCAGACTCTTTCCTACGCCTCAGGCGGTATCGGATTAGCGGGGAATCTATGGAAGATCGGAAATCTGTCTGCACGGATGGATATGCTCCGGAAGGAGGGATCAAGCGGCAAAATCTCTGAGGAGAGAATGGAAAACGAGATGGAGAAGCTTGAGAAGAAAAGGCAGGAGACAGACTACGAGATCAGCTATAGCTCGGAGGCCGGCCTGACCCCGGAAGAGAAGATGGCTCTTGCCTATGAGCAGAATACCCAGGGCGTGCAGTTTACGGAGATGGCAAACCGGCGGAACCGTCAGGAAAAGATCCAGGTGGGCTCCGGGCTGGCGGAAAATGTGGGAGGAGCCGTCATCGGGGCTGTGGGGCTGGGGCTGCCTGCAGTGCTTTTGGCCAAGCCGCTTGCAAAGGCAGCTTCCTTTGTGGGAAAGTTCATAGGAGTCCTTGTGGGGATCCATGATTATGGGAACTTCATGAAGGAGATCCTGGGGGAGTCCGAATATACCAACTTTAAGACCACTACGGCCTTTGATCAGGTGCTGAAGCGGGAGACCGGCATCAAAAACTCTTATTACCTGCAGGATCTGGGCCGGGTATTTGCCGCCATCGATACCCATACCCTCCTAAACAGTCCCGATAAGAGCGAAGGGGAAAAGCAGGAGATCACCAATATGATGAGGCCTTTCCTGAAGACGGCGGCAGAAGGGAAGCAGGTACCGGACGAGGAGCTTAAGAAGGTGCGGCTGAATAAGCTGCTCCTGGCCGTGGGAGCCCCGGGCAACTGGCGGGCAGTACTGAGGAGCGCCATTTCATAAAGAAACGTACGGGAGTAAACGGGAGAGAAGGATAGGGAAAATGAAATTGATCAGAAGAATGCGGTCCAGCATGTCGGTAAACGTGATCGGGGGGCTTGTATTTTTGATCCTCCTTTTCGGGCTGATCGTGGGCATCATCGGTAACCGGAGCATTACCTGGGCCTTTAAGAAGGAATATGCCTCCGTCACATCCCATATGGCGGACACCGTGGCGTCGTTTATTAACGGGGATCATCTGGAAGAATACCTTGAGGGGAAGGAAACAGAGGAATATGCACAAACAAAGGAGCTGCTGGAGCTTTTCTGTGAAAGGCTCAATGTGTCCCTGATCTATCTGATCAAGGTAGACCGCAGTGACTACGGGCGGTTTGTCTCCATTTTTAATTCGGTCAATAATGCCGTGGACAACAGTAGTTATACCCCATGGGAGCTGGGATATGAGCGGGATACCACCAATGAGGAATACAGGCAGAAATACAGGGCGATCTACGAGCAGGAGGTTCCCTATGAGACGGTATTCCGCCTGCATACCACGGACGGCCAGTTTCCTCATATCACAACCCTCTTTCCGGTCAAGGACTCCGCTGGGGAGGTGGAGGCGATCCTCTGCATCCAGCGCCCGATCCGGGAGATGTCAGAGCTTTTCCGGCCCTACTTCCTTTTCAGCATGTTCTTCATCTTCTTCATGGCAGCCACGATCTCCCTGGCGGCCGCCTTATTCCTAAAGAAGTCCATCATACAGCCGGTGAAGAAGGTCTCGGCGGAGGCGGTGCGCTTTGCCAAGGAAAACGCAAAGGGCGAGCCGCTGGGAAAGATCAGCCGGTTTGAGGTGCTGGACAAGCTGGCCGGCTCCATCGACTCCATGGAAACGGAAATGGAGCAGTATATTGAGAATCTGACCGCCATTACCGCGGAAAAGGAGAGGATCAGCGCGGAGCTTTCCATCGCGGCGACCATCCAGAAGAGCTCTCTTCCGGATGCGGTTTCGGTATTCAAGGACAGGAAGGAATTTGAGATCTATGCTGCCATGGATCCCGCAAAGGAGGTGGGTGGGGATTTCTATAATTTCTTCCTGGTCGACGACGACCATCTGGTCCTGGTGATGGCGGACGTATCGGATAAGGGGATCCCGGCGGCCCTCTTTATGATGGTAACGAATATCCTGATCAGCGACCGGGCCCAGATGGGCGGCACTCCCGCAGAGATCCTGGGCTTCGTGAACGACAATGTCTGTGCCCACAACCGGGCGGAGATGTTTGTCACCGTATGGCTGGGCATCCTGGAGATTTCCACCGGGATCCTGACCTATGCCAGCGCCGGACACGAGTATCCCGCTCTCTACCACAATAACGGCAGCTTTGAGATCCTGAAGGCAAAGCAGGGCTTCGTGCTGGGCGGCCTGGAGGGGATGAGATATTACGATCATGTGATCAAGATGGGAAAGGGAGACAAGCTCTTCCTCTATACCGACGGTCTCCCGGATGCCACAAACATGGAAAATCATATGTTTTCCATAGACCGGATGGTGGAGACCCTGAATGCGAATAAGGATAAATCGCCGCTTGGCATCCTGAAGGGCGTCCGGAAAACGGTCAATGACTTTGTGGGGGAGGCTTCCCAGTTTGACGACCTGACCATGCTCTGCATCGAGATCCTGGAGGAGATACAAAAACCATCCGGTAATTGACATTACAGGACAAAACCATTAAAATACTTTTGTCTTGTGCATAATGTAAGGTGATTTCAGACAGAGACGTCATTGCAGTGTGCAATCGGCGTCTCTTTTTCATCAACATGGGGAGAAGAATGCCTGGGATCGCCACAAAAAAGGAGGTATGCAAAATGATGAAGAAGTTGGTTGCAATGATGCTTGCTGGCGTGATGGCGGCAGGGCTTACAGCCTGTGGTACGGCCGCACCCCAGACAACCGGCGGGGCGGAAAGCACAGAAGCCTCCCAGGCGTCTTCCGGGGATGTGATCCGGATCGGCGTATTTGAGCCCTCTACCGGAGATTCTGCATCCGGAGGCAAGAAGGAGATCCTGGGCATGCAGTTTGCAAATGCCGAGACGCCTACGGTGGAAGCGGGCGGCAAGACCTATACCGTCGAGCTTGTGGCGGCGGATAACGGTTCCTCTGCAGACAAGGCTCCCTCGGCGGCATCCGAGCTTGTGGGTAAGGACGTATCTCTGGTCTTAGGCTCCTACGGCTCCGGCGTATCCATGGCCGGCGGCCCCAAGTTTGAAGAAGCGGGTCTTGCGGCCATCGGCGTGACCTGCACGAACCCCAATGTCACCGCAGGCAATGATTATTATTTCCGGATCTGCTTCCTGGATAATTTCCAGGCGGACGTGCTGGCGAATTTCGCTATGGAGAAGTTCTCTGCAAAGAAGGCCTACTGCCTTGGCGAAAACGGCAATGAGTACGACCAGGGCCTGGTGGCTTTCTTCACCCAGGTCTTTGAGGCGGCAGGCGGAGAGGTGATCTCCGATTCCTTCCCCACCAACAATTCCGACTTCACATCCTATCTGAATAAGGCAAAGAGCGAGGGCGCGGACGTAATCTTCACTCCGGTCTCCATCGCCTATGCAAAGCAGATCATGGAGCAGGCGGCATCCCTGGACATCGGCATTCCCTTCCTGGGCTCCGATACATTGGATGACAACATGGTACTGGAAGCCACCAAGGGCACGAACCTTCAGCTCTATGTATCTACCTTCTATCAGGAGGGCGGCTCCGAGACCTTTGACAAGGGCATCAAGGATTATATCAACGGCAATTCCGACGCCCTTACCGCAAATGGCGGCAATGACACCATCTCTGCCGTGACCGCCATGGGCTATGATGCATATTATGTGGCTCTGGAGGCCATCAAGGCCGCAGGCTCCGGCGACAAGGCCGCCATCAAGACCGCCATCCCCGGGGTGAAATACGACGGAGTGTCCGGCTCCATCGCCTTCGACGAGATCGGCGATGCAGTGCGTGATACGGCTTACATCAAGACTGCGGATACGGCATCCGGCACATGGGCATTCGAAAAGGTCCAGACCGGTTCCGGCAAATAAGAAAGGCTTTTCTATGGAATACGTGATTTCCGTGCTGCTCTCCGGCATTTCCGTCGGAGGGCAGTACGCCCTGATTGCAATCGGCTATACCCTGGTCTATGGCATCTTAAGGCTTATCAATTTCGCCCATGGGGATGTATTCATGGTGGCGGGGCTTATGGGGATTTACTTAACCTCGGCCCTTCCCATCACCGTTTCCCTTCCCCTGGTGATCCTGCTTACGGTGCTCCTAGGCTTTACCATCGAGAGGGCGGCCTATAAGCCCTTAAGGAATGCCCCCAGGATGTCCGTCATGATCTCTGCCATCGGAGTCAGCTATCTGCTGCAGAATACGGCCACCTATGTGACCGGCGGGCAGCCCATGACTTATCCCACCATTCCCTTTTTATCCGATACGGTGAACGTGGCCGGAACCCAGACCAAGTGGGTGGTGATCATCACGCCCTTCCTGGTGCTGGCACTGGTCTTGGGCCTGACCCAGCTCATCCATCATACGAAGGTGGGCATGGCCATGCGGGCCGTATCCAAGGACTTCGAGACCAGCCGCCTCATGGGGATCCAGGTCAACAGCGTGATCTCCGTGACCTTCATCATCGGCTCTGCCCTGGCGGCGGTGGGATCCATCCTGTTTTTCACGAATTATCCCGCCATTACCCCCATGGCAGGCGCCATGCCGGGACTCAAGGCCTTTGTGGCGGCGGTATTCGGCGGCATCGGCTCCATACCGGGAGCTGTGCTGGGAGCCTTTATCATCGGCATCTGCGAGACCATCATTAAGGGCCTGCCGTCGGCGTGGGATGTTTCCGTATTTTCCGACGCCTTTACCTTTGCGCTGCTCATCATCATCCTGGTGTTTAAGCCGCAGGGGCTCTTCGGCGAGGCGGCCACGGATAAAGTCTGATTTTGGATCGGAGCGATTTATGAAAAAGAACAAGAATATCCTGCCGGCCCTTTTTGGGGTTGCGGCTTTGCTTATTTTTATCATCCTGCTGGAAAATATCAGCGCCATCATTCCCGGGCTGCCCCAGGTCTTTCAGCCGACGAGCCCCTTATTTACGGTGCTCAAAAAGGCGGCGGTCTATTCCCTGGTGGCGGTGTCCATGAACCTTTTGAATGGATTTACCGGGCTTTTTTCCCTGGGGCAGGCAGGCTTCATGCTTCTCGGAGCCTATACCTATGCCATCCTTACGGTGCCGGCCAGCCAGAAGGATCAGGTTTATTATCTTTTCGGGGGCTGTGCTTTTAAGTTTTCCATCGTAGACCTTTTCCAGTCCTTCCTGGGAAGCAGCGGAGCCGGAGGCGCAGCCGCCATGGTGCTCGGCTGTCTTCTTTCCATCATCCTGGCCGGCTGCATGGCAGGCTTTTTTGCCTATCTCATCGGATTCCCGGTGCTGAGGCTGAAAAGCGACTATCTTGCCATCGCGACCTTGGGCTTCGCGGAGATCCTGCGTGCCATCTTCCAGTGGCAGAAGCTTGGCCCCATCACCAACGGAGCCAATATGATCAAGGGCTTCCCCACCTTTTCCAGCTTTAATATCACGGACGCGAACGGGAATGTGCTGGTCCGGCTCTCCACCTTTGTGCCGTTCTTCATCACATCCCTCTGCATCGTGCTCATCGTGCTGCTCATCCGCTCTTCCTATGGCAGGGCCTTCCAGTCCATAAGGGACGACGAGGTGGCATCGGAAGCCATGGGGATCGGCCTTTTTAAGCACAAGATGCTTTCCTTCGTGATCTCCAGCTTCTTTGCTGGAGTAGGAGGGGCGCTTTTTGCCATGTATGTGGCTAATGCCCAGGCGAAGGCCTTCACTTCCACCATGACCTATGAGATCCTTCTCATCGTGGTCATCGGAGGCATCGGTTCCGTATCCGGCTCCGTGCTTGCCACCTTCCTTTATGTGGCCTGCTCGGAATGGTGGCTCAGGTTTTTGGATAGCGAGATGTTTATCGGGAGCTTCAAGGTGCCGCTTCTCCGCAATGGCTTCCGGATGGTGGTCTTTTCCATCGTGATCATGGTGATCGTCCTGTTTTTCTCCCGGGGCATCATGGGCAACAGGGAGATCGACTTTGGAAGGCTTTTGGGGAAAAAAAGAAACGTGGAAACCGGAAAGAAGAAGGTAGGATAGAGGATGAGCGGGAAAGCAAAGGAAAATGAGATAGCGCTGCATCTGGAAAATATCACGATGCAGTTCGGAGGGGTGGTGTCGGTCAATAATCTGACCCTGGATGTGCCGATGCATAAGATCATCGCCCTCATCGGGCCGAACGGCGCAGGCAAGACCACGGCCTTCAACTGCATCACCGGAGTTTATAAGCCGACCAACGGGCTCATCGAATTCATGGGAAAGCCCATGGTAAGGAACCATCCCTCCGGAAAGGATGCAAAGACCTATAAGGGTGAGAATGCGGATAAATATGCCTCCGACGAGGTGCTTTCTCCCACGCCGGATGAGATCACGAAGCTGGGCATTGCCAGGACCTTCCAGAACATTCGTCTCTGGAAGAGCATGACGGTATTTGAGAACGTGCTCACCGCAAAGCATATGAGGGCAAAGCAGAATGTCTTTTCTGCGGTATTCCGAGGGAATCTCGCTGAGGAAAACCGGATGCGGGAGGAGACCATGGAGCTCTTAAAGGAGCAGGGGCTGGATGCCTATAAGGACGAACTGGCGGTAAGCCTTCCCTATGGCCTGCAGAGAAGGCTTGAGATCGCAAGGGCTCTGGCCACGAATCCGACCCTTCTGCTTTTGGACGAGCCGGCGGCAGGCATGAATCCCCAGGAGACCTTAGAGCTTGCGGACTTTGTACGGGAGATCCGGAAGAAGTATGGCCTTACGGTCTTTCTCATTGAGCATCATATGGATCTGGTCATGAATATATCGGATTATATCTATGTCATCGATTTTGGAAGCGAGATCGCCCAGGGCGTGCCCGAGGCGGTACAGAAAAACCAGAAGGTGATCGAGGCCTATCTGGGGGTAGCGGAGGAGGAATAAAGGATCATGGGCGAAGAAGTATTACAGATCAGTGACCTCCAGGTAAGCTACGGGGGCATCGAGGCTGTCCGAGGCATCAGCCTGACGGTAAGGGCGGGAGAGATCGTCACGTTGATCGGCGCAAACGGGGCGGGGAAGAGCTCCACCCTCCGCACGGTTTCCGGATTGGTGAAGCCGAAGGGCGGCAAGGTCGTATTTGAAGGCGAGGACATCACCGGAAAGGACTCCACCTATATCGTCTCCAAGGGGCTTATGATGGTGCCGGAGGGGCGGAGGATCTTTCCAAACCTGACGGTGCTGGAAAACCTGAAGATCGGGGCATACCTCAGGAAGGACGAGCTGGAAAAGGACATCGAGATGGTCTATGGGTATTTCCCCAGGCTGAAGGAGAGATCCTGGCAGGAGGGAGGCACGCTGTCCGGCGGAGAGCAGCAGATGCTGGCCGTGGGACGGGCTCTCATGGGCAGGCCGAAGCTTCTCATGATGGACGAGCCTTCCCTGGGACTGGCGCCCATCGTGGTGCAGGGGATCTTTGAGATCATCCGCCAGATCCATGAGGCGGGCACGACGGTGCTCCTTATCGAGCAGAATGCCAATATGGCCCTGCATGTGGCAGACCGGGCCTATGTCATCGAAAACGGAAAGATCTCCATGGAAGGCACAGGCAGGGAGCTTCTGGAGGATGAGAAGGTACGGGCGGCCTATCTGGGGAGCGTGGAGTGAGCCTGCTTTGTCTTTTCCGTCCGTGACGGTTTGGACCGGATATGGCAAGGCTTTCAGGGCTTATTCTTTCGGAAGCAGAGGAAGGAAGACGGGGACAGAAGGAGCGGGATGCTGTTAGCGCTGCGTTTTTGGCCGGTTATAGTACCCGCATCTGACCGGTGTGAGTCAGAGAAAAACCTGCGTTTATAAAGGAGGCAGCATGAAGAAGTTGACGGAAATGGATAATAAGGAGCTTTTTTCCGTCCTGGCAGGCTCCGACGTTATCGGGCAGGCTTACCTGAAAAAGGTGGTCAAGGCCTATTTGAAGCATGCAAAGGCGGTAGGCCGGGAAGAAGATGTCGACCTCAAGACCATGGTGAAGGAATACATGGAAGGAGTCTATGGGGAGCCCGACCTGGAATCATAAAGCGGTCGAGCCGGCAAGGCTCTTTGGCAATACCTTGAAAGTATAGCGGAGAGCCGATTTAAGTATTTCACAGATTTATCCACAAAGGTTATCATATCCCCATTAGAAGGAGGGCGTCTTAACTTCGGCTAAGACGTCCTCTTCATTTTAAGAAGGGGGGAGAAAGGGATGTGTGCCATCTTAACCTGTACGGGTCCTGTTTCGGAGGAGCAGTTTGACCGGATGCTTAAGATAATGTCCATGCGGGGGCCGGATAAGTCAATGAGCCGGAAAGCCGGAAAGGGGCGGATGGGCTTCAACCGCCTGTCTATCATGGGGCCGGCGCCTACGGGGATGCAGCCCTTTTCCCATAAGGGGAATATGCTCGTATGCAACGGAGAGATCTATGGGTTCCGCTTCCTGAAGGAATACCTGCTTTCCATGGGTTACCGCTTTAAGAGTGAAAGCGACTGTGAGATCCTCCTTCCCCTCTATGAGATGCTGGGCACAGCCATGTTCCGGCTGCTGGATGCGGAGTTTGCCTGCGTGATCTATGATGCCGGAAGGGATGAGTTTATCGCGGCAAGGGATCCCATCGGCATACGGCCGCTTTACTACGGAGAGGACGAAAACGGAGCCTTGGTATTTGCTTCAGAGCCCTTAGCCCTGGTGGGAACCTGCGAAAGGATCCGGCCCTTCCCTCCGGGACATTTCTATAGCGGAGGGAAATTCACGGAATACCGGGACATGACCAGGGTTTCGGCTTATAAACAAGATTCCATGGAGGAGATTGCCTCCAATATTCATGACAGGCTGCTGTCGGGGATCAAAAAGCGGCTGGATTCCGATGTGCCGGTGGGCTTCCTGCTTTCCGGGGGTTTAGATTCCTCCCTGGTATGCGGCGCCGCGTCAAGGTTTTTGGATAAGCCCATCAAAACCTTTGCCATCGGCATGGATAAGGATGCCATCGACCTGAAATATGCCAGGAAGGTGGCGGATCATATCCACAGCGACCATACAGAGGTGATCATAACCCGGGAGGATGTGATCAAAGCCATAGAGCCGGTGATCCGGATCCTCGGCACCTATGACATCACCACCGTGAGGGCCTCCATCGGGATGTATCTTTTATGCAAGTGGATCCACGAGCATACGGATATCCGGGTCATCCTCACCGGGGAGATCTCCGATGAGCTCTTCGGATATAAATATACGGATTTTGCCCCCTCGGCAAAAGCCTTTCAGGAGGAGGCCTGCAAGCGGATCCGGGAGATCCATATGTATGATGTGCTGAGGGCAGACCGCTCGATCAGCGCCAATTCCCTGGAGGCCAGGGTGCCCTTCGGCGACCTGGATTTTGTGGAATACGTGATGTCCATCGATCCCGAAAGAAAGCGGAATACCTACGGCCTCGGGAAGTACCTTCTGCGCAATGCCTTCCGGAAGGACGGATTGATCCCGGAGGAGATCCTCATGAGGGAAAAGGCGGCCTTTTCGGATGCGGTGGGACATTCCTTAAGGGACGACCTCATGGAGCATGCAGAGGAAAAGTACAGCGATGAGGAATATGAAAAACGGCGGAAGAAGTACAGCCATGCCATGCCCTTTACAAAGGAATCCCTGATGTACCGGGAGATATTCGAGGGCTTCTATCCTGGGCAGTCGGAGATGGTCATTGATTTCTGGATGCCGAATAAGGAATGGGAGGGCTGCGACGTGAACGATCCCTCCGCAAGGGTGCTTTCCAA
>JAILLN010000056.1 GCA_024693135.1 Lachnospiraceae bacterium | reverse complement strand
GGACTTTGCGGCCACAGGCTATAGCAGCAACGTGAAGAAGGGCACGGCGAAGGTGACGGTGCAGGGGCTTGGAGGCTATGCCGGCACGAAGACCCTGACCTTTAGGATCGTGCCGAAAAAGGTGGACTATAAGGGCGCCCTGATCGGCGGCGGCTGGAAGTAAGACAAGGGGACGGATCTTTTGTCTGCTATGGCAATGCTTCGCCGCCTGCGTGCCTTGAGGGATATCGTAGGGATGCATACCGAAGGGTGCAGGATTGCAATCCGGACTGAGGACGAGATAAGTTCCCTTCAATTTCATCTGCGAATTTACCGAATAAACAAAAAAAACTACCAAATAAACATGCTCTCGGCAGAGCCGTGATGATTATCGTATAATTGTATCTGGTATATTTTTGCAGATGGACGGTGAACAGATGAAAGATATGGTAGAGATCGAGGTTGTCCTTGATGAACGATACGTCGATCCATTCGTCACGATAAAGACACGATCGAACACTCAGCAGGTAGAGAATATCATTTGTGCCATCGAGGATGCATCAAAGAGTGACTTCCCGCAGATCGCGGCCGAAAAAGATGATGCGGTCGTATTTGTTTCACAAAGGGATATCGTAAGGGTGCATACCGAAGGACGCAAGATCGTAATCCAGACTGAGGATGAGATATATACGGTAAAAAGGACCCTTGCCGGCTTGGAGGATGTCCTCAATCCAGCGAGATTCCTGCGTATCTCACAGTCGGAGATCATCAATCTTTATAAGGTCAAAAGCTTTGACTTTAATCTCGCCGGAACGATCGGCGTTGAGTTTGACTGCGGGATCAAATCATGGGTATCAAGAAGCCGGGTCAAACAGATCAAGAATCTGCTTAAACAGAACAGTATAGCGGGGGCATAGCCTATGGAATTGAAGAGCAGATTTCTTATCTATTCACTGATAGGCATAGTTGTCGGAATGATCGTGGGAATCATCATGTGGATGCTGGCCAATCCCGGTAACCCTGAGGGCAGGAGCTTTGTCCTTCATATGATCGCATCAGGCATTCACGGAATGATACCGTGCGGTGCGATGACCGTATATGCCATCGAAAGCTGGGGGCTGACAAAGTCAACGCTGGTTCATGCCGCGATCACCCTTGCCACGATACTGCTCATTGAACTTCCGATGAAATGGTTTACATGGAGCTTGGATTTTGTGGCAGCCATGGTGATATATGTGGTCATTTATGCCATCATATGGCTTAGCAATTACCTCTATTGGAAGCATACCGTCAATGAGATGAACGACCAGCTCGAGATCATTCTTAAACGCCAGAAAGCATAGGACTTTTTTTCATTCAACCGATCAGGGAGATGATTCCCTGATCGTATTGATTTTTCCTCCCCTGAAGAATATGATAATATGCATAAATATACATAGAAATCGCCAGTAAAAAGTCTTGTGGGATTGTACTGGAAATGCGTTTTCGCCTGCTGGAAAAAATGATCCTGCAGGTGATTTCTATATCATGCGCTGGCGGAAGAAATGATTCAAAGGAGGGGCGCTGGGATGATAACCTACGATAACACAAAAACGGTCAGGGAGATGCTGGAAAAGAGCGCAGAAATGTACAAGGATGCACCCTTTCTTCGCTATGAGCGTGAGGATGATGTGGTCTATGACATCAGCTATGAGAAATTCTGTGAGGCCTGCCGCATCGTGGGTGCATTCGTGAATGAGAGAAGGACAGCGCTGAAGAGACGGATCCATGTCGGGCTGCTTGGATCGGCCGGCGTCCACTATATTACCGTGCTTGTCGGCGTCATGGCTTCCGGAAATGTCGCCGTCCCGCTGGATCCTCAGATGGATATTGCGCATCTTGAGGACTGCCTCAACCGGGCGGATGTCGATATCCTCTTTTTTGACTGGGAGCAGCAGCCTGTGGTAGAGGAGCTTCGCTCCCGCTGCGGAAGGATAACGGACTACTATTCCCTGCAGTCCGTAAAAAAGACCTCCTGCCTTAATGATATCTTAAAGGACCTCCGGTTTCCGGGAAAGAGCTGGGGCTGCGAAAATGCGGAAGACAGCGTGACGCCGGATGATCCGGCAATGATACTCTATACCTCCGGAACCACCGGACACAGCAAAGGGGTCATACTGACCAATTTTAACCTTGTGGGCAATGCTCTTGCCCAGGATGCGGTGGATGATCCCAAGCCGCTCATTGCCCTGCTTGTCCTGCCCATCCACCACGTATATTGTATAGATGCCTCGATCCTGGCTATGATGCATAAAGGGGCGGTTGTATGCATAAACGGTCCCCTGAGCCAGCTGGGACGTCATCTCAGGATGTTTGAGCCGGTGGTCGTCCATGTCGTTCCCATGATGGCCAAGGCGCTTTACAATAAGATCCTTGCCATTGCCGCATCAGATCCTTCCATCACGGAGGAGGACGCGCTCCATCAGGTCTATGGAAAAAGGATATCCCGTATTGTCTGTGGGGGTGGCGGCCTCCCGAAGGATCTGGGGCAGTGCTATGTAAATCTCGGCCTCAGGATAGGCCAGGGATATGGCATGTCGGAATGCTCTCCGGTGATTTCCCAGCCGGTTTATGACCGGCCCGATAAGCTTGATTCTGCAGGGAAAGTCATGGACCACGTAGAGATCCGCATTGCAGAGGGAGGAGAGGTACAGGTCAGGTCTCCTTTTGTGATGAAAGGGTACTACGGCGATCCGGAGCTTACGGAGGAAGCATTTACAGAGGACGGCTGGCTGCATACGGGCGACATAGGCTATCTTGACGAGGAGAATTTCCTGTATCTTACAGGCCGTCTTAAGAACCTGATCATCTTAAGCAACGGGGAGAATGTGGCCCCGGAGGAGATGGAAGCGGATCTGTCCAAGGAGCCGCTTGTGAGCGAGGTCCTGGTGTTTGAAGAAGATGACATGATCAAATGTGAGGTATATCCGGATTTCTCGTATGCGGAAAGCATTGGCCTAAAGGATGTCGTCTCCGAGATCGAGGGGATAGTCAAGCATTACAACCGTGATCTTGCACCCTATAAGAGGATCATGCAGACCGGTGTCCGTAAGATACCGTTTAAGAAGACAACCTCCAAGAAGATCATCCGGGAAGAGTTCTTTAAGGAGAGGACAAGCCGTAAGGAGAAGAAGAAAAATCTTAAGCTTCCCGAAAACGATATCCAGAAGAAGGTTTACGACTGCTGCCTGAAGTGCCTGGGGCACGGGTCTTTTGGCGTGGATGCCGATCTCTATACGGAGGGGCTGGATTCCTTTACAAGTATCCTGCTTCTGACTGCGCTTCAGGATGACCATGATTATGCACTGACACTGACCGAGCTCATGGAAAATCCCACGGTAGAGAAGATAGCGGCGCTTCTTGAAAAGAAGGCCGGGGAAGAGAAAAGGGATTATTCCGTCCGGGAGAAATATCCCCTCACCAGGCTTCAGATGTATTTTGCCTATGTCATGCGCGGGAACACCACGGCCAATCTTCCCTTCTTCTTCAAGCTGGGCGCGGGCATCGACCTTGACCGGATGGAGGATGCCATCCGGAAGCTCTTTAAGATTCATCCGATCCTTACCGACCGGATCCAGCCCGGAGAGGATAAGCATTTCTACAATTTCCGTGATGACACAAGGGAAGCGGAGATCGAAAGGCTTACGCTTACAGAGGAGGAATGGGGAGAAAAACGCAAGAGCCTTCTGGTCCCTTATACCTATATGCCCGGGGAAAATCTGTACCATATCGGATTATACCAGACAGAAGATGCGAAGTACCTCTTCTTTGACGTGGCGCATATCATCGGGGACGGCATGACGATGAGCATCCTTCTCGACGACCTGAACCATCTTTATCTGGGGGACCGCCCCGTCCGGAAATCCGAATATAGCTTTTACGAATTCATTCTTGATGAATATGCAAGGGATGCGGCCGGCCTGCGGGACAGGGACATCGCATTTTTCAAGGAGCTTTTAAGCGGCCTGTCCATAAAAAGAAGCATACTTGCCAAGATGGACAGCTATGACCTTAATACGGCCCACAATGCTTCCATTAAGGGAAGATTCAAGGGGCTCAATCTGAAGAGCACCCAGGGCTTCTGTGCCCAGCACGGTATTTCCGAGAATGCACTTTTCATGACAGCCTTCAGCTATACGGTCGGCTTGTTTGCTTCTTCCGATGATGTGGCGGTAACCAGCATTCATAACGGACGTACGGACGGCAGGTGGGCACGTCTTGCGGGATCCTTCTTTGGGACGTATGTCTTCCGCTATACAAAGGTGGCACATGAGACCGTGGATGAGCTCCTGCGACGTAATGCGGGACAGATCCTTCATACCATGGAGACGCATATGTCAAGCCAGCATGCGGATGAAATGTTCATCCAATATCAGGGCACGCTCCTGGATATCCCGCAGATCGGAGGAGAAAGGGCAGAAGGCATACGCCTCCAGCTGGATTCACTGCCCTTCCATCTGATGGTCTATTCCGACAGCCAGGGCTATACCTATGAATTAAGATATTGGGAGAACCGCTTTGACAGAAATATGCTGGAGGTATTCTTAGCGGCCATGGAGGATGTGCTGCTGGCCATGCCGGAGGAGGATTCGGCAAGGAAACTGAAGGATCATCTTTCAGCCAGGCTGTATCCCAAGCATTTTTCGATTTCCGCTTCCAGGCTGAATGCATTTCTTGGTTATGAGGTGATCACGGATCAGGATACGGAGCTTATGGTAAAGCCGTATATCCTGGATGAATACGGATTAAAGAAACCCTTTGGCGCATGGGGCAGGCTGTATATCCTTGATCATGAGGTGAATGAGGCTCCTTATGCCAAGGCGCAGAGGGATTCCATTGAAAGCCTGTATACACCCGGGACCATGTTTGATACGGGAATATACGCAAGGATCACGCCGGATAAGCGCATTGAAGCAATGTACCAGGCCGGAAGGACAGTAATGCGTGAAACACTGAAGGGCCGTTATTTCATCAATCTGTTTGAGCTGGAGCGCACCCTGGAAAAATATCCGGGAATCGATAAGGCGGAGGCTTCACTGGAGTATGGTGAGAATAATCTCTTCTATGTCAAGGCGGCCATTCACGCTTCGGGAGAGATCGATGGAGAAAAACTGAAGGCGTTTGTGGCGGAGCGCCTGGGAGCGCATATGGTTCCGGAGATCCTGGCATAAGGCGGTGGATGGATCAGTATTTCTTTGTGCCTGCCTCGAAATTTGTTTCGAGAGAGGTGAGAAGCCTGGCTGAGGCATCCTTTGCAAAGTCAATATTTTCCCTTAATACCGCATTGCCGTATCTTACCGTAAGAGCGCCGCTGCTCCTTTTATATGAGGTTTTTACCTTGCTGAACCGCTGTTTTTTGATCACGAAGGTTCCCGTTCCCAGCTCACCGGAATAATTGTTCCTTCCGTAAACGGTAAAACGGGCCTTCCCTGCGTTTACATTGTCTGCATACTCAACATAGTAGCATGATGAAGAAAGCTTTTTCCCGTTTTCATATACGGCAGCCTTCGGCCGGATCGGCTTGCCGCTGTAGGTTTTATCGCTTATGACGGAAAAAGTCAGGTCCTTGGGAGACTTTCCTTTGATCGTAAAGAAAACTGCCGCAGAGCCCTTGACATGATATGACCGGGTAAAGCTTTTCGTCGGCTTGACCGTAACCCTTGCAATCCCCGCATTCTTATTGGATTTATAGGTGACCTTATAATCCGTGCCCTCTTTTAAGACCGTATTTCCGGTCCGGTAATATACCGTGACCGGAGGCTTTTTTGCGGTACCGTCATAATCATACACATTTTGTGAAAGCGTGATCGCAAAGCTTTCCGGATCACTGATCGGAACATAATCCCTTAGGATGAAGGTCTTTTTTATCCGGCCGGTATAATTATTGATCCCGTCAAGATATACCGTAACCTTCTGCCCTTCTTTATGCGCCGTATTATTCTCATAGGATATCTTAAAATCCTCACCCTCCTTAAGCGTGACAGCCTGTCCGGTGACCGGATTCTTTACCGTCACCATCGGGGAAACGGTATAGGTTTTTCCGCTGACATAGAGCTGATCCGAAATCCCGCCTGCCGAAGCTTTTTTCAGATTAAAGGGTTTTATGGTAAAGGAGCCTGAAGCCGAGGAAGTATCATAGACTGTTTTGCTCACCCCGGTGATATAGGCTTTTGCTGTGCCGGCGTTAAGATTATCCGTGTAGGATACGGTGTAGTCAGCTCCGCAGTTTAAGATGCTGCTTCCGTGCTTTACCTTTACGGAAGGCTGATTCGGCATGCCTCCCGGAATAAAAGTCTGGTCAGGAATGGTGGCTATTGCAAGCTGCAGCGGCTCGGCTTTTGAAATGAAGAAGGTAATATCCTTCTGTCCTGTATAGTTTCCGATCCCTTTTAATGACACAAGGGCGGTGCCTTCCTCCTGGTTATCCCGGTATTCCACAGTATAATCGACATCTTTTTCAAGCTTCCTTCCCCCTATGGCCGGGTCAGAGGCCTCCGGCACGGGCTTTACCTCGGATCCGGTGTACCGGTATGTGGATCCTATTCCGCTGACGGAAGCACCGTCGATGCTCTTGGGCAGGATATTGAAGCTTATGGTCTTTGTGCCGGTGTAATTCCCTTTTCCGATTACCGAAACCTTTGCGGTCCCGGCGTTTACATTGTCAGCCCCTGTCGTGGTATAATCCCTGCCTTCAGCCAGGGTCTTTCCTGCCGGATCGGTAACGATTACGGCCGGAGTTTGAGGCATTCCGTTATATACCTGATCCTGCGGGACAGAGAGCACAAAATCATCGATGCTTAACGGATCGATCGTATATTCAAATCTTTTTTCGCCTGCATAATTACCGATGCCGGTGATGACCAATGCGGCAGTTCCGGCATTGGCATTATCTTCAAAAGATGCCGTATAATCCACTCCCTCTTTAAGCCCGGCATGAAGGGCGTTATCGGAGATCGTATAGGAGGGATTCTTTTCGGTCCCGTCATAGGTAAATGAAGACGGCATAAGCACGGCCGTGATGCTGTCATCCAGGGTTTTGGGCTTTATGGTAAAGGAATGGAAGGAATTTTTGATGCGGTAGTCATGGGAAGAAATGACGGCGGCCGCCTTGCCGGGGTATTTATTATTATAATATGCCACCGTATAGTCGGTGCCTTCCTGTAAAAGCCCGCCCGAACCGTCCACGCCCTGATTGACTGAAACCGCCGGACAATGCAGGGTGCCGTCATAGGAATAGTCTTCATCCATAATCTGTGCCAGGGCGGCAGTCTTTTTTTCAGGCTTTTCCGGGCCGCTTCCGGCATTGTCGGTGAAGGCCTTGATCCGCGCACAGTAACCATAGTCCTTTAAATCCGTATTAAAATAAAAGCTCTGATTTTCAGACACGCCGGCCTGGAAGATGACCCAGTCAGAGTTTTTGTATGAATTATCGATATAGAGTCCGACGTTATTCGTTCCCGAATTATCCCATGCATCCACCACCACGGAAAAAAGATCATTCTCTGAAAGAGCGACAGGATGATCCAGATTGACTGTCCGGTATCCCACATACCGGGTATTACCCGTAACCCTTGCCAGCGATACATCTCCTACCGGTCCGGCAAAATTTTCGGAAAGCTTATATATATTGATCTCATATGACGTGGAGGCAGATGCGGGAGCAAAGGCAACTGCTTCAAGATATTCATCTCCCTTTGCCCGGAAAACATTGGACATCTGGATATGGCCGGAGCTCGAGGGCAGATGATTATTTCCTGCGGCTCCGTCATATTGGTAATTATTATCGTAATTATCCCCGTTCTCAAAATCATAAGCGATCGCCTTATCGCTTTTCCCGTCCGTGAGATCCCTGCTGTAATAGGAAAGCCAGAAGCAGCCGTTTTCATCACGATTTCCGACTCCGTCATAGCTGTCCCGGACGTACCAGGCTCCGTTTCCCGAAGGAGTGGTTTCAAAATTCTCCTTCGGATAAGAATCATCCCAGCCGACTAAAGTGACGTTATGTCCGCCTCCGCCTGTTGTATTGTATACGGCATGATTTTTATTGATATAGAGTTGATTGGATATAATGATAGAAACGCCGCCATGATCGTAAATGAGCTCCTTGACGTTTTCGATATATTCAATATTCTGCGGATCCTCCGTATAGATTGGCGACCAGTATGCATTCTGAAGGTGGGTTTTCGAGAAATAAGCCTTATCGTCGGACAGGGAATCATACCGGCTGTTTATGAAGGGAACATCCGCATTGTCCCGCATGCTGATCCAGCTTGCCAGGCTCCAGGTGTTGAATGAATTATTTCCTCCCAGCCCATAATAGTTGTATCCATCTCCGATCACATTTTTGTCATCACCGGTATTTCCCAAAGGATCATTGATCCGGTTGAAAAAGAAATAGGCTATCTGATCCGGTGAATAACGGACCGAGAATTTATCTGCGAGGCCTTTCCGGATCATGGAGATCTCGGCCATCATCGTTGCGGTAAACGCCCAGCACAGGTTGGAATTTCCCTGATTCACAGGACCGTTATCCGGGAGATATCCCATTTCCGGCAGGCTGTAGGCTGAAGCAAAGTCGGACGTGCCGGCGCTTTGCTCGGTGAGTGTGAGGTCCCCCGGTTCATTTTGCTGTGTTACATCGGTCATAAATTGGGGGAGAGGCTCCGGACGATCGATCTCGGTTTCGTCATCCCTTGCACCGAAGGGGAGATCCGTCACGGCTGCGTTTTGGGAAGCTTCCTCGTCTGCAGGGCTTAAGATATCATCCAAACTACGGGGATCCGCGCTATCCTCCGGCTCACTGCCGCCTGCCGGAATGATCCCGGTGGTTTCCGGGATGGCTTTATCGCTTCCGGCTTCTTCGGGACGGAGGCTTTGCTCCCCTGTGCCATTAATGTCCCCGGCTGGTGCTTCCGTATCAGAAAGCTCTACAGCCGTATCCCGGGCTCCCGCTTCATCCGCATAGGCGGGCATGGCTCCTGCCATGGTGCCGGAGAGCATGAATAGTATCATCAAGATGGAGATGGTTTTTTTTCTGAATCCGTAATCCTTCATCGTTCCGCCCTATTCCTTATCTTCAAATAAACTGATCCAAGATCCTGTGCTCTTCGTATGATCAGATCATCAGATGTATTCTGCTTTCGATCTGATTTTATCTGAAAATCCAAGCCATGTAAACCATTCTGGGAAACGATCGGGGGAGGGCTGTATGGCGGAAGTGAAGGTGTTCGGCTGGGGCAGCTGCCTGATCGAAGTGAAGGTGTTCGGCTGGGGTTGCCTTGTCTTCAAGGCACGCAGGCGGCGCCCCCCTTGCTGAAGCAGACAAAAGAACCGTCCCCTTGTCTTTTGTGGGATGTGTATAAAAAGAAGGGTGTGGATTTGGTTATTTTTGAGTGAGTAAAACGGAAAAAAACTGCATTATATAGGGTAGATGGGTAGATTTCGGGAAAAAAGGAGGTGGAGCATGAGAAGCATTGAAGAGCAGATGACGGAGATCCGGCGCAGAAGCACACTGTACCGGGAGAAAAAGCAGGTTCGGAATCTGTCGATCGTGGCCGCGGGCCTGGGCGCACTGCTTTTGGCAGTGTTGTATTTCGCTCCGGGAGTGAGCGGCGTGGTAGGAAAAAGCGGCTCCGTCCTGGGTGCGACGATCTTGGGGCCGCAGGCAGGCGGATATGTGATCGTTGCGCTGCTTGCGTTCGCTCTGGGGATCTTATCTGCGATCATTACACAGAAATATAGAAAGACTAACGGGATACAGAAAGACATCTCTTCGGGAAAACAGCTGAGCAATAAAGGATCAACGTTAAGGTAAGGGAAGCTTCAGGGAAGTAAGTATTAAGAGTAAGCATAGAACAGGCAGCTTGTGAGGGCTGCCTGTTTTTTGTTATAATGAGGGCACTTACAAGAGATAGATCATCCCGGATCGGCAGGGCAAAGCTTGCGGGGCGGAAATGGATTCAAACTACCGGGGAAAGACTTTACCATGCAGGATGATCCGCGGCAGGCTGGATGAAAAATGCGGTATTGAAAAACTTACGAAGGAATGAACATGTATGATGAGACCGGACAGTACACAGATTGAAGAGCTTGCAAAAAAATACACGGTGATCCCCGTCTGCAAGGAGATCTATGCGGATGTGACGACTCCGATCCTGCTCCTGAAAAAGATGGCGGCGGCTTCTGACCGGTTTTTCCTGCTGGAAAGCGTCGAGGGAGGAGAAAAGTGGGGACGCTATTCTTTCCTTGGTTTCGATCCTTCGATCCGGGTCTCATGCAGGCAGAAGGTGGTCACCGTCGAACGAGACGGGAAGAATGAGACCCTTGAAAGCGCAGACCCCCTTTCGGTCGTGAGGGGATTATTGAAGGAATACCAATCCCCGAGGCTTCCCGGCCTGCCCCCCTTTACCGGAGGTTTCGTGGGATACTTCGGCTATGCGATGATCGGCTACGCGGAGCCTGTATTAAACATCAGCCCGGACGGAAATAACGACATGGATCTCTGTCTTTATGATAAGGTCATCGCTTTTGACCATCTCAGGCAGAAGATCATCCTCATCGCAAACATGAAGACCGACAATGTTCTTGAAAATTACGGCAGAGCGGTCGGTGAGATCACAAAGCTTGAGGAGATGATCAAAAGGCAGGCCGTCTTTCCGGGAAAAAAGAAACCCGGACATGATGACGTCGAATTTACCTGCAGCGTGACAAAGGAGGAGTACTGCAAACTCATCGAAAAGACAAGGGAATATATCTACAACGGAGATATCTTCCAGGCTGTGATCGCAAGGCGCTTTACCGCAAAAGTTGAAGGAAGCCTCATCAATGCCTACAGGGTGCTTCGCACAACGAACCCGTCACCGTACATGGTATATCTCCATATAGACGGGGACGAGATCATGAGTACGTCCCCGGAAACCCTCATCCGGCTTGAAAACGGGAGGCTTACCACATTTCCTGTAGCAGGCTCGAGGCCCCGCGGAAAGGATGAGGCGGAGGATGAGGCTTTGGAAAAGGAGCTCCTTGCGGATGAAAAGGAGCTTTCCGAGCATAATATGCTCGTTGACCTCGGCAGGAATGACCTTGGAAAGATCTGCAATTTCGGAAGCATTGAGGTCACCAGATACAAGATGATACACAAGTATTCGAAGATCATGCACATCTGCTCGCAGGTGGAAGGGGATATCCGGGAGGACAAGGATGCTCTGGATGCGATAGCTTCCCTTCTTCCGGCCGGCACACTTTCGGGCGCCCCGAAGATCAGGGCCTGTGAGATCATCGAAGAGCTGGAGAACTTTCCCCGGGGCGTCTACGGAGGGGCTTTGGGCTACGTGGACCTGACCGGGAACATGGACACCTGCATCGCCATCCGGATGGCGGTAAAGCGGGGCGATACCGTCTATGTTACCGCAGGCGGAGGGATCGTCGCGGATTCCGATCCCGAAAAGGAATACGAGGAATCGGGAAATAAGGCATTTGCGGCGATGAATTCCGTGATCAATGCTTCGGCGGTGGAGGAATAAAGGATGGTGCTTCTGATCGATAATTATGATTCGTTTTCATATAACGTTTATCAGCTCGTCGGGAGCATCCGGGAAGACATCCGCGTGATCCGGAATGATGCCATG
Source organism: Lachnospiraceae bacterium (assembly GCA_024693135.1). GTDB lineage: Bacteria > Bacillota > Clostridia > Lachnospirales > Lachnospiraceae > NK4A144. The sequence goes on along the minus strand of JAILLN010000056.1, from coordinate 20,456 downwards.
ACCGTGCCTGAGATCGAAAAGGAAGGCTTTGACCATATCATATTGTCCCCCGGACCCGGGTATCCGAAGGATGCGGGAGTGTGTGAGGACGTAATTAAAGAGCTTGCCGGAAAGATCCCGATGCTCGGCATCTGCCTCGGCCATCAGGCGATCTGTGAGGTCTTTGGTGCGAAGATCGTGCATGCCAGGGAGCTCATGCATGGAAAGAAAAGCGAGGTTTCCATCGATAACTCGGCCGCGATATTCAAAGGACTTCCCGAAAAGCTTGAAGCGGCAAGATATCATTCGCTTGCCGCAGATCCCGATACCCTGCCGGATACCTTGAAGGTATTGGGGAGAACCGCTGACGGCGAGATCATGGCCGTAAAACATAAAGACTTCGACATCTACGGCATGCAGTTTCATCCCGAATCGATCCTGACACAGAAGGGCAGGGAGATGCTGGAGAATTTTCTGCGGATATGACACAGAAGCCTTCCGTGAACGGATGGATGATAACCGATCATCCTGCCTGCGAAAACTGAACTTCTGGGATGCGGCCAAGGGATAAAAGGAGGAAGCCGTGAGGGCAGATCAGTGAAAAGAGGACTGGTAATCACAATAAATCTCCTGATCATGGGGGTCATTCTGTTCTTTATCATCCGGTATGCAAACATGAAGGCGGAGGAGAGCAACAAAAACGGGATCATCGCCTTTGAAAAGATGACCATGACCACCAATCAGATCATTGCAAACTACCTGGAGGATGAACAGCGGCTCTGCGATATATGGGCGGACTATATCAACCGCTCAGCGGAGGAAGGCGCCCCGATGACCGACCAGGAGGCCATATCCTTTGTCCGGAAGGCAAAGATATCGCCGGAGATCGAGGGCCACCTGATCTATCTTGACCATCCGGAACGGTCGGGCATTTCGACGACGGAAAAGGTATCTGAGCCCGGCGTCTATACCGTTTCATACAAGAATATCGATATCTTTGACAATATCGAAAGCGCAAGCGGATCGGATGAAGCGGTTCAGCTGACCAGAGCCTATACAAACCCCATGAACGGCGTGCAGTCCATCGCGTTTTATGATCATGTGGCTGTCCTCGAGACAGAAAGCAATGAGCTTAAGGACGGCCTTCTGATGCGGGTCGTACCCTTGAGCAGCCTGGAGCAGAAGCTGGTCTTCCTTAAAGGGGAGTATGAAAATGTGGAGATCAGCCTGATGGACAGGGAAGGGAACTACGTGGTCCATGGCAAGTCCTTTAAGAACAGCAATTTTTTTGAGTATTACAAGTCATATAATGTGGCTACGGCAGGGGAATATGAACGTGTGACCAAAGAGATCGCCGGCGGGACGGGAACCATGACCATAAAGAACTTCAAGGGGGAGGACTGTGTTTTATCCTATACGCCTCTTGAGACCATGTCGACATGGTTTCTCCTGGCCTATATCCCGGTGAGCGACCTGGCGGCAAACCGGTCGATCGACTGGCTCCTCCTTGGCATAGCTTCCCTTGGGTTCCTTCTTCTTTTGGTATTCAATTCCATCGTGATGATGACCTACAACCGTAAGCTGTCAGAGGCCGCGCAGCAGGCGAACCAGGCGAATGAGGCCAAATCCAATTTCCTGTCCACCATGTCCCATGACATCCGTACGCCAATGAATGCGATCCTTGGCTTAAACGAGATGATACTCCGGGATTCCCGGGAGGAGGATATCCGGATGTATTCGGAGAGCATAAGAACAGCGGGAAGCACCCTCCTCGGCATCATCAACGACATTCTGGATTTCTCCAAGATCGAAGCGGGCAAGATGGAGATGATTAACGTGGATTACAGCGTGGCATCTCTCCTTAACGACCTGGTAAACATGGTGCAAAAGAAAGCGGAAGACAAAGGCCTGGCCTTTAACCTGGACATCGACGGGAAGATCCCCACGACCCTAAACGGGGATGAGATCAGGATCAAACAGGTCATCATCAATATACTCTCAAATGCCGTGAAATATACCAAGGAGGGATCCATCACCTTCTCCGTGCACGCCGAAAAGCTTCAGGAAAAGCCGGATTCGGTCATGCTTCAGGTCCGTGTCGCAGATACCGGCATAGGCATAAAGCCCGAAGACCTTGACCGGCTCTTCGTTGCTTTTGAGCGGATCGAAGAAAAAAAGAACCGGAGCATCGAGGGTACGGGGCTTGGCATGGCGATTGTCCAGAAGTTTCTGGGCATGATGGGGAGCCATCTCGAGGTGGAGAGCGAATACGGCCGGGGCTCGGTCTTTTCCTTTGCGCTGGAGCAGAAGGTCGTAAAATGGGATCCCATCGAAGACTTCGAAGAAGCCTTCCGGCGTGCATCAAGCGAAAGGACAAACTACCATGAGAAGTTCCGGGCGCCCCAGGCAAGAGTGCTTGTGGTGGATGATACCCTGGTTAATCTTACCGTATTTGTCAGCCTGCTGAAGCGGACAGAGCTTCAGATCGATACGGCGGGAAGCGGAGATGAATGCATATCGCTCTATACCAAAAAGCACTATGACGTCATCTTCCTGGACCATATGATGCCGGATAAGGACGGCATAGAGACCCTTCAGGAGATGAAAGCCATAAAGGATACACCGAATACGGGAACTCCGGTGGTCTGCCTTACCGCCAATGCGATATCCGGCATGCGCGAAATGTACACAAATGCCGGATTTGATGACTATCTCACCAAGCCCATCGATGCCGAACGGCTGGAGCAGATGCTGCTGAAATATCTTCCCGGGGAAAAGGTGCATACCGTTTCCGACAGCGATGAGGCGGACGATCAAGAGCTTCCGGATTTCCTGCATGAGCTGAAGGAGCTCGATCTGGACTCGGGCCTGGCCTATTGCGGCGACAGCGAGGATTATATGATGGCCCTCAGGATGTACATGGACAGCGCTGAAATGAAGGCAGAAGAGATCGAGAAGTACTGGGCCGCAAGAGATATCAAGAACACAACGATAAAGGTACATGCGCTGAAGAGTACATCCCGGGCGGTCGGTGCGCTTGAGCTTGGAGAATATGCCGCAAGGCTTGAGGAAGCCGGAAAAAAAGAAGATGCCGAAACCCTGGATAAAGAGCTTGGCGGGCTGATGTCCAGATACAGAAAGCTGGCGGGCGACCTGGAACCATTGAGAGAGCTGACGCTTTAAGGAAAGCTGCGGATCATTATGAATGAGTTTAAGAAAGGGGGGGAAAGCTGATGAAAAAGATCTTGAGGACAGTATTATCTTTGGGCATGGCCGCAACGCTTCTTTTACAGGGCTGTGGCAGCATGGAGAATACGGCGAAGAATGTGGATGAGGGCTTTGTCCCAAAGTACGGCAAAGATACGGAGTTTTCTCTGACGATCGCGGGCAATTATGCCAACTTTGAGTCCCTGGAAGCAGAGTTTGAACGATTTTACGAATACTATCCCAATGCAAGCCTGCAATATGTTACGATGGATGATTACAATAACATCATCTCCAGCGCGATCGTAAACAGCGAGCCACCGGATATCTTTACCACCAACAGCTGGATGGTGGGGGATGAAAAGTATAAGGAAATGTTTGACGCCTGCGAGGTTTTGTCCGATCCTGCGCTTGATATCGACTATTCCTGCATCAAGGATTCCCTGATCCGTACCACGGATTCGGGGGATGTGGTGATGCTCCCGATCTTTACCACCACCTATGGGATGCTTGTGAATATGGACATCTTTGAAAAAGAAGGAATAAAGGTCCCGGAGAACTTTGGGGAGCTTGTGGCAGCCTGTGAGAAACTGAAGAGCGCGGGATATGCATCTCCGATGATGGGAGCGGACAGGTTCAGCGGATCCGGATTCTATAATTGCTTTGCCTATCCCATGTTTGCTTACAATGTCATAAAGAACAGCGATAAGGCGGATGCTCTCAATGCCTTCGAGCCGTCATCGGGAGAGCTGATGCGTCCTGCCCTGGAAAGGCTGGATGAATTTATCCGCTCTGACTGCATCGATGCGGCGAAATGCCAGGAGGAGATCGTCGACGAATACGACTCGGTCATCATGCGGTTTTTTTGAAGGCGATGTGCCGATGATGTTTGCCACGGGGGATGTGGTCTCGGGAACGGCCAAGAGAGAGAGCAAGTCGGATGCTTTCTCCGCCCATCCGTTTCAATACAAATTCTACACTGCGCCGGCAGGCGATGAAGGCGGATACTTCATCAATTCCATCAGCATCTGCTTTTCCGTGAACAAAAACAGCAGGAACATCGACATGGCCAATGAATTCATGCGGTTTTTGATCAGCAAGAAAGAGCTTGGCAACATGGCCGCATTGAAGCGCCTGATCCCCCCTGTGGATGATTTTTCGGCGGATGAGCTGTATTCGTCGCTTTCGGAGATACCGGAGGACAGGAGATTCAGCGACAAGGAGACCGGGCTCCTGGATCCGGCGATCCGGCAATTCCGGGCCGCGATCTATGCTGTGGGCCACGGAACCATGACAGTGGATGAGGCCGTCGCAGCCTACGGGACCATTCCCGAAGAATAGAGACAAGCTAAAGATGCGCCGCCGGCGGGCCTTGCATTGTGGGAAGACTGCGCCGCCGGCGGGCCTTGCATTTCCACGTCGCCTCACCGCTCACTTAATGCGGAGCTTCCCGCTGGCTTCGACTATGCAATCTCGGCTTGGCGAGCCAACTTAAAAGCGTGTTGTCTCGCCAACCAGCCGATCTTGCAAGTCTACGCAGGCGGCAATCTCCGCGTGTTCGCGGTAAGAGGCTCCTTAGGAAACACCAAGGCACGCAAGCGGCTCACCCTTCGCAGAACCCATGGAAACAAACGAAGACTGCCCCGGACATATAATATACCTTCACGTTCTATGCTTCTTTTTATCGTTACGCAGGCTGGACCAAATATGCACAGTGTGGAGGAGGAGCCGGGGAAAATGAACTCTGCAAGGCCCTAATGCCGGCGACTCCAGGAAAACACATAGAGATCAGGGCAGCGCTTCCTGACCGACCTTAAGGAGAGAGAACATATGATGAAGAAAAGAATGAGCTTTCACAAGGCACTTGCCGTTATTCTTTCGGCCTCGGTTTTGCTTCAATCTCCCGCACAATTCCATACGGTATATGCTGAACCTGCCTCGGAGGAAGCAGAGCCCGCCGGCGGAAGCATCACAGACCTTGCCGAACCTGCCGTGGAGGAAGCAGAGCCTGCCGGGGGAATCGTCATGAACCTTGCCGAACCCGCGGCGGAGGAGTCAGAGCCTGCCGGCGGTTATATCGAGATGCCCTGGGATAATGATACCCCGATCGCTCCGGCTGATCTTGATTACAAAGAGGCGCTGGAGATGATGGTCAGGGAGCCGGCGGAGGGTGAAGAAGCAGCGGGGATCGTGGCAGAGCCGGAATCCATCGAGGCGAAGTATCCGCAAGGGACAGAGGAGGAGATCCTTGCATACCTGAAGGGGAAATATCCGCCGACTAGAAGCCAGTCGCCTTACGGGACCTGCTGGGCGCACTCGGCCATCGCCCTTTCCGAGTTTTATCTGATCAGCCACGGTCTGAAGGATAATACGGCTGAGGTGGATAGGGATGTGGATTACAGCGAGCTTGCCCTTGCCTATTTCTGCTACAACCAGGCTCCCGATCCGGTAAACGGGAGCACGGGGGATAAGGTAACGTTTAATCGTAGTGCCGGAGAAAAGCACAGTTTTCTTGATTTCGGAGGCAATCTCAATTTTGCCGCACAAAGCCTCATGCGCTTTAACGGGGTGACCAATGATGAGGATGATGCGGCTTATGCCAATGCGGAGAATGTGCTGGCATACGGGCTGGAGGAAAGCTATGGGTATTCCCGGGATCAGGCTCATCTTAAGAATGAATATCTCCTGAACATTAAGGAAAACAAGAAGCTGGTCAAGCAGGCCATAAAGGAAAACGGCATAGTGGGAGTCAGCATATATGCGGCGGATGCATATATGAATTCAGCCAAGCATGCCTTTTATAATCATGAAAATACCACCACAAATCACGCGGTTGCTGTCGTCGGGTGGGATGACGATTATCCGGCCTCCAATTTTAAGACAGCTCCCCCGGAAAACGGAGCCTGGCTTGTAAGAAACAGCTGGACGACCAATACGAAGTTTGCTTACCACTCTTATTTCTGGCTTTCCTACTGCGACAAAAGCCTTGCCGATACGGCTTATGTTTTTGAAATGGCGGATCCGGACAATGGAGAGTTCTATGATAACAATTATAATTATGATTCCCAGCTTCATTATTCACTGGGCGAAAGCTATGACCGGTACGCGAATGTATTTACCGTAGTCAAAAACGCGGAAACCTTAAAAGCGGTACAGCTGGATGCAGGAGACAGTAATCCCGGAGCTTATACCGTAAAAATATATAAAAACCTGCGCAGCGCCATGGAACCGGAAAGCGGAACCCTGGTCAATGAAGCGGTTACCCAGGGATCGCTTCCCTATGCCGGGAAGTATACCATCACGCTGAATTCTCCGGTGGAGCTTTCCGAAGGCGAAACCTTTTCGGTTGTGGTAAGTACCCAGAATCCCATCGACCGTGAGCGCGACATGACGTGGAAGGATCAGATCATTATGGATGTATCCATCCATCCGGGGGAGAGCTTCGGATATTCGGGAGGCAGCTGGAAGGATCTTTCAAACAGTGCAAACGCGGGCACAGCCGGAAATCTCTGCATCAGGGCGCTTACAGATACGAACGGGGGAGCCGCTCTGCCGGAAACAATAAAAAGCCTTTCGGTAAAAAACAAGACGAATCAGAGCATTACCCTTGTCTGGTCTGCCGCAAGGGATGCTGAGGGGTATGAGGTCTGGCGGTCGGATGCAGAGAACGGTACGTATGAAAAGGCTGGCGAGACCTCCTCTTCCGTCCGGAAGTATCAGAATAACGGCCTTACTTCGTCAAGTACGTATTATTATAAGGTTTATCCGGTAAGAAACGACTCGAGAGATGAAGCCGGGGCCTCTCCGGTGGTAAGCGCAAAAACCCTTGCGGCGACACCGGAGATCGAGATCGTCGATGTAGGTAATTATTCGGCCAGGGTGAGATGGAATGAGATCGAGGGGTGTGACGGTTATGAAGTAGAATATGGGATGGTAGACGGTGGGGGATATTATCCCTTTCAGGTCACGCTTCCAGAGGTGACCCTGTATCAGATGAACCCCGGTACCCGGCATTATATCCGTGTATGTGCCATTAATACGGATGAACAGGGAAACATTGTATCCCGAAGTGAATACGATGAAAAGGAATTTACCACAGGCAGCGGATCGGGGCATGCCGCTACAGGATTCAGGGCGGAACCTTACCGGACTGACACCGTAAGGGTCATATGGGATAATCATAAGGATGCCGAATTTACCATTCAATGGAGTGCGGATAATGAAACATGGCAGGAGAGAGGCCCCTTTATTTATGACTCGGATGAGATCCGCTCCTTTGTAAGCGGGCTTGATCCGAATATCCAATATTATTTCCGAATAAAATCCATATTCCAAAAATATGGCCAGGATAAGGATGAATATACCTCTGCCACGGTCAGGTCTTATCCCAAGCTGCCTTCTTCAAACGTGAACAGCCCTACGGCTTCGGATGGCGCCATCAATATCACATGGACTTCTGCGGCGGGAGCGAACTATTATTCTGTCTACCGGAGGGAAAGCAATGAAACAGAATATGCACCGCTTGCGGTCGTTCCGGCTTCCGGAGGCTGTCAGTATTCAGACCGCACGGTCCTTCCGGGAAGGCTGTATTATTACCGGGTATACGGCACAAGGACAAATGAGCTCACCAATACCCAGGCCGAGACAGGCGGGGGATACGGTACCTGGGCAGAGCTGGACCGGGTGAGTGACCTGACGACATCGGCTCTGACCGCAAGAAGCGTGACGCTCAACTGGTCGGCCATAAGGGGAGCCGAAAGCTACAGCATAGAGCAGTATGATTATGATCTACAAAAGTTCAACCGGATCGCACTGATCGATTCAGGATATACTTCATATGCCGTGGAAGGCTTGGAGCCGAATGAATGGTATTGCTTTATGGTGCAGGCTGTGGTGGGAGACTATAAAGCCGGATACAGCAGCACTTCTTATGTGCAATTCCGCACGCCGCAGAAAGAGCCTGCCTCTCCCTTGGAATTTACCGTGACGGCAGACAATGCAGTATATGACGGAAGCGGACACGGCGCGGGGGTCACTTCGACGGAAGCGGATATTACCGCCGGGGGCTTTACGGTATATTACGGAAAAGTCGTAAACGGAGCGGTCTCGTCCTTCAATACGTCCCTCCCCGTAAATGCCGGAACCTATCAGGTGAAGATCCATACAAATGAGGCCGCATATCATGCCGCATCGGATGTGACCGATGAAAGCTGGAGATTTACCATAGCGCCCAAAACGATAACCCCTGCCATAGCCCTGGCTCCCGAAAGCGCAACCTACACGGGAAGCCAGTGCAGGCCTAAGGTTACGGTCCGAAACGGGGATATCGTGCTGGTGAAGGGCACCGATTACGAGGCGGCTTATGGAGAGAATATCCACGCCGGGACCGGCACGGTGAGGATCACTTCAAAGGCCGGGAGCAATTATCGCTTTGATGAGAAAACGGCAGAATTTACCATATCGAGAGGGGAAACCTCCGTGGCCATTGCCGGCGGAAATAAAACCGTAACCTATGGGGCCGTGGCGTTACTCCTTACTGCCACAGCTTCGGATGAAGGCAGCGGGGTCAAGACATGGAACTGGTCTTCCGGCAATGCAGAGGTCGCTTCGGTCGATCCATCAACCGGTGAGGTGACGGTAAATGGGGCCGGACAGGCCGTGATCACTGCGGCATTTTCCTCAAACGATACCGAGGGGTCAGGCAGCATCACTCTTACCGTAAACAAGGCGGTGCTCCGGGCCACTGCAAAAAATAATACGATCACTTACGGAGATGCGCCTTCCGGAAACGGGGTGGAATTTGACGGCTTTGTAAACGGCGATACCGAAAGCGTGGTAAAAGGCTCGCCTCTTTATGCATACAGCTATACGCGCTACGGCAATGTCGGAAACAGCTACCGGATCACGCCCTCGGGCCTTACAGCAGATAACTACGATATAACCTATGCGGACGGGATACTGACGGTAGAGCCAAAGGAAGTGGGACTGGACTGGACCGGCACGGCGCTTACCTATAGCGGACATGCACAGAAGCCCTCGGCCACGGCGACGGGACTGGTTAATTCAGAACCCTGTACGGTCACCGTGACAGGGGAGGAGACGGAGGCCAATGGCAGCGGGGAGCATTATACCGCCGTGGCGGCGTCTCTTTCCAATGCAAATTATAAGCTTCCTTCCGCAAATACTGCTTCATTTACCATAGCAAAGGCCGCGCATGCAGATATGAGCGCATCTGCCTCGGCCCGGTACGGTAATGCCGGCGAGGCAGACCTGAGCACATATATCGTCCCGGGCGGAAGCCTTAAGACAACCGGCATAATTACGTCGGATCCAAACGGGATTCTTCGGACTCCTTCCCCCTTTGTTGAGGGGAATAAGCTTCAATTTGCTTTTGTCAATGACAGCGGGAAAAAGGACAGTGAGGCATCGGTAAGCGTTGCTGTGGACGGCGGTAATAATTATGCGGATTACTGCATAGAGGTAACGCTTACGGTGATCGACAAGGTCCCGCAGAATGTGGCATTTGCCGGCATTGAAGCGGGAAGGCTGAGCAAAACCTATGGCGATGGGGACTTTATCCAGACGGCCGCATCAAATGGAGGAGGAGCAATAACCTATTCCAGCAGCGATGAGAGCATTGCCACGGTGGGTGCAGCGGACGGTAAGGTACATATCCGGAAAACCGGCGAGGTGACGATCTATGCCAAAGCGGCGGCAACGGCGGAGAGCGCAGAGGGCCAGGCTTCCTATGTCCTGACCATCGGGAAAAAGGAGATCGGGATAGCCTGGAGTAATACCTCCCTTACCTACAATAAGACCGCACAGCTCCCCACAGCCACGGCCACCGGGCTCGTAAACGGGGATGCATGCCTCCTTACGGTGACGGGCTCCCAACCCAATGCAGGTACCTATACGGCTTCGGTAACGGCTCTTGACAATGATGATTATCAGCTTCCGGCCGCAGTGACCCATGAATTTACCATTCATAAGAAAAAGGTGACGATAGACGGGATCACGGCTTCCAATAAAGTATATGACGGAAATACGGGAGCTGAGCTGGATACCGGAAGCGCAGTATTTGCGGGGCTGCTGGCGGGGGATGCGCTTTCGGCTGCGGCCAGCGGAGCATTTATCGATGCAGATGCGGGAGAGGGAAAGACCGTATCGATCCTAAGCCTTACCCTTGGCGGAGCAAGCCTGTCCAATTATGAGCTTTCCGCCACGGAACAACAGAAGGAAACGACAGCGGATATTACCAGGAGGCCGGTGACGGTAAAGGCGAAGGATCAGACCGTTTTGCTGAATGGATCCATCGTAAACAGCGCTTCTTATGCAGAGCTTTCGGGAGCTGTGAAGGGACATGTCCTTGCTTCCGTGACGCTTTCTGCAGACTCTGCGGCTCATGTCACTGATTCGGGAAAGATCACTCCCTCCGCGGCGGTCGTCAAAGAAGGAAATAAAGATGTGACAGGGAATTACAGCTTTACTTATGCAGAGGGGGTTTTGAAGGTCATGCCGGGCATTCCCACGGTTACGCCTCCCTCGGCAAATGACCTTACCTTTAATACCCTGGCGCAGGTGCTGGTGGCCGGGGGGAGGTCTCCGGAAGGCACGGCCATGCAGTATTGCCTGACAGAAAACGGAACCTATGCGGAGGCTCTGCCGGAAGGAAGGGAGGCCGGCAGCTACAGGGTATGGTACCGGGTCCTCGGCGGGGATGATTACCGCGATACCGAGCCAGCCTATGTGGATGTGTCCATCCAAAAAGCCTCGCTTTCGGATGCCGTGGTCCACCTGGGAGATGCCCTTACCTATTTTGGGACAGAACAGACCCAGACGGTAGACAGCGTTTCCCTGAACGGATATCCCCTGGATGCTTCGGAATATTTGATCATGGATAATACCGCCCTGAATGCCGGGAGCTATACCCTTACGGTTACGGCAGCCGGGAAAAACTACACCGGAAGCGTGCAGAAGGACTTTACCGTAGCAAAGAAGAAAACAGATCCGGTGATTTCGGTAGTCGGAAGCTATACCTATACGGGCAGTCCGATCATCCCGGAATTTACCGTGACGGACGGACTGAACCGGCTTGAGGCAACGGATTATCTGGTCAATATCTCGGATAACGTAAATGCCGGTGAGGGAAGGATCACGATCTATGAAGGGATCGGCGGTAATTATTCATTCGGAGCGAAGATGCAGACCTTTGCCATCGGCAAACAGGCTGCCGCAAATGAAGAGCTTGCCCAAAGCGCCCTGAAGGGGAGTACCGGAACAATAGACCTGAAAGAGAAAAGAAAACCCGGGGCATCCTTCGGTGCGGTCACGGTATCGGAGAACGAAGCCGGCATTTTCGCGGCTGAGCCTGCCATCAATGGAGATGTCTTAAGCTATACCATCGCGGATTCGGCGGATATTGCAGGAAAGGAAGCCAAAGTTACCGTGCCCGTAAAGGATGCGGATAATTATGAGGATTATAACATCATCCTCACCATTACGGTCATCGACTGTCTGCATCCTAAGGATAAGCGGGAAAAGGTGGGGGCTGTACTTCCCACCTGTACCGAAAAGGGATATACGGGAGATATCCTATGCACGGAATGCGGAAAGGTGATGGAATACGGCGAGGAGATCCCGATCGACCCGGACAATCATGCTTATGATGACGGAAAGGAGACGGAGCCGCCCACATTGTTCAAGGAGGGAGTGAGGCTATTCACCTGCGTGCGCTGCGGCCATGCCCGGAAGGAGCCGATCCCGAAGCTTGAGGGAAACGGGGACCTGAAGGACATCATTGAGGATACGAAGGACCTGAGCGGCAACGAGGCTCCCGTGCTCAGCATTACCGAGGATGAGAAGGGCAATGAGACGGAGACCCTTATCATCGCGGGAGAAGAAGTTTCAAAGACCGTGACCGAGAAGGAGAGCGGCCGGCAGACGGTGGAGACGAAGGCCTGGATCGCGGGCTTAAAAAGCACCTACCGTTATACCGGCTCTCCCATCAAGCCTTCCTTCAATGTATACGACGGTACGAGAAAGCTCAAACAGAATACGGATTATACCGTAAGCTTCAAAAATAATAAGAATGCCGGAGAGGCGCAGATCATCGTGAAATTCAAGGGGAATTATAAGAGCGGCCAGACGGAGACGACGGGCTTTACCATTGAGCCGGCTAAGCTGGGTGAGGACATCATCGCCCGGGAGACAGGCGCCGCCTTACCGAGGAATGCGAAAAAGATCATGCCTGAGCTGGTCTGGGCATCCACCGGAAAAACAGTGAACGGGAAGTATTTCCATTATTCCCCGGATATGATCGGAGAAGCCGGAGATCATGAGGTGACCGTGACACCGAAGGACGGCAATTATACCGGGAGCCTCCGCACCGTGGTAAGAGTCGTGGAAGATAAAAACATCCTGATGTCCAATGCGAAGGTCAGCTTCGATCCCAAGTCCTATCCCTATGACGGAAACCGGATCATACCGGCTCAGGGATCCTATACGGTGCGGATCGGATCGAATACCCTGGTGGAGGGGAAGGACTATAGGGTGGCAGATATCTGCAATAATATCAACCCCGGAAACGCGGTTATGGTATTTGAAGCCCTGAGTGGAAATACCGCAGGATATGTGGGAAGCAAGACCGCAGGCTTTAAGATCACCGGAAAAAAGGAGCTTAAGGCGGAGGGAAAGGATTTTTCATTCGAATATGACCAAAGCGTGCCGTTTTCAAAGGGCGGGGCAAAGCCGAAGGTTACGGTAAAGGACCGGAAGGCGGATATCCTCCTCAAAGAGGGAACCGATTATACGCTCTCTTACAAAAATAACGCTTCGGCGACAGACGGGACAAAGGCAGAGATCCGGATAAAGGGAAAGGGAAACTATCGTGGAACTGTCCGCCTGTTCTTTGAGATCACCAAACAGAGCCTGAAGGAAATAAGCGGAAATATCATTGCCGCAGACCAGTTTGTAAAGAAACCGAAATTAAAGACACCGGTGGTCTCGATCACCGATCTTTCCGGCAAAAAGCTGAAGGTGAATAAGGATTTCACGATAAGCGGTGTGGATGATTCCGATCCGTCAAATACCGAAACAGAAGGAACCGTGCGCTTCAAGGTCATCGGGAACGGCTCCTATACCGGGGAATGCGGCATAAGCATCCGCTATATGCCGGTTTCGGGCAATATAGCCAAGGCCGGGCTTTCCGGCAGGATCGATGACCAGATTTATACCGGAGGGCCGGTCCTGCTTGGCGGCGCACAGCTTTCGGGAATGCTTTTCATGGGAGGGGCATCCGCCGCCCTGGTGCCCGGCAGGGATTTTGCGATCGCCGGATATCAGAATAATGTAAAGAAAGGCACGGCAAAAGTTGTGATAAGAGGCATCGGGGCCTATGGGGGAACGAAGACCCTGACCTTCCGGATCGTGCAGAAGAGCGTGGATTATAAGGGAAGCCTCATTGGAGGAAGCTGGAAATAGCCTATAGCGCTTACGGCACATCATATGATAAGGTAACGGTGAAACGGTGATCTGACAGCCGAAAAACAATCTGAGGAGCAGCGATATGCAGAGGAACAGACGGATCAGCAATGATATCATGACCACCATTCCATCCAGGGAGGGGACGTCCGCGGCGGAATGGCTTGCGGAGCAGATGCCGGGAGGCTTTTTCATCCACCGGGCAGACGAGAGCATGGAGCTTTTGTACGTAAACCAGTCCACCTGTGAGATCTACGGCTGCGATACCGTGGAGGAATTCCGGGAGCTTACGGGCAATACCTACAGGGGAATGGTGCATCCGGAGGATTATGATACGATCCAGAGCTCCATAGACGAGCAGATCTCCCAGCCCTCCAACCGGCGGAGCATCGATTACGTGGTCTACCGGATCATCCGCAAGGACGGCGCCATCCGGTGGGTGGACGACTACGGCCACTTCGCTACCCTTCCGGGGTACGGCGACGTATACTATGTATTCATCGAGGACATTACCGAAAACCGGCTGGCCGAGGAGGAGAAGGAAAAGGCCAGGAACCTGGCTTATGCCCTGGAGCAGGCGGAGCAGGCCAATAACTCCAAGAGCGCCTTTCTCTCCAACATGAGCCATGAGATCCGGACCCCCATCACCGCCATCCTGGGGATGAATGAGATGATCCAGCGGGAGACGGACAGCTCCGTAATCCTGGAATATTCCGAAAATATCCGGAAAGCCGGCGTCAGCCTGCTGGGGATCATCAGCGATATCCTTGACTTTTCCAAGATCGAAACGGGAAAGATGACACTGGAAAATGAGGAATATGCCCTCTCCTCCCTCGTCATGGATCTGTATAATCTGGTGCAGTTCCGTGCAGAGGCAAAGGGCCTGATCCTCAGCTTCAAGGTGGATCCCGAGCTTCCCTGCAAGCTTTACGGCGATGAGATCCGGATCAAGCAGATCATCACCAATATCCTTACCAATGCAGTAAAGTACACGGAGCAGGGAACCGTGGACTTTGAGATCCGCCTCAGGGAAAGACAGGCCGATGCGGTAAGCTATGAGGTGTCGGTCACCGATACCGGGATCGGCATCCGGGAGGAGGACATGAAGCGGCTCTTTGAGCCCTTTGACCGGCTGGATCTGAAAAAGACCAAAAGCATCGAGGGAACAGGGCTGGGACTTGCCATCACAAGGCAGCTCCTTTCGATCATGGACAGCGAGCTGAAGGTGGAGAGCCATTATGAAAAAGGCTCCCGGTTTTCCTTTATCCTGGTCCAGAAGGTTTCCGACTGGACTCCCACGGGAGAATTCACCCCGGATCCTCATGGAAATGAAACCGCCTACAGCCACAGCAGACATTCACTTTTTACCGCGCCGGGGCTCAGCCTGCTCGTGGTGGACGATACCCCCATGAATCTGCAGGTCATCACCGGGTTGCTTAAGCGGACCAGGATGCATATCGATGTGGCCGCCAGCGGGGCCGAGTGCCTGGAGAAATTTGGAAGCAAGCACTACGACCTGGTCTTTCTGGATTACCGGATGCCCCAGATGAACGGCATCGAGACCCTTGAATTGATGAGGAAGACCTATCCCGAGCAGTTCGAGAAGACCCCGGTGATATCCCTCACGGCCAGCGCGGTCTCCGGGGATAAGGAGAAGATGATGCGGGCGGGCTTTACTGACTATCTGTCAAAGCCTGTAAACATCGACGAGATGGAGCGGATGATGATCAAATACCTGCCCCAGGATTCGGTGATCCTGAACCATGGGGGAGGAGAGGATGAGGAAGACGATGAGCTTTCAAAGCTTCCCGAGGCAGTCTTTGCCCATCCGGAGATCAATCCCGTAAAGGGGATCGAATATTGCGGCGATGCGGAGGATTACATCTTTGCCATAGAGACCTACGCCATGTCCATCGACGTCAAATCCCAGCAGATCGAGAATAACTACAGGGACGGCGACCTGGAAAACCTGACGATCAACGTCCATTCATTGAAGAGTACCTCGGCGGCCATAGGAGCCTGTGCCCTCTCCGAGAAAGCTAAGGCCATGGAGCAGGCGGCCAAGGCAGGAGATACGGCCCTGCTCTCCCATGAGATCCCGTCGCTGCTGTCTGACTACCGCGCCCTGAAGGACATCCTGGGAGAGATATTGCGGGATCATGAAAAAAAGGAAGAGGACTCAGGCATTTCCCTTAAGGTCATGGAAGAGGAGCGGAAGCAGATGCTGATGCGGGCGCTGGAGGAAGCGGAGCGTGCCAACCTGGCAAAGACAGCCTTCCTTTCCAACATGAGCCATGAGATCCGGACCCCGATGAATGATATCGTGGGACTGTATAACCTGGCCCTGCGAAACCCGGATCTGGATGAAAGCACAAGGGAGATCGTTAGCCAGATCGGAGCCTGTACCAGGCATATCATCTCCCTCATTAATGACATCCTGGAAATGAGCCTGATCGAATCCGGGAACATGAAGCTCAAAGAGGAGGAATTTTCCTTTAGAAGCATGCTTGAGCAGATCAATACCGTAACGGAAACCCGGTGTGAGGATAAGGGGCTGATCTTTGACTGCGCCGTGATCGGGCATGTGGAGGACCGCTATATCGGCGACGACCTGAAGCTGAAACAGGTGCTCTTCAATATCCTGGAAAATGCGGTCCAGTATACCCCCTCCGGCGGAAAGATCTCCTTAACCGTAAAAGAGGGGCCGCCCGCGGGAGACAAGGCGACCATATGCTTTGTGGTCTCTGACAGCGGGAAGGGCATCGCGCCAGAGTATCTGCCTCGTCTCTTTGAGCCGTTTATCCGGGCGGAGGGAGAAGATACGGGCCTGGGGCTTGTCATTACCAAAAACATCGTAGACATGATGGGAGGATGGATCGAGGCGGATTCTGAGGAAGGAAAGGGATCAGTCTTTACCGTCTGCATCCCCCTGGGCATATGCAGGGGAAAGGAAACCGGCAAATACTCCTTTGAACCGGCAAGCCTCCGGGCTCTTATCGTAGATGATGACATCACCGCCTGTGAGCATGCCGGGATGGTGCTGCGCCAGATCGGGATCGACTCCGAATACGTCCTGAACGGGGAGGATGCATTGGCTATGTTTAAGAAACTTCCCGGATCCAAGGCACCCTTCAACCTGCTTTTGGTGGACTGGAAAATGCCGGGAATGGACGGGATCGAGCTTACCAGACACATAAGAGAGAATACCGACAGAGAGGATATCACCATCGTCCTTACGACCTATAACTGGTACGAAGTCATGGAGGATGCATTCCTTGCCGGAGTGGATGGCTTTCTGTCAAAGCCCATGTTTACCGCAAATATAAGGGAGGAGCTGGGGAAGATCCTGGCGGACAAAAAAGCATCACGGAAATCCCGGAAAGCCGCCGCCCTGGGAGGACGCAGGATACTTCTTGCAGAGGACATGCCCCTCAATGCCAGCATCATGGAAAAACTATTGGAGATGAATGACATCCGGGCGGACTGTGCCCAGAACGGTGCCGAAGCCGTAGTACTATTCCGGCAGAGCGGAGAAGGCACCTATGATGCCATATTGATGGACATCCGTATGCCGGAGATGAACGGGCTTGAGGCGGCGCGGATGATCCGGGATATGGACCGGAGCGATGCGGCTGCCATCCCCATCATCGCCCTCACGGCGAATGCCATGGACGAGGATATAAGGCTCTCGTTTAAGGCGGGAATGAATGCGCACCTGACCAAGCCCATAGAACCTGACGAATTGTTTTCCGTATTGAAGAGCCTCTTATGAGGGAAGAAGGAGGGAAAAATGAGCCACATACTGCTTATCGACGATGATGGGGATATGCTTGCACTGACTGGCCGCTGGCTTGAGAAGGCCGGATACCGGGTGTCCGGAGCCACTTCGGGAGAGGAGGCCCTGCAGCTGATCACAAAAGAGAAACCGGATCTCATCCTTCTGGATTATGCCATGCTCGGCATGAACGGCCCTGAAGTGCTGAAGGAACTTCGCACCCGCGAGGACAGCCGGGAAATCCCGGTCATCTACAGGACAGGGATGGAGGATACCGATGCGGCCGGCATGGAAGGCGAATACAAAGCGGACGGGATCGTATCGAAATCCGGAGGAAAGCCTGCCCTTATGAAAGCAGTGTCGGAGATCCTGGGCTGAGAAAGCCATCTCCCCTTCAACCATACTTCTGCAGCAGCAGGTCTATGGGGCTCTCACGGTCGGTCTCATAGTCTGCTTCCACCAAAATCCCTTCCTTCTTGGCCGCGTCCGTAAACAGAGTGATGAAGCGCTCTGCGATGGGATCCTTTACCGGCTCGGACATCAGAAGGAACTGCCCCTCCTCCAGGATGATGGTCTTGCTCAGATCCGGTTCCCAGGTTTTCAGGATCGCGGCCAGGACGTCGCCGCCCCGCTGTGTCCGAAATCGGATTATGGTTGCGCCCTTGAGGGTATACTTTTTGGCAAGCCGGATCAGAACAGACAGATACCGCCGGTTGTAGAAACCGGTCTTGGGATCCACATTGCGTAATCGCCGGTACATGTAAAAATCCGCAAACATCAGACCCAGGGCAAAGAAGAGCGAAAGGAACGGATAGTCCGGCTTGAGCAGGTTTAAGGTGAAGCCTGCGACCATACAGAGCGTGGTGGGAGTCAGCCGGATATAGGCCGGGATCCGGTTGCGTTTCTTTTCACGGTAAAGGATGATGTAGGCCGTAATGGTATAGAATAGAAAAATGGCATAGGATATCACCGCGAACGTGATGAAGATGTCGTACTCGAGGATCATCCCGAACCCGAAGCGGAGGGCAAGCAGATAAGTGCCCGGGATGCTGATCAGCATCACCACGACGGCGATGACATAGGGGACCATGAAGATCCGGTACCGCCTCTTAATCAGATCCTGGCTCTGATGGAGGGTAAATTCCATGTAAATGAGCCATACCGTGATCAGGGTGATGGACAAGATCTGGTCCAGCATATAGGAAACGGAGAAGAAGAGATAGAGCACGGTGAAGAGATTGTCCTCATTGAACCGGAGAAATAAGGGCGCGATATCAAACGGTATGGAAAAAACGACCATGAGCAGATCAACGAGGCACATCTGAAAGAACAGGGTAAGCTCAAATCCGTGATGCTTTCTCCGGATATACTGTACGATCAGCATAGCGAGCATTACAAGCGTCACGAGCTCCATGGACAGATCTGTGATGATGAACTGCCGGTAATCCGGCCTTATATCCAGAAGAGTATACTGTGGCTGCATTCGTTCGTCCTGTCCTCTCTTTTTTTCCAAAGCAGGATCCCTTATGGGGGCGGCATTTTTTTTGCCCCGGGGAGGCTTTCGTGAGGAGGTTTTTATGCTCATCGGGAGGTGATGTACTGATATGAATTTGAATTATTATCTGAATCGCAGAGGCAGCATGATCAGGATATTCATGGGCAACATAAGGATCAAGCCTTGCAGACATCAAAACGCTGTTAAATCAGCGACCTTAAAGCGGGTGCCACACGCATTACCCCTAATCGCATAAAATAAAAAACCGCAAGCCCAGTATTTACAAGGGTTTGCGGACTTCAATTCAAGAGCGATAGACGGGGCTCGAAATATTTAATCAAATAAAAAAGAAAGGAAACATGCGGGTTTTCGGCTGTCAGCCCCGACTATACACACACTTAGTCACACAATTTGTAATCATCCGTTCATTACAGAACAGACTTAATCTCCTTTACCAATTCCGGTAGATCATCCTTAATCGTATCCCAAACAATGGTGAAGTTGACTCCTTCATAACCATGCACTATACGATTTCTTAATCCATATATCTGGTTCCAAGGAATAGCCTTAATCGAATCTTTTAGTTCATCACTAAGGGATGTTTTGGCTAATTCTCCTATTTGCATAAGGTTGAAAACTGTAGCCTCTACACACATATCATCCGACTGAAACGAATCACAATCATCATATTTGGAAGAATAGTCTATGGCATGTTCCGCATGCTTCATTATCTTGAGCAGTACTTCTCTGTCTTTATTCTCCATATATCAATACTCCTGTTTTGTTAATCTCTGAAAGAACGCGCGATCCATTCTCAACCTGAGAAGCATCTATAAGATCTACCTGTCTGTCCAATGCATTAGTCACATCTTCAAGCAAGCCAAAAAACTTAAGGCCACGAAGCCCGCTATCAACAAAGATATCTATATCGCTTCGCTCATTTGCAGTACCTTTGGCGTATGATCCAAATAATACAGCCTTCCTGACATTGTATCTCCCAAACACCGGTATTAAGTTTTCTTTTATTGATTCAATGTTTGTCATATTAGTATTATAACACGAAAATACGGCATAGTCAGAAATCCTTTTAATATTTGAATATAAACGCATTCAAGGGGGCTTGTAAAAGTTTTCTTCCAGTATTTGTCCATGTCGAGTTTATCTACCGGCATGCCCATTCCTAATATGCTTTTTTTAAGATCGACAGACGAGCGCACGAGGGCGCTGGATGGCCGGGAGACATCCGCTCAGCGCGGACCGAAACGGAGTGTAGACCCGGTGGACCTCGGTATTGCGTCAAAACGTACCCAGCGGAGCGGGTGAGATCCTCACCCGATGCATAAAAAATGACCACACCTTTATGGTGTGGTCACTTTGTTATCCGAGCGATAGACGGGGCTCGAACCCGCGGTCTCGACCTTGGCAAGGTCGCGCGTTACCAACTACGCCACTATCGCAAATATCAGCTGTCGCAACTGACCTAGTAATATTACTACAGGGGATAACCTTTGTCAACACCTTATT
>JAILLN010000055.1 GCA_024693135.1 Lachnospiraceae bacterium | reverse complement strand
GAAGGTCTGTTGACTCCCTGGACCTCTCCACATACTTGATGAACTGAGGTGCCAGAACACCGATCAGAACGGCCATGATGGCGATAACGATGATCAGCTCGACGAGCGAGAAACCTTTGTTGTTCATTTTCTTCATTTTCTTTTCTCCTTTTTTGCTTTCCTTGCTTTAATCCCGGTCCCTACATCCCGGTTTTATTCCAGTTACATTAATAAAGACATTTTGACCTTTTCAAATGGTTCAGATATTTTTGTTTTTTTACGAATACAAGATCACAGCTTTATCCTATTTTCATATATGCCGCATCTTCAAAAAAATCAGGTTGCTCTGAGACAAACCGGATTACCTCTGCCGACTTGACGCCTGGATTTGATGTAATGTAACCCAGTAAAGCGTCAGCTCTCTCTTGTTTTTTTCCCGCATAGTGGAGCATAGCGGTCACAAAATCATAATATGTATCCTCAATCTGGTTTAATGCTTTGGCTAATTCTTCCATGTCTGCCTCCTTTACATTTTTACGCGTGAATATATGTTATAGTCGTCAAAACCGTGATTTTCAAAATAATATGCATACGCTGAATCGTCTATTCCATATGACAAATGGACCGCCATTTCCTTACCGCGGTATTTTTCGTAATTTGTATTGATTTCTCCACATATTTTCGCCCATTCCGCCCCACTCAAAATAAACGGTGAAAAAACAAACTCTCTCTCCATTGAATGCCTCCGCCAATTACTCTCATAATCCGCATTCAATAGAAATTTTATAGTTCTCTGTCTGCGGAATCTGATATTGTAAAATAGGTGATTCAAAGCATAGATTCCACAGAAAAAACCAAGATATGAAAAAAGACTTGTCCAAGAAACATATGCCTTATGAAATAGTATATCACACGTTTTATGTATAGACAATTAAAAACATTGGCCTTCATCAAAGCCTCTTATAAGCTGGAATGCCATGGCAGACATTATTTCTTCTGAAGCTGTAATTTGATGTTTCACTCGCCATGCCTTACAATAGCTCTATGAAAAAGTATTCCCTTATTACAACATATTCCGAATGGATATGCTTTCTAGCTTATCTTATACTGAATATCATTTTGACCATTTTTCATGAGCCCTGGTTTGATGAAGCGGAGTCCTGGATGATTGCCCGGGATGCCCCCCTCTTTGACATCCTTTTTGTGAGACCCCATTACGAAGGGCATCCCCCTCTCTGGCACCTGATTCTTCTTTTGCCAGCCCGGGCAGGTCTTCCTTATGAACCCTCCATCAAAACAATACAGCTGATCTTCGCACTTGCCATGGTATGGCTGATCCTTTTCCGGTCTCCCTTCCCCCGTCCGGTCCGGCTCTTTTTACCTTTCACATATTTCTTCTTTTATCAGTATGGGGTAATCGCCAGGCCATATGCCATGTTTTGCGTGGCTATTTTCCTAACCGCTATATTTTGGAAGGAACGGAACGAGAAGCCCTGGCGACTCTGTCTGGCCATGCTCTGGATGTGTCTTTCCACAGCCTATGGAATCGCACTGGCTGGTGGAATGGCTCTTGCCTGGGTGCTTCCGTTATTAAGGCAAGAAAAGATATCATTTTTTCGGAATGGCCGGCGTTTCCTCTCCCTTTGTTTCCTTTTTGTCTGCGCCATGGTTCTCATTTTCTTCATTCTGCCAAAAAGTGACGCTCATGCTGTTGTCATTAAAGATTTCCTAAAATCAAGAAGCTTTCTATTTCAATTGCTCTTTTTTTGGATTGTCATCCCTTCCGACGTTTTATGCACTTCATTATCCGATTATGCATGTATTTTCGAACAGCAAAACATACATTCATATGATTTTATCAGCGCTGCCATAGTTTCATTCCCTGTCTATGTTTTCCTTTTTTTCTTATGCAAAAGAAGAAAAAAAACACTTCTGCTATTGCTTCCACTATGTGCCATGAGCCTCGTTTCCGCAGGCGGTTATCTTAATGCCCACCACTATGGTATCCTGCTAGCATTTCTTTTGGGGATTGTTTGGATCTGCCTGGACGATATCCCTTTCCAGACAGAGCTTTTTCATAAATATTTGGATAAGTTACATCTTTCCCCACCATCCAGGCACATTATTAGCCACATCCCACATTTTTGCCTAATAATCTTTGCAGTCATTAACCTTTACTGGAGCATGGGGGCAGCTTATGCTGAATTGACGAAACCTTATGGATATGGAAGAGAATGTGCAAAATATATTAATGAACACCATCTAAATGATTATCGATGGCTTGAAGGCTGGAATATCATAAGAGATAAAGAAAACCCACAAGACATACTATATGAAGATACAAATTTCGCCAATTCCTTTTCTATATGCATAAACCCATATTTATCGCATAATCTGCTCAATAATCTGCCTCCTGAGATCAGCTATGCTACACACAAGGTTTCTTCTCCATTACAAATCAAACAAAATTTAGAAAAATGGCGTCAAGAACCAGATCCGGATATTATCGCCTCATCTATGACAGATTATTCTTATATTATTTCTTCACTCGCCATTCAGTCAGATTATAAACAGATAAAGATAGCCTCATATAGGATGATATGGAAAGCAGATCCCGGTTTTTCATATCCTTTATATATATATATCCAAACAGACCTTGCGGGAAAACTGAATCTATAAAGCAAGCCAACTCCTCTTACCTATCTATTCTCCCATATGCCATATAGTTTTTTGCTATACCTGTACACGGTATAGCAGTTTACTGTCCCATCTATCCAATTCTGTCTGTCAGATACATAATTTTATCAACGGAGGGCTTTCAGTCTAAAAAAAGTTGATGTGTGGTTTTGACTCAGTCCTATCATACCGTATGCTGGATCCACTCCATCCCAGATTCCATACTCAGCTCTTGCCCGCATCGAAATAAAGACAGCTGATACAAAGAACCACCCCGCGGATAATGCTGCGGGGCGGTTTGTGAATGCCATGGCAGACATTATTTCTTCTGAAGCTTCTGCCAGCTTTTCAGGATAAGGGGCTTTCTGCCAAAAAACCAGTGGCGCTTTTCTGCCATTTCTGCCCTTCTTTCAGCCGCCTCTTTTTCTTTTGTCATTGCCTCCAGCTTTCTTTCCAGCTCTGCACGTTCTTTCTCGGCTGTCTCTTTTTCTTTCACGGCCGTCTCCTTTTCTTTCTCAGCTGTCTCAAGCTTTTTCTCGGCTGTCTTCAGCCTGTTTTCCGCATTCTCCATCTCTTCGGCAAAAAGCCGCCCTACCTTTGTCATGCTCAGCTCCCTCCGTATATTGTTCGCATCCTCTTCCGTTATGATCTTATCCGCAAACGCGCAGATGCCTGCCAGCGCAAACGCCCTCTGGCGGTCATCCGCGATTTCCCTCGCCAGCCCGACCGCCCGGGGGACAGCCTCCTTCTTCCTGCCTGTGCCCGGATAGGACAGCGGGTATATGACCAGCTTCATCAGCGCGTCGTCTGAAAGCATCCCTCCCCGGCCGACCTCGCCTTCCAGGTACCGGTAGAGCTCGTCCGGGCTGAAGTCCGACAGGAATCCCTCTGTCAGCTCCATCCGCATCGCCCCCAGGTCCAGCACGGGATCCGTCGTCCCTCGCCGTACGTCCGCCGTGTAGATCACGACCATGTGGATCCGGGTGAACTGGCCCCTTTCCGCAAGCATCCGGTCAGAGACCCTGGAAATGTAGTTCATGTATTTCAGCTTGTTCCGGACTGAGTGCCTGCTCTCACAGTCCACAATGGCAACGGAGCCGTCCTCAAGCTCGAACAGCACGTCTATCCGCAGCTCATTGGCCATGACTGCCGGGAGGTTTGTCGGCCCCGTCCTCAGGATCCTCGGAAGGCGGATCCCATATGCCTCCATGAAATCGTCCCTGAAACTGTCTGCCAGGATTTTCGACACGATGTCCTTGTTCTGGTAGGCAATCTCCAGGCCAGGCTCCTTCCGGCCGGCCTTTTCCCGGGGGACATTTTGCCCGGGCTGGTTTTCCATACTGCGTTTCACCTGTACACCTCCTTTTTCCGCAGGAGGCGGCAGGGTGAATGGCTGCCACTGCTCCTGCTATTTTTGTTTTTTTGTGAAAATAGCATGAGCAGTATCCATGGAATGGATGATTGTGTTTGTTCATGCCCCGGGCGAATGCCCTTGATATGATATGATTATAAGCCTGAATGGGATTTCATTCAAGCATGATTTTCGTGAGTGACAATTCACGAAACATCAAAAAAGTCCTTATCCTAATATACTCTTATCTCGCTCACGCATGTATCATCATATTTTGCTCCGCTTTCCGCTCCTAAAATCTTTATTATAACGGTATCAGTCATAACCGGTTCGTCCAGTTCAATCCTGTTTTGGTTGGTATAAACCAGATCCTCGGAAGAATATCCTTCAAAAGCAAAACCACCAAGACTTCCACGGGCCAGATAACCGTTGCCGAAATCAACTTCTGCTTCTGTTAGTTTTCCATTGTTAGCATACAGATCATAGTCAGCTGTATATCCGTTGCATATCGTAACACCGTATACAAGTTGTATTTTATCCAGATTAAGCGTAATGGTCTCGCCGATTCCCGTGCCCATCACGCCCTCCGACCATATCGTTGTATAATCACCATCCACAAGATTCATGCCCGAATATGACCTACCGGCTGCATCCGGAAGCTGTGAAGATGTGGTAACAGAAGTCACATTTATCTTCTCATCACGATATCTTCCATATAAAATTGTTACGCCGTACCTGCTCTCAGGATTCTTCCTGAATAAAATATCGGCATACCCTAAAAAGGATATACAACCACCGTTATCCTCATAGAAAGCCGGACCAGTCAGAAGGAGAAAATCATCATCCTCAAAGAACTGCATATGGTCTACTGTATGCCAGGGATCTCCGTCCCCATAGGAAATAAGGATATACCCATCATCTATATGCTCATATTCAGCCGGTGTAAAGACCTCCTCTCCGTATATCTCTTTGAAGAGCTCTTCTGCGTTTTCTACCGGGATCAATGAGTCGGCATCGTTCCTATCCTCGCATGGTATAACAGGAATCGCATCACGAAGAACCGATTCTCCCCACATAACAGCATTTATCACTTGACGTCGCAGAGCCGCCTTTTTATAGTTATCCATTTCAGAGAAAACCATTCCCTTTTCGTCAAGAATGCCCGAAACCGTCACGCATCTTGCTATATCAGCTAGAATATTACCCTGGATTAGATGAACAGCTTTTGTATCTTTCAAAAGATTGATCTTATCTATGCATTCTGCTTCGGTTATCTCTGCATCCTCTGATTCTTTCTTATTCTCCGTATTATCTTTATCTATATTTTCTTTTTCTTGTTCTTCACTCTTGTGAGGCTTCTCCTTACCTGCACTTTCTTCATATATCGCTGCCTGATCTTCAGACAATTTATCCATCGTGTCCGGTTTTTCTGCTGTGCCTTCGCATCCTGTTGCAGTCATGCAGCAAAGCATAGCTATTACCGTAACAATCAATTTTCTCACAAGATTTAAGTCTTTTTCAGAAATCATGTTCTTTCTCCCAGTCTCAAGCTGCATCCTTCAGGCCTTTAGCACCCTGCCTCATCCTGCACAACGACAGTATCGCCGGATCTGTAACGCTGGAATACATGGTGTTTGCCACAGACTCCAGGTATGCATCTTCTTTCGCCAACATCTTTATTTCCTCCCATGTCCTTGCCTTAAACAGCCCTGCCCATTTGTCTATCTTGTTGTGCCCGGATAGGACAGCGGGTATATGTACCTTCTTTTTTCCGCAGGAGGCGGCAGGGTGAATGGCTGCCACTGCTCCTGCTATTTTTGTTATTTGTGAAAATAGCTTCCGCTCTCCGGCGTAAAGACCGCCTCATAGTCCCGGCCCGCTTTAAGCTTCTGATCCACTCCGTTTTCATCGGTGAAGGTGATGGAGGTCTTTTTAAAGTCATCGGCCTTATTCGATGCTGTCCTGTCCGCCGCAGCGGCGCTTAAGGCGGCTATATTGCATTTTTATACCAAAAAGCTGCCTTCCTTGTCCTTCGCTACAATAGAAATTTGCAGGCCGGGGTCACTTCAATTGTCATACCATCCTTAGTAATTGTTCGCTCTTCCTCATTGGTCACTATTATAAGACGCTGCACTCCTTCAGTCCTTTCGGCAAAAGCCGTGAGGCTTCTGATCTCCCTGCCTTCTGCAGCTTCCAGGCTGAATACTGCCTGAATGGCACAGCCTTCCTCCGGAAGATAAAAATCAATATCGATTCCCGTTTGTCTGCATTTATAATAATAAACGCCCTCCCCGTATCTGCGCCTCAGATATACCGCAACGGCATTTTCCAGAAGCACTGAGGATTTATCTGTCAAAAACAATGACAGCACTCCATTATCATAAAAATAAAATCTGGGAGTGCTCTCTCTTTCTGAAAACCTGGAGACAAAATTTCTGTTTCTGAACAGAAGATATGCATTTTCTGCGTAGGAAACATAATCTATCATGGAGTCTGTCGACGTCCTGATCCCGGCGGCTTTTACATTTCCGGCCAGGGTATTAAAAGAAAGCTCATGCATTATTGTTTCGGCGATCTTCTTTATCATGAGCCTGAGCGCCATGGTATTATTTACTTTTTCGCGTTCTATAATGTCACCCAGAAGAACCTTCTCATACACGCTCTTGATATATTCTCTTTTGTTGGACAACAGCTGTGCTTCAGGGAAACCGCCGCCTTCAATATACTCCTGACAGCCTCTTCGTATCCTTGCCGACCCGGAGGCTGTGAGCCTTGCCCTTTCATCATGCTTTATGCTCTTATAATCAAGAGTCTCACTAAACGAAAAAGGCATGATCATTTTGGACAGATACCGTCCTCCGAGAACCTTTTCCATCTCTGAGCTCAGCATTTTTGCATTACTTCCCGTAATGTATACGTGTTTTTTCTGATCGGCCATTCTTCTGGCAAAGTGTTCCCATCCATCTATGATCTGAATTTCGTCAAAGAAATAGTATATCTCTTTTTCGTCTGTCAGCTCATGGGCAGTTTCAACAATGTCATCAAAATCCTCTTTGGTGAAGCCTAACAGCCTGTCGTCCTCGAAATTGATATAAACAATCTGTGACCAGCCACAGCCAGCCTCCGAAAGCTCTCTTGCGATCCTGTATAAAAGGGTCGATTTTCCCGCTCTCCTTAGCCCCACCAGAATGTAATTGACATTCCTTTCGAAATCATAGTCTCGATCCACGATCACTGCATTTTGTATTATTTCAATCTGCTCTAAAATAACCTTCTTCAGTATACTGTGATTCATAACCGCCTCTGCTTTCGTGTAGAAACGATACTCTGTATTATATTTTATCGTATCCGCACGATAATATCAAGCAAGGATTGATATGGTCATCAAAGAGGACTCTCTTGTAATTTATGGTCGAAGAAAACCCCGCTACTGCCATTCCTGGAAACAATCCTTTCTATTCTCCCATATTCCATATAAAAATACTCCTTTATCTTTTCTGACAGTTCAGACTTATCAGAAACAGATTGTACGCTCCCTTTTTGATCCATAAAATATAACCCATCTCTTAACACAGGTACTTTAGTAAAACATCTTGTCTCATTTCCCAATTCGCAAAGCCTTTGGTAATATGGGGTAAGCGGCAGGCCTGCTTCTTTAAGAACAAAGGGTGTCAGGCAGCACAGATCAAAAACCTTCTCTTCTCCTTTATTCATTTTTTCGTAATTTTTCCATATAAAATAAGGTACCTCACGGTTCTGCAGATTGCCTTCCTTTGATAATCCAGCAGGAGGATTCAGCCAGTTTATAAAATCCGGGGCATGATCTCCTACCATGCAGATGATCACCTTTCTTCCCTCATTTCGATATACCTCACTGAAATAATCCGTCAGATCATCAATAAATGCGTCCGTATGACTGACGCATGATAGATACTCATTTAAGACTCCTTCCAGGTCCGTGGTTCCGGTTTGTTTCTCGATTTCAGTCCGATTATTCATGCTTTCCGGTTTTATGTTCTCTTTCAAATGGACGGTATCATCCTCCGACGGATTTATGTTCCATCCTCCATGATTTTGAATGGTCAGCCAAAAAACAAACCGTGGAGTATCCTTTGGCATATTCTCATAAAACCTTTGAACATTACGAAAAACAGAGCGATCCGTTGCCCGCTCCCGTTTTCCATAGTATTCCAGCCCCGTAAAATCTTCACCGAAATGGGTTTGGTCAAATCCAAGGGCCGGCCATACCTGATTCCTTTTATAATTTGTCCCCTGCTCCGAATGAGCTGCCAGCGTATAATACCCGATTTTTTTCAAATATCCTGTTATTGCTGTTTTCTCATCCGGTTTCAATGATAAAAAAGGAGCATATGTATTCATTAATGTCATCGAATTCGATGTGAGCAGCTCATATTCACTGTTGTTCGTTCCGCCTCCTGAAATCGGAACCACACAATAACCCTTATCCGCATCCAGCTTTTTGTAATGTGACATATAGTCTGTATCTGTATCCAAAGCAATATAATGTCCAAAGTCATACCAGGTTTCATTCAGGATTAACACAATATCCGGAAGATCCTCCGATTCGCCGGCGGCCGGCTCTGTTATTTCTGGAATATCAGCCTGCTCTTTCCATTCGTCATATCCAGCCGGTTTCTGTACGGGGGAATGGAGGTTTTCCAAAACAAAATGAGTGGTTCCTGTCACATAACCCTCTCTGGCATAAAGCTCTTCCCAGCTCCAGGGATCTTTCTTATTCATAACAAATTCTACCAGAAAATATGATGTGAAAAAAAACAGCATCAGGAGCATCCACCCTGCAAATAAACGAATATCTATAATATTACTCCCATACCTTCTTTCATGCTGATGGCATAAAACCGATATCACGATAAGCAAAAAGAAGAAAAGGAGCATGACATAAACATCTGTCGTTGGTTTTATATCATATTGACCCAATACCCTGACTGCAGTTCCTGCATTATTGAAATCTTCATATGTAAATACCGTGCCCCGGAATCGGTATTCATAGTAATTAACCAGCGAAATAACAAAAGAGATCAAAGCCGCGGCCATGATTACCCATTCCCGTTTTTTTATAACGGATAAGATTATCATGATGATGAAAAAGCTCATCAAAAACCCAGCGGCATAGCTGGGAATATCTGCTTCGAGAGGTTTTCTCTGGTTCTTCATATAAATATTATCAAAGATCTGACGTACTGAAAAATAAAGCATTCCATTACACAGCAAAGCCGTTATGAACCCAATGCCAATATTTGCTATCCTTATCTTGGTGAAATCTTTTTTTTCCTCTTTTATTTCTGATTGAATCCGTCCCATATGCCCTCTCATCATGCTTTCATTATCCAACAGCAGTTCCTATTATATTTCTATCATGCTATAATATTTAACTGTTCAGAACCCCTCTCCCAGGACGATTTCGACGCTGCCTGAATAAGCCGCTGTCTGTGCTTCAAAAACACTGATTCGGGGAAGCCAAAATGATCATAAAAAAAGATAATAGTGCTGTAATTGATGAAATATATTACGTTTTACTTAAATTAACGAGGATATTGTGTTTTGCTTCCCTTTTTATTCCAATCCTATCCTGTCTCCATACCGTCTTCGGTACCCTGGCATCGACACAGTATGCCTCTGAATACTGTACCGCCACATATTATATCACGTATATGAACGGCGTCCGGTCCCGCGCATTGCTTGGCACTCTGTTTTCCTTCCTTTTTCCGGACAAATACTTTATGCTCTTCACCTGCATTTTCTGGCATATCACAGAGGAAATCATTGTTATTATATTATATCTCCGTGTTTACCCGCTCTTTCTTAAAAACAGTCCTTTTGCTGTGTTATACGGCATACTATTAACAGCGATTTCTTTTTTTCCAATGATCTCGACATTATTCCAGCTTCGTTCTGATCTGTATCTTATCCTTTGTTATGCATTCTGCATCATTTTGCTGAACGGCAAAAAAAATAAACCTTTTGTCACGATCATATTGTGTTCTATGCTTTCCTCTCTCGGCATAATGATCCATCCGGTTTTTTTTCTAAGCTATGTCCCATTTCTGATCATCCTGATCAAAAAAAAATACTCTTTGAAAAAAAGCCTGCTATATCTTTTCCTGCTCGGCTTTTCTGTCCTATTCATCATTTCCCAGCCAAAGGCAGATTTTTCATCCTTAAGCCGTGCGGTACACTTAGCTCAGGATCACACGGATTACAACAAACATATCCAGCGCTTCATGTTATCCGGCGTTGAAAGCCCCGTCCATATCTCTGATACTACGGATTCTTTTCTCTATTCGTCATATTGCAGCAATGAAACGTTCATTCCTACATGGCGATTGGCTTCCGTATTTTCGAAAGAATTTATCAAAGGCTGTATTCGCTACATGTTATCCTTTTTGCCAATGTTGATCCCCTCATTTTTAACCGCGGTCTGGTTATTCTGGAGATCATCCGACCGTTTCCGTCTGGTTATCCTATTGTTTTATGGTTTTTTATTCTTGACTCAGCTGGATTTTATTCGATGGATCATGATGTTTATCTCCGGTTCCATATTTCTGGATGCACCACAAAAAGAACCATCCCGAAATGTCTTTTTCATCATATGTATTTTTCATTGCCTGTCCGTCTTCTTTTCTATGAGAGCCCTGATCTGAGTGATGTATTATCATTCCAGCCGCTTCGGATCTCTTCCGTTTTTTAAGCCCCCTCAGCTTCTTCCATTCACCTGGATCCTATCGGATCGTCCGGATCCTGGCTTATTCTATCATATTCCATATAAAAATATTCCTTCACCTTATCCGACTGCTCTGTCCCGTCAAATGCGGACTGTATGCTGCCGTTCTGATCTACGTAGGCCATTTCCCCTGCCTTTGAATAAACATTCGTAAAGCACCTGGCTGTCTTCCCAAGCCCGCTCAGCCTCTGATAATATGCTGTCATTGGAAGTCCTGCCTCCTGAAAAACATACGGAGCCAGACAGCACAGGTCAAAAATTCCTGCACTTTCCCCGGAAGGATCCTTATTCTCATCCCTGTAATTTTTCCATATGAAAAATGGCACTTCCCGCTTCCGCAGATCATGCTCCTCTTCCGGATCCGACGGGCTTTTCAGATAATGGACAAACTCAGGGGAATGGTCTCCTGCCATGCATACGATCACTTTTCTTCCGGTATTCTCATATATATCCTTAAAATATGCAGTCAGCTCATCAATAAAGCCATCCGTCAGGCTGACCGAAGACAGATATTCGTTCATTACTCCCTTCAGCTCCTCCTCATTTTCCATATCCAGGGAGCCCGTCAGGTCCACGCTGCCTTTCTCAAAATCCCCTGTCACATGTACGGTATCCAGCTCGGGAGGATTGATGCTCCAGCCGCCATGATTTTGGATCGTAAGCCAAAACAGAAAGCGCGGCTTCTCCTCCGGCATCTCTTCATAAAAGCTTCGCACACTACGAAAAACGGAAGAATCTGTGGCACGCTCCCTTTTCCCATAGTATTCCAGGCCGGTAAAATCCTCTCCGAAGTGGATCGCGTCGAATCCCAGATCCGGCCATATCTGGTTTCTATTATAGTTTGTCCCCTTCTCTGAATGCACAGCCGCCAGGTAATACCCGCAGTCCTTCAAATAACCGGTAACTGCTCCTTCCGGATCAATATCCAGATAGATAAAGGGCGAGTAAGTATTTATCAACGTCATGGAGTTGGCCGTAAGCAATTCATACTCGCTGTTGTTTGTTCCTCCCCCGGCGATCGGTACCACGGCATAGCCCTTTATGGCATCCAGCTTTTTATAATTTTCCATGCAGTCCCGGTCCGTTGTAATATCGGACAGATGCTGCAGATCATACCAGGTTTCATTCAATATCAGTACTATATCCGGCTTATCCCCCGTCATCTGCCCCGTCTTTTCCCCGCCTTCCATGGGCAGCACCGCCTCGTCATAGCCTTCCGGCTTTCTTATGGGGGAATGGAGATTTGTCAGGATATAGCTGATGGATCCTGTGACATAACCCCTTCTTGCATAAAGCTCCTGCCAGCTCCACGGATCTGCCCTTGGTATCACCTTTCCCGTCAAAAAGCAAAGCACAAATAAGGAACCTGCTAAGACAGCCCACTCAAAAAACATCCGGATATTTCTGGCTTTCAGGCCATTTCTTTTTTCGTAAATGCCGCAAAGCACCGTAAGCAATACCAGGAATAAAAACAGGATCAATATGGCAGAGATTTCCTTTGTCAGCTTCAGGTCAACCTGCTTCAGCATCCTCACGGCCGTACCCGCATTATGAAGATCATCATACGTAAATACCGTGCCGCGAAGCAGAAATTCGTAGTAATTTACAACGGACAAAAGGAGGATAAGTACGGAAAAGAAGGCGATCGAAAGGGTCCTTCTCCGGATCAGCGAAAGCAGCAGCATGATAAAAAAAAAGCACATGAAAAAGCCTACCCCATAGCCCAGTAATTCCGGCTTTAGGGGTATCCTCTGTTTTTTCAGATATTCATCAAAAAAGATGGGACGCACAGAAAAATAAAGCATCCCGGAAGTGAGCCCGGCGACCAGCAGTCCGATCACCACATCCTGTATTCCATCCAAATTCAGCTTCTTGTAGTCAGGCCTGCCGGTCTCAACCTTGTCTTGATTCATATGATCGTTTCCGCGTTTCAACGATTTTGCAGGATTTTTGAAAAACCGATCCTGCTCCCCAAATGATCCTTATTTTATCTTTATCGTGAGATCTTCGTAAATCCCGGCCCGGATGCTGTCCTCAAAAGTGTGGATCGATACCCTGTAATCATTGTCTGCAAGGGAATATACCGTCACAGTTTCTTCTTCGGGATCGACGATCCAGTATTCCCGTACCCTTGCCGTCATATAGAGACGCAGCTTTTTCGACGTATCATGCCATTGGTTTGAGGGCGAGAGGATCTCTATTACCCAGTCCGGAGCACCGTTGCATCCCTTCTCCGTGATCTTGTCCTTATCGCAGATGACGCTGATATCCGGCTCAACGATCGTCTTGTCGTCCTTAAAGAGCCTTACCGCGAAAGGAGCAGGATAAATCCGGCAGTCCCCTTTCTTTCCCCGAATATAGTTATTGATATCCGTGGCCAAATCCATTAGAATCCTCTGATGTGCCTCAGAAGGCACTGCCATGTCATAAAACACGCCCTCGATCAGCTCTGCCCTTCTTTCTTCGGGAAGTGCATAGTAATCCTCTTCGGTATATATGACATCTTCTAATCTTGCTTCCTTGATAATCTCCTCCGATCTACTATGGCAGACATTTTTCTTTGCCTGTCCGTGCAAATGCCCTCTGGCGGTCATCCTCGATTTCCCTATTGTATTTCACCTAAGCACCTCCTTTTTTTTTGCAGGAGGCGGCAGGGTGAATAGCTGCCTCTGCTCCTGCTATTTTGATTTCTAGTGAAAATAGCATGAGCAGTATCCATGGATTGGATGATTATGTTTGTTCATGCCCCGGGCGAATACCCTTGATATGATCAGATTATAAGCCTGGATGAAATTTTATTCAAGCGCTAACGTTTTAGGGATTCCTTCACGGATGGCTGCCGTTTATTTCTGCTGCAGCTCATTGCATGGAGAAATGAATTAGTGTAAGATTGAAGAAAAAAAAGGAGGATATGTCGTATGAGATACAGTATTGAAGGCGAACCGCTGCCGGTGGTGATCTGCGAGCTGGAGGGCGGAGAGAAGCTCACCTGTGAGTCCGGCGCCATGGCCTGGATGTCCCCCAATATGAAGATGGAAACCAGCGGAGGCGGGGTAGGCAAGATCCTGGGCAGGGCCTTTTCCGGTGAGACCCTCTTCCTCAACCATTACAGCGCTGAGGGCGGCCCCGGCTTCATCGCATTTGCCTCAAATGTCCCCGGATCCATCCGTGCATTCCAGATCTCTCCCGGCCATGACATTGTAGCACAGAAGAATGCATTCCTGGCCTGCGAGGCGGGGGTCGACCTGTCTGTATTCTTCCAGAAAAAAGCAGGTGCCGGCTTCTTTGGCGGAGAGGGCTTCATCATGCAGAAGCTTTCCGGACAGGGCATGGCTTTTGTGGAATTTGACGGATATGTCAAGGAATACGACCTGCAGCCCGGCCAATCCATCATCGTAGATACCGGATATCTGGCGGCGATGGATGCCACCTGCTCCATCGACATCAAGACCGTCCCCGGCATCAAGAATGCCCTCTTTGGCGGCGAGGGGATCTTCAACACGGTCATTACGGGACCCGGGCATGTATGGATCCACTCCATGCCGGTACCCCAGCTTGCCGGAGCCCTGGCACCCTTCCTGCCTACTTCGAAATAAATCGGATGGCTGAAGAAAACCGCCCCGTGGCAAAGGCTGCGGGGCGGTTCTTTTTTGCTTTCGGTTAAGGCCCGGGGCTCCGGAAGATCCGAAGCCCCGGGCAAATGTTACTGATCCTTCGATCTCTTATTACGGCTGGGACAGGATGACTGCTTTCTTTTCGAAGGGCAGGACCTTGAATTTCGTAAAACCGGTTCCCTTGTACTCATAAGCGTCCCCACGGTTTTTGTAGGTGAATTCCACTGTACGTTTGCCTTCTCCCACCGGCATTCTGGT
This sequence comes from Lachnospiraceae bacterium, assembly GCA_024693135.1. Classification (GTDB taxonomy): domain Bacteria; phylum Bacillota; class Clostridia; order Lachnospirales; family Lachnospiraceae; genus NK4A144. Next base: position 39,178 of record JAILLN010000055.1, on the reverse strand, counting down.
TCCGCGGATCTCAAGCTGCTGTGTTCCATAGTTATAATCCGGCATATCTGGATATATATCCTCGTCTGTATAATCACATTTTGCCATTTCAAAGGATACGGCAGAGGCATCGCCCTTCCCGGTGACGTCGATCTTTACTACCTTCGGGTATCGATCTTCTCCCGTATACTCAAAGCCGGGGATTCCATTCTTATTCTCCTTCACGCCGCTTTCGGAAAGAGTAAATACGACCTTTTTCACCAGCTTCTTATAGGTGCCCCAGGTGGCTGCTGTCCCGGCCCAGTCGGAAACCTTGGTCTTTACTCCGCCCGGATACGCATAGGTGGCAAAGATGAACTGCCCGGAGGCCTTTCCGCCGGAGACTGTATTGGCCGAGATTTTGTTATAGGACGGATTCTTCGTATACAGGGGATCATAGTCCTTCCCGGGCTTCAGCTCCTTGTAGTAGAAGGTAGTCGTATCCTTCGCCTCATCGTAGTATTCTGCCCTTTCCGCCGCCTGGAAGATCTTTATCACCGGCTTATAGGCTCCAGTCTCCTTATATTGCAGATCATAGGTATACTGGATAAAGACTTCTCCGCTATTTATCCATCCAGTCTTATCACCCTTCTGGTCCTTCTTGTAATGAGTCACTGTTTCCTCATATATCCACTCCACCTCCAGCGGGTCAATCTTAAAGGTCAGATTGTCATATGCTCCCGTATAGCTGGTATACCAATCTTTGCTGTTGGCTTTAAAGCTGATCTTTGCCGTGCCGGTCTTTGTGTTGTTTTTGCAGGATGCGGTTAAGGATGCTCCCCGGCTATAAATACCATCGCCAGCAAGATAAAAGCTCTCGTTATTATATGTCAGATTCCTGTTTTTATGTGCGATCCTGGTCTTCTTGTCGCTCTTATTCTCGCTGACCCGGACACGCGGGAAGGTGCCGTTGATATTGACCTTCTCATCCGTTGCCGTAAACTCGATAAAACCGTCTTTTACGGCATCGGCAAGCTTCATGGGTTTTCTCTTAAAGCTCAGGACAATGTCTCCTTTATAGCTTTGTATCTGATGTCTGCTGTTCTTACCGGACCACTTATATCTCCCTGAAGCTGTATCACTTTTATACATGCCTATTCCACGGACCACCACATAATAGGTATTTCCGCCATAACGGTTATATTTCTGTTCCAGCTCATTGGTACATCTATCTGCCCAGCCACTTCCGGTCCAGGTCCATCCAGTCCGAACCTCATAGTCCGTTCCTTCCTTCAGGCTTTCATCGGTACAGACCACCTTTACGAAATCTCCCTCTCCATGGTAGTCCAGTCCGGCCTTGGGGATGTCGGCATAGGCTCCGTCTACCGAAGCAGAGTACTGGAGCTTGAATTTGCTCTTATCCAGGGTCTGAGGCTGCACCTTTACCTTTACATTGACGTCAGACCAAATGTCACTCTTATTCTCTGCCTTTTTGCCTCCGTCGGAAGACTTCACCCATACGTAGTAATTCTTTGCGTTGTCACTGGGCAAGACATTATTTATAAGCACATAAGCATCCTGGGATACCGTGTCCTTCTTCTTGTAGCCCTGCTTTTTGTAATCCTTCTTAAAGGAAGCCGTGATCCCGAAGTCCTTCGCCTTGACCGTTCCATCCTTATCCTTTTTCAGGTTATTGTTTTTGATGTCATATTTCAGCTCGCTCATCAGGATGGCATCCTTCGGCACTACCTCAAACTCCCAAGTACTGAAATAGTTTTCAACCGGAGTAGCAGACATGCCGGTATTATCTATCTGGTTACACGTACCGCAATAATTTCCGGTTCCTTCCAGAGCCACCAGATAGGTACCGGGCGTATTGGCTTTCTCTGCTTCCTTCCAGTAATCCTTTCCGCTTGCTGTCTGGGTCCGGATATACAGGTGCTCCTTATAATCCTTCCCCTTCTTCAAAGAAACCTTCTTGGTTAAAGTAGTCCAGCCGCCCTCCGGTGTCTTTTTCGCATCATTATAATACATCCATAGGATGGGGCTGTACTTGTACTTCACTTCCTTATTGTCCTGCTTCTGCCGGTATACATTGCCCAGTTCGTATTCCGCTGTGTAGCTTTCACAATTGTTTGATCCTATACCTGTATTTATATACATGCCCAGATCCCTCGGCAGGATGGTGAAGTAAATGGTGATATTGAGATTCTTATAGGTATCTCCCTTGCCCTTGATGATGACCTGCGGGCGTTTATTCGGCTTGTCTGCATAAAGCTCCACCACGTTTCCGTTGGCATCATACTTTGCAGAGGCATTCACATTATTCTTATAGGTAATGGTAAAATCCGTACCCGGAACCAAATCGTAACCTCTGTTATTATCTGTCAGATTGAATTCCAGGTCATAGACTGTGGATTTCCATGTACTTTCTTCCGCTCTCTTATTTTCCTGATCGGACTTATGGGCACGGCCGTCATAGACCACCGGATTGATATTGGTCACCGTGATGTTCTGATTTGTGCTGATTGTATTGGGCGCCTCAAAGACAGCATAAACCGAATAATTCTTTTTAGAATCAAAGGTCAGCTTTGCCGCATCGGGTTTTCCGTAAGTCGTATCCGTTTCGCCGCTTTCTTCTTCTACCCTGATCCACGTGCTGGCCTTAAGGCCGTCCTTTGTATTGGCACTGATGGAAAATGTATTGTAGCTTACAAGATGATATGGCCAATTCTGATCGATCTCGTATTTGCCCAGATCCTCGAGCTGCCCGTCATGCTCTGCATAGAACTTTGCAAAATACCGCCCGATGACCTCATATTTCGCGGTAGACTGCTTTACCTCAAAGTTCTTTGCGATGGTATCCTTCAGCGCATATCCGGTAAGCCCCAACGTATATTCGCCCGGCTTATTGATGTCAATGCCCTCTGTATCCACATTGCAGGTATTGCTGGAAAGGATTTTCGTGTTTGTATCTACAACCGAATCATTATTATAGTACTCATAATTTTCCGGCACAGAAATAAATTCCGTGATCTTGATCTTATTCTCTGCATCTCCTATGGTGACGCTGACCGGCTGGCCCACATAGGAGGAACCGACTGTCCCTCCATCATATCCGATCGCAATGCCGCGCTTTGCTACCGTGAAGCTGGTCTTTGCGGAGGCCACATAGGTAGTTTCATCTCTATTATAGTAATGATTATATGCCACGATTAGGGCATATACCTCCGTGCCCGCATCATAGCTCAGCACATCGTTCTTTACATCGCTTCCCCATCCGGCGATATCTGCATTGCAGGACACGGTCTTTTCCGCATCTGTCTTGCTCGTCGTATAATAGACATTAAAGGAATAACCTGCTTCAGCGGGATCAAAGGTGGACCCGCTGACTGTCATGGAGAGGTTAAACAGTTTTTCCTGATAGTCACTATAGGCTCCATAAGGTATGACCTTTGCCGCGGCCGTCATGGAAGGCTTGTCTTCCTTGGATGCATAGACAGTAAACTGTCCGCCCTCATCCGGATGGCCCGCATTATTGTTAAAATAGTATTTTGTAAAGTCTTTATCATATTGGCAAAGTCTTTTATTGACCAGGCCGGCCAGCTTCGCGGGATCCGTCACCTGGATGGTATGCACGCCCTTTCCGTAGGTGGACCCCACCTTCGGTACAGCGCCATCCACGGTGAGGGCGGAGAAATTGTCCGCCGTAATTCCCAAATACCCACCATCGATTGACCAGTCGTTCTCATCTTTTAGTCTGGCATAATAAACGGAATCACTGCTCAATCCTTTTCCGTTTTTCAGAAGCTCTCGTGTAGTGTCATCCCAATTTCCTTCCTTTGCGGTAACGATCGCATCCATCTGTGAATTATCAGGAAAATGGATCCAGCCACCAGAACAGACATAATTTCCTGTGGAAACATACTTTCCGCCGTTGTCTTTTTCGCCCTTTTTCAATGTCCAAAGATACTGCCTATTCGCATAATCATCCCAATCATTATCCCAGTCTGTACATGTAAATACCTTGACACTCCCGTTAGAGGACCAGTTATCCACTTTGAAATTTTCAAAACTATTTTTTTCGAAGGTACCATACATACAGCCATTGGCAGGCTCTGCCAGGGTCAGGGTGCCATAATACCGCTTTCCAGCGCCTTTTTCTTCGTCATACAAACTGTCATATGAACCGTCCACCCGTACCGTAAAATCTTTGTTGTAATACGGTGCTTCTGCAAGCTTCGGGATGCGGACCACCTGGTAATAAGTAGGATGCGTGACAGTATAGGGATCGCCATAATCATCATCCATTGTTTCGCTGGTCCATGAATAGGACCGGATCAGGGCAAGGCCGTCTTTCTCTTCCACTACAGCATTTCCATAAATATCCGTCGGAATTTCCTGTGCGTAAAGTTTTCCTCCTCCCCATATGCTTTTTTTATCATTAAGTGTCTTATTTACCCCATCTATCGTGGTGATCGTGATATCCATGCCATACTTCAGATATGTACCTGCGTTTTTGGCTGTTTTCTTCGTTTCGAAATAGCCATACTCCGGTGAGAAGGAGCCGGATGCAAACTCCGTGTCGTCGTTCAGGCCGAATATCATTGCGTAACCATTGTCATTATAACCATTATTCCAATGTATCTCCGTAGGTGAGTATGTAGCCCCGTCATCACGTACCGCATAGGTCATGGCTCCCTGATAGATCTTAAGCGTATCAGACTTTGCATTTTTTGCCGTAGGTTTATTCGCCAGGGCAGCTCCGTTCCCTGAGATCACGATCTTCACATACGGATCATCCGTATTGACGGTGATATTATTTATCAGATGGCTCATTGCAAATTCTTCTGACAAGGTGCTGTCCGTAAACTGTAAAAGGATTTCGGCACCGCTTTCAATCGATTCGCCTTCTATGGCCAGCAGATCCATTGTGTCAGACCCGTCCCTGCTTACGGTGACCGTAAGGGGAGTATCCCCGATGGAAGCCTTGTAGGCTGTGCTGGAGGTCGGATATGCTTCGGCTTCCACATCATCCACATTCCCTGCAGGCTCTGCCGCCGGTGCCTCCTCGGGCTGTACCTCTGCTTCTGCTGCAGACTGTGCCTCTGCCGGTTCCTCTGCTGCCGCCGCTGCCTCTGCCGGCTCTGCAGCTTCTTCCGCAACCGCTGCCGGTGCCTCAGCTTCTGAAACCGCATAGGCCAGATCCGATGCAAATGCCGTAGTGTTCATTCCGAGCACCATGGACAATGCAAGGATCAGAGACAGAACCTTTTTCCAGTTCTTTTTCATGTTTTTCTCCTTTCTTTGAGGGATCCTCCGGATGGCCTCAGCCTTCTTCCGGATCCTGCCGCATCCGCTCCTGTTTCCGCCGGCTTCCCTTCCAGCCCTACGGATGCATACACTACCTTCCTACCAGCTACATCTATATAAACATCGTCTTTAAGTGGAACCTTGCAGTTCCCGTGCCGCTCCATGTCCGGATCCGCATCAGGAGTTGTCCGCCCATGCATGGCACACTATATCTATATCGGCATGTCCGGCCGTTTTCAAAACCGGTATGCCTTTCCATTAGGTTTACTTTACATAATACCCCTGGTTCCATTTTTTCACAAGTCAAGTTTCCGAATGATCCGGCTGCGCAAAGAAATCCTTCACGGCCCGGGCGGCTTTTTCCGTCATTTCCGGGATGGCGGCAAGCTCCTCCAGGGATGCGGCTCGGATCGCTTCCACAGAGCCGAATTTACGCATCAAGGCCTTGCGCCTGGCCGGCCCGATGCCTTCGATGTCATCCAGGATGGAATGCACCTGATGCACGGAACGAAGGGATCTGTGGTACTCTATGGCAAAGCGGTGCACCTCGTCCTGGATCCGGGTCATGAGCTTGAAGCCCTCGCTGCGGCTATCTACAGGCAGCTCCTCATTCCCGTACCAGATCCCCCGGGTGCGGTGGTTGTCATCCTTCACCAGACCCGCCACCGGTATGTTGATCTCCAGGGAAGAAAGCACCTCCAGGGCGATATTTACCTGCCCCCTGCCCCCGTCCATCAGGATCAGATCCGGCAGCCGGTTAAAGGCATCATATTCATTGTCTGTGGAATGATGGGTGAACCTCCTTGTCAGCACCTCCTTCATGGAAGCGTAGTCATCGTTGCCCACCCCGGAGCGGATCCGGAATTTCCTGTAATCCGAATGCTTTGCCTTTCCCCTTTCAAATACTACCATGGAGCCCACCGAATCAAAGCCGCTGATATGGGATATATCGTAGGATTCCATCCGGTCTGCATTCGGAAGGCCTAGAAGCTGAGCGATCTCCTTTGCGGCTCCAATGGTCCTGCCTTCTTCCCGGCGGATCCGCTCCCGGTTGTTGCTCAGGATGAGCTCCGCGTTTTTCTTTGCAAGCTCGATCATGCGCTCCTTCTGCCCCCTGAGAGGCACCGTCACGGAGACTCTGGAGCCCTTTTTCCCGCTGAGATATTCCTCCAGAAGCTCCCGGTCCTCGATCTCACATTCCATCATGATCTCCTTCGGGATGAAGGGGGTGCCGGAGTAGAACTGTTTCACGAAATCATTCAGGATCTCTGCATCGGAGGCCGCGTTGATATGGTTCATGAAGAAATGATCCCGGCCGATGAGCCTGCCGTCCCGGATAAAAAAGACCTGCACGACCACATCGATAAGACCGCTGTCCTCATTCTCCCTCTCCCCGATCTCCTGCTCTCCACGGCTTAACGCGATCACGTCCCGGTCCTCCCCTCCGGAGGAGGTGATCTTCTGCTTCTCAGCCACTGCCTTCACGGACTCCATCAGATCCCTGTAGCCTGCCGCATCCTCGAACCGCATTTCCTCCGAGGCTTTCTCCATTTTTTCCTTGAGCATCTTCAGGATCGGGGCATAGCTGCCGTTCAGGAAATCCAGTGCCCCCCGGACGGCCTGCGTATAGGCCTCTTTATCCCCAAAGTCTTCCCTGCAGGGTCCCATGCATTGGTGGATGTGGTAATTCAGGCAGACCCTTTCTTTTCCCTGGTCTTTAGGAAGGACCCGGCTACAGGTCCTTAAGCGGAAGATCCGGCTTACCAGCTCGATGGTATCCCTGACGCTCCCGGCAGAGGTGTAGGGGCCGAAATATTTTGCCTTATCCTTTTTCATCTGCCTGGAAAAGAGCAGCCTGGGATATTCCTCCGCCACCGTCACCTTGATGTAAGGGTAGGTCTTGTCGTCCTTCAGCATGGTATTGTAGCGGGGGCGGTGCTCCTTAATGAGATTGCATTCCAGCACCAAGGCCTCCAGCTCGGAGTCCGTGACGATGTATTCAAAATACCGGATCTGGTCCACCATCCTAAGGATCTTCGCGCTCTTATTGGTCTTGCGGAAGTAGGAATGCACACGGTTAAAGAGGTTCACGGCCTTTCCGATATATATGATGCTGTCATCCCCGCCATGCATCAGGTATACGCCGGGGGACTTGGGGAGCTTTTTCAGTTCTTCTTCGATATTGAAATCCATGAAATTATACTGGTTAACGTTACCGTCAGCTGTACATGCCTCGCGGAGTTATTTTGCAGACCGGCATAAATTCGATCGCAGGCATAAACCCGTGCCGGCAGGTGCTAAGCTGCCGGAATCCATACTACTACAATATACAACAAAAAAGAGATGCAGAGCAATGTCTGCATCTCTTGATCTCTTCTGATGAATCGTCCAAAGGAGGCGCTTTACTTCTTCCTCTTGGACATCAGATCTGCCGTAACAGCCAGCAGAAGGACTGCGCCCTTCACGATCTTCTGGATATCGGTGGACCATCCATAGAGGGACATTCCGTTATTCAGGATACCCATGATGAAAGCTCCGATAACGGCACCGAAGATCGTACCGGCACCACCGGCCACAGCCGCACCGCCCAGATAGCAGGATGCGATGGCGTCCATCTCAAACTGGTCGCCGGCCTTTGGAGTAGCCGAACCATTCCTGGCAGAGAGTACCACGCCGGCCACACCGGCGAGGAAGCCCATGTTGGTATAGACCCAGAAGAAAACCCGGTCTGTCTTGATACCGGAAAGCTGGGCAGCCTTGCGGTTGCCGCCCAATGCGTAGATCTGACGTCCGGCTACGGTCTTGCTGGTAATGAAGTGATAGATCCCCACGATGGCTCCCATGATCACCAGCACGAAGGGGAATCCGCTGTACTGTCCCAGGCGGATCAGCACGAACCATACCAGGAAAATGAATACCGCATCCTTGATCACGATCTGATACAGAGGGTTCTGGGCAAAGCCATACTTCTTCTTTGTCGCGATGCTCTTCATCTCCCCAAATACGATGGCTACGGTACCGGCAATGGCCACGATCAGGCAGAGCAGGTCGAAATTACCGGCCGGGATCCTGGGCAGGAAGCCTGCGCCGATATAGTTGTAATTTGCATTGAAGGGACCCTTGGTCTGTGCCTTCAGGATCGTATAGGTGGCACCTCGTCCCATAAGCATGGTGGCCAGGGTCACGATGAAGGGCGGCACACCCATGACGGAAATGAAGAAGCCGGAAAACATGCCGCACAGCAGGCCGACGATAAGAGCCACGACGATGGCTACAAACATAGGCGCCTTCACGTCGATCAGAAGCACGCCGACCACGGAGCCGCAAAGGGCAACCACGGAACCGACGCCCAGGTCTACGTTTCCGGTCAATACGCAAAGCAGCATGCCCGTAGCCAGGATGACCACGTAGCTGTTCTGCAGGATCAGGTTATTGATATTGGCGGGAGACATATTTTTGCCCCCGGTCATCAGCGCAAAAATCAGAAATACCGCAATCAGCACGATAAACATGCCGTACTGTTTCATGTCCAGATTGACTACTTTCTTTTTCTCCATAGCTTATTCTCCCTTTCTGTTGTGTGCCATGATACAGGCCATGATCTTTTCCTGCGATACCTCTTCCTTGTCCAGCTCTCCGGCAATCTCTCCGTCATTGATGACATAGACCCTGTCGCAGGTACCGATGATCTCCTGCATCTCCGAGGAGATGACGATCACCGCCTTGCCGGCCTTTGCCAGATCGTTGATGACGCAGTAGATCTCGTATTTCGCACCCACATCGATGCCTCGGGTGGGCTCGTCCAGGATCAACACATCCGGCTGGGTCAGCATCCACTTGGCCAGCACCACCTTCTGCTGATTCCCTCCGGAAAGAGAACCCACTGCCTGCTCGATGGAATTGGACTTGACATTGATCCTCTTCTTATACTCTTCTGCAGAAATGATCTCGTCATTGGCATTGACCACTCCGTTTTTGGAGAAGAATTTCCTCAATGCGGCCATGGTCATATTGTGCTTGATATCATCGATCAGCACCAGGCCGTAGGTCTTCCTGTCCTCCGACACATAGGCCAGCTTATTGTCGATGGCATCCTTGACGCTGTTCAGCTCTACTTCATGTCCGTTGATCCGCACCTTGCCGGAGATCTTCTGTCCATAGCTCTTGCCGAAGACGCTCATGGCAAATTCCGTCCGTCCGGCTCCCATCAGTCCTGCCAGGCCTACTACCTCTCCCGCACGGACCTCGATGTTGATATCTTTGATCATCTGCCGCTCTGCATCATCCGGATGGTACACATTCCAGTCTTTTACTTCAAATATCACGTCCCCGATCTTGACGTCTTCCCGTACAGGATACCGGTTTGTCATTTCCCGGCCTACCATGCCCTTGATGACCCGGTCCTCCGTAAATTCGTCCACTCCCTTGGTCAGGGTCTCGATGGTGTGGCCGTCACGGATAATGGTAAGCGCATCACAGACAAATTCCAGCTCATTCAGCTTATGGGAAATGATGATGGAGGTCACGCCATGCTTCTTCAGATCCAGCAGGATCTCCAGCAGCTTCCGGCTTTCCTCGTCATTCAGGGCCGCAGTAGGCTCATCCAGGATCAGCAGGTCGACCTTCTTGGCCATGGCCTTTGCGATCTCGATCAGCTGCTGCTTGCCCACGCCCAGGCTGTTGACCGGCACGTTGACATTCTCGTGCTCCAGTCCTACCTTGGCCAGCACTTCCTGTGCTTTTCTCCTTGTTTCCGTCCAGTCGATGACTCCCTTCATGCTTGTCTGCTCATTTCCGATGAAGACATTTTCCGCAACGGATAGCAGCGGCGAAAGGGCCAGCTCCTGATGTATGATAACGATGCCCTTGGCCTCGCTTTCTTTCAGATCCTTAAATTTGCAAACATCCCCTTTGTATAAAACTTCCCCGGAATAAGACCCATACGGATAAACGCCCGACAGCACGTTCATCAGCGTGGATTTTCCCGCCCCGTTTTCACCGCATAATCCATGGATCTCACCCTGCCGAACCTGAAGATTGACGTCATCCAGAGCCTTCACGCCGGAGAATTCCTTTGTTATGTGGTTCATTTCCAAGATATAGTCAGACATCCGCGTCGTTCCTTTCCTGATTCAGATTATCCTTCCCTGTCTCCCTTTGAGCCTGTGGCATATTGTCTACGGCCACACGCCCTGATGCGGAATCAGAGCTTAAAACGGGCGGCGCCGAAACGCCGCCCGCAATCACTCATTCCGCTGAAATATCAGCTTATTCTGACAGCTGCTCTTCTGTGTAATATCCGCCGTCGATCAGCAGCTCTTTGTAGTTGTCCTTGTCAACTGCAACCGGAGTGCAAAGGTAAGAAGGAACAACGATCTTGCCATTATTGTACTGCTCGGTATCGTTGATCTCAGGCTCTGCGCCTTCCAGCACGGCCTGAACCATGGTCACGCACTTGGAAGCAAGGAGACGGGTGTCCTTGTAGATGGACATTGCCTGCCATCCTGCGATGATGTTCTTGGAAGCCATCAGCTCAGCATCCTGGCCAGTGATCATCGGCCAATCTGCATCGGTGTAGCCTGCGCCTTCCAGAGCTGCCTTTGCGCCATATGCGAAACCGTCGAATGCGCTGGCAACGATGTCGATCTTCTCATCCGCATACTCTTTTGCCAGATAGTTCTCCAGGTTCTGCTGTGCGGTTTCCTGAGACCACCTTAAGATGCAGGTGTCGTCGAAGGAGGTACGTCCGGTCTTGCAGACCAGTGTGCCGTCATCCAGATAAGGCTGAAGCACTTCCATAAGGCCGTTGTAAAGCATCAGGGCATTGTTGTCATCCGGAGAGCCCATCAGGAACTCGATGTTCATGTGAGCGCCTGCGCTCTTCACTGCATCCAGGCCGACGTTGCCGTCTTTGGTTGCATGATCCTTGATGTACTGGCCGATAACCGTGCCAACGCCCTTGTTATCGAATGTAGCATAGTAAGAAACTGCATCGGTGTCCATCAGCAGACGGTCATAAGCGATAACCGGGATGCCGGCCTGCTTTGCCTGCTCTTCCACGTTGGTCAGAGCGCCGGAGTCAATAGCTGCGATAACCAGGCAGTCTGCGCCGGATGCGATCATGTTTTCGATCTGGGAAACCTGAGCCTGAACATCATCCTCTGCATACTGAAGGTCAACCTCATAGCCGAGCTCTTCCAGCTGTGCCTTCATGTTTGCGCCGTCGTTGATCCACCTTTCAGAAGACTGGGTCGGCATAGCAACTGCAACTCTCTTGCCGCCGCCTTCTGCTGCCGGTGCCGCTTCCTCTGCTGCCGGTGCTTCCTCTGCCGGTGCCGCTTCCTCTGCCGGTGCCGCCTCTGCGGGAGCCTCGGAAGCTGCCGGTGCCGCCTCGCCACAGCCAGCCAGCAGTGCGGCAGCCATGGTCATGCTGAGTAGTGCGCTCAATAACTTCTTTTTCATGCGTCAATCCTCCATAAAAATGTTTTTGGTAGTCGGACAAAGTCCGCAACTATGATTATATGGAATTGCTACAATGATGTCAATCTATTTTTAGACATATTGCATAGAAATTTTAGATTTATTTCAGATATTTTTGTAAATGTTCAGCTGCTCTGCCGCACCCCGGATCCGGTGGACGGCTTCCCGTCAAAGTAAGCCTTCCCGGATAAACTCAGCCTTCAGCTTTGCGATATTGATGAGATAGTTCCGGATCGTCCGCGGGATCTTTACGGTAGTATCGTAATCCTCCCTCCACCGGACCGGCAGATCCGCGATCCTTACCCCGGCCTTTTCCGCACGGAGCAAAAGCTCGATCATATAGAACCACCCCTGCTCGCCGCCGCAGCGCCCCACCAGGTCAGAAGCCACATCCTTCCTCATGAAGGTAAACCCGCAGATGGCATCCGTCACCTTCATGCCGAATACGAGCTTCAGCAGAAAAAGCAGGCCGGCCGATGTGACCTTACGGTACCATTTCCGCCCGGTGACCACAGACTTCCGGTGAAACCGTGTGCCGTTCACATAGCCGATCTCCGGATATTTTTCAAAGATGCGCAGGGTCTTTGCCAGATACCTCAGGTCCGTGGAAAGGTCGATATCCATATATCCCACGATCTCTGCTTCATTTCTTTCCACCCCGGTACGGAAGGCGATCCCCACCCCCCTCTCTTCGATCCGCACATACTCCACCGCTTCGTATTCCCGGGAAAGCATGGCTCCGATCTCAGGGGTATCATCGTCGGAGCCGTTGTCCACAATGGTCAGGCGGTAATCTTCCCCGTAAAGGATGCTTCCCTCCTTTTTGGCCAGAAGCTCCAGGTAAAGGGCGGTCATCCGGATGCCGCGCTCCAGCCTTTTATGTTCATTTAAGACAGGAAACAGGATATTCAGCTTCATAGGTATTCATCCATATCGTATACTGTGTTGATCTTGCCCGAAAGGACGCTGATCATCTTCGGGTTCTCACTGTTTATGCGGATCACCGTGGGCCTGGAATCATCCACCTCGGAGGATTTCAGGATCGGCTTCATGGAGTAGAGGGATTTCTCATATTGGAATTCATGCTCCGGCTTCATGTATTTATGGGCCAGCCGGCTCATATAGGGCCAGGCACTCTCCGGACGGCGGGGACAGAGAGAGCAGTTTTCCAGCTGCCGGGGTGAGCAGGACGTACCCTCCTGGCAGGGAAAGGACGGAAGGGGCTCATAGCTTGTCACATGAGGCGTGAAGGTCACGGCCGTAAGGGAATGCCAGCCTGTCTTGCCGAAGGGCATGATGGAGAAGAAGGGTCCGTCCATCACCGTAAGCCCAAGTTTTTTCAGGCTCCTCCCTGCTTTGCAGAGAATGATCTCGCAAAGCTCATATTTGATCCCGAAGAGATCTGCTCCGGCCAGGCTCAAGACCTGGTTTGCCGAGGCATAGGACGCATTCAGCAAAAAGCCGGTCTCTGCTTCTTCCAAGGATCCGTTCCGGGAAAAGCTTATCCGATACCGTCCTTCTTCCCGGGAGACGGCCTTGAGCCGTACTCCACAAAGGATCTCCACTCCGGGCAGGATCCTGAGCTCCTCCAGAAAGTATTCCTTCAGGAGCATGGCATCGTAGGTATCCTCTTCCGTCAGGAACGCCCCGTCGCACATGCCTTCCTGGAAATAAGCATTTGGAGATAGCGGCTCGCAGTAGATCCCCGCCGCATGGCAGAAGGCTTCAAACTCCGGAGCCGCGGTCCAGGAAAACTCGCTGCTCGTAGCATAGACCTGCCGGAAATCCTTACGGATGGCAAAGGAAAAATCCTGATGGAACCGGCGGTAATAGCCGGCAGACTTTAAGGCCGTGGTCAGGCTCCGGGGATAATGATACCCCATATGCACTCTGGCCTGATTGACATAGGTGGCACGCGAAAAGGGCTCGCTGTCATGCTCCAGCACCAGCACCCTTTCTCCTTTTTTGCCGCAGAACCGGGCGGCATACAGGCCATAAAGCCCGGCTCCTATGATGATCTTGTCATATGCCTTCATATCAGTTACCGGACAGCTTTTCGATCTCTTCGATCAGATGATGGCGCCTGCGGTAGGAGAGGTTGATCAGCACCCCAAGATAGCGCAGTATGATGGTCAGGATCCCGAATACCCCGATAAAGCCCAGGGAAAGGAACCCCATCAGGGATACCCAGCCCGCTGCCAGATGCTGGTCCATAAAGAAGGACCAGACGGTATAGACGATCACCCCCAGGGCGATCAGGATAAATATCAGGCAGATGCTAAGGGAGACCCGCTCCAGAAGATCCGTGAAATAGATGAAGGAATCCACGGCCAGGTTCATCCTCTCGTCGCTCCTGCCCATGCGGTAATTCCTTCTGTTTCCTTCCCCCACCTCATACTGCATCCGGGAGATCTTCAATCCGCAGTTCATATATACCGCCTTGCGGTAGGGGATGTACCTGCCCGTGGAATGGATCCGGTTGATGGCACGCCGGGAAAGCAGGCGGAAGGTCTCCGGGCCGATGGGCTGCTGTCCGTGGCTGAAATGATTGTAAAGGGCATAAAAAAGACGGGAGGTGAGCCGCATCTGGTATTTCCCGGATACAGAAACGATATCACTTCCCGAAAGGCATTTCTGGTAAGCCTCCAGGATCATCTCCGGGGAATAGTCCATATGCAGATCGTCAAACTCATATACATAATCGCCGATGGTCATATCCCTTCCGATATTCATGGCAGACTCGATCCCCTGTGCCATGCCCAGCTTCACGATGCTCACCATGTAATCTGCAGGATTTTCCTTGAAATAGCCATGGATCTCATCAATGCTTCCGTCCGTGGAGTCATCATTGACCAGGATCAGCTCGCATTTCTCGAAGGATTCCCGGCATTTCCCCATGATCTCCTTAAGGAAGGGGCGGATCCGGCCGGCGTCATTCTGGATATACGCCACGACTGATATGAATTTGGGCTCTTTTTCTGTCAAGTCATGCTCCTTTTTTTCGGCTTCCTACTGTGCCTTCGTCACATAGCCCTGATCGTCGATCGATACCGCCGCCGTGCTGTAGCTTCTCTCTGCATCGAGTATCCTTGCATACTCTCCCTCCCCCTCCAGATACAGGGTGGTGAAGCAGCCCTTCTGCAGGCAGGGACAGAAACGGAGGCTTTCCAGCTCTCCTCCGGAAAGCACCGCTTCCACGGCACAGGTATCGATGGTCTTGGAATTGAACCAGAAATTGCCCAGGCTGTACATCACCGGCACGCTTCCGGCATAATCAAAGCCCTGCAGCACATGGGGATGGTCTCCGATGATCAGGTCTGCTCCTGCCTCTGCGTAAGCATTTGCCAGGTCGCGCTGGGAAGCCTCGTACTGGTTCGTCCCTTCGCTTCCCCAATGCACATAAGCGATCACAAAGTCCGCGTTTTCCTCTGCCTCCCTTATGACCTCCAGAAATTTGGAAGGATCCAGTGTCCTTAAGACTCCCGGATCGGTATCCGTGGCCTCCTTCGTATCCGGCGGCTGGGAGCGCTCGATCTGGGTGGCGGCCACGAAGCCGATCTTCATGCCGCCCGCAATGAAATATACGGGCTTCTTCGCTTCCTCGATATTCCGCCCGGCTCCCACATAGGGGATCCCGGCTTCCTCAAGGATATCCAGGGTATCAAGCAGGGCATCCGGCCCATGGTCATAGGCGTGGTTATTTGCCAGGGACACAATATCCGCCCCCATGTCATGCAGAAAACCCACCGTCTCCGGATCTGCGCGGAAAGTGAACTTCTTGCCCGGAGTCGGGGTACCGCGGTCACTGTAGGGAAACTCATTATTGATCATGCAGATATCCGCATCATTCAAAAGGCGGATGAGGTCGGGCGACAGGGCACCGTCGATCTGGCCGCCCCTCTGGGCCAGGGCGTTCATATTGGCATAATGCTTATCAAAATTGATATCCCCTGCAAAGAGGATCCTCACCCTTCCGGGCTCCTCCACGCTTTTGCAGTAGACCCCGTTTTCTGATACATCATTTTCGGACAGGAGATACCCCTCAAAGAGGTTTTCCGGCTCTTCCTCCTCCTCCGGCTCCTCCAAAGGGACTGGCTCCGGTTCCGGTTCCGGCAGGTCCAGTACGATCTGGGGCAGCTCTTCTGCCGGAAGCTCCGCCTCTTCCTCTTTTTTTTCTTCTTCTTTTCCCCCGAAGAGCAGCCCCCTAACCTCCGGCATGGCACAGCCGGTGAGCAGAAGGGCGGCGATCAGGACAGCCATCGCTTTTGTTCTCATAATGCCTCTAGTATATTATAGGAATCCTGTTTCATCAAGAAGACCGGATCAACCCCCTTGCAACCAGGGCAGACCTTGGCCCAAGCACCAGATGGAGCCTGCCGTAGAAGATCTCCTGCTCCAGGGGGGATGTGGTAAAGCCGTCTTCATAGGTCAGGATGGCGCGGGTCACGCGGCCGCTCCTGGGCAGCCCCGTCTCCCAGACGCTGACCTCGGTGTCCACCGCCTTATCCTGGTTATTCACGGCGATGATGCTGACGCTTTCACGGGTCACCCTGGCATAGGCAAGGAAGCCCTCCTTCGCATCCAGCCGCATCAAGGCGCCTTTTTTCAGCTCGGAAAAGCTTCCGTGAAGGCGGATCATCGCCCTGTGGAAATCCAGCAGCTCAAAGTCCTCCCGGCCCCAGGGAAAGGTCCTGCGGTTGTCGGGATCGGTAAATCCGGTAAGGCCCGCCTCGTCCCCATAGTAAATGGTGGGGCTGCCGGGCCAGGTAAACTGCATCAGGACGGCTTCCCGCATCACGGCTTTGTCGATGCCCTCGTCTGCCGCATCCGAGCCCAGGGTATTCATTCTTCCTACCTTCCGGTTCGTCCGGGTAAGAAACCGGGAATGGTCATGGTTGGACAGCTCATTCATGGCCGTATACATGGAGGGCTCGGAGAACCGGAGATTATTGTGGAACATGGTACTGAAAAAGGCCTCCGAATTGCCCAGAAGATCCCCCCGGAAATCATCGCTGTGCTTCTGCATGCCCGTGAGGAACCAGGTTATGGGCTCCATGAAGGCATCGTAATTCATGACGGTATCCCATTCATCCCCCTGAAGCCAGGAGGATGCGTCTCCGTAATGCTCCGCGATGATCACAGCCTCCGGGTTTGCCCTTTTTACCGCCTTGCGGAAAGCCTTCCAGAATTTATGGTTGAATTCCTGAGAAAGCCCCAGGTCTGCCGCCACGTCAAGCCGCCAGCCGTCGCAGTTGTAGGGAGGAGAGACCCACTTGGCCGCGATCCTTAGGATATAGTCCATAAGCTCCTGGGAATCCTCATAATTCAGCTTCGGCAGGGTATCGTGTCCCCACCAGCCGTCGTAATTGCGGTTGTAGGGGAAATTCCCGCCCCGGAAGCGGAAGAAGGAATGATACGGGCTATGCTCCGACACATAGGCGCCCGGACTATAGCCCTCCTGGCCTTCATACACCCTCTCCCGGTCCAGCCATTTATTGAAGGAACCGCAGTGGTTAAACACCCCGTCGATGATGACCCGGATCCCTTGTTCGTGGCATCTTTGCACAAGCTCCGCAAAGAGCCGGTTGCTGGCCTCCAGATTTGCCTTTGAGGTCACCCGGCGGATATAGCGGGAGGCTTCCCGGTTGTCCTTTGCTCCCTCAGGCAGGAGAGCCCCCCCGTCCTCCACGATCCTTCCGATATGGGGATCGATATAGTCATAATCCTGGATGTCATAGCCGTGATTGCTGGGAGATACGAAGAGCGGATTGAAGTAGATGGCATCGATGCCGAGATTTTTCAGATAGGGAAGCTTATCCATGACGCCCTTCAGATCCCCGCCATAAAAACGGCGGACATCCATGGCGTTTGGCTTTTCCCGCCAGTTCTCCACTCTTTCCGAGTAGCCCTCTATATAGTAATACTCCCGATCCAGCACATCGTTTGCCGGATCCCCGTTGTAAAACCTGTCCACAAAGATCTGGTAGATGACAGCGCTCTTGCTCCATTCGGGAACCTTGAATCCCGGATAGATGCAGAATTCAAAATAGGGCTGTTCATCCCTTACCGCCCCCCTCCGGTCATAAAAGATCCCGGTCCTCCGGCTTTCCACGTAAAAATGGTACCGGACCGGGGCGTCGTCGATCTCGATCTGGATGGAATAAAAATCAAAGACACCCTCGCTTTCTGTCTTTTCCATGAGGAGCCTTTCCCCATTATGGACAAGAAAAACGTGGGTAGCATTGCTCCGCTCCGTACGGATCCGGATGGTAAGCAGGCTGTAGGGCTCCGGCTCTAAGGGTGACACATAGTCCTCATTCACCGCAGAAAAAAGCCCCTTCGTATGAAGGGTCGGTACCATGGTCAGCATGTAGATCCGTTTCATTTCCTGCCCGGAAAGGCCCTTTACCCAATTATATGCATCCATATCCTATCTCTCCCCCATCATTCCCGGATCAATGGAAAATTCCATTTCCTGCCGGCTCACCGGATGCCGGATCGCAAGCCTTACCGCCTTCAGGCAGAGAGGCCCCTCATATCCCCCGGGCACAAACCCGTATTTGCTGTCTCCGATCACCGGCAGGGCGGCATGAGACAGCTGCACCCGGATCTGATGGTGTCTCCCGGTCTTTAGCAGAACCTTCAGGATATGAACCCGGAAAGGCTCCCCGGGATAACCGTTTTCGATGTAGCTCTTCACGGGCTCATAGAAAAGCTCCGCCCGTTTTGCATTTTTTTCGCCTGCTTCGGCGATCCGGGACATATTCAGGATCCGGTCCGTGAGGATATAATCGATCAGCCGGTGCGGCCTCTGCTCGATCACTTCCCCGCTTTTCGAGGCAACCCGGTACTCTTTTACCATTCTTTCACTCTGCAGATCCTTTGAAAGCACCGCGGCCGCTTCCCTGTTCTTCGCGAAGAGGATGATCCCCTCCACGGACTGGTCCAGCCGGTGGATCACTCCCAGGTAGGGATCGCTGATCCCGTCTCTTTCATGCAGGAGGATCTTCAGCGCCGAAACGCAGTCCGGGGCGCCGATCCGGGAGGTCTGGGTGGAAAGCCCCGCCGGCTTATGCACCGCCAGAATATCTTGATCTTCATACAGGATGACCGGTTCCATACAGCCGGCTCTTATTCCTTTACCTTCACGTAGGTGGAATCCCCATCCTTACGAAGCTCCAGGGATTTAAACTGCTCCAGGAATTTCGAGAGCTTGCTCGCACCGTAATTACGGGTATCAAAATCCGGATAGCGCCGGATCAGGCTGTTGCCCAGCGTGCCGATGTACATGCCCGTATCCTCGTCTCCATTGGCTTCGATGATCTGAAGGATGGCTTTTTCTATGGTGGAAAGCTTTGTCTTTCCTGTCTTTTTGTCCGTAGCGGCCTTAGCCTTGCCCACCGTCTTTGTTTCCGTCTTCTTGACGGTCTCCGTCTCCTTGTACAGCAGATCCAGCACCTTGAAGTGGTCGCAGGCATTTCTTAAGGCCACGGGTGTCTTGGATTCGCCCATGCCCACCACCAGCTTGCCCTCCTCCTTCAGGGTCGCCGCAAGCCTGGTGAAATCGCTGTCGCTCGATACCAGACAGAAGCCGTCCACGTTGTTGCGGTACAGGATGTTCATGGCATCGATGATCAAAGCAGAGTCTGAGGAATTTTTCCCGAAGGTATTATTGAACTGCTGCATCGGGATGATGGAAAAGTCCAGGAGCTTTACCCGCCAAGAGGAGGAGGCCTGCTTCGTCCAGTCCCCGTATGCCCTCTTGATGGTGATATTCCCGTAGTTGCTGATCTCATTCAGGATCAGCTCGATGTATTTCGGTGCGATATTTTCAATGTCGATCAATACCGCAAAGCGTTTTTCCTCTGCCACAGTTCTTCCTCCAAAGTCTACAACATATGGGTATTTATCATCATGACCAACAGCATATAGTATAATTCCGATGGTACCGATAGTCAAATGAACGCGCCCGGCTCCCTATCCCGCTACAATTCATGGACCAGCCTTTTTTCATTAATGGCACTGAATTGTACCCCTGAGCAGCTAACGGAGGTGGCTAAGGTAGGGCATCTGATCCTGGGCAGTGCCGCTTCCGATCGCGGAAAGCTCCTTCAGCAGCTCCGGTATGCCGGTGGGCTGCTGGTACATGTCCGCATCCGCAAAATAAACCTCTCCGGTCTTTACCGCCCGGAATTCCTTAAGGAGAGGGCTCAGCTCCAAAAAGTCATTGAGGCTTTCCATATCCCCCAGGATGGAGCCATTGTAGATCAGCACTTCCGCATCCTTCGCCCGGCGGTAAAATTCCTCCGGCTGTACCTTCATCGTGGAAAGGCCAGGATCATTTTCCCCCTTCTCATCAAAGCAGACCGGCTCCATCCCTGCCATAGAGATCATCTGGTTCAGGTAGTCTGACCCTCTCCGCACCACCACGGCTCCGTTGGAATTAAAATAAAAGAAGGCCGCCCTTTTCCCCGTGCTCTCCGGCGGCATGCTCTTTTCGGCCAGGGCCGCCTGCTCCTCAAAGAAGCCATCCGCCTTCCCGGGACAATCAAGGAGCCTCCCGTAAAGCCGGATCCATTCCAGCCGCCCAAATGGGTGGGTTTCGTAGCTGGAGTGGTCGATCAATACGGGGATGCCCATCTTTTCCAGCTTTTCCTTGACCTCCGGGCTGTGAAAGATCATGGTATTTTCCACGGCAAGGGTACATCCCTCCGAAAGCAGCTGCTCATAGTCCGGTGCGCTGTAGCGGCCGATATAGAGGATCTCCCCCCGGCGGACGGCCTCACGAACCTCCGGTATGCTCCAGTCCTCCTCCTTCGTGCTGACCATTCCCACAGAGGACAGGGCACCGAGACGCACCCAGTAGTCTGCCGTGGAAGAAGCCACAAGGTATATATTGTGAAAGGGCTTCCGCAATACCGTGATATCCGGATCTAAGCCGGAGGGCGGCGCCGCGCCTTCCTCGCAGATCAGATATTTTCCGATCCCCCGGATGGAAAGCAGGGCATATTCCTCCCCATAGTAATCCAGGGCGTATTCCTTGGCATAGGAAAGCTCCAGGCTTCCTGTCTTTTGCATGCCACTCCAGTCCTGGGCCTCCAAGGATCCCCCATCCTGCGGTATGGATGAATCCGGACCGGCTTTACCGGCTTCCGGCTCCCACCGGGCAGGCTCCCCATCCTGCGGCTTAAATGATGCCGGATCAAAGTCCAGCTCATATTCGATCTCATGAGGCTTGCTCATGGCTGTGGTATCTGCCTTCAGGGGAAAAGGCTTCCCGAAGTCCCCGGCCGGGATCTCAAATACCGAGTCTCCCTCCGTATTCACCGGCTCCAGGCGGGTGCCGTCCGGAAGGAGCACATAATCATAATAGGGACTACTGAATTCGATCCGTACCCTGGCGGCGCCATCCTCTACGATGACCTCTGCCGGGCTTTTGACCGATGCCCTGCCGCTGCCACCCCTTAAGGAGACTTCGATGGAATATATGCCGTCCGCAAGTCCCCGGCTCTCTGCTTCCGTTTCTGCTTCCAAAGGCGTCGGATCCGCTCCTGCTCCGGGATCCCGTCCTGCCTCGGGCATGGCACAGCCATAGAGCATCACCGCCCATATCAGGGCTGACAAAGCAAACCCAAACCATTTCTTTCCCATTTCCTCTCCCATCCTTCCTATACCCGCGAAGACATTTAACTGCCGTTTGAAATGCTTTGCTCCCAAAGCCTCCTGCCGGAAAAGATGATAAAGGGCAACACCCTCCTTAACGGAAAAGTGCTGCCCTGTGCTTTTCTCATTATGTCCGGCAGGAGATCCTTACCCGAAATACCTCTTCAGCAGGCCCGCAAATGCCTTTCCGTGCCTGGCTTCATCCCTGGCCATTTCATGTACGGTATCATGGATGGCATCCAGATTCAGCTCTTTTGCACGCTTTGCCAGGTTGGTCTTTCCGGCGGTGGCGCCATTTTCTGCTTCTACGCGCATTTCCAGATTCTTCTTGGTGGAATCCGTCACCACCTCTCCCAGAAGCTCTGCAAACTTCGCCGCATGCTCTGCTTCCTCAAAGGCTGCCCTGCGCCAGTATTCGCCGATCTCGGGATATCCCTCCCTGTAAGCTACCCGGCTCATGGCCAGATACATGCCCACTTCCGAGCATTCTCCGTTGAAATTCGAACGGAGGTCATCGATGATATCCTGGGGCGCGCCCTTTGCCACGCCTACCACATGCTCTGCCGCCCATTCCATTTCTCCGCTCTGGGCGGTGAATTTCTCCTTCGGCGCATTACACTGCGGGCATTTCTCCGGAGGCTCGTCTCCCTCATGTACATACCCACAGACCTGACATACGTATTTCATTTGTTTTCCTCCTTGTGCTGACCGCACTCCCTAATTTTAATGTAACCGTCCCGCTGCCCCCTGCCATCCGGCAGGCCTAGGTTTTGGAAAACATTACATTTTATGAGTATTGTCGTTTATTTTCCCATTGAAGTCAACCAAAAGACAAAGGTTTTATAAAAAATTCAGAACTGCTGCCGTACAGATATGGTATCATGAAAATGTTATGAGCATAAGAACGAAAATCTTGATTGCTTTTTTGGCTGTAGTCCTCCTGCCTCCCCTGCTGATCGCCGTCTCCTTCGTCTCCATCGGAACCTATCAGCTGAAGGAATTATCCCAGGATCTCGGCCTTTCGGAAGAAGAGGCGGCAGTCGTCATCGGCCAGCCCGAGATCATGCTGAAGCCCTCCGGTAATGCACTCCACCGGTCCGGAAGAACCCAGGACATCATACAGCGGATCAAGCTCACGGCCATGCAGATGATGCTTTCACAGCTTGCCATCCTGATCGCCACGGGCATTCTGATCATATACTGGATCCATACCAGCCTGCTGAATCCCATCCGCCAGCTCACCGAGGCGACCCAGCAGATCAAGGAAGGAAACCTGGACTATGAGGTGACCGTGCCCGAAACGAAGGACGAGCTGATGATCCTTTGCGAGAATTTCAACGATATGCGGGCCAGGCTCAAGGAATCCTCGGAAGTCAAGCTGGAGAATGAGACAGCAAACCGGGAGCTCATCAGCAATATCACCCATGACCTGAAGACCCCCGTGACCTCCATCAAGGGCTATGCGGAGGGGATCCTGGACGGGGTGGCAGATACTCCGGAAAAGCTGGACAAATACGTCCATACCATATACAACAAGGCCAATGACATGGACCGGCTGATCAATGAGCTGACCTTCTACTCCGGGATCGATGCGAACCGCATCCCTTACAGCTTCGCCAAGATCAACCTGTCGGACTATTTCCAGGACTGCACCGACGATATCTCCATGGACCTGGAGGCAGAGCGGATCCGCCTGGAATACACAAACGAGATCCCCTCCGATACCCTGGTGATCGCCGATCCGGTACAGCTGAAAAAGGTCATCAATAATATCGTGGGCAATTCCATAAAATACATGGATAAGGAGGACGGGCTGCTGTCCATCCGGCTGAAGGATGCGGGAGATTCCGTCCGGATCGAGCTGAGCGATAACGGCATCGGCATCTCTTCCAGGGATCTGCCCTATATCTTTGACCGTTTCTACCGCACGGATTCCTCCAGGAATTCCTCCAAGGGCGGCTCCGGCATCGGTCTTTCCATCGTGAAGAAGATCGTGGAGGACCAGGGCGGCCGGATCTGGGCCACGAGCGTGCAGGGAGAAGGCACTACCATGCTGATCGAATTCAGAAAATATACAGAACCCGGCAATAAGGACTTAGGAAGCACGGACGGAGGCTGATATGAACAAGATCCTGATCGTTGAAGATGAAGAATCCATCGCAGAGCTGGAAAAAGACTATCTGGAGCTGTCGAATTTTACCGTAACGGTGGAAAATACAGGAAGCAGGGGGCTGGACCGGGCCCTGAAGGAGGACTTTGACCTGATCATACTGGACCTCATGCTCCCGGATGTGGACGGGTTTGAGATCTGCCGGCAGATCCGGGAGGTCCGCAATACCCCCGTCATGGTGATCTCTGCAAAAAAAGACGACATCGATAAGATCCGTGCCCTTGGCCTGGGGGCAGACGATTATATCACAAAGCCCTTTTCCCCCAGCGAGATGGTGGCCAGGGTCAAGGCGCATCTGTCCCGGTATGAAAGGCTGACGGCAGGGCTTACCCCGGTCAATGACATCATAGAGATCCGCGGGCTGAAGATTGACAAAACAGCCCGCAGAGTATGGGTCAACGGCGAAGAAAAGAGCCTGACCACAAAGGAATTCGATATCCTGGCCTTCCTGGCCCAGAACCCGAACCATGTCTATTCCAAGGAGGATCTTTTCCGGGAGATCTGGGAAATGGACTCTGTGGGAGACATTGCCACCGTCACCGTCCACATCAAGAAGATCCGGGAAAAGATCGAATACAATACCTCCAATCCCCAGTATATCGAGACGATCTGGGGCGTGGGATACCGCTTTAAGGTGTAGAGGTCAGGGAGTCTATGGCCGCGCGCTCTATGACAAGGCCCTTTGTATAGCGCTCCAGAAATACATCAAAGCCCTTCACGTCTGCCTCCACCGGATCTGCCTGGGATCCCTTGGCACCCTTGAATACCTTCTTGTCCAGGTAATCCTCCAGGGTTTCCTTTTCTCCCTTGCGAAGCATATAGTCCGCCAGGATGGCCTGCCCCCAGGGGCCGCCCTCTCCTGCCGTCTCCATGACGGCCACCGGTACGCCCAGGGCTGCCGCCATAATGAGCTGGCTGGGCCTGCCGGAATTAAACCATCCGCCATGGCCGGTAATGCGGTCTACCTTTACGTTTTCCTTACGGATCAGGATATTCATGCCGGTCTTTAAGGCTCCCAGCGCCGTAAAGAGGGTGGTGCGCATGAAGTTTGCCAGGGTGAAGCTGCTGTCTGCCGTCCTCACGAAGAGCGGCCGCCCCTCCTCCATATGGGTGATGTGCTCTCCGGAGAGATAATTGTAGGCCAGAAGCCCTCCGCATTCCGGGTCTCCCTTCATGGCTTCCGCAAAGAGGCTCTCATAGAGCTTGGAGGTATCGATGCTTCCTCCGGAAAGGGCGATCACCTCCTTGAAGAGGCTGACCCAGGCATTGAGGTCTGAAGTACAGTTGTTGCAGTGTACCATGGCCACCGGCTTGCCGGAGGGAGTCGTCACCATGTCCAGCTCATCGTAGACCTGGCCCAGGTTCTTTTCCAGGACTACCATGGCGAAGCAGGAGGTACCTGCCGATACGTTTCCGGTACGGACCGCGGTGCTGTTGGTGGCTGTCATGCCCGTGCCTGCGTCTCCCTCTGCGGGACACAGCGGGATCCCGGCCTTCAGGTTCCCCGTGGGATCTAAGAGCTTTGCCCCTTCCTCGGTAAGCCTGCCGGCCTCCTGTCCCGCCACCAGTACCTTAGGAAGGATGTCGCGGAGCTTCCAGGGAAATCCCTTCCCGGCCACGTCTTCATCAAATTTCTTCACCATGCCCTCATCATAATCCAGCGTATCCGGGTCGATGGGGAACATGCCGGAGGCTTCTCCGATCCCCACGGCCTTGACGCCCGTCATCTTCCAGTGCACATAGCCTGCCAGGGTGGAAAGATAGACGATGTCCTTCACATGCTCCTCTCCGTTGAGGATAGACTGATAAAGGTGAGCCACGCTCCACCTCTGGGGAATATGGAAATCAAAGAGCTTCGTCAGCTTTTCCGAAGCCTCCTCCGTGATGGTATTGCGCCAGGTCCTAAAGGGCGTCATCAAAGTCCCTTCCTTGTCAAAGACCATATAGCCGTGCATCATGGCAGAAAACCCGATGGCTCCCGTGGTGGTAAGCACCGTGCCGTATTTTTCTTTCACATCCTTTGCCAGATCGGCATAGCAGTCCTTCAGCCCGTCCCAGATATCGTCCAGGCTGTAGGTCCAGACCCCGTTTTCCAGGCGGTTTTCCCAGGAGTGGCTGCCCTGTGCCAGCGGAGCGAAATCCTCCCCGATCAGCACCGCCTTGATCCTGGTAGATCCGAATTCGATCCCCAGAGACGTCTTTCCGGCTTCAATAGCTTCTTTGGTTCCCATGATTTTTCCTCCTCTGAATTATAATTTTAAGTATCCTGATCTAACGGAGCGTTTTTTTCAGTTTCTGCTTCTCAAAAAAATCATCCAGCGTGGCAATGATATCGGATGGAGCCATGGTCTTTAAGAGATAGCCCTCCGGCTTCAGCGTTAGCACCTTGGTCACGCTTTCCCGGTCTCCCTTGGCCGTAAGGAACATGACGGGGATGGAGCTTGTGGCCGACTCGGAGCGGATCATCTCCAAAGCCTGGGGTCCGGAGCAGACCGGCATCTCATAGTCAAGCAGGATCAGGTCCGGCCGGTTCTTTCCCAGAAACGTGATGGCATTCATGCCGGAATTGACCATGGTAACCTGATACCTTTCGGAAAGCCAGCTTTTGATGGTCCTGAGCATCACCGGATCGTCGTCCACCACCAGGATATGCTTCTTTTCCTGCTCCTGCTCGATGGCCTTTGCGGCCTTTTCCATCAGTGCCACCAGCTCCTTCACATTCAGCGGGCGGCTCATGATCCCCGTGATGGCATGCTCCGGGATGGACTGCTTTACGATCCCGAGCTCATCCTCCGATCCGATGAGAAAAAGCTTCTTTTCTTCCTCAATCACCATATCCTTCAGGTATACCAGGACTTCAGAGATCTCCTCCACATAGGCTCCCAGATACATCAGGATCATGGACGGCCTGTCCTCCATCCGGCTGATCTCATTCACGGAAGGAATGCTCCATACCACCTCAAAGCCTGCCCCGGTCAGATTGTTTGTGATGGCATCCACCATAAAGCTCTTCGCATCGCTTAAAAGCAATACTTTCTTTTCCATCATGGCTGATCCTCCCTTAATAAGCCTAAGATCCCGTCCCTGTCCACATTCATCGCCATGGTCTTAAGGGCGGCTATCCGGTCTGTATACGCTTCCGGCACCCGGTAATCCTCCAGCTGCTTCATCGCCGCATCCACATCGTCAAAGTCAAAGGCATCCGCAAATTCCCGGATGGCAGATAGGATCTCCTTCAGCTCCGCCTCCGGTATTTCAGACAGCCCGTCCTTCGGCTTTTCCTCCAGCACAGACAGCTTTTCTCCCAGGCTCCGGTACTGTGACAGAAGCTTTGGCGTATCAAAAGCGATACGGCTCACCGCATCCAGGCGTTCCGGCCCGCTGCCCTGGGCCGCATTGCCGCTTGCCTCAAGCCCTTCTGCCATCCGGCTTAGATCCATGGCTCCGATCAGGCGGGAAGAGCTTTTCAGGGCATGCACCTGGATGGTGTAATTCTTGTAATCCCCGCTGGAGCTGTACTGCTCGATCAAGGCGCTTTTTTCCGGAACGGACTGGGCATAGCCCTTCATCACGTCGATCAGGATATCCTCTCCCCCCGAATTACGGATGGCATCCTGATAATGGATCTCTCCGATGGACATGAGCTTTTCCCTGAGGGCGGGATCCACGGCCGCTCCGGCTTCCTCTTGTGCTTCGGTGCTCTCTTCCTGCATAGCCTGCTCTCCCTCATCCAGGATCTGGATCTTTTCCTTCGGGAGGTATTTCAGCAGGGAATTTTTCAAGGAAAGGTAGTTCACCGGCTTTGTCATATAGTCCGTAAAGCCTGCTTCCATATAGGTCTCCCTTGCCCCGCTCACGGCATTGGCGGTCAAAACGATCCAGGGGATGAATTCATTGAGGTTGCCGGTCATTCCCTTCATGGCCTTCAGGGTTTCGATGCCGTCCATCTCCGGCATCATGTGGTCAAGATAGACAATATCATACACATTCCTGCAGATCATCTTCAGGGCCTCCTCGCCGGAAGGAGCCGTATCGATCTGGATCTTTGTCCGCTTTAAGAGCCTTTGTACCACGAGCAGGTTATTCTCCGTATCGTCCACCACCAGGATCTTTGCATCCGGGGCAAAGAAGTTATCATTCTTATGCTTCTCGGCTTCATGGGGAAGATATTTCTTAAAGGCCTCGGCCAGGTTGCCCACTTCCTCCCATTTTCCCACCTTCTGGACGACCTTAAAGTGGAAGTCCGAGCCTTCTCCGAAGACGCTGTCTACCTCCAGGGCGGAGTCCATCTTCTGCAGCAGCTGCTTTGTGATGCTTAAGCCAAGCCCCGTGCCCTTGACCGAACGGTTCTTTGCTTCATTGACCTCATCCAGCCTTTCAAAGGGCGAGAAGAGCCTGTCCTTGTCCTCTTCCCGGATGCCGATGCCGGTATCTTTTATGTGGACGATGAAATAGATCTGCTCTTCATCGATCTTTTCAAAGCCTATATTGAAGGTTATCCCGCCCTTTTCCGTGTACTTTACGGCGTTGGTCAGGATATTGAGCATGATCTGCTTCAGCCGGATCTCATCCCCCACCAGGATATGCGGCATGGCGCTGTCTACATTCACGTCAAAATACAGCCCCTTATCCCTGGCAAGGGTGGAGATCATGCTGATCAGATCATTGATCGTGGAGGACAGCTCGTATTCCACGGGAATAATATCCATCTTGCCCGCTTCGATCTTGGAAAAGTCAAGGATGTCATTAATAAGAGCCAGAAGGCTTTTGCCGGCAGACTGGATGTCTTCTGCATATTTCTCGATATCCGGATCCTTATTTTCCATGAGGATCATTTCATCAAAGCCCAGCACGGCATTGATGGGAGTCCGGATCTCATGGGACATGCTGGAAAGGAAGGCAGATTTGGCATCGCTTGCGGCCTGGGCGACCTTGAGGTTATTCTGCAGCTCCTCCTCCGCCT
The DNA here is from genome assembly GCA_024693135.1 of Lachnospiraceae bacterium. Lineage (GTDB taxonomy): Bacteria > Bacillota > Clostridia > Lachnospirales > Lachnospiraceae > NK4A144. Next base: position 10,631 of record JAILLN010000055.1, on the reverse strand, counting down.
TCAGCCGGTTCAGGTAGTTGTCGATATTGCGTACCGTAGTCACCAGGGACTGATACAGGCCTCCGATCTCATCATGGGTATGGATATTAAGCGCCTCAATGGAGCGTCTGCCCTCATAGCGCTTTTCTTCATCGCTGTAGGCTACGAAATTGTCCATAGCCCTGGACATCTGTACAATGGGAAAGGCCACGCTGTGCTGGGCAAAGGCATTGGTAATGAGCACCACCGGAGTGGCAAAGGTGGCTAAGAGCATGATAAGCCGGATATCAAAGGCAATGGCTGTCTTCCTGTCCAGATTCGCATTATCAAAGGCATGGCCTACCTCACGGAAATCCCGGAACACATTATTTCCGCTGACCTCACTGCTGATCCGGTCAAGCCTTGCCAGGAAGTTTATCTTCATCCCCTCCGGCATGTTGCTGGAAAGGATATACCGCCTTGTGATCTCTATCTCATCCTCGCCCTGCTGCACTGCGGTCTGGATCATCCTTTCCAGATCCTGCTCCTCCTCAGGCTTTTCCGGAGGAGCCGCTTCCCCATCCCGCTGCTCCCTCGGCGGCACCATGTCGAAATTGATGGATCCGATCAGCATATTGGCAAAATAGGCGGCCGCCATGGTCAGGATCACGGCTTCCGTAATGACCAGGGCAGAGATCTTGAGGGAAAGCTTCGCCTGATGGCGAAGGCGCGTCCGGAAATACCGGGCTTCTGTTTCGTTGTCCATATAAAAGATGCCCTGGGGCAGGAGCAGCTTATATTTTTCCGGCAGGAAGCGGAAGATCAGATAGCAGCAGATGGAAAAGAGGATGCATTCCGCAAATTCTGTCGTATATCCCACCCAGAAATCCCTTGCCAGCATATCGGCTTCCAGGGCAGAACCTAAGGTTACATGGGATACCCATAGATCCAGTGAGCCGATGAAAAAAGCCGTGACCAGGCCAAGAAGGATGCTCTTCCAAAGCTTCTTGAAGCACCCGGAGCTGCTGGCCCAGGCTACGATCATGGAACCCAGCATATAAAGGAACATGACATAAGCATATGCTCCGTCAATGTAAGTACGGAAGATGAAGACGATGAAAACCGACAGCAGGCCCGGATAAGACCCGCAAAGAGCAGACACAAAGAGGATCCCGATCCCGCCCAGGACAGTATACATGCCTGCCGACAAAGAGATCTGTGTGGCGCAAAGACTTACCGCGGTACCGATGACCGTGATGACAGCCGCGGTCAGAAGGCGTTTTTTATTATCATTAGGAGAAATCCCTGGGAAATTCATATCCATAGACCCATAAATGCTTTCCTGCCGACGATGATCCTTCCCTTATCCGGATCCGACATAAAAAAGGCCGCTGATACCGCCCGACAACGCTCGGAACCGGCACCCCCGCGTCACATGTTCATCCCGCTTAGTGCTGCTTCGTTCCCGACCTGACACGGTTCACGGGTTCCCATTGCGCGGGACCAGGACGTCATCACGCTGCCAGACGGCCAGCCGACCTTTTTCATTTTACCGTTTGAAGGCCACTTGTGTCAAACAGCAGATCGTTTATTCCGAAGCCCCGTAAAAAATTCCTGCAGCAGCGCCCGGCTCTCCTCCATGAGGATCCCCTGCTCCGTCTCTACCTGATGGTTGAAGCCCTTCTCATGAAGCAGATCCAGCACGGAGCCGGCACAGCCCGATTTGTCTGAAAGGCAGGCAAAGACGCACCGGTCGATCCTGGACTGGACGATGGCTCCGGCGCACATGGGACATGGCTCCAGCGTGATATAGATCGTACAGCCCTCAAGCCTCCAGTCCCCCATTTTCCTGCTTGCTCTGCGTATAGCCGTGATCTCCGCATGGCTTAAGGTATTCTTGTCCGTATTCCTGCGGTTATAGCCCCTTGCGATGATCCTGTCCTCGTATACGATCACGGCTCCGATGGGCACCTCCCCCAGGGCAAGGGCCTTTTTGGCCTGCTTCAGGGCTTCCCTCATGTATTTCTCGTCATTCCCCACGGATCAGGACCTCCTGTATCATCCCCTTAAGGATCTGCGCATAATGTTCCATCTCTTCGGGACTCCTTGCATGCAGGCCGGGGCACATGACGGCTTCCGAATCCCGGAAGGCCTGCAAAGCATAGCGTCGGCTTCCCTCCAGCCAGGATCCGATCCGTCTAGCCGCCTCTTCATCATAATATTCCCGGACCACGGTAGTGCGGAATTCATAATCCATCCCACTCTCCCGGATCAGGCGTACCGACTCCTCGATCCTGGAAAGATCAAGCCCCTCTACCCCGCAGATTTCCGCATAACGCTCCTTATCTGTCTTGATATCCATGGCCGCATAGTCAAGCAGCCCGTCTTCGATCAGCCCATACAAAACCTCCGGCCGGTATCCATTGGTATCGAGCTTTACGGCATAGCCCAATTCCCTTACGTGCCGGATAAAGTCCGCCAGGCCTTCCTGCAGGGTAGGCTCTCCTCCGGTGATGCAGACTCCCTCCAGGATCCCTTTTCTTTTTTCCAGAAATCCAAAAACCTGGTCTTCCCCGATCTCCTGCTCTTTTTCCGGTTCGCAGACGAGGCCGGAATTATGGCAGTACCTGCACCGAAAATTACAATTACCCGTGAAGACTGTAGCGGCCAGTTTTCCCGGGTAATCTAAAAGCGTCAGGGTCTGGAAGCCCCGGATGATCATCCTTTCTCCTCCTGCCGGATCTGCTTCATATAGCTCATCACCATCAGGGCGATCTTGAAGGTGAGGGCATCGTCAAAATTTCTCAGATCCAGGCCTGTGGCCTTCTGCAGCTTTTCGATCCGGTATACCAGGGTATTGCGGTGGACAAAGAGCTGGCGGGAGGTCTCGGATACATTGAGATTATTTTCGAAAAATTTATTAATGGTCATCAGCATCTCATCGTCCAGATAATCCGGCACCTCATTGTCAAAGACCTCCTTCAGGAAGGTCTCGCACAGTGAGGGCTGCAGCTGGTAAATGAGCCGGCCGATCCCCAGGGTGGAATAAGGCACGATGGGCTTTTCTTCGTAAAAGATCTTTCCTACATCCAGAGCCATCCTGGCTTCTTTATAGGATTGGGAGACCTGGCGGATCTCGCGGACGATGCTGCCATAGGAGATCCTCACCTTGACCATGGCCTCCGTATTCATGGTATCGGCGATCATCTCTGCCGTAGCCTTCAGGGATTCCTTATCCTCGTCCTCCTCCAGGGTACGGATCAGGATGATGTCCCGCTCGTCCACCGCGGTAACAAAGCTCTCTGTCCCGGAAAATACGGTGCGGATCAGCTCTGCGCCATCCACGTCCCCTCCGCTCTGCGGCTCGATCACATAGACGACCCATTTCACATCCACCGGGATCTTCAGCTTCTTCGCCCGGTTATAGATATCCACTAAGAGCATATTGTCCAGGATCAGATTCTGAAAGAAGCTGTTGCGGTCAAGCCTTTCCTTATAGGCAACGATCAGATCCTGCAGGTTGCTTAAGGCCATCCTTCCGACTAAAAAGGCCTGCTCGTCCGTACCCGCTGCCTGCAGCACATAAACCGTGACCCCGTCATCCATTACCCGGAATACGGTGCTTTCCTTCAGCACCTGGCTGTCTGCCTGGGAATCGATGAAGGAGCGTATCCCCGTAGGCTTCAGCTCATCTGCCCGGCCGGCTCCTGCGATCCGGCTCCCGTCCAGCTCATATACGCTGATGCCGATATGGGAGATCCCCTCCAGCTTTTCCGTCATGGACTGTATGACCTGGTTTGATATCATAGCGGTTTTTCCTCCTTTATGAGCCGTACCTCCATAGGCGTGTACAGGATCCCGTCCTTTGTCTGCCTTGGCCCGGTATCCTGAAAACCAAGGTGATGGTAAAATCCGATGGCAATGGGAGATGCGTTTACCGTCATCCTTTCATAGGCCGGATGCTCATCCGATCCCATGATAAAATCCTGCATATAGCTAACCAGCGCCCGGCCTACCCCCCTGCCTTGATAAATGCCTTCCACAAAAAGCAGAGACAGGTGGCAGCCGCTCCGGATGGCGGCGACTCCGATCATCTCCTCTCCCGCGAAGGCTGCACAGACCGGATATCCGCCGTTCATCCATGCAAGATTTAAATGCTCATCGGTCACAAACCGGTAAAAGCTCTGGCATCCCTCTTCGGGATACAGGTCTGCCTCAAACTCAAGAAAGACGCGCCAGCACAGAGCCATCGCGTCCTTCCATTCACTTCGGCGGATCATTCTGACACGAAATACAGCCGGGTGGCTTTCCCTCATTTCTTCCCACCGAAAAGCCCGTTAAAGAAGCTTTTTACTCCATCCAAAATGCCGCTCACTGCCTTGGTCACCGCCTCCCGGACCGTACTTTTTACACCTTCCTTTGCCAGCTCCGCAAGATCCATGTCCCCTGTGGTGAGCTTGTCGCCAAATTTCTCATACAGATCGGAGGCCTGATCCAGCAGGGTATTGTAATCCAGGCCCAGCTCCTTGATCTTGACCATCAATTCAATGATGCGCTTGATCTCCTCTTCGGAAAGCTCTACCTGTCCATAATCCTTGATCGCCTGCCGCACCACATCCTCGATCTCGCTCTTCGTATTCAGCTCTTTTCCGGCGATCTCTGCCTTCACGAAGGCGATCATGGATTCGACCTCTTCCTTGCTTACGTTATCCAGGGCTTCCTCCAGCTCTCCTGTGGTCACCAGCTCATTCAGGGATGCATCCAGCGCCTGCTCGTTCACCTGCGTATTTGTCATGTCCGCATAAGCCTTCATGGCTCCGATCAGGGCCGCCGTGCCGGAAATCGGCGCAGGTCCTGCCACGATGATGTCTGCATCCTCGATTCCGGCTGTAAGCAGGGCATTCCGGTACATGCCCTCCGAGCAATAATTGATATTCTTTGCCGTGACCGTGATGCCATGGCCCTTTTCCGCCGGCTTCACCAGCACGCTTGAAAGGGATTTCGTGCCGATCACGGACGGGGAGATATAGGAATCCAGATACTGGTGCTCCTCTGCATTGGTGATATAGACGATATTATACTGGGTGAAATCCGAACTGGAGATTCCCATGAGAGACAGCACCGTCTGCAGCTGCTCCTGGCTTAGGTCTGCTCCCACCGCCAGGTATGGCTTCGAGGAAGCCGCCGCCGGGGCCGGCTCTTCTTTGGGCTTTTCGCTATCCGGAAACGTGATCACCGTCGCGCCGTCGTCAGCATAGACGGGAATACCTGAAAAAGCCCCAAAAAATAACATCAATCCTGCCAACATCATTGCCAATGTCTTTTTCATGCGATCACTCCTTCCATAAAGCCTGCAATACGTTCAAAGGTTTCATATCGGTCTTCTTCATTATGGAGCTCATGGCGGTCTCCCTCCACCAGCTTCATTTCTACATGCTTCATTCCCAGCTTCCGATAGAGCTGCTCCATCCTTTTGACGCCCTCGCCCCATTCCCCGATGGGATCCTCCGAGCCGGACATCATAAACATGGGAAGCTCCCGGGGGATCCGGTCAAGCTCCTTCGGCTCCCCGGCCCGGATGGTAAAGGTCAGCAGGGTATCATATCCGTTCAGCGTAAACATGAACCCGCTTAAGGGATCCTTCGTATAAGCCTCCACGACTTCCCTTCTCTTGACGATCCAGTCGTTGGGGCCTGTGGGATTTTCGATCCGGTCCAGGCAATGCCCCAGGATCAGCTTGGTGATAAAGGGGCTCCTGTAACGCCAGCCCTTCAGCAAGGCAACCAAGCCCACCATCAGCCTGCCAAATCTCGCCGCAAAAAGATTCTGGTCATTCCCTCCCAGGATGATCACGCCCTGGATCCCGGTACCGTACCTTTCGATATAGCATCTGGCGATAAAGGATCCCATGGAATGTCCCAGAAGGAAGACCGGAATGCCGGGATATTTCTCCTGTACGGTTTTTTTCAGCCGATGTACATCCCTGACCACGACCGTGGCGGCATCCCTTTCACAGAAATATCCGAAATCCTCCTTTGTCTTTGCGGAGCGCCCATGCCCCAGCAGATCGATCCCGGCTGCCACAAAGCCCTTCGATGCCAGGTATTCCGCCATTTCAGCATACCGCATCATGTGCTCCGACATGCCATGGACCAGCACCAGCACAGCCTTGACTTCGCCCTTCGGCGTCCATTGATAGGCCTGAAGCTTCGTAGCCATATCCCTGGAATCAATTGTAAATTCTTCCGGCATCCCTATCCTTCCTTTAACTAATCCTGGAGCCCTGCGGCACGTCTTTTTCCGGCTCCATCAGACAAAAACCGCCATTTCCATCGTCTGCACACAGGATCATGCCTTCGCTCATAAGGCCTGCCAGCTTGGCCGGCTTCAGGTTTGCGATGACCATGACCTTCTTCCCCACCATCTCTTCCGGGGTATATACCTTGCGGATGCCGGATACGATCTGGCGGACCTCATCTCCGATCTTTACCTTAGAGCAAAGAAGCTTGTTTGAATTCTCCACGGCCTTGCATTCGATGACTTCACCGATCCGGAAATCCATCCGGTCAAATTCGTCTATGGTGATCTGCTCCTTCATTCCCTCTGCCTTTGCAGGCTTTGCGCTCTTCTCCGGCTTTTCCTGCTTTTGGGGCGGATACAGCTCGTTGACCGTCTTCATCACGTCTGCAAATTTCTTGCGCTCAAACAGGGTCGAAGGATCCTCCGTCACCTTTGTGCCGGACTCAAATGCGCCCTTTTTGTCACATGCATCGAAATCCGGCATTTTGACATGAAGCTCTTTTGTGATGGCTTCTGCCGTTTCCGGAAGGAAGGGCCAAAGAAGAGCCGCCCCGATGGTGATGCAGTCCAGCAGATGGTAAAGCACTGCAGACAGCCTGTCCTTTTTTGCTTCATTCTTGGCCAGCACCCAGGGCTCGGTCTCGTCGATGTATTTATTGCATCGCTTGAAAAGGTTCAGGATTTCCGTCAGGCAGTCCGCCACATGGAGGGTCTCCATTTTTTTTGCCACCTGATCCTTCACGGAAAGCACGGTCTGATACAGGTCGTCATCCACAGGCTCTGCTACCCCCGTTTCCTTTGCGATCCCCCCGAAATACTGGTTCGTCATGGAAATGGTGCGCTTTACCAGATTGCCGATGGTATTGGCCAGGTCGGAATTAAACCGCTCCACCATGGTATCCCAGGTAAAGACGCCGTCGTTGTCAAAGGGCATCTCATGCAGCATGAAGTAACGCACCCCGTCCACTCCGAAGAGATCCACCAGGGTATCTGCATAGATCGTATTTCCCTTCGACTTGCTCATTTTGCCATCCCCTACCAAAAGCCAGGGATGTCCAAAGACCTGCTTCGGCAGGGGCTCTCCCAGAGCCATGAGGAAAATGGGCCAGTAGATCGTGTGGAAGCGGATGATATCCTTGCCGATCAGGTGAAGATCTGCAGGCCACAGCTTCTTATACTGCTCGGTGGAAGCACCCTCCGCATCATATCCGATGCCGGTAGCATAATTGGTCAATGCATCCAGCCATACATAGACCACATGGCCTTCATCAAAATCCACCGGGATCCCCCACTTAAAAGAGGTCCGGGATACGCACAGATCCTGCAGGCCGGGCTTCAGGAAATTATTCATCATCTCGTTCTTGCGGGCCACCGGCTGAATGAATTCCGGATGGGTCTCTATGTGCTCGATTAAGCGGTCCGCATACTTGCTCATACGGAAGAAATAGGCTTCCTCTTTAGCTGGCTTTACCTCGCCCCCGCAGTCCGGGCATTTCCCATCCTTCAGCTGGGAAGGAGTCCAGAAGGATTCACAGGGGGTACAATAAAGCCCCTCATAAGCACCCTTGTAGATATCCCCCTGGTCATGCAGCCTCTTAAATATCTTCTGCACCTGTTTTTCATGATCTTCATCCGTGGTGCGGATAAATTTATCATAGGAGGTGTTCATCAGATCCCAGATCCTCTTGATCTCGGATGCGGCCTTGTCCACATATTCCTTTGGCGTGATGCCCGCCGCCTTGGCCTTTTCTTCGATCTTCTGTCCATGCTCATCGGTTCCGGTCTGGAAGAATACGTCATATCCCTCCCGCCTTTTGAACCTTACGATGGCATCCGCCAGGACGATCTCGTAAGTATTGCCGATATGCGGCTTCCCGGAGGCATAGGCGATAGCCGTGGTCAGATAGTATTTTCCTTTATTCTCCATGGTTCATCTCTCCAAAATACCGTATTTTCTAAAATCATACGCCTTTCTTGGCAAAATATCAATCAAGGCACGGTTACCTTGAGCTTTACCGTCTTCATTTTTGTGCTGTCCTTGCTCACGGGCACGGAGGCTATGATCGTCTCCACCCCGGAGGCTCCTTCCATTACCTTCACCCTGATCGATACCGTACTGTCCGGCTTTACCACGGCCTCCTTCGGCAGATCCTTAAACATGGAGCTGCCAGGCTTATCTGTGGTAAAGGTAACGTTTCCGGACACACAGTACAGGGGCTTGATCGTGTATGTTACCGTATATTCCTGGCCCGCCCGGATCGCGAGCTTTTTCGGCTTCACGGTAATGGAGGATACCTTGCCGGGATTCCAGTATGCCCTGACATATACATGGTAATCCTTTGCATCCTCCAGGTCTCCATCCGAGGCGGCCATCTTTTTTCCGGTAATCGACGTGATCTTTTCCGCCTTTCCCTTCCGCTCATTCATGACCTTCCATTGCGAGAACTTTAATCCCATGTGCGGATAGAGCTTCGCTGCATTCGGCAGCTTCACCGTCTGCCCGTACCGGACCTTGACCGTGCCGTAGGATCTGGTATGATCGCCATCCATGGCATCGTCAAGATGCACCGTATAAAGCTCTCCTACCCAGTTCACGGTAAATGTCATATCCTTGGTGACGGTTATTTTTTCATGTGCTGTGGCCGTCTTCCCGTATTTCCATCCATGATCCTTATCCTGCACATAATTCGCCTTGCCCACGGCCCGGTATCTGGACAAGTCGAGGGTCGAGCCCACGCAATATTCATCGGTCAGGACATAAGAACCTTCATCCAGGGTCACCTTCGTCCCGTCCACCCGAAGCTCTGCCCCGCTGTCCACCTTGAAGGTGATCTTCCGGATCCGGGTATTTCTTTCTGTATCCGCGATCCAGTTGGCATAAAAAGTCTGGACAGAAGATCCGGGCAGAAATTCCAGCTCCCCCGCCGTCACCTCCGTCCCGCCTCCAAAGTATTTCGTGCTGTCCTTCGTCTTGATATACCAGCCCTCGAAGGAATAGCCCTCCACATCGCCTAAGACAGGCAGCGTCATTGCCGTGCTTCCGGAGATGTTTCGTGCTTCCGGGACCGGCGTGCCCTTTAAGAGTGTTTCCAGCGTCTCATTTCCTTCCGTAGAGAGATTAAAGGATACCCCATATGTGACCGGTGCAAATACGGCATAAAGGGTGGTATTGTATGGCCGGGAGGTCAGGCTGCTTAAGTCAGCGCTGTGGCCGAACTGGGGCTCTATGGCATTTTCGCTTTCCGACCATCCCTTGAATTCAAACCCTGCCCTGGCTATCTTATATTTCGTTTCCGCAGGAGTCGCCGGGGTGGTCTTGGGGATCGTACCGCAGGTATAGGAGATTGCCGGCGGCTTCTTTCCCGTCCCCCCGTTCAGGTCGTATGAGATCTTATATTTCTGTCCCTTCCAGGCAGGATAAAGGGTAACGGTGCTATTGGGTGCCATGCTTTTGGGCACGGTATAATATTTTCCTGCACCCATTCCGCTATCGATCTTTCCTCCGTCTGCCTTGGATTTGTCTGCAGAAAACCCTTTCAGGTTATAGCCCGGGCGGGTCAGCTCACTGGCCGCGGGAAGCAGCACCTTATCCCCGATATTATAGGCTCTTCCTGCCGGCGGATAATTTCCGCTCACCCAGTCCGGAATATGGCCTTCCCCCATATTGATACATATCGTGATATGATCCGTCGCTTCCTTGTCTTTTCCTACCACATCCTGTATGGTATACCGGTCTTTTTCCGAAGAGAGGGCTTCGGATGGTTCTGCGACTTCGAACGGTCCTGCTGATTCTATTGGCCCAGACGGCTCCCCGTCCTTGGCGGATCCCATGGATTCCGACAGTTCCCCGTCCATGGCAGTATCCCTTACCATTTCCGTACCGTCAAGGAAATCTCCTGTCTCCTGGTCTGACGTCTGTCCAGTGGAATCGGTTTCTATTTCAGCAGGCTCTTCCGTGACCTCAATGGAAATCTCCTCTGCTGCCAGGGCTGTTCCGCTCCCTTGAACCATCAGCGCCGCCGTCAGCATCATGGCGAATAACTTTTTATCATATCCCTTCATCATATTCTGCCTCTTCCAGATATCCTTCCCAAAATCACATAAAGCACAATAATGCTATTTGTGCCAAATTGCCATAAGTATACTACATATTGTCCGCGATTTCAATTATGTTTAGATATTATGTAATCCACAAGACGAGGGGGACAGCTCTTTTGTCTGCTGCAGATACGCCGCCGGCGGGCCTTGCATTTCCACGTCGCCTCACCGCTCACTTAATGCGAAGCTTCCCGCTGGCTCCGACTATGCAATCTCGGCTATGTGAGCCAACGATAAAGCGTGTTGTCTCACATGGCAGCCGATCTTGCAAGTCT
>JAILLN010000063.1 GCA_024693135.1 Lachnospiraceae bacterium | reverse complement strand
GACAAGCTGATGGAGCTTCGCAGGCGCATGAAATAAACAGAATCCTTTATGGACGGAACATGCTGGTATTGGTCGTTCCCTTCGCATTATACGTAAGCCCGTCATATACCTCCTGGACACCGCTCATCATGGCGGGGGAGGTATCCTCCTTTTGTGCCTCCTCAAAGGAATCATGAAGCTTTTTAAGGATCTTTTCCGGCTGTTCAAGCGCAGAAGCATCCAGGGTATAGTCGGCCCTGCGGATCCATTCCAGCGAATAATTATATAACCGGAAAAGCAGCAGGGAGATATGATAATCATAATTAAGGCAGGCACGGAGCTGCTCCACGCACTTCGATGCATGCTTCAAGGCCAGGCGGAATCCCTGCGGATCCTCCTTGGAAGAAATCCCCTCTGCTTCCTTCAGGTAATCCAAAGCGATCTCAAATGTGATCACAATGATCCCGGTCCGGTTCGCTTTACTGATCTTCCGGGTATATTCCTGTTTCTGCTCTGCATTCATATGATCATCCCTTAATGATTATGCTTAACCACTCTGTCCAGCCTGCCCGGACAGAGCGGCCTGTTTCACGCTGTGAGAGGAACCTCTGCGGCGGTTGCTGTTTTTCTGCAAACTACCGCTTTGCTCTTGGAAGCTTTCCTGCGGCATAAGATATCTCAGCCCGCGGCATCCCTGTAATAGACCGTTTCCGCAAAAACCGCTGACCATGGAAAACAGTTCCCGAAACGGTCTGGCTGGGATGTCCTGCATTTCAAACGTCCGGCCTCTACTTGCTGTCTTGCAGAGGTCCCTCTCCACGACTGTCTGCCCGCGATGTAGTTGAGAGCAGCCCAGTAACAGCATTGCCTGTCAAACAGGCAGATCCATGACTGTTTCCATATCCTTAGGAAAGCAGGAAAACCCTGCGGTATCCTCAAAATGCCTTCCGCATATCTTTATTTCAAGTCAGACGGTGTAGACTGTAAATCCCTTTACTGCAATAACTGCAAAGCCTGCTGGGGGAATTCATTGGCCTGGGCCAGCATGGACATTCCCGCCTGTGTCAGTACCTGGAGGCTTGTATATTCCGTCATTTCTTCCGCCATATCCGTATCCCGTATCCTGGAATAGGACGAGGTCAGGCTTTCATTCGTAGCATCTACATAGGTAATGGTATTCTCTAACCGGTTCTGGTATGCGCCCAGCCTGGATCTCGCTGAATTCACATATTCCAGGGCATAGGAGAGCTTGTCGATGGACTGCCTGGCATCCTTCTGGGTGGTCATGTCCAGGTCTTCTATATGCATCCTGGCAAGGCTCATTTCCGGAATGGACATCTGAATGGTCTGTCCTTCCTCCGTACCCACCTGCAGCCGCATGGATCCCAGCCCGGTAAGCTCAAACTGGAGCTCTCCTCCATCCGCCTTCAGCTGCTCTCTGTCCCGGATCTCCAGCGTAAGCTCCGTCCCGTTCTTTGCCGTGACGGTCACATAATCCGTGGACTTTGTGAGATCGTCCGGGTTTTCCGGATCCTTTACGGTATAAGTCGAGGTATGATAATCCTGAGGGTCGGAAAGGGATCCAAGAAGGTCGCTCGCATTTTTGATCCCCTTGTCTTCATCGGCGGTTCCATAGCCTCCCAAAGAAACGGTATATTGGTAAGCTACGTCAAATTCTATTTTCAGCGATGTTTCCTTGAAGATCGGGATCGGATTTCCATCCGCATCCAATATCTTGTTTCCGGCGCCGTCTGTCTTATATCCCTCCACGATATTGGTCATGCCCTTTAAGGTCAGATATCCTTTCTCTGCAGGATCATCTGCTCCTGCCGGATCCATCGGATAGTCTTTTTTGGGATTTGCCCGCTGATCCTTAACATCATCTGCAGTAAACTCTGTGGTGGACTCCCACCGGACCTCCACGCCGTCTTCCCTGGTCGAGGTCAGGGCGATCTTGTATGTCGGAGGGTCTGACACAGGGTTTCCCAGAGCATCTGTGATCACCTCAAGTCCTGTCATGTCCGGCTGGATCGCACCGAAGATAGCCTCCGTATCATCCACTACGCTGTACCGCTCCATGTCCGGTACTTCGGTATAATCCAGCTGCAGCTTATATACCCCGGCCTGGGTCTCCTGCGAGTATCCTTTAATCTTCACATCCGTCCGGTTCTGGCAGAAGCCCCTGTCCTCAAATGTCCCATCCAGAAGAGGCATGTCATTGAACTCCGTCGTCTCGCTTATGCGGGTAATCTCTTCCTTGAGCTTGTCCACCTCCATCTGGATCATCGACCGGTCAGATTCACTCAGGGTGCCGTTTGCTGACTTAATGGCCAGCTCGTTCATCCTCTGGATCATGTCCTGGATCTCTGTGATGGCAGATTCAGCGGTTTCTACCACGGAAGAGCCTGTGACCGCGTTGGTCTTGACCTTGTCCAGCCCCTGCAGCTGCATCCTCATTCGGTTTGCTATGGCGAAATTAGCGGGATCATCTCCGGCCTTATTCAGTTTATATCCGCTGGAAAGCTTGGCCGTAGAATTGGCAAGACGCTTTTCATTCTGCAGATAAGAATTATTGGTGATATAGGCCGTGATATTGCTATTGATCTTCATGGATTATTCCTCCTATAAATGCCTTTGCCGTCCGATATAGTACCGTTGTATCCGTTGCCTGGCCATCCTTGGCATTTACAGGACGCTGATCCATTCCCTGTCCTGTGGCATAGACTACGTCCATTGCAGCCTGCCTTTCTCCGAGTGAAACTGCCTGGCGGATCTCTTCCTGCTTTGCCTTCAGGAATTCATATCCGGCTCTGCTTTCACAGGCCGCTATGCCCTCTGTCGTCCCTCCTGCAAGGGAAAACTTTGCTTCAATCCTGCCAAGCATCTCATCTTCAAATACTATATCGACCATTCCGGCATTTTCCCCATGCCTGATTTTCAAATTTATCGTCGCAGTCCTTCCCTCAAACTCCACCGGAATCTGATAATTCCTGGAATCGGCAAGGGTTTTCTGCAGGGAAAAAACTTTTGCCTGAAGCTGCATTGCCCTGATGTCAATACGCACATCCTTTCGGTCAAAGGCCGCCACTACCTCCGCATTGACCATCTCATCATAGCATTCAGCAAATTCCTCCGCCTCATCCATGCTGTCAATGGCGCGTTTTGCCATATCATTCAGCCGTTTGCGGGATGATTCGCCGCTTCCGTTCAAAAGCTTTCCAAAAAATCCATTCTTCCATGCCTCGCCGGCGAAAAGCTCCATAGCCGCATGGACATGGTTTGCCGAAGCACTCGTATCCGCTTCCTCCAGCATACGGTACAGCTCTGCCTCTACTTTTGCCGCTTCCGCAAACTGCTTTGCTTCTTCATCATAATAATCATCCCCGAAGGCCGTGGCGATCTGCACATCGATCTTCCGGGCCGCCGCATCCTCTACGCGGTCTATCCCTCCGAAGTTCTCATCGATCAGAAAGTCCATGTGGCCCCTTTTCCCGCTCCTTAAGGATGACAGGAGGTTCTTCATGGAAAGGCCGGAAGAGGCATTGACAAGAGCCCCGATCACTGCGCCGTCATTCTTTGCGATCTTATCCACAAGGCGGAAGATCCCAATATAAGATGCGGCTTCCTCCTGCGTGACCTCCCCTGCATGCTGCAGCTTCACCAGATATCGGGCAAAGCTTTCCTGGGTCTGCTCCTCCTCTTCTGAATACCGGGCAAGTCTTTCATCCAGCTCGTCAAGCCCCACAGAAAGCGGATTGACCTGCTCCCGGATAAGCTTCAGCACATTCGGAGGCGTCATGGCATCCAGCACGCGGTTGACCTTTTCATCCGCCTCCTTCATCCTGCCGATATTTTCCGGCGTGATCTCCATGGAATTATAGCCCAGCATCCTCACGGAACGCCGGTTCTGGTCTGTCCTTTCCAGACCAAGCTCTCCCAGGATGTCATCTACATTTTGGAAAGCCTTTTGGATATGATCCCCCAGGTCAGGGCGTACCTCGGTTCCCACGGCTTCATACAGCTTCTCGGCTTCCCGGTATCTTAAGGACAGTCTCCCGCCCTCATCACGCAGGGCTTGGAGCGTAATCTCATCCCCCGGAATGTCCTTCAGGAAGGCCTCGCTCCGGGCAGGAGGGAAGGCATATTCCGTGATGAGCTCTGCCGGAGCTTCCTTCAGCTCGGAGACGGCAGACAGTGTCTCATCCACAAGCCGCCATAATCTCGATTCCTCCTGCTTTAAGGAACTGACCTCCTCCTCCAGCTTCGTGGTATCGATATTCATATCCGATTTCAGCAGCCTGCGGTTTGCCTCTGAAGTCATGGCTAATGCCGTTTCCTTCAGGATCCGGTCTGCCCTGACCTGCCGGTATCCCCGGATCAGATAGGCATCCCTTGCCGGCCTGCCCTCCGAAAGAGCCCTTGCCATTTCGGTAAAATCCGGCTTCGGATCCAGTGATCTTAAGCTTTCATAGCTACTTAATGTCTCCGTATTAAGCGGGATCCCATGATTCAGGATCCATTTTGCATCCTCTCTCTTTTCATCTGTGGGCTGAAAGCCTGCTTCCCGGATCACCTCATCCATCTGCCGGTTAAGCCCCTCATTTCCTTCCTCTGCTACCGGCACAGCCCGGGCAAGATACCCGTTCGTCCCGTCATCAGAAGAAAAATATCCTGCATTCCCTGAGGGTATGGATCCTCCTGCAGAAAACTCTGCCTCAAATACATCCGAGATCCTGGGCTCCATGCCATTTTCGATCATATACTTTAAAGACGCATCGGAAAGCGGTTTTAGTTCATCCGCAATCCGGTATGCATCCCGGACGGATCGGATATTGGCCTCCGTGGCCGGAAGATCCAGCTCTTCAAGACCTTCTGCGATCCGGCCTTCCTCCGGCATGACGCCTGAGGCATATCCCATGTCATCCGGAAGGGGACGGGCCTCCCCTTGGATCCCTGCGCCCTTTGACAGCTCCCGGGCAAGTGCCGCAGATCCGGTCACCTCCTCAAGCGCCTCCTCCGACACCATATCCGTGTAGCCGGCCACATGGATGCCTGCCCTGGCAAGCTCTGCCTTCATCCGGTCCAGGGAATTCACCGCATCCTCCGGCTGCATCTCCCCGGGTGCATAGCCCTGCTCCACAAGCTCCTTGAAATCCCTCCCGGACATGGTATTTGCCATGACGGCCATATAATTCCGGTTCAGCATCTCATCCTGGGCCTGCGGCGCTGACAACCCCTCCAGAGGAGATCTGTGCTTCTTTTCGTAAGCTCTCATGCCATTTAGGGCATTATTCCCCAGATCCACGGCGATGCCCGATGCATTGCCCAATTGCCTGGCCCGGCCCGGCTCCTCCTGCGGCTTCATCAACGATGCTGCTGCGGAACCCCCCGCTTCCGGGATTCCCTGGTCAATATTCATAAGATCGATCTTCATCTGCAATGCCTCTCCTTATTCAACCAGTCTTTCAAAAGGATTATCGGAAGATTTGGATCATTTCTGAACAAACCATCGGATCCCCATTTCATGCCAAAGATGATAAAAAGATCAGGAGGAGCAGCACAAGGAGGATCCATTCCGTAGTGGCCATGATCCGGCAGGCATTCCGGATGTCTTCCGGCACCGGATCCAGATTATCCTGCCCGAGGCCGATCCATGGCTTATGGCAGAGGATCCCTCCATAAACCGCATCTCCTCCCAGCACCAGATGAAGGGCGCCGGCCATGACGCTTTCCGTTTTTCCCGCATTCGGACTGGGAGACTTTCCCCTGTCCTTCCAGAAAACCCGGATGGCATTTTTTCCGTCATATCCGAGCAAAAAAGAAGCCAGGGTCATAAAAAACGATGTGGCCCAGGCCGGGATATAATTTGCGAGATCATCCAGCTTTGCGGCGAAACGTCCAAAATGAAGATACTTTTCATTTTTGTATCCAAGCATGGAATCCATGGTATTGACCGCCTTATAGAGCATTCCCAAAGGAGCTCCGCCGATCGCCAGAAAGATAATGGGCGCAATGACTCCGTCCGTGGTATTTTCTGCCACCGTTTCCACTGCAGCCCGGATGATCCCCCCCTCCGTGAGATCTCCGGTCTCCCTTCCCACGATCATGGATAAAGACGCCTTTGCCCCCGGCTCATCCTTTTGCATCAAGGCATCCTCCACTTCTTCCGCTTCTTCTTTAAGATTCCTCGCCGACAGGCACATGGCGCACAGCACCGCCTCCAGCAGCAATCCGAAAAGGGAGCTGTATTCATAAGCGATCTGTACAGGGATCAGCGTAATGAGAAATACAGGAAGCAGGACAAGGACCACCAGGCAGAAGCCTCTGAACCGCTGTTTTCCCGGCGTATTATTTCTCGGATTCCGGGACAGCCTCATGTGCCGGTCTAAAAATCCGATCCATTTTCCTATGAGCCTTACCGGATGCCAGGGCCATTCCGGATCCCCGATGATCCAATCCAGCAAAGCCCCCAACAGGAGCGAAAGAATGATATGATGATCATCAATAAATAATTCCGTAGAATAACTCAGCATCTTGGTCCCTCCATTCTTTTTGATTATACCCACGGGGGAAATGCTTTTCAAATATGTTATAATAACCCTATGATCACGGTAGCATTCCACAATCTGGGCTGCAAGGTCAATGCCTATGAGGCGGACCGGATGCGCAAATCCCTTCTTGATGAAGGCTTTCTGCTCGTACCCTTTGAAGAAAGGGCTGATGTATACATCATCAATACCTGCACGGTAACCAATATCGCCGACCGGAAAACCAGACAGATGATCCACCGCGCCCGGGGAATGAATAAAGATGCGATCGTAGTGGCCGCAGGCTGCTATGTGGATATCCGGGGAAGGGAACAGCTCCTGTCAGACGGTACGGATGTGGCTGTCTTCAATCAGGACAAGACCCGGATCGCCGAGATCATACGCCATGCTTTATGGGAAAGGGATCTGTTTGTAAAGGAGGAAGAGCCCGCTGCCTCCCCCGTCTCCCACTCGGATCCTTATGCGCATACCAGAGCCTGGATCAAATGTCAGGACGGATGCAATATGTTCTGTTCCTATTGCATCATCCCCCATGCCAGGGGCCGGATCAAAAGCAGGCGCATATCCGATATCCTGGAGGAGGCCCGTGATCTTTCCGAAGAGGGCTACCGGGAATTGGTGCTTACCGGCATCCATTTAAGCTCCTACGGGTTAGACAGGCCGGATGAAGGTGAAAGCCTTTTGCAGCTGATCCGGGCCGCAGCCGGGATAGACGGCATCCAAAGGATCCGGCTGGGATCCCTGGAACCGGGGATCATCACGGAAGAATTCGCTGGCTCCCTGAAAGAAATACCAAAGCTGTGCCCTCACTTCCACCTGTCCCTCCAAAGTGGCTGCGATACCGTGCTAAAACGGATGAACCGTCGCTATACCACCGAAGAATATGCCGAAAGCGTGGCTATCTTAAGGAAATTCTTTTCTCATCCTGCCATCACGACAGACATCATTGTGGGTTTTCCGGGAGAAAGTGAGGAGGAGTTTGAGAAGACGGTCTCTTTTGTGGAGAAGATCGGATTTTATGAGACGCACATATTCAAGTATTCCCGCAGGCGCGGTACGGCGGCAGACCGGATGGAGGGACAGCTTCCGGATTCCGTAAAGACAAAGCGCTCCCGGGTACTATTAAACCTGCGGGAGCGTGATAAAAGAAATTACATGGAAACGATCCCCAAAGGAGAACGCCTCGAGCTGCTTCTGGAGGAGCCGGTCCAAATCGAAGGAAAAGAGCATCTATCCGGCTATACCAGAGAATACATCCGGGCCGCCGTCCCCCTTTTGGGATACAAAAGCGGAGATCTGGTCACGGGACTTCCCTTAAAAAGTTCTGACGACATCCTGCTTCTTACAGATATTCATCCCGGTTGCAGATCTTAAGGTTTTCCAGAACTTTCTTGATATCCGCAGTGGAATTCTTGGCACAGATCAAGGTCGCATCCTCTGTATCCACTACGATCGTATCCTCCATCCCGACCATTGCGATCAGCTTATCCCTGCCTTGAATGATGCAGTTCCCCGTATTGACCGTGATCACATTGCCGGAGGAGATGTTGCCATATTCATTGGAACGCTGGATCCGCTCGATCGCAAGCCAGCTTCCCACATCGTCCCAGCCGAAATTTCCGGGGATCGTATAGATCCGGTCTGATTTTTCCATGATCCCGTAATCAATGGAAATGGAAGGGAAACCCGGATAGATCTTTCTTACGATCTCTTCCTCCTGGCTGGTAGAGACCGCATCCCTGATCACCGAAAGACCCTCATGCACGTCCGGCATGAAGCGTTCAAATTCCTTCATGATCGTGGATACCTTCCACACAAATATGCCGGAATTCCAAAGATACTCATCAGAGGAGACATATTCCTTTGCCAGCTCTAAGGAGGGCTTCTCTGCAAAATGATCCACCCGGTAGCCCCGGTCTTCCATCTCATCCGGCCGGAATTTGATATATCCATATCCCGTCTCGGCCTCATCCGGAGTAATGCCCAGAGTCACCAGATTCTGACCCTTTTCCGCAAGCTGTACTGCATCCCGGAGGGTCGCGGCGAACATCTGATTATACTTGATCAGATGGTCAGACGGCAGGACGATCATTACCGTCTCCTCACCGTATTTCTTGGCAATATAAGCCGCACCCAGGCCGATCCCCGGTGCAGTATTCCGGCTCACCGGTTCACAGATGATATTTTCTTCCGGAATATCCGGCAGCTGCTGCCTGACCAGAGGGAGA
Source organism: Lachnospiraceae bacterium (assembly GCA_024693135.1). Classification (GTDB taxonomy): domain Bacteria; phylum Bacillota; class Clostridia; order Lachnospirales; family Lachnospiraceae; genus NK4A144. The sequence goes on along the minus strand of JAILLN010000063.1, from coordinate 5,857 downwards.
TAATCCTCATTTGTGGAGATAAACATATCCTCCCTGCCGACTAAAGGCAGGATCCTCTCTACGGTCAGCTGGATCAGCGTCTTCCCGTCACTGGTCAGCGACAGAAACTGCTTTGGAAGGTTTTTTCTGGAACGGGGCCAGAATCGTTCGCCTCTGCCCCCCGCCATGATCAATGCTGTATTTTTCATCAGCTAAACAAACCCTTTTTCTTCTTTCCGCCCTTCCCCTTCATATCCGAGGAGGCTTCCTCCGAGTGTTTCTTCACGTAGTTCAAGGAATCCCCCGTGATCTCGTCAAACTGCTTCAGAAGCTCCCTGGCGCTCTGGGTAAGGCCTGTGGGAACCTGAACCACAAGTGTGACGTAATGATCCCCCCTGACGTTTTTATTCTGAAGAGAAGGCACTCCCTTCCCCTTCAGACGGATCCGGGTATCTGTCTGTGTGCCGGGCTTGATGGTATTTGCGATCTTTCCGTCCAGCGTGTCGATCAGGACTTCGCCTCCCAAAGCCGCCTGGGCATAAGAGATCGGTGCCGTGGAGAAGATATCATAATCCCTCCTCTGGAAGATGGGATGCCTTGAAACCCGTACCTCCACCAAAAGATCTCCCCTCGGTCCTCCATTCCTTCCAGGCTCTCCCTTCTCCCGGATCCGGACACATTGGCCGTTATCGATCCCGGCGGGTATGGTAATCTCTATTTTCTTTTTATGTGCGATATATCCGGAACCATAGCAGTCCGGGCACTTGTCGCGGATCACCTTCCCTGTGCCGCTGCAGTCCGGACAGGGCTGTACGTTCTGTACCGTGCCGAAAAGCGACTGCTGGGTATATACGATCTGTCCTTTTCCTCCGCATTTGGTACATGTCACCGGACTTGTGCCCGGCTTCGCTCCTGTGCCGCGGCACTTTCCGCATTCGTCCTTCAGGGTCAGCTCGATCTCCTTGGAGCAGCCAAATACTGCCTCCTCAAAGGTCACATTCACGCTGGTCCTAAGATTGGCTCCCTTCATGGGACCGGTACGGCTGCTTCTTCTTCCTCCTCCAAACATATCCCCGAAAAGATCTCCGAAGATATCCCCAAAGTCCATGGAATTAAAGTCAAATCCACCAAAACCGGAACCGCCTCCTCCCTGTTCAAAGGCCGCATGGCCAAACTGGTCATACTGTGCCCTCTTCTGGGAATCGCTCAGCACGGCATACGCCTCGGATGCTTCCTTGAATTTGGCCTCTGCGTTTTTATCGCCGGGATTCATATCCGGATGATATTTCTTGGCAAGGGCCCTGTATGCTTTTTTGATCGCCTCCTCGTCTGCGTTCTTATCTACGCCGAGGACTTCATAATAATCCCTTTTCTGTTCTGCCATATTGTTTTCCTTTTGGAGCCTGCATCAGACGGACACAGTTCCTCTTTTGCGCAGTTCTTTACATCCGAAGTTCGCAGGATCAAAAACTTCCTGCGAACTTCCGGTAAAACGATAATTTATACGCCTGTCATACCTCTCTGTAGTCGCCGTCTACCACATCCGGGCCGGCATCCGATGATCCGCTTCCGCTATCCCCGGCAGCTCCCTGTCCCATGCCGCTCATATCCGGACCGGCGCCGGCCCCGGCAGCTCCCTGAGCCTGGGCATTCTCATATACCTTGGCAAAGAGCTTCTGGGCACTCTCCATCAGCTTTTCCTTGCCAGCCTTGATCTCGTCCACATCGCTGTCCGTCATTCCCTCTGTGTCGGGATGCTTGGCCAGGATATCCTTCAGAGCCTGCAGGTCTGCTTCAAGAGCCGCCTTATCATTGGCATCGATCTTATCTCCGACCTCTTCCATGGCCTTTTCCGTCTGGAATACGAAGGAATCCGCATCGTTCTTCGTATCGATGGCTTCCTTGCGCTTCCTATCCTGTGCCTCGTATTCCTGGGCCTCCTTCACCGCCTTTTCGATATCCTCATCCGACATATTGGAGCCTGCCGTAATGGTGATATGCTGCTCCTTTCCGGTACCCAAGTCCTTGGCCGATACATTCACAATGCCGTTTGCATCAATGTCAAAGGTCACCTCGATCTGCGGCACGCCGCGCCTTGCCGGAGGAATGCCATCCAGCCGGAACTGGCCCAGGGATTTATTATCCTTCGCAAACTGCCTCTCGCCCTGCAGGACATTGATGTCCACAGCCGTCTGATTGTCTGCGGCGGTGGAAAAGACCTGGCTCTTCTTTGTAGGGATCGTGGTATTTCTCTCGATCAGCTTCGTTGCCACGCCGCCCATGGTCTCGATGGAAAGGGACAGCGGAGTAACATCCAGCAGAAGCACATCCCCTGCTCCCGCATCCCCGGCGAGCTTGCCGCCCTGGATGGAAGCGCCGATGGCTACGCATTCGTCCGGATTCAGGGTCTTGGACGGCTCATGTCCGGTCAGCTGCTTCACCTTCTCCTGTACGCAGGGGATCCTGGTAGAGCCGCCGACCAGAAGCACCTTGCCCAGATCGGAATTATTCAGCCCAGCATCCTTCATGGCGTTCTGTACCGGAACTGCGGTTCTTTCCACGATGTCATGGATCAGCTCCTCAAATTTGGCCCTGGTCAGGTTCATGTCAAAATGCTTCGGCCCCTCATTGGTGGCGGTAATGAAGGGAAGGTTGATATTGGTGGTATTTGCGCTGGAAAGCTCTTTCTTTGCCTTTTCAGCGGCCTCCTTCAGCCTCTGCAGAGCCATTTTATCTGTGGACAGATCCACCCCTTCCTTTGCCTTGAAGTCATCGATCATATAGCGGGTGATCACATTGTCGATATCATCGCCGCCCAGGTGGGTATCTCCGTTTGTGGCCAGCACTTCGATGACGCCGTCGCCGATCTCGATAATGGACACATCAAAGGTGCCTCCTCCCAGGTCATAGACCATGATCTTCTGTTCCTTCTCATTATCCAGGCCATAAGCCAGAGCCGCGGCTGTAGGCTCATTGATGATACGCTTTACTTCAAGCCCTGCGATCTTGCCGGCGTCCTTCGTTGCCTGTCTCTGGGCATCATTAAAATAAGCCGGTACGGTAATGACCGCTTCGGTCACATTCTCACCCAGATAGCTCTCTGCATCTGCCTTCAGCTTCTGCAGGATCATAGCCGAGATCTGCTGCGGTGAATATTTCTTCTCATCAATGGAGCGCCCATGATCCGTACCCATGTCACGCTTGATCGAGGAAATGGTCCGGTCGGCATTCGTGACAGCCTGCCTCTTCGCCGGCTCTCCCACCAGCCTCTCTCCTGTTTTCGTAAATGCCACTACGGAAGGTGTCGTCCTGGCTCCCTCCTGGTTGGCGATCACGGTAGGCTTCCCGCCCTCCATTACTGCCACACAACTGTTCGTCGTTCCTAGATCAATACCGATTATCTTACTCATATTCTTTCCCTATCCTTTCCGCATGCCTTGCACGCCATTATCATTTAAACCTATATGATATACCCATGAACGGGGTTCTTTTCCGTGCCGCCACGGTCATGAAGCAACCGAGACCATACTATGGCGTACCACGGTATCCCGGTAGGTATAACCCTTTTGAAGCTCCTTCAGCACGGTGCCGCTCTCTGCCTCCTCGCTCTCCTCCTGCATGACCGCATTGTGGAAATTCGGATCAAATTCCTTTCCCAACGCTTCGATGGGCTTCACCCCGATATTTTCCAGCTCCGTCATCAGCTGTTTATAAATCTTATCCATGCCCTCCACAAAAGGATCGTCTTTTTTATCTGCGGCAGACTCAAGACCCCGTTCAAAATTATCTACCACCGGCAGGATCTTTTCGATCACGCTCCGGGCACCGACCTCAAACATCTGCTCTTTTTCCTTTTCGGTGCGCTTGCGGAAGTTGTCAAATTCCGCCATCTGCCTCATGACTTTATCATTCAGCTCTTCGATCTTTGCATCTCTCGGATCCTTCTTTGCCCCTTCTTTTTCTTCCGGTTTTTCGGATCCTTCTTTCTCTCCGGCTTCATCGGCTTCCCGGTCCAGGGCCTCCTCAGAAGCCTCCGTTTCCTTTTCCGGCTTCTTATCCTCTCCGGGATCCTCTGCCTGCGCCTCCCTTGTCCCGGCTTCTTCCGGCATTTCAACCTGTTCTGCCGTTTCCTTTTTCATTTTCTTATCTTTTTTCAATTGCTGCTCCTCCCATACCTTTTCATCTACCCTTTCTCAGGGATCTATGAATTATCATTATAGATCGCATCCAGCTGATCCATCAGCGTTTTCATCGTCCCCATGACCTTCTCGTAATCCATTCGTTTCGGACCGATGATGCCGATGGTTCCTCTCATCCCTTCTCCCAGCTCATAGGTGGCCGTGACCACAGAGCAGTCCTTCATGGATGGCACAGGCGCCTCGCTTCCGATGTAGACCTGGATCCCATTTTTTTCCGAATCCTGAAGGCTGTCATTCACCAGTTTTTCCAGCTGGTTCTTTTCCTCGAAGGTATTGATGATATCGCTGGCACGCTCATGGTCTGACAGCTCCGGATACTTAAAGATGTTGTTGGCACCGCTGGTATAGATCTCCAGATTCTCATCTGCCCGGATGGCATCTGCAACCGCATCGATCACAGAGCTTACCACATCCGTATGAATGCCTGCCCTTTCCTTTAAGAGCGTGATCAATCCCAGATTGATCTCCTCCAGAGAAAGCCCGTTCAGATGGGTATTTAACAGCAGGTTCAGCTTCAGCACCGTATCATTATCCAGCTCCACCTCCGTGGGGATCAGCTTGTTCTTTATGATATTTCCCTCTACGACGATCACAGCCAGCAGACTGTTTTCATCTACCTTGGAAAGCTGGATGAACTTCAGCTTATTATGGTGGATCTCCGGGCTGGAGATCATGGCGGCATAATTGGTACTTTCCGCCAAAAGCTTTGCCGCCTGCTTCAGGACTTCAGAGAGCTTGTCCACCTTCTCCAAGACCAGATCCTTCATCTCAGAGATCTCACGTTCCTTTTCTGACATCAGGCTGTCCACATAAAAACGATAGCCTTTGTCCGTAGGGATCCTCCCGCTGGAGGTATGGAGCTGCAGGATATATCCCATCTCCTCCAGATCGGCCATTTCATTCCTTATCGTTGCGGAAGAAAGCTGCAGATCCGCGTATTTGGAGATCGTCCTGGAACCCACCGGCTCTCCGGTCTCCAGATAGGTCTTTATGACTGCCTGTAATATTTTTATTTTCCGCTCGTCCAGATCCATCTCTTGCCCTTTGTGTTAGCACTCGAATAAGTTGAGTGCTAATATCTTCTTTCCATAAGATATCACCCGCGCATCTATTTGTCAACAAAAAAATAAAAACCGCCGGGCTGACCCGCCCAGCGGCTTTTTCTCAATATCTGCTCATTTTCCGGATCACTGCATTCCGTAATAGAAATCTCCGGTCTCATCCCCGTTTACCGTAAAGTAAACCCGGTTATCCTCAGGCTTGAAATAAAGAGTGACTTCCTTCACCTCAGAAAGCTTCCTGCCCATATCGCTCTCCCATACGCCCTTGAAGGCCTCCTCCAGCTGCTCTCTGGTGGCCTCTGCATTGCCATACTGGATCACAAGCTCCACCTTTGCCGCCTTTGCTGCTGCCTTCTTTGCCGGTGCCTTGGCCGCAGTCTTCGCCGCCGCCTTCTTTGCCGGTGCCTTTGCGGTAGTCTTCGCCGCCGCCTTCTTTGCCGGTGCCTTTGCCGCGGTCTTCGCTGCTGCGGTCTCTGTCTTCTTTGCCGGTGCCTTGGCTGCAGTCTTCGCCGCTGCCTTGGCCGCTGCTTCTTTCTTTACCACGGGCTTCTTTGCCGCTTCAGCCTTCTTCGGTGCTGCAGCCGGCTTCTTTTCAGCGCTCTTCTTTTCCTGTTCTGT
>JAILLN010000059.1 GCA_024693135.1 Lachnospiraceae bacterium | reverse complement strand
ACGGATCAGACCGGAGGGAATATCGAGCTTGGGGAGTATGTGGGAAATACCTCCGTCACTCTTTTTGTGAAGGGCATTTCAAAGCTCCATACCGTAAGCGGCCTGAACGGATCTTCGGACTACAGCTACAGCATTGCGGATCTGCTCTCCCCTTCGGAGATCTATGTGGGAACTGAACGGGGCGTGGTGCGCAGGCTCGGCTCGGTGAGCGTGAATAAGGATGGCGGGGGGCATATCATCGGCTTTACCGGGCTGTCCGATGCCGAAAAGGCGGTATTCCCGGACAGTGGAAAGCTGTATGAGGCTTATGAGGTCGAAGGGCTTCCTGCCGATAAGGTAAAGCTGGATTCAAGGCTTAAGGTCTATGACGATTTTGGAAATCTGATCGGCGCTTCTTCGGAAGGGCTTTCCATCGTCAGTCTGAATACCGGAAAATACGCGGAGGCGGAAGTGACAGGCTTTGGGATCCTGGATGCCTCAGATGTGCTGAGCCCGGAAAATTTTGCTGTCGCAGTGTATAACGGTTCCGGGGAGCATGTCAGGGGAATGGTCCAGACGACCCGGCAGACCCTGCTTCCTGCGGGAACCTATACGGTGCTTCTGTGTCCTTCCTGTTACTCTGCACCGTATTCTCTGACCGGCTGGAAAATGGATGAGGAAAGCGGAGTACAAAAGCTTGAGAATGTGGTGATCACATCCGGCAGCGTGAAATCTGTTTACGCGCAGCTCCGGCCCTCGGAGAGCAGCTCCTACGCCATCCTGAACGCGCCGGAAAAGGCAGCCGCGGGAGAGGTCTATGAGGTAAGAGGGATGATCCATCCCGGGGCAAACGGTCTGAAGTGCCTGAGGGTGAGCGCTCCGGGCATGTGCCAGTTCATTCTGGACGGAAAGACCATGAAGGGAAAGGTCTATACAGGAAGCTTTTACTGCATGGACTATGAGGAGCTGAACCTGACAGAGGACGTGCCGGTGAGGATCAGCATCCGTATGCCGGAGGCTGATGTCCGGGATGGGAGCCACAACACGGTGTATATCGAAAGCTGGGAAACCAAAAACTACCGTACCCGGACCTGGAACCTGGGACGGGTCAGTACGGAAAAAGCCGGGGGACTGTCCCTTCATATCCCGGCCCGGGCGGATATGGATATCGAGACAGGCCGGGCGGAGATCCGCTATACCGGTCATTCCTCGGCCGGCGGAGGCAGGCCGGTATATCTGTACGACAATGATGTGCCCGCGGGGTCGGCGTTTACGGATAATTACGGGGATTTCAGCGGAGTGCTTGCCCTGGCAACGGGGGGACTCTTCCATACCATCCGTGCCAGCTATGTCTTCTCGGAGGCGGGAGCGGATCGAAGCTATGATCCCAATGATGTGGAGTGCCAGCTGCTCTGTCAGGCAGGTCAGGCGATCCTTACCGGCATTACGATGCATTGCCGGACCGGCGGCATTTCAGAGGATGTGGATATGGCTCCGGGACAGGCTCAGAAAAAATATACCGTAAGGGGCGAAATGCACGCCTCCTACAGCGCCACGGTAAAAAACGTCAGCGCGTACCGGTCTCCGAGAACCGATGGAGCCGATCCGCTGCCTGCCGGATCGAAGGGAAAGGTTTCGGAAACGGCCTTCAGCGGCCTGAAAAAGTTCCGGACCTTTGTAAAGGGGGATAAGGTCCGGTGGAAGGAAGCAGATGAAAATTACGATACGGAAAAGCATGAGGTAACCATTGGCACGGAGGGCGTGGCTTTCTTTAAGGTCAGGACCACGGACGGGAGCTTTACGGTTCCGGCCGAAACCTTTGAGGTAAACAAAGACGGCACCGTAACCTTCTTTTCCGAGGAGGTCAGCCAGGGCAACAGCTTTACCAACGGGGTCTCCCTGCTCTTTGAGGCAGGAAGCGATGGGGGCTATGTGGGAAGCGGTTATTACAGCCCGGCCGCCATTTTAAGGAATGAAGACGGGACACCCGTGGATGAAAGCGGAAATCCCGTGGTGAATGAAAACGGGGAGCTTCTTCCCGGGAAGGAATTTTCCGTCATCGAAAACGGCACGACAAATTATGATCTGCTGACCATCCGGAATCTGGCGCCGCTTACCGTGAGCAGGGCGGATGCGGATGCTTATAAGGCCGTGAAGTACAATACCGGCTCGGAAAACTATATTAGCGAAGGGGACGTGAGCTACGGACAGGATTCCGAAGGAAAGCGAATCCCCGTTGAGATCGGCGGCTCTTCGGCAGAAAATCTGAAGCGCCTGAACATGGCGGGATTAAGCGACAACAGTCTGGTGGAGAACCTAAGTTTTGATACCACCCCCAAAGAAGAGCCGGAGAGCACCGGCAGCGGACCGGATTCCATTGAGGCGGCCGGAGCTGCCGACAGCCTGATGGATGCCGTAAGCTATGAGAAGTTCATGGGCTATAAAAATACGAACAGCTGGTCGGTCAAGGAGGCTCCTGCCCAGAAGCCCACTACTTTAAAGGGCATCATCGAGGAGAGAAACCGGCAGCTTCTGGAAAATCTTATCGCCATGAAGGATACGATCGAGAATGACAGTGAGCTGAAGCAGAACGTGGATCGCTTCGGCATGGTGGATGAGGACAATGCAAGGAAGGTGAACGAGAAAGATTATTCCCTGGTGACTCTGGTGGACTATGCCAGCGCTGTGGACGAGGGAATGATGGATAAGATGGGATACCGGGAGACCGTCTACGAATATAAGACGAAGGACGAAGACGGAAATCCCACTTCGGACACCCTTGTCATGAAGGTTTATACCGCCACTACCTTCTACAAAAAGAACGGGGAGATCATTGCGGATCCTTCTCTGCAAAGCTACGAGACGGCGGCAGCCACTCTGGATACTTATATCTTCTATAATCCCGAGGTGGCGGAAGCGGCGGAAAATCCTACCATTACTGCGGATCTGCACCCCTTCAAATGGACCAGGATCCAGCTGGCCTCCATGATACCGGGAGCCAACTGTCCTATCTACACGGGAGGCTTTGTGGCGCCCCTTGCCACCTGGACGCCCACAAGCTATACACCCATTTCCCCGACGGGAAGCGCCGGGATCACGGCGACGGGAGATACTTCCGTAAACGGGAACGATGTGGAGGCGGCAGGAGGCACCAAATTCAAGCCGGTGGAAAACACAAAGATCGGCTTTTTCGGTACAGGCTTCCGCTTTGACCTGAATCCGAAGAACTGGTCCGACGGCACCAAGATCGCCGGAGCGGGTCTTGCTTTGGGTTATTTCAACAAATTCCGGAATGCCGCCTTAAAGAGGGCGCAGGATGCTGCCAAAAACGGAAAGGAAATTAAAAATCTGGAATTTATGGACGGCAAGGGAAGCTACAGCATGGCGGATGACACGATCCGGATCGGGAAATATGAGAAGGTCCCCGGGACGGAGAAATGGACCATCAAGGATTTGAAATGGTACGGAAACGAAACCTATCAGTATTATACCAAGGTGGAGTGGGAGACGGCCTACAAGAGCATTATGAACGTCAAGGTGAGCGACATCGTAAACGGAGGCTCCGCTGGCTTTTCGGCCTTGAGCATGTACAAGTCCTATCAGCCGAGTAATCCGCCCACCTACAAGGAAATGATGAATGATACCAGACAGCAGCTTCGGGACGCCCTGCGCTGGGTCAGCAAAAATGAAGAGCTGAAGAAGAATATGGACGAGGATGCCTATCAGGCGCTGATGCAGTCCATCGTGGACCGGATGAATGTGCTGACGGAGGTGGAGAAGGACGCGGAATGCGCAGATCATCAGAATGAATTCACCGGAGGGGCGGGAGTAAAGGTGATCGACGGGATCAACTTTGTGAGCGGTCTGATCCCGGATCCCACGGGTATCTGCGAGACCATCAATCTGACCAGCGGCACGATAAGCTTTGTGCTGAACGCGGCGAATGACAATGCTCAGGCCCATAGGCTGGAGAGGATCCAGGATTACGGCGTGAAGCATGACATGTTTATGACCATGCTCATGAGCTATGGCTATCCGCCGAAGAAGGACGACAAGAAGGGCGGAGGCAGCGGCTCCGATCCCGAACAGCCGGATGAGGTCGATCCCGGGACACCGGAAAGCGGCGGTGGAAATCCCCCCTCCGATACCTCCTGTGTCCAGGTGCAGGATCCCTCCGGCACGGTCTATGAGGCGGTGCTTTCCAACCCCGTGGAGGGGGCGACGGTACGGCTGTATACGGCGGACGCGAAGGCGGAAGGAGGCGACAGCTGGAAGCCGGAATACGAAAAGGATGCAAGCGGCACATGGGTCTATTATGATGAAGACAGCGGGAGGCCGAAGGAGCCGAAAAACGTACCTTCGATCAACGGCATCGTCGAAAGGAAGATCCCGGGTCCCCAGCTGATCCTGCCGGAAAATCCGGTTCAGCTTACAGGGGAGGATGGCCGTTTCCAGTGGGATGTGACGGAGGGGCTGTGGTATGTGGAAGCGGAAAAGCCGGGTTATAACCTGGACAACGAAGGTACGGCGCAGCCCTCGGACAGCGGGGGTGACACCGCCTCTACCGTGTCGCGGAACGGCATCAGCTGGATGCCGGTGCTTCCTGCCCAGCTGGAGGTAAACCTTCCGATGGTGGACAAGACCGCCCCCTTTGTGATCGACGATGAGGAGGATACCGAAAACATCGATAATATCCGGATGCAGTCCGATGGCGTTTATATCACCTTCAGCAAATATATGGAGGAGGAAAGCCTGGGTATTTCGGAGGATGCCGCCGTGTCCGCCGCAGAGACATCGGGGCTTCGAACCGTAAGCTGCGGTATGGTTCCCACCCATTATGTGATCTATGATTCCGACGGAGAAGAGATCCCATATACACTTTTCCTCTTAAACAGTGAGCAGGCACCGGGAAACCGGGCCGGCGATTATGCGGGAGAGGCTCCCTGGTATACCTCGAAGCTTTTGCTGCAGTTTACGGAGGACCGGGAGGAGGAAACCGGAGAAGAGCTGAGCGTCAGACTGATCTGTGGCGGCGGGCATTTTGTAAGCTATGCCGGCACCCCGATGGCGCAGGACTATGTGGCGACCAGGACGACCGTGCCGAAGCACCGCACGGAGGAACCGGTCTTTGATCCGCCCTCAGGTACGGTATTTACAAAGGACGGAGACAATCATGTCACCATCACCTGCGCCACGGAGGGAGCCGTGATCTACTATACCACCGATGGCAGCGAGCCCTTAAGCGGGCTGCTTCCCGGCGCCACCGCAAAGCAGTACGGGGAGCCGGTTCTGATCACCGGGGATGTCACGATCAGGGCCGCTGCCCGGAGGCAGGGTTATTTTGACAGCCTGACCGCGGAGGCTTCCTATACCGTAAAGCAGGACGGCGGCGGAGGCGGCGGGGACGATGATGAGGAGCCGGTATCGGACGATTTCTGGCTTACGGGCTTCCGGAAAAAGCTGAGCTATACCGGGAAAAAGCTGACCCAGCCGGATATCAGCCTGCATTTCGGGGATGTGACGCTTATCTCCGGCAAGGATTACAGGGTCACTTATTTGAACAACCTGAATGCAGGTACGGCCAAAATGATCCTCAAAGGGGTGGGAAATTATGACATGACCCTGGAATATCCCTTTGAGATCCTGCCGGTAAGCATCGCCGGAGCGGAATTTGATTCGCCGGATATCAGTGTCAAAAAGCCCAAGAGCGGAAATGCGCGGAGGCCGAAGATCGTGCTGAAATGGGGGAGCAGAACTCTCAGACAGGGGTCGGAAAGGGATTATACCGTAGACGACAGCAGTGTGGACTACGGTAAAGCAGGAACCTATACCATCCGGCTTAAAGGGGTGAAGAATTTCACGGGTGAATATCCGGTGGAATATATTCTTACCGGGGATGTCCTGATGTCGGCTGTCAAGATATCCGGTCTGAAGGCGCAGGACTGGACCGGAGAGCCTGTCATTCTCAGACCGTCGTCTTCAGCTGTACCGGGTAAGGGCGAATTTACGGTAAAATATGGCGGGAAAGTCATCACAAAGGGCTTTACGGTAAGCTTTAATCATAATACGGATGCCGGCACGGCAAAGCTCATCTTAAAGGGAACAGGAGAGGACTGCGGCGACGGAAAGGGAACAAAGCTTGCCGGGACGAAGGCCGTGACCTTTAAGATCAAGGGCAGACCCATACGGAAGGCAGTGGTCGATGCCCTTCCCACCGATGCAGTTTATGACGGGAATCCCCATACGCCGGCGGCAAAGCTTACCTGGGGAGGTACGGCGCTGAAGGAGGGCACGGATTATACGGTTTCCTATTCCAAAAATATCAACGCCGGAAAGGCTTCCGTCTCCTATAAGGGAATGGGGGGTTACACAGGCACCCTGAAAAAGACCTTTAAGATCGCAAAGTGTGATCTTGCCGATACTTCCGGGCTTATCACCGTATCTGTCGGTGCCGCTCCTTACGAAAAGGGCGGCGCGAAGCCGGAAGTCAGGCTCTTCTTAAGCGGAAACGAGCTCATTGCGGGACAGGATTTCGCCTTGAAATATAACGATAACAAAGCAGCTGGCCGGACCGGGACCGTCACGATCCTGGGAAAGAAGAATTTCAAGGGAAGCATTTCGAGGAGCTTTGAGGTCACTGTCCGGAGTCTGTCCTGCCTGAACCTGGTTGTGCCGGATGTGGTCTGGCGGAATAAGAAGGGGAATTACAGGACGAAACCGGTGCTGTACGATCTGAACGGAAAGAGGCTTGCCGTCAATACGGATTACGAAGGAACCTTTACCTATAGGAAAAGCTCGGCCTCCGGCAATGAGGGGGCTCTGCTGGAAGAGGCGGATCAGATGGAGAAAGGAACCTGGCTCATGGTAAGTCTTACCGCAAAAGGAGGCAATTATACCGGCACGGTGAGCGGGGTCTTCCGGGTGGTGGAAAAAAGCATTTCTTCCGTAAGGTTTGTCATCCCGGATCAGACCTATATCCCGGGAGGGAGCGCAGAGCTTTCCCAAAGTGAGATCGACAGGATCACCAGTACCCCGGCCGGTGTGAAGACGGAGGTGGTGCCCGGAAGCTACAAAAACAACACCAGAGCGGGAAAAGCCAGCGTCACGCTTCATGGTCTGGGAAGCTACGGAGGCACAAAGACCGTCACCTTCAGGGTCAGGAGGCGGACAAAAAAGGTTACTGCTGACAAAAAATAGGGTGTGATAATCAAAGTATTTTTACAGATCAATGAGTCAAGTGAAAGCCTGATAAAATCCGGACTTTTCAAGATTCACGAATGGAGGATTTCTTCAAGACGATCATCTTGAGAGCGAAGCCTGAAAAAAGGTCTTCGTTTATTAACAGTGACCGTCCCCATTTTGGGGACGGTTTTTTATTGCCCTGGGAAGAGGGCGGGGAAGGGATGTATGGGATTTGATGCACGGTAATGCGTTGCTAACAGGGGACGATTGTGGTAGAATATATTTTATCTAACCATGGGAAGATGTGTGCTTTTGGGATCATCGGGTCAGACAGAAAGACTGGGCATGAATGCATGAAATTTACCAGACTGGGTGAAAACGATATCATGTGCGTCATCAGCGAATCCGAGCTGATCGATTACGGCTTGGATCTGGATGATATCATCGAGCACCGGGGGAGGACAAAGGAGTTTTTTCGCCAGGTGCTGGATATGGCTGTCCGGGAGCTGGGGATGCAGCACCGCGACGGGCTGCACCTTGCCTCGGCCCAGATCAGCCTGATGAAGGACAACAGCCTTTCCATCGTATTTCATGAGGCAAGCATAGAAGAGATCCTGATGAACCTGACGGGGGATGACCGGGCAAAGGCGGAGAAGCTGAGGAAGGATATCGAAGAAGCGATCCGCACGAATCCGAAAAAGCTGACGAACCAGATCCGAAGCCGGATATTGGATGCCCTGGAGGAGAGGCTTAGGGAAGAGGGTGCATTGACTCCTTCTGCGGAAGCGGAGCTCAATCAGATCCGGGATGAGATCCGCGGGGATGAGAACCGGCAGCCGGCCTTGGAGATGAAATACCGGGTCGGGGTGATCCGGTTTCAAAAAATGGATGATGCCATTGAATATTGCGGGGTCATGGATTATCAGGGTGAAGTCGCCAGTGAATTATATAAGTCAAGGAAAGACGGGGGTTATTACCTGGTCATGCATAGAAATGAAATAGAGATGGCAGTATTCAGCAGGCTTTTGTATACGGCATCGGAGTATGGCTCGGTGCTGGATCTGTCGGATGCGGGGAGGGCGTTTCTGATCTCACAGAGCGAGTGTCTCATTGAAGGAGATGCCTTCCGGAAGCTGAAAGGAGTTGCGGCGTGAAATTGACATTTATCGGCGCGGCGCATGAGGTCACCGGCAGTTGCCATTTGATCGAAGCCTGCGGGAAGCATATCCTGGTGGATTACGGGATGGAGCAGGGAAGGAACCTGTTTGAAAACGTTGAGATCCCCGTCCCTGCGTCGGATATCGATTACGTATTCCTGACCCATGCCCATATCGACCATTCCGGGCTTCTTCCCCTGCTTAGACAGAAGGGGTTTTCCGGCAGGATCTATGCCACGGAAGCGACCTGTGCATTGGCGAGCATCATGCTCAGGGACTCTGCCCATATCCAGATGTTTGAGGCAGAATGGAGAAACCGGAAGGCCAGGCGGTCTGACCTGGTAGAGAAATATGTGCCTTTATACAATATGGAGGATGCGGACGGAGCGATCCGGCTTCTGACTCCCGTAAAATACGACCAGGAGGAGGAAGTCTCGGATGGGATCAAGATCCGCTTCCGGGACGTAGGCCATCTGCTTGGCTCCGCAGCCATCGAAGTATGGCTGACCGAAGGAGGAGTGACCAAGAAGATCGTTTTTTCCGGAGATGTGGGCAATCACAGGCAGCCTCTCCTCAGAGATCCCCAGACCATAGCAGAAGCAGATTATGTGCTGATCGAGTCCACATATGGCGACCGGCTGCATTCTGAAGTCCAGGTAGACTATGTGAAGGAACTGTCTGAGATCCTGTCCGAGACGTTCCGCAGGGGAGGAAACGTGGTGATCCCTTCCTTCGCCGTGGGAAGGACGCAGGAGATGCTTTATTTCATCCGCCAGATCAAGGAGCAGGGGCTGGTGAAGGACTTCCCGGATTTTCCTGTCTATGTGGATTCTCCGCTTGCTGTGGAGGCCACCAACGTATTTCGGAAGAACCAGCAGGACTGCTTTGATGAAGAGGCCCTTGAGCTTGTGCGCAGAGGCATTAATCCCATCAGCTTTCCCGGACTCAGTCTTGCCATCACATCGGAAGAATCAAAAGAGATCAACTTTGATGAGGAACCGAAGGTGATCATCTCCGCTTCCGGCATGTGTGAGGCAGGAAGAATAAGGCATCATCTGAAGCATAATCTCTGGAGGCCGGAATCCACCATCCTTTTCGTGGGCTATCAGGCCGTGGGTACCCTGGGACGGGCTCTTACCGAGGGCGCTGAGACCGTGAAGCTTTTCGGTGAATCCATAGAGGTCAGGGCTGAGATCCGTGCTTTGGCTGGCATGAGCGGACATGCCGATAAAAATGGCCTTTTAGACTGGATGCGCGGCTTTACGAAAAAGCCGGAGAGGGTTTTTGTAGTCCATGGCGAGGATCAGGTTACAGATACCTTTGCGGAAACGATAGAGAAGGAGTTTTCCATTCCTGCCTATGCGCCATATAGCGGTACGGTGGTGGATCTTTTGAGCAACAAGGTGATCCTGGAGACCAAGGGGATTCCGTTTGAGCAGAAGGTCAAGGTTCAGAAGACCGTCTTTGAGCGTCTTCTTGCCGCGGCGGAAAGGCTTCTGGCCATTGTGCGCAGAAGCGAGCATATCGCCAATAAAGACATGGCTAAATTCGCTGACCAGATCAATTCACTGGCAGACAAGTGGGAGAAATAGATGAATCTGATCGCGGCTGTGGATAAGAACTGGGCGATCGGCCTTAGAAATGAGCTTTTGGTAAAGATACCCGCAGATCAGAGGCAGTTCCGGGAAAAAACAGAAGGCCATGTAGTGGTCATGGGAAGAAGGACGCTGGAAAGCTTTCCCGGCGGCAGGCCATTGAAAAACCGGACGAACATCGTGCTTACGGGCAACCGGAATTGTCAGGCGGAGGGATGCATCATCGTCCACTCCACGGATGAACTGGCGCAAAAGCTTAAGAATTATCCTTCCGAGGAGGTATTTGTCATCGGGGGAGAGAGGGTTTACCGTGAGCTTTTGGATTGGTGCGATGTAGCATATATCACTAAAATTGATAAGAGCTTTGAGGCAGATACGTTTTTTCCAAATCTGGATCAGCGTGAGGACTGGGTCAGGGAGAGTGGCCCGGAGCCGGAGGAGCAGGTTTATTTTGATCTGATTTATCATTTCCTGACCTACAGAAGAAACCGGAAGAAGTAAGGGGAGATAAAATGGAGATTTTCAGAGACCTGAAGAAGTTTCTGAATAAAGACTTGAGCGGAGAAGGACGCGCAAACAGCAGAATAGTCCTGCTCCGGTATATCATCAGTATATTGACCATATGGTATATCGGTGTTTCGGTATACTGCGGGATCCTGTCTCTGGCGAAGTATGCCGTTGCCTTTATCGTAACGTCGGTGGCATTCTGCATCCTGCTTTATGCATCGTATCAGACCGATAATAATAAGGGGCTTCTGGGCGGACTGGCGCTGGTCACGGCAGTTTCTTCCATCTATATCACGAAAGGATTTGGATGGAGGCCGTCTTTCCATAATTACATGTATCTGGTCATGGTTCTGCTATGGTACGACCCGGAGATTCAAAACCGGATGAAGGGGCTCTACAGCGTATTGATCACCGTATTGGTGTGCATAATCTCCTTTACCACCGGCTTTGGAGATACGGTATTGAATCCCCAGAATGTAAGCTATCATGTCCTGGTCATGCTGAATGTGGGGGTATTCTGCCTCTGCCTTTCGATCGTGGCATACTTCTTCTGTACCCAGTTTGTGGCGGCAGAGCAGAAGCTCATGAGCTATAACAAAAAATTGAAGCATATTGCGGATGTAGATCCTCTGACTCAGCTCATGAACCGCAGAAGCGCAATGGAGAGGATCAATGAGATCTCTGAACGGTATGAGTCAAACAACAATCCGGTCAGCATTGCCATAGGAGACATTGATTTCTTCAAGAAGGTCAATGATACCTATGGCCATGACTGTGGGGATTATGTGCTGAAGACCATAGCCGGGATCTTTAATACAGACATGGATAATAAAGGCTTTGTCTGCAGATGGGGTGGAGAGGAGTTCCTCTTTGTATTTACCTCGATGAACGGGGACGAAGCATTTATTGAGCTGAACACCTTAAGGGAGCAGATCGAGAGATTCAAGTTCCTGTTTAAGGGAAATGAATTCAATCTGACCATGACCTTTGGCATCGATGAGTTTTCCAATAACATCCCGATCGATGAGGTGATCAAAGCCGCGGACGAAAAACTCTATATGGGCAAAGAGGGCGGACGAAACCAGGTCGTATATTAGAAATGGCCGCCACCGCCGCCGTGGCCACCGCCGCCACCGCCGCCGCCTCTGCTGCCTCCGCTTCCGGAGGAGTGTACGGTGACATGATGGCCTGTATGGCGCACGGAGCTGTCGACCACGGTGGAATCCTTCAGATAGTCTGAAATACTGACCGGCTTACTGGCCAGGGGGCGTTTTTCGTGGCCGATCAAAACCGCTGTGAAGATCAGGGCTCCGGCGATGAGAATGAGGGCAAAGGTGCCGCCTGAGGGCATGAAGCGTCCGACCCGCATATGCCATGTGATATATTCAAGTCCTGCGAGCAGACCTTGGTAGTAATTCTTATTGGATGCTTCGGATCCTACGAGTTCCACGATTTTATCGAATTCAGATTGATTATCCAGGATTTTTTTGGCTCTCCCGGTAGTATCCACGTAGACATACCGGATCGACATATTCAGGTACAGAAGTACCGCATCCCCGCGTCGTTCATTCCATCCAAAACCATGTTCATCCATGAATTGATTCGTCTTGGACGCTACCTCCGGGTCTGAGAGGACTTCATCGTCTGTATAGACGATCAGGTCTGTATGCGCCTTCCCGCTAAAGGTGGCAAGCTGCAGCCTCATCATATCTTCCTCCGTATCCGTCAGGAGGTCGGCCATATCAAATACCCTTTCCTCCGTGTCACATCCGGTATTTTTCATCTCGGAAGGCGTGGCGGCAAAAATGAAGATGATGCACAGACACAGGACAGTGGAAAGTATTCCGAATAAAAAACAGAAATTGACATATTTCTTAAAAGTCATAGCGCACCTCCGATGGCCATCAGGATGGTGGTGACGATAGACGCCACGCCGGAAAAGAGCAGGATGGTGGCGGCCACAGCCAGGATAAGCCGGGGCTTTGAGATCGGGGCAGTGCCCCAGACCTCCTCGGTCTGTCCGTTTACATAGTAATCCAGCACCCGGCCGGAGTGGAAGGTGTAGGAATACTTATATACCGGAAGAAGAAAATAGCGGATGTCCAGGGTGGTGATGTTAAGATCGGTATGATCCCGGATGGTCCGCTCAGAAAGATTCGTGGCATGGGGATATCTTTTCATCAGATCCTCATAGATATAGTCGTAAGCCTGACTGGAGGCTTTGCATGCCGCTTCTTCCTTATAGAATTCGGCATCGTGATTGAACCGCTCGCTGTTGGAGCCGGAAAGCTGCTCTATCTTAAAGGGAAGGGCAGTCTTAAGGTCAAAGGGCTCCAGGTCATCCATGATCTCATCCGGCATCAGGTCGGAGGCATCCACAGGGACATTGCTGAGCCCCAGATCGGTGACGATCCTGACGGCATAGGTGTCCGTAACCGTGGTATTGCCTGTGGTTTTGCTGGTACGGATCTCTCCATTGAAGCTGGCCCGGATGCCAAAATGATATACCCAGTAGGGTACATATTCGATGATGACTTCCTTCAGCCGGCTTTCGCTGAAGGCTTCCGGGATAATACAGAGATACCGGCTGAACTTCTCACGGAGGAGCTCAAACATATGCTTCCTTGACATGAAGGTAGGGACGATGGCGGAAGGTTCCGCTTCACCGCTAAGCCTGGATGCGATCACGTTGAAGGAATCACAGTATCCGCATTTTACAGCAGTCCCATACCGTCCAAGGGAGAGTGAGCCTCCGCAGACCGGACAGATCTCCACATCGTCGAGGTTGTCCGATACCGGTTCGGGAGGATTGCTCTGAGAGCAGCTGGGGCAGGTCAGGGTTTTTTCCTTAAAATCATAGATCATGCAGGATCCGCATGAAGAACATTTGTAGACCATACGCAAAACTCCTTGATGGTGATGTCTGCGATGCTGTGCCGTGCCGGAACATGCCGCAGACCGATACAAGTCATTCCTATGATAACACGAAAAGAAGCTGTTGAAAAATGAAACTGCCACGGGTAAAATATTTTTTGTAAATCGTGACGATGGCGTGTCGTCACCGGGCTGCTTAGGGGAAAAAGGGAGGCATGATAGCATGGGCGGTTTTTTTGCGACAGCATTGAAAAATGATTGTATCTTCGACCTGTTTTTCGGAACGGATTATCATTCACACCTGGGAACCAGGCGTGCCGGCATGGCCTCCTTTGGAGAGGACGGCTTTAACCGGGCGATCCATAATATCGAAAATTCCCCTTTCCGGACAAAATTTGAAAGTGATTTTCACGAAATGAAGGGCTATCTGGGGATCGGCTGCATCTCGGATTATGATCCCCAGCCCTTGATCGTTCGTTCCCATCACGGTACCTACGCCATTACCACTGTGGGGAAGATCAATAATCATGAGGAGCTGGAAAACCAGATCATAGAGCATTCCGGTACCCATTTCCAGGAGCTCAGCAGCGGAAGCATCAACGCCACTGAGCTGACGGCCGCCCTGATCAACCAGAAGGATAATATCATTGACGGGATCCGCTATGCGCAGGAAGTGATCAACGGCTCCATGACCATGCTTCTTCTGACGGCAAAGGGGATCTATTGTGCCAGGGATAAGATGGGCCGTACGCCGCTCGTGATCGGGCAAAAGGATGACGGCTATTGTGCCTCTTTTGAAAAGTTTGCCTACCTGAATCTGGGCTACCGGGATTGCCGGGAATTAGGACCCGGGGAGATCGTCATCATGACCCCGGAGGAGGTAAGAACCCTGGCGGCTCCCGGGGACAAGATGAAGATCTGCACCTTCCTATGGGTATATTATGGATATCCCTCCTCCGGGTATGAGGGAGTATCTGTGGAGGAAATGCGTTATCGCTGCGGAGAGAGTATGGCGGGAAGGGATCAGATGGGCAGGGACCGGATCGATATCGTGGCGGGAGTGCCGGATTCCGGTACGGCGCATGCGGTGGGATATGCCAATGGCTCCGGGATCCCCTTTTCCAGGCCGTTCATAAAATATACCCCCACCTGGCCAAGGTCATTTATGCCCACGATCCAGAGCCAGAGAAACCTGATCGCCAGGATGAAGCTGATCCCTGTGCATGAGCTGATCGAAGGGAAAAAGCTGCTGCTGATCGATGATTCCATCGTTAGGGGCACACAGCTTCGGGAAACCACGGAATTCCTATATCAGAGCGGGGCAAAGGAGGTTCATGTGAGGCCGGCCTGCCCGCCGATCTTATTTGGCTGCAAATATATTAATTTTTCCCGTTCCACCTCGGAGATGGAGCTGATCGCAAGGAGGGTGATCCATAAGGAGGAGGGAGAGGATGTGGCAAGGGACATCCTGGATGATTATGCGGATCCGGACAGCGGCCGTTATAAAGAAATGCTGGAAAAAATAAGGGAGCAGCTTGGCTTCACCACCCTGAGCTTCAACCGGCTGGATGACATGCTGGATGCGGTAGGCATCGGGAGAGACCGCCTCTGCACCTATTGCTGGGATGGCAGGGAGTGAGGATCCGGTGAGACCGGAGCGGATCTATGCCGCAGATCTTTTAAGGGCCTTGGCCTGCCTTTTTATCTTTCATTATCACTGCAATACATTTTTGCCCGGGGAATGGAAATTTCTGACGCTGTTCGGCCAGGACCTGGGCAATGATCTTTTCTTCATGATCAGCGGTTTCACGCTGTATGGATCCATCCAAGGCACGGACTTTGGCGGTTTTCCTTCATGGGCCGTAAAAAGGCTGAAGCGTATCCTGCCCATGCTCTTTGTGGCCTATGTGGCGGCGGCCCTTACGGGGTATTATTCCTTCCGGGATCCGCGGCAGCTCTTTACGGTATTGGTCTATCCGACCCTGTATTGGTTCGTATCGGCCATTATCGTTTTTTATCTGCTGCTATTCTTTCTTGTGAAGGCCGTTCCCTTTTCCGCAAGGATCGGGATCAGCCTGATCCTTTTTGCCGGATACTGCCTTTTGGGGGATCGGGCAGAGAGGCTCTATGTCATTGGATTCTTATCCATGCTTTTAGGCTTTATGATCCGGGAATGGGCAGAAAGAAGGGAGGGATCCGGCAGGAATGGGCTATGGTTCCTGCTTTTGCTGCTGGGCATAGCGGTATATGGGGCGGGGAAATGGGCAGGCAGGCTGCCGGTTACCGCCCTGGGGGTTTTGTGGACCGGCATTTCAGCACTGCTGCTGGGGCTTGGGATGAATGCTCAGCTCCGGGAATATTTCGAAAAGCACGTCAGGCTGTATGCTGTGGTGCGGTGGATCGGCCTGATGGCACTGCCGGTCTATCTGGTGCAGTGCTTTCGCGCGGGAGAGATCGGGTTTTGGATCGGGCAGAATATTGACTTTCCCTGGTCCTATCCGGTGAATCTCATCCTCGTATGGACCGCCGCCTCCCTGCTGTATTTTCTGGACAGCATTCTGCAGAAGGCATGGGCAGAGGGAGGATCAAATGGATAATCTGACCCCCAGCCAGCGCCATAAAAATATGGCAAGCATCAAATCCAAGGATACTTCCATAGAAAAAACACTTCGGAGTGCCCTTTGGAGCAAGGGCTACCGATATAGGAAAAATGACAGAAGCCTGCCGGGATCGCCGGATATCGTGCTGACGAAATACCGTATCGCCATTTTCTGCGACGGGGAATTCTTTCACGGGAAGGACTGGGAGGTGCTGAAGCCGCGCCTGGAGACCGGCGGGAATAAGGAATACTGGATCAAAAAGATCAGCAGAAATATGGAACGGGATGATGAGATAAATAAAAAGCTCCTCTATATGGACTGGACCGTGATCCGGTTTTGGGGCAGGGAGATCCTGAAAAACACGGAGCTTTGCATCCGCGTGATCGAGGAATGTATCTTTGATAAGAAGATGCAGGAGGAATGAGCCGTGGCTTATTCCATGCCTAAGATCAGGGAGGCCAGCTCTTCTTCCTCCAGTCCCTGGGCCTCCCCGAAGGGAGCAAGCCGGATTGTGGCATGGCCGTCCTTCAGGTCAAAGGCTGCCAGGCTGATCCTGCCCTCTGCCCCATAACAGCGGACAGGGCGGCCTTCGATCTTCGCATCCCATTCCTCCGGATAATCCGTATAGTCTTCGGCAAGGAGGCGTCCGCTGAGTCCGGAAGATTTCCGGATGCTGAGCCTGGCTTCTCCCACTTGATAAAGAGCTTCTGCGGTGCCTTCCGTATAGCGGTAGGTCAAAAGCAGTGCTCCTTCGGGCAGGGATCCGTCAGATAGAGGCAGAAGGTCCACACCGGAGCTTTCCTTGACCACGGTCAGGCTCTGGGTCTCGCCCCAGGGGTTTGCGATGGCGCTTTTCCTCATTTCCTCTAGCAGAGCATTGCCATTTAAGGAAACAGAGGGGGATCCTGCTTCAGGCACTCTCTGGGACAGGGCCTCGGCGAAAGCCATGGCCTGGTCCAGATCCTCCTGTGTGAGCTCGACGGTACAGCCCCCAAGCATCAGGGAAAAGGCAAGGATGGCCGGCACCATGGCTGTTTTGATTCTTTTCATTACGGATCCTCCTTCCGGATCGGCTTATTGTACGGTTACTTCCCCGGCCAAAACCTTCTTGTAGTCTTCATAGTTCTTTTCCAGGAGGGCGGGGGTATTGAGCCCGTAGGGGCATTTTGCTGTGCATTGGCGACAGTGCATGCAGGTTTCGATCTTTTTCATCTCCCCCTGCCAATATTCAGAAAGCCATGCCTTGGAGGGAGCCCTTCTTAAGAGAAGGGACATCCGGGCACAGTTGTTGATCAGGATGCCCATGGGGCAGGGCATGCAATAGCCGCAGCCCCGGCAGAACTCTCCCGCAAGCTCATCCTGTTCTTTTTCAATGAAAGAACGGAGATCATCGGTCATGGCGGGGGTCTCCTTTATATAGGACAGCCACTCATTCAGCTCAGATTCATGCTGTATGCCCCAGATCGGAAGCACATTGTCGAACTGGTCCATGAAGGCCATGGCTGCCTCTGACCGGGTGATGAGTCCGCCGGCCATGCCCTTCATGGCGATAAAGCCGACGTTGTGGGTACGGCAAAGATCCACAAGCTCTAATTCCTGTTCTCCGGAGAGATAGGAAAAGGGGAACTGGAGGGTCTCATAAAGGCCGCTTTCCACGCATTCCCTGGCAACGCCGAGCATATGTGCCGTGACTGCGATATGCCGGATCTTCCCCTGCCTTTTTGCTTCGAGCAGGCACTCATAAACGCCGGTGCCGTCTCCTTCCCGGTAGCATTGGGTGGCCATATGCAGCTGATATATGTCGATATAATCTGTCTGTAGCAGCTTAAGGGAGGTATCCAGGTCATTTTGGATGCCCTCCGGCGTTTTGGATGCGGTCTTGGTGGCAATGTAAAATTCTTCTCTGGCACTCGAGCCGCCGAAAGCCGCGCCGATCTTTTCCTCGCTGTCGCTGTAGGCTCTTGCGGTATCAAAATAGGTCATCCCTCCATCCAGCGCGAGCCTTAAAAGGCGGACCGCCTGTTCTTTGTCCCTGCGCTGGATCGGAAGAGCTCCAAATGCGTTCTGGGGTGTCTTTATGCCGGTTTTTCCAAGGGTGATCTGTTTCATAAGCGGCCTCCTGATCTTGACGGTGTTTTTGATGGAGCAGAGGATCGGATGATTTCTTTATTTATGCAGCAGGCGGTAGGAATGAACTTTTTCGGAAAGCTCGGAAAGCTCTTCCGGGCTCAGCTCCGGCAGGCGCTCCAGCTTATCGAGAAAAGCAGTGAGGGTATCCCGGCGGGAGAGCTCTAAGATCGTGGTGTGGAAATTAACGATAACGCCAGTGATCACGGCGATCGCGATCAGGGAATAAATGGTGACTACCACGGATACGATCTTTGCAAAAAAGGTATGGACGACGATATCGCCGAAGCCGGCCGTGGAGATGACCGCATACAGATACCAGAGGGCATCGGAATACCGGTGGATCTCAGGCTCCGTAAGAAGGATGACGAAAGCAGCCACAAACACAAAGGCCAGATAAGATGCCAGGATCTTGTCTGAATGGGTCTGCTTCAAAATCATATGCAGGGTCTTGATCTTTTTCATACCTTACCTCCAGATAATACGATACATCATAAACCGGCAAAAAGAAAGAGGGATCCCCAAACAGAATTCTTTCATTGACCAGGAATGAAAAATGGGGTATTTTGTATCTATTCGGGATTTTGGACGAGGGCGCTTTTTCAGCGTGAAATAATCTGATTAAGGAGAGATTGCGATGTTTTTCAGGATGGATCAGAAGATCATGAATGCGAACGGAGGGGCATATACCGGAGCAGTATATGCATCAGGCATCAATAATAAAAAGAAGGTAGATGAGATCAGCCGGCTTCTTGAGGCGGAGATCGAAAGAGCCAGGAAGGAGCTTCAGGATCCGGAGGCAAAGACGGAGGCTTTCTTTGCGCCATACCGGAAGGCTATGGGCGAGCTGGGGATCAATCCGTCGAAATATCCCTGTTCCATTGAAGCCATCCTGAAGAGGATCGAAAAAAAGGGGGATTTCATTTCGGTGAATCCGGTGGTAGACCTGGGCAATTATATTTCCCTGAAATACCGGATCCCTGTGGGAGTCCATGATACGGATACCTTTGAAGGAGATATGTATGTACGCCCGGCCGTGGCGGCGGATTGCGAGAATGAAGAAAACCACATGGAAAAGGATAAGCTTACCGAAGGAGAGCCGGTATATGTGACGGGGCATTCCGTGAGGACGAGGCGGTGGCTCTGGAGACAGATGCCGAAGGGGCGCGTCACGGAGGAATCCAGCAGCTTTCTTTTCCCTCTGGACGGCTTTCTTTCGAACCGGGAGACGGTAGAAAAGGCCTCCAGGGAGCTTTCGGAGCTTTTGGGTAAATTTTTCGGGGCGGAAACCTCTGTGGGTGCCATTCATGACGGCAGCCCGGAATTCTGCTTTGGAAAGCTGACGGAGGAAGAGCAGGAGATCGAGGATGAGATCGCCATCATGCTGAAAGGCGTGGCACAGCATACGGAAGTATCGGATATCCGGGCGAAGCTTCGGGAAGCAAGGCAGGAAAAGAGGCCCTTAAGGGTGAAGCTCGGGCTGGATCCCTCTGCCCCGGATATTCATATCGGACATGCTGTGGTGCTCCGTAAGATCCGCCAGCTGCAGGAGATGGGGCACAGAGCCGTTATCATCATCGGGGATTATACCGGGATGATCGGGGATCCCACGGGCAAATCCAAAACCAGGACCCAGCTGTCCAGGGAGGATGTGGAGAGAAATGCGAAGACCTATATGGAGCAGATCTTCAAGATCATAGACCGGGAAAAGACAGAGGTACATTATAATAGCGAGTGGCTGAGCAAGATGAATTTCGGGGATGTGATCCAGCTTGCGGCAAAGTGTACGGTAGCCAGGATGCTGGAAAGAGATGACTTCAATAACCGCTACACCAATCATCTGCCTCTTTCCGTCCATGAATTCTTCTATCCGCTGATGCAGGCCTATGACTCGGTGGCCATCAAGGCAGACATCGAGCTGGGAGGCACGGATCAGACCTTTAATGTTCTGATGGGAAGAAATATCCAGAGGGACTATGGGCAGAGTCCGCAGCTGACCCTTTTCATGCCGCTCCTTGAAGGCATCGACGGAAATGAAAAGATGAGCAAAAGCCTGGGCAATTATGTGGGGATCAGCGAAGAGCCGGCGGTGATCTATGAAAAGATCATGAAGATACCGGACGATAAGATCATCAAGTATTTTAACCTCTGCACAGACAGGCATCCGTCTGAGGTGCAGGAATTGGAAAAGAAGCTGGAGGAGGGCGCAAATCCCCGGGATATCAAGATGATCCTGGCTCATGAGATCACAGAGCTTTATACCGGAAAGGAAAATGCAGACCTGGCCCAGCAGAGGTTCAAGCAGGTATTTCAGGAAAATGCCATTCCGGAGGATGCGCCGGAGATCAAGATCGATCCGGAACTGTCTTCTTCTGCGGGAGAGCAGATCGTATCCGCGCTGGTGGAGAAGGGGTATTATAAATCAAAGAGCGAGGTGCGCCGTGTCTTCTCCCAGGGGGGAGCCCAGTTCTGCGGGGAAAAGGTTACAGATTTCAATGCGATCACAGAGATCAGGCCCGGGGCCACTTTAAAGATGGGGAAGAATAAGGTATTTCGCATTTCCTTGAGCTAAGGGGACGGCGGATCATGGATGAAAACGGGATGAAAAAAGCCGCTGCCCAGATGGCCCTGGTGGGGGTGCTGGGAAATGTCTTTCTGGCGGTTTTTAAGCTTTTCGCCGGAATCTTTGGGTCTTCCTCTGCTATGGTATCCGATGCGGTGCATACCTTGTCGGATGTGTTTGCCACCCTGATCGCCTTTATCGGGGTTACCCTTTCGAAGAAGGAAGCAGACCGGGAGCACCCCTATGGCCATGAACGGCTGGAGTGCGTGGCTTCCCTGTTGCTTGCCATCATATTGTTTGCTACCGGCGCCGGAATCGGGCTGAACTGCATCCGCATGATCCTGGACGGGAGCTGCTGGGGAAGGGAGACGCCCGGGCTGATCGCGCTCCTTGCGGCCATTGTGTCCATTGCCGTGAAGGAGGGAATGTTCTGGTATACCATGGTTTATGCAAAAAAGATGAAGTCCGGGGCGTTTCAGGCGGATGCATGGCATCACCGATCCGATGCGCTTTCCTCGGTGGGCGCTCTTTTGGGTATCGCCGGCGCCAGGCAGGGGATATTGATCGCAGACCAGATCGCCGGTATCGTGATCTGCATCGTGATCCTTTATGTGGCGGTGGGCATTTTCAAAGATGCCGTGGGGAAAATGCTGGATACCTCCTGTGATGAGGAATTCGAGACCGGATTGAGAGCCTTCGTCGAAGAATTCTCCCAAAAGGGAACCCATGAGATCGGCATCGATCTGCTGCGCACCAGGAAATTTGGGGAACGGATCTATGTGGAGATGGAGATCCGCGTAGACGGAGGCCTGAGCCTGAGGGAAGCCCACGATATCGCGGAAGGACTTCATGATGCCATCGAAAGAGAATTCAAGGAGATCAAGCATGTCATGATCCATATGAATCCAGCCTGAAGCCGGCGTGGCCACGCCGGTTTTTTTATAAAACACAAAAGGGAAATAGTTTCTTCACAGACAGAACACATTTTCATCTTATGATTTGCAATATCAGATGGAAATGCCGAAACGCCCCGGGACGCCGGAGCGTTACGCAGAAAGCATAAAAGAATGAAAATGAAAGGAGATAGAGAAGATGGAAGATTACAACAGCTATGATAACGAAGGAATGAACCAGGCGCCGAAGGAGCCCGTTGACGTTACGGCCAGGGAAGTCGGGAATGAGTCCTCGGCTCCCGGAAACGGCTCTTATGTGAATGTGGGAAGATCAGGAACAAATATGGCAAACCGGATTGAGGCAGGATATTCCCAGAACCGCTCCGCTTACGGCAATGGCTATGGGAGCACCTCAAATGGATATGGAAGACCTCATTATACATCATACCAGACCACATCGGCCGGCGGAGCTAACATCCCGCCTACAGGAAATCCAAATATGAAGAAGAGCCGCAAGGAAAAAAAGCCCATGGGCTGGTTCAAGAAGACCGTGGCCTGCGTGGCGCTGGGATTGATCTTCGGCCTCTGTGCCGGAGGAGGCCTGTATCTTGTAAACCAGGTGACCGGGCTTCCGGTCCAGGCAAATGCCGCGGGAGCGGCATCGGATGAGGTGGCACCTGTCCAGGCCGGGGCAGTCAATGCAACGGCAACGGCAACGGCGGAAAAGACCGGATCCCAGAAGAAGAGGGTAACGACCACGACGGCATCCGGCACAACCTCTACCTTTACGGATGTGTCGAAGGTAGCGGCGGATGTGACGCCGGCAGTCGTGGCGATCACCAATGACATGGTCATTACCGGCCAGGACTGGTTCGGACAGATGATCCAGAGGCAGGGCGAGTCTTCCGGATCGGGCATCATTGTAGGTGAAAATGATGACGAACTTCTGATCGTGACCAACGAGCATGTGATCGCAGATGCCACGAAGCTTTCCGTACAGTTTGTGGATGGAGCCGTGGCAGAGGCCAACTTAAAGGGACAGGACGAAAAAGCAGATATCGCGGTCATTGCCGTATCCTTCAGCTCCCTTTCAGATAATACGCTGGATGAGATTAAGATCGCTACCCTGGGAGACAGTGATGCCCTGGTGGTAGGGGAGCCGGCCATCGCCATTGGCAATGCGCTGGGATACGGCCAGTCCGTGACCACGGGCATCATCAGTGCCCTGAACCGGGAAGTGGCGCTGGATAATGGGAGGCATACGCTGATCCAGACGGATGCCGCCATCAATCCCGGGAATTCCGGCGGAGCGCTGCTCAATATCAACGGCGAGCTGATCGGCATCAATGAGGCAAAGGCCGGAGGCGCGGAAGTGGAAGGCATGGGATATGCCATCCCGATCTCTACAGCCAAGCCCATCATTGAAGAACTCATGAATAAGGAGACTAAGCATAAGGTATCGGACGGCAAGCAGGCATATCTGGGGATCGGCGGAGTGGATGTCGCCGAGGACGTGGCAGAAACCTATGACATGCCGGAAGGGATCTATATCGCCCAGGTAGAAGAGGGCAGTGCCGCATCGAAGGCCGGGATCAAAAAGGGAGACATCATGACGAAATTTGACGGCCAGACCGTGCGCTCCATGGATGAGCTGAAGGATCTGCTGCAGTATTATGAGGCAGGCCAGACCGTTTCGGTGACCCTGGAGGAGCAGAGCGACGGAGGCTATGTAGAAAAAGAGCTGACGGTGACCCTGGGGGAGAAAAACCTTACACAGGTCCGGTAAGAGACTTCAAAGCAAGATTATGCCAAAGGAATATGAGTAATCCTTGATCTGCAGGCGGAGCGGTTTGAACTGAAGCTCCGCCTGTGCTATAGTTATGGGATGGAATGGAAGCCAGTATGCAAAGGCGAAGGAACCTATGAACATCGATCAGAATACGAACAATAAGGATACAACAACAGAATATTGCACTCTTTGCAGAAGGAGCAGCGAGGAAACCGGGAGGCTTTTTCACCTGCCGGGCGGCATAGGGCTGTGCAGTGACTGTATGCACAAATCCCTGGATTCCATGAGCCAGATCAGCTATACCGATATCCTCTCCGGGGGCATACCAAACCCCTTTGCGGGCATCACGGGAGTACCGGCGGAAGCGGAGCCGAAAAAGGAAGTGATCCGTGAAGAGGACTGCCGGGATGAAGAGGCGGCCGGAGAGAAGACGGAGGAGGAAGAGGAATCCGACAAGGAAGAACCGAAGGACACGCCTCACGGCTTCTTTGGGATTCCCAATATCCAGTTCCTGAACTGGTCTGACCTGGGAATGGGTCCGGGATCAAAGCCGAAGGCAAAAAAGAAGGATCCGGAGGAGCTCAAGAAACAGTTTGATCCTTCTGCCATCCCGCCTCCCCATAAGCTCTTTGAGATGCTCAGCGAGTATGTCATCGGACAGGAAAAGGCCAAAAAGGTGGTCTCGGTGGCGGTCTATAATCACTACAAGCGTGTATATGCCGAGCTGAATGGCAAAAACGAGAAGGAGATCGAAAAATCCAACATCCTTCTCATCGGACCCACCGGCTGCGGAAAGACCTATCTGGTACAGACACTGGCCCGGATCCTGGATGTGCCCCTGGCCATAGCGGATGCCACATCCCTGACGGAAGCCGGTTATATCGGAGATGATATTGAGTCTGTCGTGGGCAAGCTGCTCCAGGCCGCGGACAATGATGTGGATCGGGCAGAATGCGGCATCATTTTCATTGACGAGATCGATAAGATCGCCAGAAAAAAGAATACGACCTCCCGGGATGTCAGCGGGGAAAGCGTCCAGCAGGGGATGCTGAAGCTTTTGGAGGGAGCCGAGATCGAAGTTCCCGTGGGAGCCGGGAGTAAAAATGCCATGGTCCCGCTGGTGAGGGTAAATACAAAGAATATCCTCTTCATCTGTGGCGGTGCCTTTCCCGACCTGGATGAGATCATCAAGCAGCGCCTGAGAAAACAGACCTCCATCGGCTTCAGCGCGGAATTGAAGGATAAATGGGACAGGGAGAAAAATATCCTTTCCAAGGTAACGGTGGAAGATATCAAGAGCTTTGGCATGATACCGGAATTCGTAGGGAGGATGCCGGTGATCTGTTCCCTGGAGGGTCTGACGGAGGAATCTCTTGCCAGGATCCTGAGAGAACCGAAAAATGCGATCCTGGGACAGTATGAGGCATTGCTTGCCATGGATGAGGTGGGGCTTGAATTTACGGAGGATGCCCTTAAAGCCATCGCGGCAAAGGCGCTGGAGAAGGAAACCGGAGCCAGGGGACTCAGGGCCGTTATCGAGGAATTCATGCTGGATATCATGTTTGAGATCCCGAAGGATGATAACATCGGGAAAGTCATCATCACGAAGGAATACATTGAAGGCAGCGGCGGGCCGGAGATCATCATGAGAGGAAGTGTGGATGCGGTGCTTTCGTCTGTGGTGCTTCCGAAGCTGAATGCTGCTACGGAGGCTTAGGAGATGTCCTGGACCTACCTGATGCTCTCGGCAGCCATAGCGGGACTGGACGAAGCGGTAAAAAAAAGGATACCGGATCCACCCGTAAAGAATACCGGCTTTGCCATGAACCGGATGGGGCGGCACCAGGGCTTTGTGGCGGTAGTCTCCGTGGTGATGACGGCGGGATGCATGGCCGAGCTGATCTTCGGGAAGTATGCGGATAAGCTGGGGCTTTCCCTTGTCTTGGGCGGAGCCCTTTCGAATACATATGACCGTGTGGTAAGAAAATATGTGGTGGACTATCTTCCGGCAGGGCGTGTTTATTATAATCTGTCGGATGTGGCGATCTTTGCCGGATTTGCGGTCCTTATCATGAAGGCCTTTTCAGAAGGAGAGCTGGGAGAAACATGGGAAAGATGAGAGCAGTGGTTTCACTGGGACATGATGCATTGGGATATACGACCTTGGAGCAGTGGGATGCCGTGAAGGTGACGGCAAAGGCCCTGGCCGATCTGGCAGAAGATGGCTATGACCTTGTGATCACCCATTCCAACGCGCCCCAGGTATCCATGATCCATAAAGCCATGACGGAGCTTCGGAGGATCTATCCGGATTATACCCCGGCCGCCATGTGCGTATGCTCTGCCATGAGCCAGGGATATGTAGGCTATGACATCCAGAACTCCTTAAAAAGTGAGTTTTTGAAAAGGGGGATCCATAAGAGTGTGGCCACGATCCTTACCCAGGTTACCGTAGATCCTTATGATGACGCATTTTATCATCCGACGAAGCGGATCGGGAGGCATATGACGGCAGAGGAAGCCGCCATGGAGGAAAGAAAAGGGAATTTTACGGTCGAGGATCCCGGAAAGGGTTATCTTAGGATCGTGGCGGCGCCGAAGCCCTTGGAGATCGTGGAGATCGATACCATAAGAACATTGCTCCGCGCGGGACAGGTGGTGATCGCTGCCGGAGGCGGAGGGATACCCGTCATCGAGCAGAATGGAAGCTTAAAGGGGGCCTCGGCAGTCATCGAAAAGGACTGTATTGCAGGCAAGCTTGCCATAGAGGTGGAAGCAGATATGCTGATCATCCTGACCGGAGTGGAGCAGGTAAAGCTTGGCTTCGGCACAGAGGAGGAAAGAAGCCTGGACCGGATGACGGTCAGGGAAGCAAAGGAATATATGGAACAGGGTGAATTTGGGGAGGGGACCATGAAGCCGAAGATCGAAGCGGCGGTGGACTTCCTGGAAAAAAGGCCCGGGGCAGCGGTGCTGATCACCTCCCTTGCTCATGCTGAGGATGGGGTGGCCGGCCGGACTGGGACGGTCATCCAAAGCGAATAGCCATAAGGAAAACCTGCATGCTTTTTAATTCTCTCGGATATGCACTTTTTTTGCCGGCGGCCTTTTTATTGTATTGGTTTCTTCCCAGGAAGGCCCGGTATATTGTATTGCTTTGTGTCAGCCTGTGCTTTTATATGTTTGGGGGGCCGGTATATGTGCTGTGCCTCATTGCCACGGGTCTTGTCACCTATGCGGCCGCCATCGGCACGGAGCGGACGGAGGATCCGGCGAAGCGGAAGCGGATCCTGCTGCTTGCCTTCATTTTTTGCATCGGTATGCTCTGCGTCTTCAAATATCTGAATTTTGCCTGCGGGATATTCACCGATCTCCTCCATTTCCTTTCTATTCCGGTACAGCCTGTGACCCTGAAGCTTATGATGCCGGCAGGGATCTCCTTTTTTACCTTTCAGGCCATGGGATACTGCATGGATGTATCCCGCAAAAAGATTCCTGCAGAACGGAATTTCCTGAAATACCTCCTGTTTGTCTCATTCTTTCCCCAGATCATGGCAGGCCCTATCGGCAGGGCGGATAAGCTGATGCCCCAGCTTACGGGGGAAAGGGAATTTGACGGGGTTAGGGCCTCTGAAGGATTGAGGCAGATGCTCTGGGGTTATTTTAAGAAACTCGTCATAGCAGATATGCTGACCAGATATGTGGATCTCGTCTTTGACAATGCGGAATACTATTTCGGGCTGACTCTCATCATGGCCACGGTTCTTTTCACCTTCCAGATCTATTGCGACTTTTCCGGCTATTCGGATATCGCTATCGGTACGGCAAAGCTTTTTAATATCGACCTGATGCAGAATTTTGACAGCCCTTATTTTGCCGTAAGCGTGCGGGATTTCTGGCGGAGATGGCATATTTCCCTGTCTACCTGGTTTCGGGACTATGTCTATATCCCCCTGGGAGGGAACCGGTGCAGTGAAGGAAGGGCGTCCCTTAATGTCATGATCACGTTCCTGCTTTCGGGGCTCTGGCATGGCGCAAGCTGGACCTTCGTGATCTGGGGAGGCCTGCATGGGATCTATCAGGTGGTGGAAAACTTCTGCCATAAGCATCTTGGGAAGAAGGAGTATCGGAACCGGAAGGAAAAGGACATCCCCCGGAGCAGGCTCTGGAAGATCACTCACGGGATCCTGACCTTTATGCTGGTATCCTTTGCCTGGAGCTTTTTCAGGGCCAATACCGTAAGCGATGCGCTCTATATTGCATCCCATATGCCCAGGGGGCTGGGGCATCTGGCCAATTCCTATGTGATGATGCTCAATAATATGGTGCTGGATAATCTCAAGATCCTTAAGATCGCCATATATCTCGTCTTTTTGATGGCAGTGGATTACGTGTCCATGAAGAAGGATCTGTATGCCCTGGCCGGGAAATGGAAGCTTCCCGTGCGGTGGGGCATCTATGTGGCCATGACTGCATTCATGATCGTCATGTCCTTAAATGGCGGGACGACGCAGCAGTTTATCTATTTTCAGTTTTAGGGGGGATCGCTCTTGAAGAAGTTTTTGATCAAGGCGGCAGTATTTGCACTGATCCTTGGGATCCTTTTTGTGCCCTTTGCCGTATTTGTGGATCCATACAATATCTTTCATGCGGATGATCCGGTGGACAACGGGGTGGAGCCGAATAAGAACTACGTGAAGATGAGAAACGTCCTGTCTCATCCGGATAAGTATGACTCCTTCCTTTTCGGTTCCTCCCGGGTAGGCTTCATCGATGTGGAACGGATGGAGGACGGCCATTATTATGACATGATGTATTCGGAAGGGCTTCCGGCAGAGCATCTCGATAATCTGAAGGTGATGGCAGAAAGGGGCATCATTCCCAAAAACGTGACCCTGGGGATCGATGATATCACCTATTTTGTGGATCCTGCTTTGCATGAAAGCCAGTTATACCGCCTGCCTTTTCCCTGGGACGGGACGCCTTCCGAAAAGATGGGCTTCTATCTGCGTTACTTTGACCTGATCACGCTCTCCCAGTCCCTGGAAGTCCTGCGCGACCATAAGGTCAATGATCCGGAGGCGATGCAAAGGCTTTTGGATACCGGCACGGAAAATCTCCATATCGTACCGGAGTTTAATTACGAAGGAGCGGACGCCTGGTGGTCCTCCTACTATTATCCCAGGGAGGAGGCTTTGGAAGAGATCCGGCAGCTGAAAGCGTTCTGCGATGCGAATGGGATCCGGCTCAGGGTCTTTACCAATCCCCTTCATGCACTTACCTATACGAAGGATATCGCCAACGGATATCTTGTTTTTCTGGAGGAATTGGCAGAGATCACGGATTACTGGAATTTTTCCGGATATAATAATGTGACCTTGGATTATGATAACTATTATGAGACCTCTCATTACTGCCCTGCTGTGGGAGACCTGATCATCGATACGGTTTATTATGATAAGACCGACCCTGAGCTTCTGTCCCAGGGCTTTGGAATGTATGTCACGAAGGATAATGTGTCAGAGCTGATCTCTCTTCTTGAATCCCAGGCGGAAAATTACGGCCTGCCCGTCAATACCTACCCGGATACCCTGAACCGGGAAGACTGAACCTGTGGGCATGACGGTTTGCCATCCGGTTGAAAATGTGCTATATTGTGCTGGGTTACATAATTCGGCATATGTTGTATTCTTATCATCCATAGGAGTTAGGATCGTCAAATGAAGAAGATGAAGAAAAAGAGGCTGCAGACCGTTCTTTCCATCCTGCTGGCCTTTTCCCTGCTGACAGGCCATGATGCCAGGATTTTTGCAGATGAAGCGGATGACGGAGGATCCGGGAGCCGCATCCTGTCAGCGGATGAAGCCGGGAAGGAGGAAGTCTCGGAAGATGAGGCCTATCCGGCAGAGATCTCAACGAATGAAGCAGAAGCAGGGGGAGCTTCGGGGGATGAAGCTGATCCGGAGAGTTCTTCTTTGAAGGAAGGGCCTTTTTTAGAGATCTCACCGAATGAAGCAGAGGCGGTAAGCGGAAACGGCACCTTGTCTCAAGATGAGACAGAGGCTTCCGGCGAGGAACCTTCGGCAGGCACTCCCAGCGTAAATGCCCTTCCCGCCCCGAAAAGCCTGACCGCGGAAATGAATGAGAAGAACTGGGTCCATCTTTCCTGGGATAAGGTAAATACCTATAAGGATCCGCACAGGACAGACTCCGGGAATGAAGCTTATTATATCCTTTCCCGGTATGAGGGAGACGGTGTCTGGAAGGAGATCTACCGGGATACGGAAACGGAATTTGTGGACAAGACGGCCGGCCTGGATGAAGGAAAAAGCTACATCTATAAGGTAAACGTCCTCGGGAGAGATCAGGAGCTTCACTACGGCGGCCCGGAGTGGGGAACGTATCAGATCTGCCGGCCCGTCCTGCTTTCCGTGGGGAGCAGGGATGGGGAGGCTTTGGGCCTCAATGTCAAAATGCTGAAGATGAAGGGGGCAGACGCCTATAAGGTGCAAAAGGCGGAGGGAGAACCTAAAAATTTTGCCGACCTTGCCCTAAGCGTCAAAGATGTGCCGTATTATGGGGATAAGGTGGTATCGGCAAATTCCTTTAAGGAGGATGGAAGCCTTAAGATCCCCGGGGTCAAAAATCCCGTGGCGGCAGTGGGGATCAGCGACAATGAGGTAAAGGAAAACGTGTACTATCATTACCGGGTGCTTATCAGCGCGGAGGTAACGGATTCCGTAAGCAGCGGGAACGGAAAGAAGACGGTATCCCAGATCTCCCTTTCGGCGGGATCAGCGCCGGTGGAGGGAAAGACCACGGTAGGCGCTCCGGGTCCCATACGGGCCATTGCTACCGGCTATAATGAGGTCTGGCTGGTCTTTGAGAAAAGTGAAAAGGTGGAGACCGGGGACGAAAATGACCAATATCAGATCTACCGCTCCACGGAGGCAGGAAACGGATACGAATTCCTGCGGAGAATCACGGGAAGGGATCTGGCGGAAGCAGGAGAAGAGGATGATCTGATCCGGACCTACGGACCAGAGGATGAGATCGTGATCGGGGGAAGCCGGGTGATCCACAACAGAGCCTGCATCGCATACAGGATCATCGGACATGAACCGGAAAAGACCTATTACTACAGGACCCGTGCGGTACAGGATACGGCAGCCGGGCCGCTTTCGGAGGCTTATGTTTCCGCAACTCCCCGCATGGATGATGTAAAGAGGATCTCGGCCAACAGTACGAACTTCGACCGGATCAAGGTGTCGGTAGAGCCGGAAACAAAGGGAGCCAGGCCGATTGCCGGAGCCAGGCAGATGGTGATCTACTACCGTGCCCTTGGCCTCATGGATTCGGAAGGGAAGGACATCCGGCCGGGAGGAGCCATCGATCCTTCCAGTGAGGAAGGAAAGCTTCGCTCCAAGGTATTTGAGATCAAATATGATTCGAAAAAGAAGAGCTATACCAAGGATTTCCTGATCACGGGCCTGAAGCACGGTTACCGGTATGAGTTTTATGCCCAGCCGAAAAATAAAACGGAGCATATCACGGCAGAACCGGTGAAGGTCATGGAATATCCAAAGGCGGCGGCGCCGGCTCTTACGGTGAAAGCCACGGGCTTAAGGAAGATCCACGTGGTGGTCAAGCCGGTAAGCCAGGCCGTGAAATATGAGGTCCGGGTAAGAGACCGGAAGGGGACGCTGCTCGGGACCTATGTGATGAAAAAGCTTACGGATGATTATGTGGGAGGGGACATTCCCTGGAAATCCGGATCCGGCACGTATCAGCTGGAGCCGGGCGTGGATTATTCCTTTGAAGCAAGAGCCTACCGGACGGATGCGAATTTCCCGAAGACGAGTCCCCTGGGAGGATCCTGGTCTGCAGAAAAGACAGCCCATGGCCAGCCCCGCGCCGTGCTCTCACCCAAGGCCGAGTATCATGCTCTGGTGGGAGGAAAGAGCGCAGATGCAATGCTCAGCTGGAAGGTACCGGAGGGCAGGGTGGACAATAAGGAATACGATACTTCGGTCACCGCAGAAGACAGGACTAAGCTCTGCTATGCCATAACAAGGGCGGTTTATCCCTATACGGGAGGAGACAGCCATCAAAGCAGGCCTTCCTCCTTAGATATCCCGGTGCTTGCCAAAGAAAACGGAAATCAGGTCCTGACCTATAACGGCCAGAGCGCACCCATGCAGACAGAAGCGCAGAAGTATTTTTCCGACGGGGCAAAGGTGGTCTATACCATCACATCCTACTACCTCAGCTCGGATAAAAGCCTGGGGGATAACGGATATATCAAGGGAGACAGCAAGACGGTCACCTATATCACTCCGTATAAGATCGCCATCACGGGTCCGGATGCCGTAGGAGTCAATGCGAGCATCAATCTGTCGGTACGGTATTATCCGAAGAATGTGACCGTAAAGGGAGTCAGCGACTGGTCGGTTGAGAGCGGAAGCGAATATATCAGCCTGAACAGTAAAGGGAAGGTCACCGGGAAAAAGACGACGCCGAAAAACACCCCGGCAAAGGTCTCGGCGACAACGAAGAACGGAAAGACAGCATATAAGACCATCCGGGTCACCACAAACAGCAAGGATCTGACGGTCTGCATCGATGCCGGCCATGGAGGCAATGACTCTGGGGCGACTTATAACGGCCTTAAGGAGAAGGACTGCAACCTTGCCATCGCAAATGCCGCAAAAAGCAGGCTGGAAAGCCAGGGCGTGGGAGTGGTCATGACCAGGAGCGGCGATGTGTATATCGGCCTGGATGACCGGCCGAAGAAAGCCGCAGACAGTGGCTGCAGCCTGTTTGTTTCGATCCACTGTAATTCCGGGGGAGGCTCCGGTACAGAGGTCTGGCAGTCGATCTATTCGGAATACAGGGATGATGCCCTTTCCCAGAAGATCCTTCAGAAGATCTGCGGAAGGGTAGGGACCAATTCCAGAGGCGTGAAGACACGGTCCGGAGATCATGGGGATTATTATGCAGTGATCCGGGGCAGTGCAAACCGTGGATTAAAGGGCATCATCGTGGAAACTGCCTTCATGCAGAATGACTATGGGAAGCTTAGCAATGCCTCTACCAGGGAGGAGATCGGAAAGGCCATTGCTGACGGCATCCTGGAACGATACGGGTATTGATCATGAACCGGCGCAGAACAGCTTTATTCATAGGCATTTCCTTAGGCGTTGTCCTGATCCTTGGCGGCCTTGCTTTATTCAAGGCCATAGGCAATGGGGGGCAGGATGCACTGAAAAGGCCTGATGCGGACATTCTTTTGGGGGAAGCCCTGGAGGGAACCGGATGCAAGGCGGATTTTGAGGGCAAAAAAGGGATTGACTCTGAAAATTATTACATCTATACTGTAAAAGATTCCGAAGGCGGAAACCTGTCGAGGCTCGCGGTCAATGCCGCATCGGGGGATATATCCGTATATGACCCGGAGGCCGAGGCTGTGGAAGATTTTTCCCAGTTTGAGCGTTATGACCAAAGCGCCGCCAGCGCAGGGCGGGTAGACTGGGATGGGACATATGAGCAGAACGGCATGACCGTAAGCCTGCTTCCCTCTGATGAGAGCTCCTTTGAATTTACCATCCGCGGGAAGGACGGGGCAGAATTTATAGGAGTCGCCCGGAGCGAGGGATCGGAAGCGGAATATCAGGATGAAGAGGAAACCATCCGGTTTGTCATGGGGGAAGAGGGAGCTTTGGTGCTCACGGAAACGGGAAGCCTTCATGCAAGCGGGACTTATCAAAAAAAATAAGCGTCATTTTAAGGGCGTGGATCGGTAAGGAAAGGGGAACGATATGAGATTGATGAAAAAGATCACGGCATTGCTGCTCTCGGCAGCCATTTCTTTCTGCCTCGCAGGAGCGGCGTTCAGTACGGAGGCTGTGGCAGCTCCGGCTTCCATGAAAGCGACCTGGCTTTCCTTCGTGGATATCCAGGGTCTTTTGAGAGGGAAAAACCAGACGGGCTTTGACCAGTCTTTCCAGGCGATCTGCCAGGCGGTGGCGGCAAACGGAGGCAATGCCATCATGGTGCATGTCAGATCCCATAATGATGCCATTTATCCTTCCTCCATCTATCCATGGAGCTCCATGATGCTCTTGGGGGCGGATCCGGGCTTTGATCCTCTTTCCGATATGGTGGGCATCGCCCATTCCTCGGGTCTTCAGATCCACGCCTGGATCAATCCGTATGGCTTCCGTAACGGCGCCTATGCGGGAAATGCGGCTCTTGCGACCCAGGCCAATATCGTAGCCGGGGTACAGGAGATCCTGAACAGATATGCCGTGGATGGGATTCATTTCGATGATTATTTCCCGCCCATCGGCGCGGCGAACCTCAATGCGATGATCGCCCAGGTACACCAGGTCTGTGCATCCTCCGGGAAGGTCTTTGGGATCTCGCCCCAGGGAAATATCCAGAATAATATCGCGATGGGAGCAGATGTGGCCACCTGGATGTCCGTACCGGGATATGTGGATTATATCGCGCCTCAGATCTACTGGACGGACAATTATGGCGCGGCAGGCACGACCGCGATGTCGACCCAGCGGCTGCAGCAGTGGAAAGGCTTGAATAAGCTGGGGATCCCTATGTATGTAGGCATGGCTCTGTACCGGTCCGGTTCACCCAATGCTTCGGATCCGGGCTGGACCCTTCAGACAAATAACCTGGCAAAGCAGGCACAGACGGCGGCTTCACTGGGCTATAGCGGCTATATGCTGTATAGTGCGAAAAGCGTGGTAGCTCCGAATCCGTCCCAGCAGGCCGAGCTTGCCAATCTGCGGTCGGTATGGCCGTAAATCACAAGCCTGATTTTGGAAATCGCATATGATCACAAGGGCGTTCCGGGTTAGGACGCCCTTTTTCGACACCCGGCAGGGGAAAGGGGGAGATATGTCTGGGATCCGTTTTACTAAGATGCATGGATGCGGGAATGACTATATCTATATCAACGGTGCAGGAGTGGTGCCTGAGGACAAGCCCTTATTTGCAAGGACATACAGCGACCGCCATACCGGGATCGGGGCAGACGGCGTGATCTATATCAATCCTTCGGATGAGGCAGACTTTGAAATGGAAATGTATAATGCGGACGGCTCGGAAGGAAAGATGTGCGGGAACGGAATCCGGTGCGTGGGAAAATATATCCATGACAAAGGGCTGTCGGAAAAAAAGCAGCTGTCCATTATGACCAAGTCGGGAATCAGGGAGCTGACCCTCCATGAGGAAGATGGCATAGTGGATTCCGTGACGGTGGACATGGGGGTGCCGATCCTGAGTCCGGAACAGATCCCCGTGAAGATTTCTTCAGAACGGGTCGTGGATCATCCCTATACGGTTTCCGGAAAGGAGTACCGCATTACCTGCATTTCCATGGGAAATCCCCACTGTGTGGTCTTTACGGAGGATGTCTGGGGGATGGACCTGAAGGAGATCGGACCCTGCTTTGAGAATGATCCGATCTTTCCGGAACAGGTCAATACGGAATTTGTCCGGGTAAAGGACAGGAGCTTTGTCGAAATGCGGGTTTGGGAGAGGGGCTCCGGAGAAACCTTTGCCTGCGGGACGGGAGCCTCTGCGGTGGTGGCTGCAGCGGTGCTGAATGGAAAGACCGACCGGAAGGTCAGGGTGAAGCTGCTTGGCGGGGAGCTTCTCATTGAATACCGCCAGGACGACGGAAGAATTTACATGACGGGGGAAGCGGTTACCGTATTTGAAGGGGAGATCGAGGAGATATGTACATTGAGATAGATTTTGAAAGCAGCGAAGCCCTGTACATGCAGCTGCATGACCAGATCATCTACGCTCTGATGGCCAGGGAGATCGAGGAGGGAGACCAGCTTCCCTCTGTCCGGAGCATGGCCGAACAGATCGGGATCAATATGCATACCGTGAATAAGGCCTATGCCATGCTGCGGGATGAAGGCTTCCTGAAGCTGGATCAGAGGAGGGGAGCTGTCATTGCCGTTCATGAGGGGACGGAGGAAAATGCCTTGGAGCTGAAGGCGGACCTGAAGATCATGACCGCCAAGGCTCTGCTTTATGGGATCTCCAAGAAGGATATCCATGACATGATCGATGAAATATGTAGTGAATGGGAATAAATAAAGAAAGGCTGAAGAGATGTTTCAGGAATACACAGAACAGGCAAAAAAAGCGCTTGCGCTTGCAAAACAGAGCTCAAGGGAATTGAGGCAGAATTATACCGGATGTGAACATATCCTTCTGGGACTGATCCGGGAAGGGAGCGGGGTAGCCGCTCAGGTGCTGATGGCTAATAATGTTCAGGAGCGGAATATTCTGGAGCTTATCCGCCAGCTGATCGCGCCCGGCCAGGAGGATCTATCCACGGCCGTGGCGGAGAGGGACGGCTTTACGCCCCGTGCCCAGAGGGTGCTTGTCATGGCCGGGGAAGCATCGGAGCATTTTCAGGCAGACGGGATCGGCACGGAGCATATCCTCCTGGGGATCATACGGGAGGGAGAGAATGCGGCGGTACGGCTTCTCAATACCCTGGGGATCAATCTGCAGAAGCTTTATATGGATACGGTCAGTGCCATGGGGGAAGACCTGCAGGCTGTACGGAATGAGATGAACATCCAGCGGCAGAGGGAAAACGGAAATTCCAAAAACGGCACGCCCATGCTCGATATGTACAGCAGGGATCTGACGGAGCTGGCAAGGCAGGGAGAGCTGGATCCGGTGATCGGAAGGATGGATGAGATCACCAGGGTGGTGCAGATCTTAAGCCGGAGAAAGAAGAACAACCCATGTCTTGTGGGAGAGCCCGGGGTAGGCAAGACGGCTATCGTGGAAGGCTTTGCGGTGAAGATCGCAGAGGGCAGCGTGCCCCCCACCATCCAGGGAAAGAGGGTAGTTTCGCTGGATCTTTCCGGAATGGTGGCCGGATCGAAATACAGAGGAGAATTTGAGGAACGGATCAAGAAGGTCATGGCGGAGGTCATTGATTCCGGAAATGTCATCCTCTTTGTGGATGAGCTGCATACCCTGATCGGGGCAGGCGGGGCGGAGGGAGCCATCGATGCCTCCAATATCCTGAAGCCTTCCCTGGCCAGGGGAGAGCTGCAGATGATCGGGGCGACCACCATAGATGAATACCGGAAATATGTGGAAAAGGATGCGGCCTTAGAGAGGCGGTTCCAGCC
Source organism: Lachnospiraceae bacterium (assembly GCA_024693135.1). Lineage (GTDB taxonomy): Bacteria > Bacillota > Clostridia > Lachnospirales > Lachnospiraceae > NK4A144. Next base: position 75,387 of record JAILLN010000059.1, on the reverse strand, counting down.
CGTGACCGTGGAGGAACCTACAGAAGCCCAGGCCGTAGCCATACTCATGGGGATCAAGGATAAATATGAGGATCATCACAGCGTGACGATTACGGCAGAAGCGGTGGAGGCTGCCGTGAAGATGTCATCCAGATATATCAACGACCGGTTCCTTCCGGATAAGGCCATCGATGTCATGGATGAGGCGGCGTCAAAGCTTCGGATCGCCAATATGACGGTGCCGCCTGCCATAGACAACTTGAAAAAAGAGCTGGATTCCATGGAGGAATCCAAGGAGAGGGCGATCCGGAACGGAGACTTTGTCCATGCCGGAGAAATTCACAGGGAACAGCAAAAGAAGGAGAAGAAATACGAGCGCCTGAACAGCCAATATGAGGAGAGCCAGAAGGAGAAAAACATGTCGGTCACTGAGGATGATATCGCCGATGTGGTCTCCCTTTGGACAAAGATCCCGGTAAGCCGCCTTACGGAAAAGGAAAACGAGCGGCTGATGAAGCTGGAAAAGATCCTGCATAAACGGGTGGTCGGACAGGATGAGGCAGTTTCTCTGGTGGCCAAGGCCATTAAGAGGGGGAGGGTCGGCTTAAAGGATCCCAACCGCCCGGTGGGCTCCTTCCTTTTCCTTGGGCCTACCGGCGTAGGCAAAACAGAGCTTTCCAAGGCACTGGCCGAGGCCCTGTTTGGCACGGAGAATGCCCTGATCCGCGTAGATATGTCCGAATTCATGGAATCCCATTCGGTGGCGAAGATGATCGGCTCACCCCCCGGATATGTGGGCCATGATGAGGGGGGCCAGCTGGCTGAAAAAATAAGAAGGCATCCTTATTCTGTGGTGCTCTTTGATGAGATCGAAAAGGCACATCCGGATATCTTCAATGTATTGCTGCAGGTGCTGGACGACGGCCATATCACCGATTCCAAGGGAAGGAAGGTCAGCTTTAAGAATGCGGTCATCATCATGACCTCCAATGCGGGAGCGCAGAAGATCATCGATCCGAAAAAGCTGGGATTTGACGTAGGCGCAGATGCAGACGAGGATTATAAAAAGATGAAGAGCGATGTCATGGAGGAGGTGAAGCGGATCTTTAAGCCGGAATTTATCAACCGGATCGACGATATCATCGTATTCCGCACCCTGAATGACGATAATATGAAGGATATCGTGACTCTGTTGACTGCGAATCTGGTAAAGAGAGCCAAGGAGGAGCTGAACCTGACTCTCAGGATCTCCCCGAAGGCGAAGGAATATATCGTGAAGAAGGGGGCGGATGTAAAATATGGCGCAAGGCCCCTGCGCAGGATGATCCAGAATATGATCGAGGATCCCCTGGCGGAAGAAGTCCTGAAGGGAAATGCGAAGCAGGGGGATACCGTAAAGGTGAACTATGCAGGCGGGAAGATCGTATTCAAGGTACCGCTTCCTGGCGGCAAAAAAGAAATTGCTGTTGGAAACAAGGCATAAAAAGTATTATAATAAAAAACGGAACCGATAATATCATTTCGCTGTGGCTGTCATATGCAGGCGCAAAGGAGAAGGTATGGGCGCAGTAGAGGAATTGCTCCGCAATGAAGCGGACGGAAGCTTAAGCTTCGGTAATCACAACCTGAAAGAAAAGGCAAAGCTGGACGGATTTCAGCATGAGGGTGGTGTATTTAAGGTCAAGACCTATGCGGAAATCACAAAGCTGGAGCGGGATGGGGAATTTGTATATGAATCCGTGCCCGGGACCAGCGTAAACGGCATGGAGATCACGGAAGCCGCCGTAAGCTTTCGGGTGGAGGGAAACGAGGACGCGCAGATCACGCTGGGGCTTGCCGCGGATACGGAATACCGGGTTTCTGTGGCAGGAGAGGATATCGGGGTCATAAAGACCAATCTGGGAGGAAAGCTTTCCTTCAGTGTAGAACTCGCCGGCTCCGGCGAGGTAGCAGTATCGGTAAAAAAAGCTTAACGAAAAGCCGCGCGGAAAAGAGCGCGGCTTTTTTACAGGACATAAGGAGAAGGGTTTTTCGTGGCATCTAAATCGGATCTGGTTTTTTTCTGTAAAAACTGCGGATATGAATCCCTGAAATGGGTGGGACAGTGTCCTTCCTGCAAGGAATGGAATACCATGACGGAGGCTCCCTCCGGAAAGAAGGGGAAGCCGGAAAGAAGGACGGCGGCGGGGATCCGGACGGAGCTGAAGCCGCTCACCCTGGATGAGATCGAGCTGGACGAGGAGGAACGCACCACCACCGGGATCGCAGAGCTGGACCGGGTCCTTGGAGGCGGGATCGTAAGGGGGTCGCTGATCCTGGTGGGCGGAGATCCCGGCATCGGAAAATCCACTCTTCTGCTGCAGGTATGCCGGAACCTGACCGAAAAGGGCACCCGGGTCATGTATATCTCAGGGGAGGAATCCGCATCCCAGATCAAGATGAGGGCGGTGCGGATCGGCAGCTTCAACGATAAGCTGAAGGTGGCCTGCGATACCTCGCTGGATGAGATCGTATCCGTGATCGAAAAGAACCGGCCGGATGCCGTGGTGATCGACTCGATCCAGACCATGGTCAATGAATCCGTCAATGCGGCAGCGGGCTCGGTATCCCAGGTGAGGGAATCCACGGGAGTGCTCATGAGGGTAGCAAAGGGCCTGGGGGTCACGGTCTTTATCGTAGGCCATGTGACAAAGGACGGAGCCGTGGCAGGCCCCAGGGTGCTGGAGCATATGGTGGATACGGTGCTGTATTTTGAAGGGGATGTCCGAGGCACTTACCGGATCCTAAGGGGCGTGAAAAACCGGTTCGGTTCCACAGATGAGATCGGCGTATTTGAAATGTTTGAAAACGGACTGGGAGAGGTAGCCAATCCCTCCGAGTATCTTCTTTCCGGCCGGGCAGAACAGGCCAGCGGCAATGTGGTGACCTGTACGATCGAAGGAACCAGGCCTCTGCTGGTGGAGATCCAGGCACTGGTCTGTGATAAGACCTTTGATTTTCCCAAGCGGCAGGCCACCGGATTGGATTTCAACCGGGTGAGCCTGCTGATGGCCGTATTGGAAAAGAGAGTGGGAATGCATCTTGGCCTTTCGGATGCATACGTGAACATCGCGGGGGGATTGAAGCTTTCCGAACCGGCCTCCGACCTGGGTCTGGTCATCGCTGTGGTATCCTCCTACCGGGACCGGCCGGTGGATCCGAAGCTGGCGGCCTTTGGGGAGGTGGGACTGAACGGAGAGGTCCGGGCCGTCAGCATGTGCGACCGCAGAGTGAATGAAGCAAAAAAGATGGGCTTCTCCACGGTCATCGTGCCAAAGGCCAATCATAAAAGCATTGAAAACATCAAGGGGATCGAGATCATTGAGGCGTCGTCGGTTGAGGATGCCATCCGTCTGATCTGATCAGATACCGGACGAAATCTACAGAGGCATCCTTATGGGTCGAGCTCCGGGGGATGGCGAGCACGGGCAGGTGTCCGTCCTCTGTATTGAAGTAGGGGCTGTGTCCGGAAGGAGATTCGAAGCCCTCTGACAGGACGGGGCTTTGGGGAAGGCAAAGGCCCGCGGCTGAAGGAGAGGGGACTTCGGATACGGAGGGATCGATCTCATAGGAAAGGAGCTCATAGCCTCCATCCTTCAATTCCTGAAGGAGGGAGTCGTCCAGGAGCTGCCCAAGATCCTCAAAAACGCCGAAGGGAGCATATTTTTCGATGATATCCTTATCGGCAAGCATGACGTCTATGGTGCCTGCACTGAAGGAGGCGACCAGCTTCTGGTCATAGCCTACGGTCAGTGCATCGAGAGCCTTCGGGTCCATCCAGATGCCGCATTCCATCACCATCTTTTCCCTGGAGGGATCGAAATCCGGCATGGCTTCGGAGAAATCGGAAAGCAGCGTGCTCTGGGAAGGATCGGTCAGATAGGAATTGACCATGGTCACGCAAAAGACGGGCTCCTTTGCGGTAAGAAATCCGGCCAGGACGGAGATGAGGACGGTAAGGGCAAGGACCGAGCCGAGAATGTGCCATTTATAATAATCATAGATGTAAGAAGCCTTTTCCCTGGCGGACATCTGCTTCAGCTTGCGGGTCTGGGCCTTGATCTCGTCGTTGATCATAATAACTCCTGACGTTAATTCTTTGACCGATGGACATTATATGTTATAATAAACGATATTTTTACCTGAATCAATGTCAGGAGCTGGCATGGGGGAATCATGGAAGATCTGTATGTAGAATGCCTGGTGGCGCGGAAGCCGAAGCCGACGGATGCGCTGATCAGGGGAGCGGTCATTGGATTAACGGTACTCATGGGTCTTGCGGGTATTCTGCTTTATCCCGTCTTTCTTCTTGGAGCCCTGGCGGGGGGGCTTTGCATCTATTTCCTGCTCCCGAATCTTTCTGTAGAATACGAATATCTGTATATTTCCAAGACGATCCAGGTGGATAAGATCCTTTCCAGACAGAAGAGGAAAAAGGTGGTGGAATATGACCTGGAACAAATGGAGATCTTTGCCCAGAAGGGGGCATGGCAGCTGGATGAATATAAAAACCGCAAGATGATCGAGCGGGATTATTCCTCCAAAACGGAGGGCGCAGACCTCTGGATCATGGTGGTCCGTAACGGGCAGGAGATGGAAAGGGCGGTATTGGAACCGAATGAAGCCATGATCAAGGCGGTTGCCGGAGCATTTCCGAGAAAGACATTCCGGAAAGCATGAGATAAGGGAAGGTAAAGCGTAGGAAGGATCAAATATAAAAAGGAGGGAAAATGGGCAAGATTATCGGTGAAGGAATTACTTTTGATGATGTGCTTTTGGTGCCTTCGTATTCGGAGGTCGTCCCGAATGAGGTCAGTCTGGAGACAAACCTGACGAAGAAGATCCGGCTGAATATCCCGATGATGAGCGCGGGAATGGATACCGTGACGGAACACCGGATGGCCATCGCCATGGCCAGGCAGGGCGGGATCGGGATCATTCATAAGAACATGTCCATAGAGGCCCAGGCGGACGAAGTGGATAAGGTTAAGCGATCTGAAAACGGGGTCATCGCAGACCCGTTTTATCTTTCACCGAACCATACCTTAAAGGATGCGGACGAGCTCATGGCAAAATTCAGGATCTCCGGAGTCCCCATCACGGAGGGGAAGAAGCTGGTAGGCATCATTACCAACCGGGACCTGAAATTCGAAGAGGACTTCACCAAAAAGATCAGCGAATGCATGACCAGCGAAAATCTGATCACGGCCAGGGAGGGCATCACCCTGGATGAAGCCAAGAAGGTGCTGGCTAAGGCCCGGAAGGAGAAGCTTCCCATCGTGGATGCGGAAGGGAACCTGAAGGGGCTCATTACCATTAAAGATATCGAAAAGCAGATCAAGTATCCCCTTTCGGCCAAGGATGAGAAGGGAAGGCTGCTCTGCGGTGCCGGAGTAGGGATCACGGCAAATGTACTGGAGAGGGTAAGCGCTTTGGTACAGGCAAAGGTGGACTGCATCGTGCTGGATTCGGCCCATGGCCATTCCCAGAACGTGATCCGCGCCTTGAAAATGATCAAGGATGCATATCCGGAGCTTCCGGTGATCGCCGGAAATGTGGCGACGGGGGCTGCGGCCGAGGATCTGATCAAGGCAGGCGCAGACGCGGTGAAGGTGGGGATCGGCCCCGGATCGATCTGCACCACCAGGGTGGTGGCCGGCATCGGCGTGCCGCAGATCACGGCCATCATGGATTGCTACGAAGCCACTAGAAAGTATGATGTTCCCATCATTGCCGATGGCGGCATCAAGTATTCCGGAGATATCACGAAGGCTCTGGCGGCAGGCGGATCGGTCTGCATGATGGGATCCATGTTTGCAGGCTGCGATGAGGCTCCCGGAGATTTTGAGCTGTATCAGGGAAGGAAATACAAGGTATACCGGGGTATGGGATCTATCTCTGCCATGGAAAACGGAAGCAAGGACCGGTACTTCCAGGAAGGAGCGAAGAAGCTGGTTCCGGAGGGCGTCGAGGGGCGCGTGGCATACAAGGGAAGCGTAGAAGATACGGTATTCCAGCTGATCGGGGGGCTCCGTTCCGGCATGGGCTACTGCGGAGCCAGCAATATCAAGATGCTTCAGGATACGGGAAGATTTGTGAAAATATCAGCGGCATCCTTAAAGGAGAGCCATCCCCATGATATCCATATCACGAAGGAAGCCCCGAATTATGCGGTGGACGAATGATATACTATATTTACAGTGAGGCGGTTTCAGCCATAAAAAGCAAGTATGCCAGGTATTACATGCTGGCTCTTCTGGGGGTCAGCATTCTGGCGAATCTTACCATGATCGCCTTCCGGGACTTGATCTATGGTACGAATGACGGAACCTACGGATATAATCTGATCATGTTTGCAGGGGGATTTTTCTGGCTCCCGTATTATACCATGATCTTCGTGGCAGACATGGTCTTTGGAAGGGATTATCCGGATCCCCATATCCGGAAAAGAAGCAATATCGGATTGAACCGGACACAGCTGTATCTGGGAAAGCTTTTTGCGGCTTTTCTGGTGCTGGTGCTTGTCGCGGTGCTTGCCTTTATGATCTTTATCGGGGTTTCCCTGCTGTTTCAGGTGGGTTCCGGGGCCATGGAGCCGAAGATCATCTCGGATTTTGCCATTAATCTGCTGATCGCGTTCCCGCTTTTTCTGGCCGGGATCGCCATCGGTTTCATGTGCCTGTTCTGCTTTCCTAAAAAGCGGACGGCGTTTATCCTCTTTTGGGTGCTGGTCATTGTGATCCCGAGGATCATCATGATCTTAGGGGCGCAGCCCATCGGGATCCAATTCTTTAAGTCCGTAAAAAATACCATCCTGCTTACGCCGCAGTTTACGGAGCTTCAGTTTTATGCTACCAGAAACGTACCGAAGGTGTTGATCTCGTCTGCTGTATATATCATACTGTCCACCGTGATCGGCTGTATCGGATACAGGAGGAGGAAGAGATGATATTCGGCAGAAATGAGGCATGCTGGTGCGGGAGCGGAAAGAAATACAAGTCCTGCCATATGGAATTTGATGAGAAGATCCGTGAATATAAGCGGGCCGGGATCAAGGTTCCACCAAGAAAGCTGATCAAAAAACCGGATCAGATCGAGGGGATCAAAAAAAGCTCGGTGATCAACCGGGCCTGCCTGGATTATGTGAGCGAGCACATCCGGGAAGGGATCTCTACCCAGGATATCGATGACTGGGTGGCAAAGATCACCCGGGACATGGGGGGCATTCCCGCCACATTGAATTATGAGGGCTTTCCCAAAAGCTGCTGTACCTCCGTCAATTCCCAGGTTTGTCATGGCATCCCTTCCAAGGAGGATATCCTGACCGAAGGGGATATCGTGAATGTGGACTGCTCCACCATCTTAAACGGCTTTTTTTCAGACAGCTCCAGGATGTTTATGATCGGAGAGGTGGATGAGAAGGCAAGGAAGCTGGTGGAGGATGTAAAAGAAGCCATGATGGTGGGGGTCAGGGCGGTGAAGCCCTGGAAGCTTCTGGGGGATATGGGCGCCGCCGTCAATTCGTTCTGTAAGTCGAAGGGCTACTCGGTGGTAAGGGAGATCGGGGGTCATGGATGCGGACTGGAATTCCACGAAGAGCCCTGGGTCAGCTATGTATCGGAGCCGGGCACCGGAATCCTGATGGTACCCGGAATGTGCTTTACCATAGAGCCCATGGTCAATATGGGAGGACATGAGATCTTTATCGATGAGGAGAATGACTGGACAGTCTATACCGATGATGACAGCCTTTCTGCTCAATGGGAGGTACAGATCGTGGTGACGGAGGATGGATGTGAGATCCTTACCTGGTAAGGCAGGTCTTATGGGGGACGGATCCGGCCGGAGATAAAATGCTTTTTTGAGGAGGAAAAAATGGGCAGCATACAGATACCGGAGCATTATAAAAGCAGACTGGACATCAGGGAGACTGAGGTCGCGATCAAAGAGGTGAAGGATCATTTTGAACGGGCACTGGCAAAAAATCTGAATCTTACCAGAGTTTCGGCACCGCTTTTCGTGGAACCGAGAACGGGACTGAATGACAATCTGAACGGGGTTGAGCGGCCGGTGAGCTTTGACTTGAAGGAAACCGGAGAAGTGGTGGAGATCGTACAGTCCCTGGCAAAATGGAAAAGATATGCGCTGAAGCGATACGGCTTTGGGCATGGAGAGGGATTGTATGCCGACATGACCGCGGTACGCAGGGATGAGGATACGGATAATCTGCATTCCATCTATGTAGACCAGTGGGACTGGGAACGGGTGATCTACAAGGAGGAGAGGAATGATACCGTATTGGAGGTCATCGTGCGTTCCGTATACGAAGCCTTGAAGGAAACGGAACGGTATATGTCAGAGAAATATGAGTATATCGACCCCCTTCTGCCACAGGATATTTATTTTGTGACTTCCCAGGAGCTGGAGGATGAATATCCAGGGCTCACTCCGAAGGAGCGGGAAAAGGAATGTGTTAAGCTGCATGGGGCCGTCTTTATCAAGCAGATCGGCGGGAAGCTGAAATCCGGCCAGAAGCACGACGGAAGAGCCCCGGACTATGATGACTGGAGCCTGAACGGGGACATTATCGTATATTATCCGGTATTGGATTGTGCCCTGGAGCTTTCCTCTATGGGCATCCGGGTGGATGAAGAAGCCCTGGAGAGGCAGCTGAAGGAGGCAGGATGTGAGGACAGGGCCCAGCTTCATTTCCAGAAGGCACTCCTGAAGGGAGAATTGCCCTATACCATTGGGGGAGGGATCGGGCAGTCCAGGATCTGTATGTATTTCTTAAGGAAGGCTCATATCGGGGAGGTGCATTCTGCCGTATGGCCAAAAGAAACGGAGCAGGAGGCGGAAGCCCACGGGATCCATCTCCTGTAAGAGTTTTATGCTTCGCATCATCAGTAATCTTCGGATCTATGAATATGAAAACGAGATCCATGCCCTGGCAAAGGCTTTTTTTCCGGGAGCTGAGGTTTCGGTAGAGCATCTGGGCGGACCTGCCAATGAGCAGGCCTGCCTTCTGTTTGCGTGGGATGAAAAAGAGGCCTTCCGCGTATATCCGGATACCGGAGGAAGGGATCCCTTCAAGAGGAGCCTCTATCAGGCACTCTGTGAAAAAACGGGGAAAAGCCTGCCCTGGGGCTCTCTTACGGGGATCCGGCCGGTAAGGCTTGCCATGAGAAGGCTCGATGCCGGGATGGAAGGGGAAGCTGTGGTAAGGGATATGGAGGAGCAGTATCTGCTTTCCCGTGAGAAGGCCCTGCTTTGCAGAGAGATCGCCGTGAGGGAAAGGGAAATACTGTCCCGGCTTTCCCCAAAAGAGGGGATCAGCCTCTATCTTCATATCCCCTTCTGCCCCAGCCGGTGCCTGTATTGCTCATTTGCATCCGAATCCGTGGGGAAGACCAGGGATAGGGTGAGGAAGTATCTTGAAGCGCTGTTTCTTGAGATCCGCGGCACAGCCCGGATCTTAAATGGGAGGCCGCCGGAATCGGGCTATATAGGAGGCGGCACGCCCACCGCCCTGCTTACGGAGGAGCTGGAGGAGCTTTTTACTGTCCTTGAGGAGAGCTTTGACCTTTCCGGGATGAAGGAATTTACGGTGGAAGCGGGCAGGCCGGATTCGATCGACAGAGAAAGGCTCCGGCTCTTGAAGCGGCACGGGGTAAGTAGGATCTCTGTGAATCCACAGACCATGCGGGACGAGACTTTGGAGCGGATCGGAAGGAAGCATACCAGGGAGGATGTGATCCGGGCTTTTCTGCTGGCGAGGGATGAGGGATTTGACAATATCAATATGGATATCATTCTGGGCCTTCCGGGAGAAGGAATAGGAGATGTGCAATATACCCTTGAGGAGATCGGGAAGCTCTCACCGGACAGCCTGACGGTTCATTCCCTTGCGGTCAAAAGAGGGTCGATGCTTGCCGGGATAACGGACCGGGAGGAGGCAGATGACCGGGACATGGAGAAGATGATGAGGCTTGCCATGGAAGGCGCGAGGGCAATGGGCCTTATGCCCTATTATCTGTACCGGCAGAAAAACATGACCGGCAATCTGGAGAATACAGGCTTTGCCAAACCGGGGAAATATGGGATATACAACATTCTGATCAATGAAGAGGTACAGGATATCGCTGCCATGGGTGCAGGCGCCATCAGCAAGAGAGTGGATGATGAGGGCACCTGCCGAAGGAGCGCGAACTTCAAAGAGACGCACCGGTATATCGCAGATGTGGAGGAAATGATCCGAAGGAAACAGGAGCTTTTTGCAGCCAAAGAGACTTAATCCTGGGCAACGATCTCCTTGTAGAATTCCACATAATCCGTCCGGCCTGCCTTGGTGAAGTCGATGGCTGTACGCGGATGCTGGTTTAAAAGGCCGGTCATCAGGTATTGAAGGTCATACCCCCAGGTCACGCCGCTCTGGCGGAGAGGGATCATATCGTTTTCCACGAACCGGATGACCGGGAAGATATTGTATTTCGGATTTCTTAAGAAGCCGAGCAGGTTTTCCATGGAGCAATTGCCGGCGCCACGTCCCATGCCGGAATAGGTGGCATCCAGCCAGTTGACGCCGTCTCCTACTGCTTCGATGGTATTGGCAAAGGCCAGCTGCTGGTTGTTGTGGGCGTGTATTCCCACCTGCTTGCCGTACTTCACGGCATATTCCATATATAGATCGGAAATGCGGGCGATCTGCTCCGGATAAAGGGAGCCAAAGCTGTCTACGATATAGATCACATCCACGGGAGACTGGCAGAGCATTTCCAGGGCGATCTTGATGTCTCCCTCCTGGGCATTGGAGATGGCCATGATATTGCAGGTGACTTCATAGCCCTTTTTCTTGGAGTCTTCGATCATGTCGATGGCAGCGGGCATGGTATTGACATAGGTGGCGACCCGGATGATATCCAGGGGCGAGCTTTTCTTATCATGGATGTCCTGCCGGTAATTGCACCGGCCCACGTCGGCCATGACCGCGAGCTTCATGTCGGTATTATTCTCGCCGATGACCGCGAGGATGTCTTCGTCCGCGGAGAATTTCCATTTCCCGAATTTCTTGGGATCAAAGATCTCGCGGGAAGCCTTATAGCCAACCTCCATGCAGTCTACACCGGCTTTCAGATTGGTCTGGTACAGACGCTGGACGAACTTGTCATCAAAAAAGAAATCATTCACCAGTCCGCCGTCCCGCATGGTGGCATCTACGACTTTGATCTCTTTACGGAATCCGAGCAGTTTAGATAATTCTTTCATTGTCTTATATTTCTCTTTCTGTAGGAATTATAGGGGATCCGGATGCAGCGAGGGATCCCGGAGAGCTTAGTTCGTATTGTCTTTTGTGCCGGTCGTCTCGGCAGGGGTGGTGATAACCACGGCGCTTTCCGTTACATCCATGGCTTCTTCTGTCTTTTGGATCGAGCGTGCGCCGTACATTAAAAGCAGGATCGTCAGGATCTTAAAAAGAGAGCATACCAGGATGAAGATGCCGGAAACCAGGATCAGGGTCTTTTCCATCTTAAACGGATACAGCAGCGCAATGATCCCCAGCACCACCATGATCACGGAGGAGACCAGGGAAATGGCCCAGTGGCTTACCTTGAAATGCATGAGGTTAAGAGAGGACTGAAACTGCATGATCCCGGAAATGATGATGAGGAAGCCGATAAGGAAACCGATGAGCTTTGCAAGGTCATCGGCCCGGATCAGGAAATACAGGGAGACAAATACGATGATCAGGCCGATGGCAAGGCCGTTATTCTGGACGCCGACATAGCTTTTTTCGCGGAAATAAAGGGCAATCATGCTGATCCCGATGACGAGCATGCCGATGGACAGAATCTTTCCTATGGTAATGAAGGCAAGGCCGGGCTGTGCGATGAAGAAAATACCCAGAAGCCCATAAAGAACGGCGGAAAAAATTTCCTGTTTCAAGGTAGATTTCAGAAAATCCATATTAGGTCCTCCTTTTTTAGATATGGCAGCAGGAAATGGGATGAACTGAGCATCCGTCCATTTACGCAAACTGCCTGATCCGTGTCCTCATGAAGGCGATACGCTTAATCGCGGCTCCATTTTACCACGGGGAAGGATGTTTTTAAAGGTTACAATTGACATTGCGGCTTTTAATAGGTAAAATAATGGTCGATGGCTTTTTGGTCATCTCCATGCGGATGTAGCACAATGGCAGTGCACCGGCTTCCCAAGCCGGCCACACGGGTTCGATTCCCGCCATCCGCTTACGGCAGAAAGAGGAAGACTCGGACGCCGGTCGTGCGATTGCAGGGGTTGTGGCGCAACGAAGCAATCGCTTTTATTTATGTAAAAAGGAGCAGAGATTTATGAAAAAGTGGAAAGCATTATTGATTTTGGCTCTGGCAGTCGTTTTAGCCATGGCCGGCTGTGGCAAGAAGGATAAGGATAAGGAGGAGGAGGCTGTAGAAGAATCTGCACCGGCCATGCAGCCCGCTATGGTGATCCAGGACAGTCCGGCACCTCAGCCGGCTCCCGTGGAGGAAACTCCGGCGGCTCCTGTGGAGGAAGCAGATGTGCCCCCGGCCGGGATGGTGGCAAACCAGCTGAGCGGGGAATGGATCGATGAGTCCATTCAGAATCAGAGGCCTATCGCGGTCATGGTGGACGACGAGACCAAGGCCCTTCCTCATTTCGGGATTACCAGCGCGGATGTGGTCTATGAGATGATGAACAGCACGCAGAATGACGGAGTCACTCGTTTCATGGCATTGGTGAAGGACTGGGGCAATCTGCAGCAGTTCGGCTCCATCCGGAGCACCCGTCCTACGAATTTAAGGATCGCACCGGAGTGGAATGCAGTGCTCTGCCATGACGGCGGCCCCTTCTGGAATGAAAATTTCTACAAGAATCCGTATGTGGAGCGGTTTAGCGGCACATTCTCCCGGGTGGATAACGGAAAGCCCAGGGAATTTACGGAGTATATCCTTCCGGGTGATCTGGAAAAGAATTTCAAGAATGCGGGTTTTTCTACCACATATAATGACTATTACCGTGGAGACCACTGGGTATTTGCTTCCCGGAACAATCCCAACACACTGGATCAATACGGCTCGGCTACCAGCTGCACCAAGGTTTCCCTGCCCTTCCATCACAACAATCCCTGGATGGAATACGATGCGGCGGAAGGCGTATATAAGTATTTCCAGTATGGCAAGCCGGAGGTGGATGCCGGAAACGGGAATAAGCAGCTCAGCTTCAAAAATGTATTTTTGGAGAGGGCAAAGATGGAGAAGCTGGACGACCACGGCTATATGATGTATTATCCCTGCGATTCTGAAAATTCGGAGAGGATCGGATATTATCTGACCAATGGGAAGTGCATCAAGGTGACCTGGTCGAAGATGGATGATCTGACACCGACGAAATTCTATGATGAGAACGGAGCCGAGATCCGGATCAATGTGGGTAAGACCTATATCGGGCTGATCCGTAACGAGGAATGGGAAAACATCGCGTTTGAATGATCATATCAAAGGGGCGCCATGAGGGAAGAAGAGCTTCATTTTTCATATTTTTTCCTTCCTTTTCGATATTTTGGAGAGGATTTTGAGTCCTTCAAATTCAGGCTGGATTCTGAAGTATGGGATGCAAGGCCGTATATTCTGAAGGATGAGAGAAACCGTGCAACATTGGCGGATGAAGAAAGAGCCTATTCCGGATGGGGCGCCTCTTTTTATGCCCACATGAACGACAGGCTTTCGGAAAACTGCCTGTATTATACCTTAAAGAGATCACGCTTCGGCAAGCTGGAGGAAGGGGTGCTGCTTTCCATCGGCGGAGAGTTCTATCCGACCCCGTACCGGGTTGACGGAGTCTCGATGATGCTTTTTACAAGCAAGGTGGGCTTCGTTATCCTGAAATTTCTGGATACCAATCCAAATGCAAATGAATATACGGTTGCCGAAATGTGCTCCTATCTGGCCTGGCCCGGCCTGGCCGCCCTGGGCACGAAGGAATCCAATATCCCGCTGATCACCTGTATCCGGGCGTTATTCGACCGGGATACGGCAGACAGGCTGAAGTTTCAGTTCCATCATTCTAAATTTGAGGATTCCCGCCTGCCGTTCCTTTCCTTCAATTATTCGGAAGGAACTCCCGGCCCCTTCACCACGGATGCGAAGCAGCTGAACCGCATGTATGTGGCAAGGTATGGATATAATGGCACGGAACATAGGCATCCGGCCAATTTTGAATATGATGATTATGCGGAGATCCTGGCCTTAGACGACTATGTGAATTTCGGAATGTCACCATCCGGCCTGGCCTGCCTGGCGTATGGCTGTGAGGATCAGAATGGAAGCCACAGGGAATACCTGACAGGCAACTTCCTGGATTATTTCAATACGGGCATTCTTGTGATGTATGCTCTGCTGCTCCATCAAAAATTCATGCTTCTTCTGGGGCTTCGGGATGGGGCAGGGGAGGAGACGGCGATCCTGTACCGCAGGGTGTTTTTCTCGACCCAGTTTTCAGAAGATATCCTGACCCAGAGGATCTATGCGAAGGCATACAACCAGCTGGCCATTGGGGAGCTTTATAAGGAGCTGGATGCGAGATATCCGGTAAGGGAGAATGCGGCCCGTGTAAAGGCGGCTTCGGCAGAAAGCGAAAAGAAGGGAAGCCTGCCGGCTCTCTTTGCGGTCAATACTTTGTTTTCATGCCTGGCGGCCCTGGCCTCTATGGTCACCTTCTTAAGGTATGTGAATTCGGGCAGCCGTTCGGCTCTTTGGATCGTGATCATTTCCTGTATCCTGATCATCCTGACTGAGATTTTGACCATAGCATATGCCTGGGATTCCATTCAGGAGGCCTTTGGGGAGCTCCTGGAAAACAGGCGGTCCTATAAATTTATTATCGTGATCGGGCTTATCTTTATCATATTGCTGATCTTTGTGGCAAAATGGGCAGAGTTTACCGGCTGAGGGAGAGGAAGCATGGATCGTATTTATGATTTGATCATCATTGGCTGCGGACCGGCAGGGCTGACCGCAGCCATTTATGCTGTCAGGGCAGGGCTGAGCTTCTTGCTGCTGGAGGGGGCTTATGCGCCGGGGGGCCAGGCTGCAAATACCGGGGTGATCGAGAATTATCCCGGGCTTCCGGGCATACAGGGAAGTGAGCTTTCCGAAGCCATGGTCCGGCAGGCGGAAGGCCTGGGGGCTTCCATAACAGAAGCCGAGGTGGCCGGAATAGAGCTTTTACCCGAAGGGGTAAAGCGTGTTTGCTGCAGGGATGCGAAGGCTTATGAGGCGAAGGCAGTGGTCATCGCTTCCGGTACCAGCCACAGGAGGCTGGGCGTCCCGGGAGAGGAGGAGCTTGAAGGCTGCGGCGTATCCTATTGCGCAGTCTGCGATGGCGCCTTTTTCCGGGGAAGGACGGCTGTGGTGGTGGGCGGAGGAAATACAGCGGCGGATGAAGCGGTTTTCTTGGCAGGCATCTGCAAGGAGGTGAAGCTGATCCACCGGCGGGATACCCTCCGTGCGGACAGGATCCTTCAGGAACGGCTTAGGGCGCTTGAAAATGTTGCTTTGATCCTGAATGCGACCGTTGAGGAAATATGCGGGGATGGTGCGGTGGAGGCTGTCCTGGTGAGGAATAAGACCGATGGCACCGTATCAAGGATGAAGACGGATGCCGTATTTGCTGCGGTTGGAACGGAACCGCAGACAGAGTGGTGCAGGGGACTTTTGGATATGGATTCCGTCGGTTATATCCGGGCCGGGGAGGACTGTGCAACGAATATCCCCGGGATTTTTGCCGCAGGGGACGTACGTACAAAAAAACTCCGCCAGATCGTTACTGCCGTATCTGACGGAGCATGTGCCATAAAAAGCGTACAGGAATATCTCAACGCATGGAGCTGAACAGCTCAAACATCTTCAAGGCAAAATCCAGCGGATAGAGCTGGACCATGATGCTGTCGATGAGATTTTCTATATTCATGTCGAAGGAAATCTTGACAAACAGGTCGGCCGGATTGTCGAACATTTTCTCAAATACCTTGACGCTCTTCACATCGATGGTTTCTACGGAAGGCGTACTGATGTCTACGGTCATGTTGAACATGGAGGAAAGGGAGGTGGCAGAGGTGCCCATCATTTGATTCATTGCCTCTGAAACTGCACTTTTTTGCAGCTCGCCAACCTCGCCGGTGACATCCTTGCCGCTGCCGCCCATCATCAGGTCTGTCATCACCAGCACGTCATGCTCCTTAAGGATCAGCACGTTATTGCCGGTGAGCCCCTTCACAAAATGAATATTGACAAAAACACAGGTCTGATCGTAATCATCCAGAGCCTGGCTCTTTTTTATGATCTCAACCCTTGGGGTGGTGATATCTACCTTATGAAAGACCATAAGGCTTAAGGTCGTCGCGGAATTCCCCATGCTGATATTGGCCATTTCCCCCAAAGCATCGATCTGTTCGGGTGTCAGTTTTGCTTCCATATAAGATTACCGCCTTTGTGCTTATTGGTAACCCTTATTGTATCACACATTTTCTGCGCATGAAACGAAAAAATTGATTAAAATTTAAGACATAATAGATTGACGCGGACACTTTATTACTGTACTATGGTAAAGGTTTATGCAATTTCTTATTAGGGGAGGTTTTTTATGGCTACAAATATCTTTCTGATCCTGGCGATCGTCGTTTATCTTTTGGGCATGATCATTATCGGGGTCGTTTTTTCAAAGGGAAATGACGACACGGGTGATTTTTATTTAGGAGGGAGAAAGCTCGGCCCTATTGTCACCGCCATGAGTGCGGAGGCATCCGACATGAGCAGCTGGCTTTTGCTGGGCATACCGGGGCTGGCATATCTTACGGGAGTGGCGGAAGCAGGCTGGACCATCATAGGGCTTGCCATCGGTACCTACCTGAACTGGCTTTTTACGGCAAAGCGAATCCGCCGGTATACCGAAAAGGTAGGCGCCATCACGATACCGGAGTATTTTTCCAAGCGCTACGGGGATGAGAAGAATATCCTGACGCTGGTTTCAGCCATCATCATCGTGATATTCTTCATTCCCTACGTGGCATCCGGGTTTGCCGCCTGCGGAAAGCTGTTCAATACCCTCTTTAATGTAGATTATCTCTTTGCCATGATCAGCAGTGCCATCATTATTTCCTTGTACTGCACCCTGGGAGGATTCCGGGCTGTATGTACCACAGACCTGATCCAGAGCATCTGCATGAGCATAGCTCTGGTGGTGGTCATCTGCTTTGGCGTGGTACAGGCCGGAGGCATGGGAGCCGTGATGGAAAATGCCAGGGCTCTCCCTGGCTATCTGAACATTAATCAAGGCTATGACCCGGAAACCATGTCTGCAGGGGTCTATGGAGGGCTGACCATTGCCTCCACCCTGGCCTGGGGTCTTGGATATTTCGGCATGCCTCATATCCTGGTCCGTTTCATGGCCGTAGGGGATGAGAAAAAGCTGGCCATTTCCAGGAGAGTGGCAACCATATGGGTAGTGATCTCCATGGCTGCGGCATTGCTGATCGGGATTATCGGCCTGGCCATGTCGGATGCTGGGATCATCGATACCCTGGAGGGCAGCGGAAATGCAGAAAGGGTGATCATTCTGATTGCATGGTTTATGAGCGAGCATGGAATCCTGGCGGCAATAATAGCAGGTGTGATATTATCTGGGATCTTGGCGGCTACCATGTCAACGGCGGATTCCCAGCTTCTGGCTTCTTCCTCCGCGATTTCTTCAGACCTGCTGCAGACCTTCGGAAAGAAGAAGCTTTCGGATGAGACAGCAGTGAAGATTGCTAAAATAACTGTAGTTATAATATCGGCCGTCTCGGTTTTTGTTGCAAGGAATCCTGACAGCTCCGTATTTCGGATCGTTTCCTTTGCCTGGGGCGGTTTTGGCGCGGCCTTCGGGCCGGTTGTGCTGCTTTCCCTGTTTTGGAGAAGGTCAAACCGGCAGGGCGCCCTGGCTGGAATGATAACAGGCGGTGTGATGGTCTTTGTGTGGAAATACCTGATCGCTCCCCTGGGAGGAGCCCTTGCGATCTATGAGCTCCTGCCGGCTTTCCTTCTTGGCCTCATCGTCGATGTGGCAGTGAGCCTGGCTACCAAAGAACCGGACAAGAAGATCCTGGATGTTTATGATTCTGTGAAGGGCTGAATGAAGAACTGGAAGGCACTGGGAAGGGCGTAGGAGCGGCGGAGATCCTCCGGTCCGGCCCAGACCCAGGTGCTTTTGGCGGGAAGGGAGTCTCCTTCTGCTTCGACAAAAAAGAGCTGCATCCGCCATTCGATATGGGAAAAGATATGGGTATGGCTGGGTCCCTTTGCGGGGATATTTCCCGTAAAGCCCCATTTTCTCAGGGAGCTGCTTTTTTCCGCTGATTCATTGGGAAGTTCCCAAAGTCCTGCCAGAAGGCCTTTTTTCGGCCTTCTGTGCAGGGCGATTTTATTTTGATGGAGGATCAGATATACATTCCGGTATTCGATCCGGCGTGGTTTTTTCGGTGCTTTTATGGGATAATTCGGTTCCTTCCCGTCCCGGTGGGCAAGGCAGAAAGAGCTTATGGGGCAGGTGCCGCATAAGGGCGCTCCCTTTGGGAGGCAGATGGTGGCGCCGAGATCCATAAGGGCCTGATTGAAATCTCCGGGCCGGTCCTTAGGCATGGCCTCTTGAAGGAGATCCGTGATATCCTGCCTGGTTTTTGCCGCATCGATGCTTCGCTCCTCACATAGCAGGCGGCTTGCGATCCTCAATACATTTCCGTCTACGGCGGGTACAGGGAAGCCATAGGCAATGGATGCGATGGCTCCTGCGGTATATTCGCCGATCCCGGGAAGCTTCCGGATCTCATGGGGTGAATCAGGAAAGATCCCGTCATGATCAGACATGATGATCTGAGCCGCCTTTTTCAGATTTTTTGCGCGGCGGTAATATCCCAGGCCCTGCCAGAGCTTCATCAGCCGGTCGTCGCTGACGGATGCCAGAGATGAGGCATTCGGGAGCTGTGCAAGGAAGCGCAGATAGTAAGCGATGACTGCGCTGACACGGGTCTGCTGCAGCATGATCTCCGAAATCCATACATGATAGGGGGTGGGGTCTATGCGCCAGGGTAATGCTCTTTTGTTTTCATCATACCATGCCAGAAGGGGAGTAACGATCTCTCCCAGATCTTTTATCCTTTTCATGATTTACGGTCCAATCTTTTTCTTGACAAACAAAATTACTTAATGTAGAATAGCTATTGCGTCAAGGGGAGCATGCGATAGTAGCTTAGTTGGTAAAGCGCCACCTTGCCAAGGTGGAGACCGCGAGTTCGAGTCTCGTCTATCGCTTTAAGAAAAGCCTTGATCTGATCGGGATGCCGACGGATCAAGGCTTTCTTTATGTTCGTAAGCGAAGGGCGGTCCTACCGGTCGCCCTCATAGCTGTGAGAAAAGCCTCCTCCCAGCTCTTTATTGGTATTCAGATAGTCCTTGATCAGCACCACGGCAATGCTGACGGATTTCTGGTACAGCTCCAGAAGCCGGCGGTTGCTTTCCTCGCATCTGCGGTCCGGATGTTTTTTTATTACCGTGCCGATGAGGGTATGGTATTTTCCGGTCATTCTTGCATAAAGCTTCATGGCAAAAAGCTGAAGGGGCCGCCTTCCCTGCTGGATGGCGATGCAATGCTTCATGGAGCGGAGCGAATCCAGTGCTTCCCGGTCGCTGATCGCCGGGAAAAACTCAGATACGATCTGGGCATTGCGAAGAGAGGGGACAATATGTCCGGAAAGGCTGTATTTTGACAGATCCCGGCCGTCGATCCGAAGCAGGGCACAGTCAAATTCTGTTTCGATCTCGCAGTGGCTGACTCCATTGGCCTCCTCATAGGAGCGGATATAGCCATGGCATCCGTGATCCAGGGCATAATGGCAGATAAAGCCGAGAATGTAGCTTAATTCCTCTTCTGCATAAAGCTTATCCTTCTGGTAGGTATTGCGGATCAGATACCTGCTTCCCGTAAAAAAAGGCTTTGCGGTCTTTTTGTGCATATCATATCCCGCCTCGCTGACCCGGTTATCCTCCATCGGCTTGTAATAAAAGAGCACATCCGGCCCGTGGAGGCCCACGCAGAATGCATGCCGGTAGTCCTGGATCACTTGTTTGATGTCCTTTGGAAGAGCGCGGTATACGTCTTTCCCAAATCGGTAATGGGCATAAGTTGCAGGCATGGAATCCTCACTTTCTGGACGGCTTTTTGCCTTCCTTTAGAGCCTTCCCTGAAATCCTAGGGATAGCTTATCATATTTTCCCCCTAGATTCTACCGTAAACCTGAACATAGTTTTTAACATATACAACGGGACGGATCCGGAGCAGAATGGGAGCATGGAAAACAGACAACCAGAAAAATCGTGGAAAGGCAGGGAGCCAATCGGTGGAGGATTTGAATTATATTTTTATCGGGGATAGAATCCGGGAATGCAGAAAGGAAAGGAACCTGACCCAGGCATGCCTTGCCCGTATGGCCGGGATCACGCCCACTCACTTAAGCCATATAGAGACGGGCTGCACGAAGCTGAGCCTTCCGGTATTTGTGCGGATCGCAAAGGTTCTGAAGGTTCCTGCCGATCTTCTGCTCTATGAGGCCCCCTTGGAGGGAGGTGCAGTCCGGGAAAGCATACAGAGGATGATCGGGGAAGCCTCTGTGGGGGAGCTGAATGTGGTATATGATGTCCTTCGTACCACGGTGGATTCCCTGGGCCAGAATGTAGGAAATTACCGCATAGAGCCGGAAAAAGGTCAGTAGTCTACCTTCATCAGCA
Source organism: Lachnospiraceae bacterium (assembly GCA_024693135.1). Lineage (GTDB taxonomy): Bacteria > Bacillota > Clostridia > Lachnospirales > Lachnospiraceae > NK4A144. The sequence goes on along the minus strand of JAILLN010000059.1, from coordinate 54,535 downwards.
TCAGCCCCTGGGGCGGAGCGGTGGGCCCGGCCTTGCTCCGGTCTCTGGCTTCCAGGATGAGGGGGATATCCTCCGGCCTGATCCTTCCATATCCTGCCTCAAGCAATGTACCGGCCATGACCCTTACCATGTTCTGCAGGAATCCGTTTCCGTGGAAATACATCCTTATGGCAGAGCCCTTTTCCTCAATCCGGATGCTGTCTACGGTACGGACGGTGGATTTTTTCATGTGGCTGTTGGTGCAGAAGCTCTTAAAATCATGCTCTCCAAGCAGAAATTGCGATGCCCGCCTAATGGCTTCCGTATCCGGCTTTTTTTCCAGGATGGTCACGTATTTTCTTTCAAATACGGGCTTTGCCGTGTCGATCCAGAAGGTGTAGCGGTAGGTTTTTCCTGAGGCATTGTAACGGCTGTGAAAACGGTCTGAAACAAATTTCACACTGACGACGCCAATGTCCTCCGGAAGATAGCGGTTCATATGGGAGAGGATCTCTTCCTCAGAAAGCTCCGTATCGAAGATGGCGTTACAGACCTGGGCTCTGGCATGGACCCCGGCATCCGTCCTCCCGGCACCGATGAGCTGGACGGGCGATCCCGTCATTTTTTCCAGGACAGCTTCGATCTTTCCCTGGATGGTCATGTCCTTTCCGGGCTGTCTGGCCCATCCCAGATACCGGGTGCCGTCATAGCGGAGCACCATCCTTACATTTCGTTTCATATGATCCCTCCTTAAGGTTAATGCAGAAGCCCTAAAACGGCATGTTGTAATGGCTCCAGAGATGGCAGAAGACCTGGGCCCGGATCCCAAAGGGCTCTGTTTCCAGCAGCTTTCTTACTTCCTCTTTTTCATACCAGCCGGCCTGGATCTCCTCATATTCTGAGCTGCTGGGGTGAAAAGCGCCCCCTGCCCTGCCGATGAAGCAGAGATTGGTCTCATTGGAAAATCCGATGGCAGAGTAGCATCTGCCCATCATATCATCGATGCTTATGAGGGAGAGCCCGGTTTCCTCCCAAAGCTCCCTCCTTGCCGCTTCCTCCATGGATTCCCCGGGTTCGATGAGTCCGGCGGGGAAATTAAAGACCCAGTCCCCTACGGCCATCCGGTATTCCCGGTTGAGAAGAAGCCTCCTTCGGCTTTCATCGAAGAGGATCATGGCTACGGCATCCGCCTTTGGATTATGCAGGTCCTCGATGGTCTGGAGACTGGGATCGCGGCTTATCATCTCATAGGTTTTTTCTCCGCCGTTCTTTGTCTCATAGACGAGGTCGTACCGGTGAACGAAGCGGCCCGCATGGATCTTCTGTATGCTCTTTAATTTCATCCCTTTATTCCTTTTTGGCTATTTTGGGTCAAAGATTTTCATCCCGGCCGCATATTGATTTTATGTTTCCGAAGGCCGCAATGTCAACTTCCGTACCGGGCCGGGGAAAGGAGGGAAATGCTTTTCTTTTTGCGAAATAGTCTGTTTCAATTCGGAAAAATTATGTTAAAATAGGATTGTGTGCATATATTCCGGCTTTGGAGGCTGAATTGTCAGATAACTGCATGAGCCGCCTTGGGAATGACAGGCTTTGCAAGGGTTTTAGGCGGACTTTCTGGTACTTTGGGGAAGGAAAGGAAGATCGGCATGGATATCAAGAAAATAATCAAAAACATGACGCTGGAGGAAAAAGCATCACTATGCTCCGGGAGGGATTTCTGGCATACGAAGGCGGTAAAAAGCCAAAATATCCCGGAACTGGAGGTGAGTGACGGCCCTCATGGCTTAAGGCGGCAGACATTGAAGGATGATCATGTGGGAAATTCGGAAAGCATCAAGGCAGTCTGCTTTCCCACGGCCTGTGCCACGGCGGCGTCTTTTGACCGTGCACTGGTCCAGAAAATGGGAAAGGCCATCGGCAATGAATGCCAGGCAGAAGGCGTCAATACGATCCTGGGGCCTGCCGTCAATATTAAAAGGTCTCCGCTGTGCGGACGGAATTTTGAATATTTTTCGGAGGATCCCTATCTGGCAGCCCAGCTTGCCGGAGCCATGATCCGTGGAGTGCAGAGCAGGAATGTGGGAACCAGCATCAAGCATTTTGCCGCGAATAACCAGGAATACAGACGGCTGACGGCCAGCGCCAACATAGATGAGAGGACAATGCGGGAGATCTACCTTGCGGCCTTTGAGGGAGCGGTGAAGGAAGCAAAGCCCTGGACGATCATGTGTTCCTATAATAAGGTCAACGGGACGCATATGTCGGAGAATAAAAAATACCTCACCGGCATCCTGAGGAATGAATGGGGCTATGAGGGCGTCGTAATGAGCGACTGGGGAGCCGTGAAGGACAGGGTGAAGGGACTGGATGCCGGCATGGATCTGGAGATGCCTGGTTCCTATGGGATCAATGACAGGGAGATCGTGGAGGCAGTCCAAAGCGGGAGGCTTTCGGAAGCTGTCCTTGACCGGGCAGTGGAGAGGATCTTGAACTGGGTCGAGCAATGCGGCTCGCATAAGCCGAAATCTCCGTCCTGGGATAAGGAAGCAGATCATGAGCTTGCAGGCAGGATCGAGGAGGAATGCGCCGTATTGCTCAAGAACGAGGGAGGTGTGCTTCCGCTGGATAAGAACGATACCATTGCATTCATCGGAAGATTTGCAAAAGCGCCCAGGTTCCAGGGAGGGGGCAGCTCCCATATCAATGCCTTCCGGGTCACTTCCGTCATGGATGCGGCAAAGGGGAAGGGACATGATATCGTTTATGCAGACGGATACAGCGATAAACCGGATGAGATCGACCACACATTGATCACGAAGGCGGTGAATGCCGCGAAGAAAAGCGATGTGGCGGTGATATTTGCCGGGCTTCCGGATGTTTATGAAAGCGAGTGCTATGACAGGAAGCATATGCGGCTGCCGGAATGCCAGGACATTTTGATCGGAGAGGTGCTGAAGGTACAGCCGAATGTAGTGGTGGTGCTTCATAACGGCTCTCCTGTGGAAATGCCCTGGGCAGATGACGTGAAGGGGATCCTCGAGATGTATCTTGGCGGGCAGAATGTGGGCAGTGCGGAATACAGCCTTCTTTTCGGCAAGGCAAATCCCTCCGGAAGGCTTCCGGAAACCTTCCCGCTGAAGCTGGAGGATAATCCCTCCTACCTGAATTTCCCGGGATACCGTGATCAGGTCAACTATGCCGAAGGAGTATTTGTGGGATACCGCTATTATGATTATAAGAAAATGGATGTCCGGTTTCCCTTTGGCCACGGCTTAAGCTATACGACGTATAAATACGCAAACCTGAAGGTTTCAAAGAGAAAGATCAAGGATACCGATACCCTGGAGGTTTCCGTGGATGTGACCAATATCGGGCGGATGTCGGGAAAGGAGACGGTCCAGCTGTATGTGGCACCGTTAACGAACGGGATCCAGCGGCCTTTAAGGGAGCTTAAGGCCTTTGAAAAGGTAGCCCTGAAGGCGGGGGAGACCAAAACGGTTTCGTTTTCTCTGGAAAAGAGGGCCTTTGCCTATTATAACGTAGAGATTTCTGACTGGCATGTGGAAAGCGGGGATTATAATATTGAGATCGGAAGCTCCTCCAGGAATATCCTGCTCTCCAAGAAGATCAATGTAGAATCCACGGTCCCTCTTCCGGTCCGGTTTGATGAGGATACGACTTATGATGTGTTCTTAAAGGATCCGGAGCTTACGGCGCTTTTAGAGCCGGTACTTGATTCCCATAAGCATGTCCATGAAAAAAAGGAAACCAGGTCGGAAGCCATATCGGCCGAGATGGATGCATCCTCCCTGGACAGCAGCCCCCTGCGTACCGTGATCGGCTTCGGTGAAGGGGATTTTGACCACGAAAGGCTGAGGAGGATCATACAGGAAGCGAAAAAGATCAAGAAAACGGATCTGTGAGGGCGGTATTGGTTGACACATATTTGAGCCGATGATAAGATGATAGCTGCTTTTCTTCGGGTCAGGCGCCGGTGTTGGAATTGGCAGACAAGCAGGATTTAGGTTCCTGTATCGCAAGGTGTGCGGGTTCAAGTCCCGCCCGGCGCATTCCTTAACGGGAAGAAGCATGAAAAAGCTTTTATAGATGAGGAGGTTAATATGAAAGGAAACATCGTAGTAGGACAGTCCGGCGGTCCCACCGCAGTCATTAATTCATCGGTGGCAGGCGTGTATGCGGCCGCAAAGAAGCTGGGCGTAAACAAGGTTTACGGCATGGTTCACGGCATTGAAGGGTTCCTGAAGGATAAGCTTACCGATCTGGATGATTATCTTCAGGATGACATCGGGATCGAGCTCTTAAAGAGGACCCCGTCAGCCTTCCTTGGCTCCTGCCGGTTTAAGATGCCGAAGATCGAGGGTCATGAGGATGTATATGAGAAAGTATTTGAGGTCATGGAGAAGCATGATATCCAGTATCTTTTCTATGCAGGCGGCAATGATTCCATGGATACGGTGAAGATGCTTTCCGATTATGCGGCAGAGCATGGAAAGAGCCAGAAATTCATGGGCGTGCCCAAGACCATCGACAATGACCTGCCCATCACGGATCACTGCCCCGGCTATGGATCCTCTGCAAAATATATCGCCACGTCCCTGAAGGAGATCATTCGTGACAATGCATCCTTCGGTGCCGAAAAGCCTACGATCTGCATCGTGGAGATCATGGGAAGGCATGCCGGCTGGCTTACGGCAGCGGCCGCCTTAGCCAAGGGACCGGACTGCGAAGGAGTAGATGCGATCTATCTTCCGGAGAGGACCTTTGATGTAGATGCCTTTATGGAGAAGGTAAAGGTGCTTTCGGAAACCAGATCCTCTGTGGTGATCGCGGTATCGGAGGGGATCGCCATGGCAGACGGAAGGTTTGTCTGCGAGATCAATAATGAAAATGCCCCGGTGGATGCCTTTGGACATAAGCAGCTTTCCGGTGCTGCAGCGACTCTGGCGCAGATGGTTGCCGGGAAATTTGGCTTAAAGACCCGTGCCGTGGAGCTTTCCACCCTGCAGAGGGCCGGGACGCATATCGCATCCCTGACCGATATCAACGAGGCATATCAGGTAGGATATGATGCCGTCGTAGCCGCAGACCAGGGCAAGACCGGCGAGATGATCATCCTGAAGAGGGATAATGATGAGCCCTACGAGTGCGGAACATCTGCCTATGACATTCATGCTATCGCCAATGTGGAGCGTCATGTGCCGGATGAGTGGATCGGATCGGATGGCTGCTCCATCACGGAGGGCTATGTGAAATATGCGAGACCGCTGATCATGGGTGAGCTTGTGCCGGTATATGTGAACGGCCTGCCCAGGCATATCCTCTGCAAAGAAGTGATCGAATACGAGAAATAAAACGGTTGCAAAATTATGTCAACATAGATATAATTAAGGCAGTATCTGTTGTGCATTTTGAAAATAAAGGGGGAGAATCGTATGGATACATATGATATGTCGGAAGCGGTAGCAGCTGGGGCAATGACGGCGTACTATATCATAGCATTTGCGGTATATGTGCTTTTGATCGTTGCCTGGTGGAAGGTTTTCACGAAGGCCGGTGAGGCTGGATGGAAGAGCTTGATTCCGATCTACAATCTTTACATTCTGTTCAAGATCGCATGGGGAAACGGATGGATCGGTCTTTTGATGCTGATCCCCTGTGTAGACATTGTGGTTGATATCATGGTGTCCCTCAAGCTGGCCAAGGCCTTTGGAAAGAGTACGGGCTTTGGGGTCGGATTGATCCTTCTCCCGAATATCTTCATGTTGATATTGGGATTTGGGGATTCACAGTATATCGGGCCCCAGTAAGAGGCAATGATTCATGGGAGCCGGTCGTATAAGGCCGGCTCTTTTTTATGAGACCGGGAGTAAAAAATGGCAGACGGGATCCATATCACATTTTCGGAGGTTTATACGGATCATGTCCGTATGGACATCCAGGTGGAAAGACAGATTTACAGCATACAGAGTGAATTCCAGAGGATCGATGTCTTCGAATCCAAGGATTTTGGCAGATTTCTGGCCTTGGACGGAGATATCATCTTTTCCAAGGAGGATGAATTCATCTATAATGAAATGGTGACCCATGTGCCCATGGCGGTACATCCCCATGTGGAGAAGGTTCTGATCATCGGCGGCGGGGACGGAGGGGTGGCAAGGGAGTTTGCCCTCTATCCGGAGATCAAGGAAATCTGTGTAGTGGAACCGGATGAGCAGCTGGTGGATGTGTGCCGGAAATTCTTTCCGGATGCAGCCAAGGGCCTGGATGAGAAAAGGGTACAGGTCATTTATCAGGACGGGCTCCGTTTCCTCAGGGGAAGGGAGGATGAATTTGATATCATCATTAATGACTCCACCGATCCCTTCGGCCACACGGAGGGGCTTTTTACCAAGGAATTTTACGGAAGCTGCTACCGGGCATTGAAGAAGGACGGCATCATGATCTATCAGCATGGCAGTCCTTTCTTTGATGAGGACGAAAGCGCTTTCCGTTCCATGCACCGGAAGGTTTTCCGCAGCTTCCCCATCAGCCGGGTATACCAGGCGCATATCCCCACCTGTCCTTCGGGCTATTGGATGTTTGGCTTTGCCAGCAAGAAATACCATCCCATCGATGATTTTGATGCGAAGCGCTGGAAGAAGAGGGGGATCGCTACAGAATACTATACAACGAACCTTCATATCGGGGCGTTTATGCTGCCGCGGTATATTGAGGATATCCTTGAGGAGGAGGAAAGGAAAAGCTCATGAGCAGAGTGTTGATACTGGGATGCGGAGGAGTAGCGGGAGCGGCCATCAGCAAATGCTGCCAGAACAGCAGGATATTTGAAGAAATCTGCATAGCAAGCAGGACGGTATCGAAGTGTGAAGCACTGAAGGAAAAGCTGGAAAAGAATACCGATACACGGATCACGACCAGGCAGGTGGATGCGGACAGTAAGGATGAGCTTGTGGCGCTGATCAGGGATTATAAGCCGGATGCGGTGCTGAATCTGGTGCTTCCTTATCAGGATCTGACCATCATGGAAGCATGCCTGGAATGTAAGGTAGACTATGTGGATACGGCAAACTATGAGCCGGAGGATACCACGGATCCAAAGTGGCGGGAGATTTATGAAGAGCGCTGTAAAAGGCTCGGCTTTTCGGCTTATTTCGATTATTCCTGGCAATGGGCTTATTTTGACCGGTTCCGGGAGGCGGGGCTTACCGCTCTGTGCGGTAGTGGATTTGATCCGGGAGTTACCAGCGTTTTCTGCGCCTACGCCAGGAAGCATTATTTTGATGAGATCGAGACCATCGATATCCTGGACTGTAATGGGGGAGATCACGGCCTGCCTTTTGCCACAAACTTTAACCCGGAGGTCAACTTAAGGGAGGTGTCGGCACCGGGAAGCTATCTGGAAAACGGAAAATGGGTTGAAGTACCGGCCATGAGCATCCGCCGGGAATATGATTTCAAGGGTGTGGGGAAGAAAGACATGTATCTGCTTCATCATGAGGAGATCGAAGCCCTTGGCCGGAATATGCCGGAGGTAAAGCGGATCCGTTTCTTTATGACCTTCGGCCAGAGCTACCTTGACCATATGCGATGCCTTGAGGATGTGGGCATGCTTTCCACCGAGCCGGTGGAGTTTGAGGGATGCCAGATCGTTCCGATCAAATTCCTGAAACGTCTCCTGCCGGATCCGGCTTCCCTTGCCCCGCGCACAAAGGGCAGGACAAATATCGGATGCATATTTACCGGAAAAAAGGAAGGGAAGGAAAAGCATCTTTATATTTACAATATCTGTGACCATGAGGAATGCTACCGGGAGGTGGGAAGCCAGGCGATAAGCTATACCACGGGGGTTCCGGCCATGATCGGGACGATGCTGCTTTTAGAGGGCCTGTGGAAAAAGCCGGGGGTGTTTACGACGGATGAGTTTGATCCGGATCCTTTTATGGAAGCCCTGAACCGGTGCGGTCTTCCCTGGGAGGTGGATGAGAATCCGGTATTGGTGGATTGATCTCCAAGAGGCGATATGAGATACGAAGAATTACCGACACCATGCTATATCATTGATGAGCAGAAACTTAGGGCAAATGGTGAGATCCTTTCGGGGGTAGCGGAAAGGACCGGATGCCATATCCTTCTGGCCCAGAAGGCTTTTTCTGCTTTCGCGGAGTACCCCCTGGTGGCAGAATACCTGGATGGGACCACGGCCAGCAGCCTTTATGAAGCCAGGCTTTCCAAGGAGGAATTTGGAAAAGAGAATCACATTTTTGCCCCGGCTTACCGGGAAGAAGAATTTGACGAGATCGCAGGCCTTTGCGACCATATCGTATTTAATTCCTTTTCCCAATATGCCAGGTACCGGGACAGGCTGAAGGGGAAAAGCGCGGGGATCCGGGTCAATCCGGAGTGCCCGACCCAGGATGGCCATGAGATCTACGATCCGTGCCGGCCGGGCTCCAGAATGGGAATGACGCTGGAGGAATTTGAAAAACATACGGATCTGCTTTCCGGGATCGAGGGGATCCATTTTCATACACTCTGTGAGCAGAATGCAGACGACCTGCAGACGACGCTCCGCTCCGTGGAGGAAAAGTTCGGGAAATACCTGAAGGGGATGAAATGGGTGAACTTCGGCGGGGGGCATCATATCACCAGGCCGGGATATCATATTTCCCTTCTGGAGGAGTGCATTCTCCTCATTCAGGAAAGCTATGATGTGGAAGTGTATCTGGAGCCTGGAGAAGCGGTGGCCCTGAATGCCGGATATCTGCTGTCACAGGTCATGGACCATGTACATAACGGGCGTGTGGAAAACCTGATCCTGGATGCTTCTGCGGCCTGCCATATGCCGGATGTGCTGGAGATGCCTTACCGTCCTCCGGTAAAGGGGGCTGCTCTTCCGGGAGAAAAGCCATATACCTACAGGCTGGGAGGGAATACCTGCCTGGCAGGGGATATCATTGGGGATTACTCCTTTGACCACCCGCTGCAGATTGGAGAACGGGTATTATTTGAAGATATGGCGATTTATTCCATGGTTAAGAATAACACATTCAATGGAATCGGGCTTCCTGCCATTGCTGTGCTGCACCAGGGAGAAGGAACCGACCGTTATCAGCTGATCCGCGAATTTGGATATGAGGATTTTAAGGGACGGCTGTCATGATGCCGGGAGAGTTTGAAAGGCACAAAGCGACCGTTATGATATGGCCGGTAAGGGAGGGAAGCTTCCCGAACCATGCAAGGGACGCCCAGGAATGCTTCCGGGTGATCGCCGAGGCCGTCGCCAGGCATGAACCCGTCTATATGCTGGCAGACCTGTCCGGATGTACACCACCTGAAATCACAGGCGTTACTTTTCTTGATCTCCCTACAGACGATGCCTGGGCAAGGGATGTCTGCCCTACCTTTGTACGGCAGGAGGGAGAGGTCCGGGGCATCGATTGGAGCTTCAATGCCTGGGGCGGGACATATGACGGGCTGTATGCTTCTTACGAGAAAGATAACGCATGTGCATCTAAACTTTGCGGGATGCTTCATTATCCATGCATTTCTGCCGGGAGCTTCGTGCTGGAGGGCGGCTCCATTCATTCAGACGGGGAGGGGACCATTCTCACCACAGAGGAATGCCTTTTAAGCCCGGGGAGGAATCCGGACCTGACAAAGGACCAGATTGAAGAGAAGCTGAAGCAGTATCTGGGAGCGGAAAAGGTCATCTGGCTTCCCAGGGGGATCATCGGGGATGAGACCAATGGGCATGTGGATAATTTCTGTGCCTTTATCCGGCCCGGAGCCGTGGTACTGGCTTGGGCAGACGAGTCCGATCCGGAACAGAAAAAGGTCTGTGAGGATGCCCTCCGGATATTGCAGACGGAAAGGGATGCCAGGGGAAGGAAGATCCGGGTGGTCAAGCTCCCTCTTCCCCAAAAACCGGTGCGGATCCGGAAAGAAGAGCTGCCTCTTTTCTCTTATGAAGAGGGGGAGAAGGAGAGGACGGAAGGGGAAAAGCTTGCCGCCTCCTATGTAAATTTTTATATCGCAAACGGCTGTGTGGTTCTGCCTCAATTTGGAGACGAAAGGGATGGGACGGCCCTGCAGATCCTGAAGGACTGCTTCCCGGACAGGGAGATGGTGCCGGTGGAGTCGAGGGCCGTGCTTTTGGGAGGTGGAAATATCCACTGCATCACCCAGCAGATCCCGGCTTCGGACTTGAAGGGAAGGAATAGCCGGTAAGAGGCGATTCAGGGAAAGAACGGAGAAGAGAATGAATATGGTCACGGTAGCGGCAGTCCAAATGGAGTGCCGGGGGACGGTAAAGGAAAATATCAGCCGGGCGGAAGCCCTGGTCCGGAAGGCCTCGGGAGAGGGGGCCGGGATCATCTTGCTGCCGGAGCTTTTTGAACGGCCCTATTTTTGCCAGGAAAGACGGTACAGCTTTTATGACTATGCCGCTCCGGTCATGGATAATGAAGCAGTGAAACGATTCCTTAAGGTGACGGAGGAGCTTAAGATCGTCCTTCCCGTAAGTTTTTTTGAGAGAGAGGGAAATCAGGCCTATAATTCCCTTGCGATCCTGGACTGCGGAAAACTGCTTGGGATCTATCGCAAGACCCATATCCCGGATGACCATTATTATCAGGAAAAATTTTATTTTACCCCCGGAAATACCGGATTCTGTGTATGGGATACCACCTTCGGGAGGATCGGTGCGGCAATCTGCTGGGACCAGTGGTTCCCGGAAGCGGCACGCATCATGGCCCTGCAGGGGGCAGAGCTTCTGCTTTATCCCACAGCCATCGGAAGCGAGCCTATCCTGAATACGGATAGCAGCGCACATTGGCAGCGGGTGATGCAGGGTCATGCCGCCGCAAATATCATGCCGGTGGCGGCGGCGAACCGGATCGGGACCGAGAGGGTGCTTCCTTCCGAGGAAAATGGCAATCAAAGCTCTGAACTGACATTTTACGGGCACTCCTTTATCGCGGATGAGACCGGAGAGATCAAGACGGAGGCGGCTTTCGGGGAAGAAACCATCATCATGGCGGAATTTGATCTGGAAGGCATCGCAAAAGCCAGGATGGAATGGGGGGTCTATCGGGACCGGAGGCCTGAAATGTATGAAGGGATCTTACAATAGGGATTAAGGAGAAAAGCTATGGATGAAAAGATGAAAATCGTATGCCTGGACCTGGAGGGAGTGCTGGTCCCGGAGATCTGGATCGCCTTTTCGAAGGCAAGCGGGATCCCGGAGCTTTCGCGTACCACAAGGGATGAGCCGGATTATGACGTCCTGATGTGCTTCCGGCTTGAAATACTGAAGCGGCACGGTCTCGGACTTAAGGAGATCCAAGAGGTGATCGGAACCATCGAACCGCTTCCCGGGGCAAAAGACTTTCTGGATGAGCTTAGGAGCCTGACCCAGGTCATCATTCTGAGCGATACCTTCACCCAATTTGCCACGCCCCTGATGAAAAAGCTGGCCTGGCCTACTTTGTTCTGCAATACCCTGACCGTAGGGGAAGATGGGACGATCACAGGCTATCGGATGCGCACGGAAAGATCGAAGCTTTCCACGGTCCGGGCGCTTCAGTCGGTAGGATTTGATACCATAGCCGCAGGGGACAGCTTTAATGATCTGGACATGATCCGGGAGAGTGTGGCAGGATTTCTGTTTCGGAGTACGGATCAGATTCAGAAGGATAATCCGGATCTTCCGGCCTTTGAGGAGTATGGGGAGCTGCTTTCCGCCATCCGCCATATCCTGTAATTTCTATTTTCTTCTTGCATATTGGGACGGGTTATGGTAATATATCATTTGCTCACGTTTTGGGGCAGATGCAGGAAATCAAAGGATAATGGCTGTGGGTTAGAAATCTGCGGCTTGAAGAAAGGAAGAAGAGATGAAGACAGAGATCCAGCCGGAATACTTCCAGGCAACCGTCACTTGCCACTGTGGCAACACCTTTACCGTTGGCTCTACCAAGAAAGAGCTGAAGGTTGAAATTTGTTCCAAATGCCATCCGTTCTACACCGGGCAGCAGAAGATTGCCAGGGCGGACGGCCGGATTGAGAAATTCAATAAGAAGTACAGCCAGAAGTAGCAAGACAGGAGACCGTCAGATGCCAAAGTGGATTCTGACGGTCTTTTTGCGTGAAAAAACGGAGCAGGAAGAGGATCTTCCTGCTTTTTTTAAGCGGGGGGATCATGAAGAAGGATTTGGGAATTTCACCGGAAAATTGCGGGATATCCGGGATCAAGTATTCCGGGATCGGCGGGCAGGCCGTGCTGGAGGGCGTCATGATGAGAAACAAGGAGGACTATGCCGTGGCGGTCCGGAAATCTGACGGCTCCATAGAGGTGCTCAAAGCGGAATATAAGGGGATCGTGGGAAATGAAAAAGTATATAAGATCCCCATCCTCCGGGGCATGCTTTCCTTTATCGACTCTCTCGTCTTAGGAATGAAGGCCCTGAATTACTCTTCTGATCTCTATATGGAAGAAACGGAGGAGAGTGCATCCCAAGTGACGGAAGAGAAGGCTTCCCAAATGACGGAAGAGAAGGCTTCCCAAGCGGCGGAAGAGAAGATTCCCAAAAAGGAAGAGAAGGACTCCCAGGGCGTGCTTACCGTGATCGTCACCATCGTAGCCGTGATGCTGGCATTGGGTCTTTTCATGGTGCTGCCTTATTTTCTCTCCCTTCTTTTTAAGGGATTCATAACCAATGATTATCTGCTTGCCCTGGTGGAGGGGATCATCCGGCTTTTGATCTTTGTGGCCTATATCAAGCTGATCTCCCGTATGGAGGATATCCGGAGGGTCTTCATGTACCATGGGGCAGAGCATAAGTGCATCAACTGCATTGAATCCGGCATGGATCTTACCGTGGATAATGCCGAGAAGGCATCCAGGGAACACCGCAGATGCGGCACAAGCTTCCTGCTTTACGTGATGGTGATCTCCATCCTGTTTTTTGCCCTGATCAACGTGCCGAACCGGGTCATGAAGGTGCTGCTCCGTCTGGCCTTGATCCCGGTGATCGCCGGAGTGGCTTATGAATTCATAAGGCTTGCGGGAAGGAGTACAAATCCCGTCATTCAGGCGCTGAGCGTGCCGGGACTCTGGATGCAGAAGCTGACCACCAGTGAGCCGGACCGGGCCATGCTGGAGGTGGCCATCCGCTCCGTAGAGGAAGTATTTGACTGGAAGCAGTATCTGGAGGAGAATTTCCGCTCGGGGAAAAAGGAATGACCATCGCCGAGCTGCTGAAGGCCGGAGAAAGGCAGCTTTTGGATGCCGGGATCGGTGAAGCAAAAACCGATGCATATCTGCTCCTGCATTATTTGACGGAAAAGGACAGAACCTTTATTTTTGCCCACGGAGACAGCGAGGTATCAAGGGCAGATGAGCTTACCTACCGGGAATGGCTTGCGAAGAGGTCTGAGCATGTGCCCCTGCAGCATATCGTAGGGGAAACAGAATTCATGGGACTTCCTTTTTATTCCAATCCCATGGCGCTGATCCCGAGGATCGATACGGAATTTCTGGTGGAAGAGATATTGAAGCAGCTGCCGGATGGAGCGAAGGTGCTGGATCTTTGCACGGGCTCCGGCTGCATACTTCTTTCCCTTATGTGTTATAAAAAAGGGATCGAAGGCACGGCCTCGGACATTTCCGGGAGGGCCATAGACCTTGCCCGGATGAATGAAGCCCGGCTGAGGCGGCTTGGAAGGCTGGATGGAAAGATCACCTACTGCCGCTGCGACCTCTTTGAGGAGATCGGGGGAACCTATGATCTGATCGTATCGAATCCGCCCTATATCAGAACATCCGAGATCGAGACGCTGATGGAGGAAGTACGGGTTTATGAGCCGAGGATCGCTCTGGACGGATCAGAGGACGGGCTTTACTTTTACCGTGAGATAGCGGAGAAGGCCGGGGATCATCTTAACCGGGAGGGGAGGATCTTTCTGGAGATCGGTGCCGGCCAGGGGCGGGATGTAAAAGGGATCCTTGAATCAAAGGGATACCGGGATGTGGAGATCAAGAGGGATTATGCAGGGAATGAAAGGGTGGCATCATGTTTGAACAGGTAGAAGACATCGAGAAAAAATATGAAGAGATCCAGAGGTCCATCTCAGAGCCGGATGCGGCTTCCGACAGCAAGAGATATATGACCCTCATGAGGCGGCATGCAGAGCTTACGCCCCTTGTAGAAACCTACCGGGAGTATAAGGAAACCCTGAAAAATGAGGAGGAAGCCCTAAAGCTCATGGAAGAAGAGGGGGATGAGGAGATCCGGGCCCTTGCAAGGGAGGAACTGCAGGATGCAAAAAAGAAGGAGCCTCTTTTGGAAGAAAAGCTGAAGGTGCTGCTTCTGCCCAGGGATGAAAATGACAGCCGGAATGTGATCGTGGAGATCCGGGCAGGAGCCGGGGGAGAGGAAGCTGCCCTCTTTGCCGCGGAAATCTACCGGATGTACCTGCATTATGCGGAAAGCCGGGGATGGAAGGCGGAAACGGTGGAGTATGAGGAAACCGGCATTGGGGGAATGAAGAATGTATCCTTTATCCTGAACGGCGCCGGAGCATATTCCGTGATGAAATATGAATCCGGGGTGCACCGCGTGCAGCGGGTGCCGGAAACGGAGTCCGGCGGCAGGATCCATACCTCCACCATCACGGTGGCGGTGATGCCGGAGGCAGAGGATGTGGATGTGCAGATCGATGACAAGGATATCCGGATCGATGTCATGCGGGCATCCGGAAATGGCGGACAGTGCGTCAATACCACGGATTCTGCCGTAAGGCTCACCCATTATCCCACGGGGATCGTGATCTATTCCCAGACGGAAAAATCCCAGATCCAGAATAAGGCAAAGGCATTTGCGCTGCTCAGATCCAAGCTCTATGACATGGAGCTGCAGAAGCGCCAGGACGAGGAGGCACAAAAGCGCAGGAGCCAGATCGGAACGGGAGACAGGTCGGAAAAGATACGGACCTATAATTTCCCCCAGGGAAGGGTGACGGATCATAGGATCGGCCTGACGCTGTATCGGATCGGGGACATCATGAATGGAAACATCCAGGAGATCCTGGATGCGCTGATCGCCGCAGACCAGGCCAAGAAACTCGCAAATACGGCTCATTGACACGTTTTTTTGATTGAGGTACACTTTTTTATAGTGATTTTAAGGGATATCCGGGGTATTCCGGAGCAGATCAGAGCAGGAGGAAGGGCTGAAATTGGCATCAGCTGTACAGACGAAAACTTCAGAGAGCTTCGTGGAGCTTAAGGAAAAGCTGGAAGAGGCGGAATCAAAACTCAGGATCCTGATGGATAATATTCCCGGAGGAGTCCTGGTTTATGATGCAGATACCGGCAAGATCCTGGAGGTGAGCGATGGCTGCCTTTCCACCTTTGATTGTACGGAGGAGCAGTTTCGGGATCATTATTATAATAATTTCGACCTTTTTGTCATGAAGGAAGACAGGGCAAAGGTGAAGGAGCAGGTGGCTGTCCAGACCCAGTTTTTCGGCGTGGTGGAGCTTTTATACCGGGTCCTGGACCTGAACGGCAATGTAGTCTGGATCTCCCATAAGGCAAGGCTTGTGGATGAACGCGATGGGCGGAGGGTATTTTATGCCGTGCTGAGCGATGTGACCAACGAGCAGCTGGTACAGAAGGAGCTGGCAAAAAGAAACCGCCAGCTGAAGGAGGAATCAGAGCGGTATGCCCTGCTGGAAGAGGCCACGGATAACGTTACATACGATTATGACGTGGTAAGCGATACCCTGGTCAGCTCTCTCCGGGACAGCAGGGGAAACCGGAGGACGACCCGGGACTGCGTCAGGGGGGGATATCTTCCGGATGTGATCTCCAAGGAGGATTATCCTGCATTCGAAAAGACGATGAAGCAGGCGCTGAAAAAGCCCCTCAAGGGTGTGGTAGAGTACCGCATCTACGGAGAGGGCGGAAAGGACATCTGGTACCGGCTGAACTTTGCATCCTTTGAGGACGAGAGCAATCAGGTATACCGGATCGTCGGTTCTGCAAAGGACATTACCCTGGAGAAGGCGGAGAGGGCCGCATTAAAGGCTAAGGTCCAGCTGGATCCCATGACCGGCCTCTTAAACAAGACGGCCATGCGCTCCAAGGTGGAGGAGTACCTGGAGCAGTCGGACATCGGGATGTGCCATGCCCTGCTCATGATCGATACGGATAATTTCAAGTCCGTCAATGACCGGCTCGGCCATCAATATGGAGATAAGGTGATCCAATTTGTGGCATCTACCATCCGGGATACCTTCCGGGATTCGGATTTTGTCGGACGTGTGGGAGGAGATGAGTTTATGGTCTTCATGAAGCATACCACGCCTTCCATTACCGAGGAGAGGGCGGAAAAGCTCAACAGCCAGATCCGCCAGACCTTTACCAAGGAGGACATATCCGTATCCATCAGCTGTTCCATCGGCATTTCCTATTTCGGGGCAGATGGGGAAGATTATGACAGCCTTTACAAGACCGCAGACGAGGCCCTGTATGATGCGAAAAATTCCGGAAAGAACTGCTATCGGACATATGGAAGGAAGGCGGGGGATGCGTAGGCGGATCGTTATGCTTTCCCTCTGTGCGGTCATGCTGAATGCATGCGCCTTATTTCCGGGCCATGAAGGCATAGACGAAGCGATCGCCTCCATCGAGCGGGGAGAATATACCGAGGCGGTAGGCATTCTGGAGAGGGCGGAGGAAGCAGGAGAAAATCCCCGGCAGCTCCACCGCGCCAGAGGGATCGCCTTGATGGGGCTTGCAAAATACGAGGATGCGGCAGAAGAGTTTTTGCTTACCTTGTCGGAAAATAACGGCTATGTCCGGAAGCTGGACGTGGATACTTCATACTACCTTGCCGTGTCGCAGTACCGGAGCGGGGATGTATCCGGAGCGAAGGATACCTATACGGCTATCATCGGCATGTATCCGGAGGAGAGCGATGCATTTCTTTTACGGGGCAAGACAGAGCTGAAGCTGGGAGAGAGGGACAATGCCATTGCAGACTTCAACCAGGCGGTCCGGCTGAAAAAGAACGATCCGGATCTGTATATCCAGATCTATGAGAGCCTGAATCAGAACGGACTGGAAGAGGACGGGGAGGTATACCTGAAGGATGCCATGGAACTGAATACCCGCCTGACAAACCTCCAGAAGGGCAAGCTCTACTACTGCATGCAGGACTATGACCGGGCGAAGGACGCCCTGGAAGCGGCCAGGAGCGAGGGGGCGGGAGAGAGCATTACGCTGTATCTGGGCCGCACCTATGAGGCCCTAGGAGATACGAACTATGCGGCCTCTCTTTATCGCGCTTATCTGACGGAGAATCCATCGGATGTGGAGATCTGCAACCAGCTGGGGCTTTGCTGTCTCGATATGCAGGATTACCGCTCTGCCCTGGAGGCATTTCAGCAGGGTCTGTCCATTCCGGATAATGAATTTGAGCAGACCTTGAAATATAATGAGATCGTGGCCTATGAATATCTTTCGGATTTCAGCAGGGCGGAAACCCTGATGAAGGAGTATCTGGACAAATATCCGGATGATGAAGCCGCGATCCGCGAGAATAAGTTCCTTCAGACCCGCTGATCCCGGGACTTTAAGGTTGTGCTGCCGCCTTTTTTCCCGCAGGGGCGCCTGCAGGGGGCAAAGGGGTGAGCGGACGACCTGTCCGAGGGGCGATAACGGATCGGGTAACCATGAAACCGGCGAAAGAGCCGGTCTTTTTTTGTCCCGCGGGTTACATAAAAAGCACAAGATATAGTGTATACATCTTGACGAAAATACTATGGAATGTTATGATTGGATTTGCAAGCGCTTTTCGGGCGTTTGCTGGGAGAGGCAGAAAAAGAAGTTGACATAAAGCATTTTCAAAACGGAGAAATGGTTGACATAATGTCAATCAAAGCAAAAAGGGGACGGGGGAGATTCGGACATGTTCAGTGTCATCAAAAGAGACGGACAGAAGGCGGATTTTAATCTGACCAAGATCAACGATGCGATCATGAAGGCCTTTGTTGCCTGTGAAAAGCAATATAATAATGACATCATTGACCTGCTGGCCCTCAGGGTCACAGCAGATTTTCAGGATAAGATCCGCAACAGCAAGATCACAGTGGAAGATATCCAGGATTCTGTGGAAACGGTCCTGAACCAGGCCGGTTTTACCGATGTGGCAAAGGCCTATATCCTGTACCGCAAACAGCGGGAAAAGGTCCGGAACATGAATGCCGCGATCCTGAATTACCGGGATGTGGTGAATTCTTATGTCAAAGTGGAGGACTGGCGGGTAAAGGAAAACTCCACCGTGACTTATTCCGTAGGCGGTCTGATCCTGTCGAATTCCGGAGCCGTGACAGCCAACTACTGGCTTTCGGAGGTATATGACCAGGAGATCGCAGATGCCCACCGCAATTGTGATATCCATATCCATGACCTTTCGATGCTGACCGGATATTGTGCGGGCTGGTCGTTAAAGCAGCTGATCCAGGAGGGCCTGGGCGGCATCAATGGAAAGATCTCCTCGGCGCCGGCAAAGCATCTTTCGACGCTCTGCAACCAGATGGTCAATTTCTTGGGCATCATGCAAAATGAATGGGCAGGAGCCCAGGCATTTTCTTCTTTCGATACCTATCTTGCTCCCTTCGTCAAGACAGACAATCTTTCTTACAAGGAAGTGAAGCAGGCTGTGGAGTCCTTCGTATATGGGGTCAATACTCCTTCCCGCTGGGGCACGCAGGCACCTTTTTCCAACATCACCCTGGACTGGACCGTGCCGGATGACCTGGCCGAGCTTCCCTGCATCGTGGGTGGAAAGGAGCAGGATTTCTGCTATAAGGACTGCAAGAAGGAAATGGACATGGTCAATAAGGCATTCATCGAGACCATGATCGAAGGGGATGCCAATGGGCGCGGCTTCCAGTATCCGATCCCCACGTATTCCATCACAAAGGATTTCGACTGGTCCGATACGGAAAACAACCGGCTTCTTTTTGAGATGACGAGCAAGTATGGGACGCCTTATTTTTCCAACTACGTTAATTCGGATATGCAGCCCTCCGACATCCGCTCCATGTGCTGCAGGCTCAGGCTGGATCTGAGGGAGCTTCGAAAAAAGAGCGGCGGCTTCTTCGGCTCGGGAGAATCGACAGGCTCCATCGGGGTGGTGACGATCAATATGCCGCGGATCGCCTATCTCTCGGCTAATGAGGACGATTTTTTCCGCAGGCTGAATCATATGATGGATGTGGCCGCCAGATCATTGAAGGTGAAGCGGGATGTGGTCACAAAGCTTTTGAATGAAGGGCTTTATCCTTATACCAAGAGATATCTGGGAACCTTCAAGAATCATTTCAGCACCATCGGATTGGTGGGCATGAATGAGGTGGGCCTGAATGCCAACTGGCTGAGGGAAGATCTGACCGCCAAGAAGACCCAGGATTTCACAAAGAAGGTTTTGAACCATATGAGGGAGCGCCTGAAGGATTATCAGGAAAAATACAGCGACCTCTACAATCTGGAGGCAACTCCCGCAGAAAGCACTTCCTATCGGCTTGCGAAGCATGATAAGAGCCAATATCCCAACATCAAGACGGCGGGGAAGCCGGGCGAGACGCCCTACTATACCAATTCCTCCCACCTGCCCGTGGGATATACTGTGGATATCTTTGACGCATTGGACATCCAGGATGAGCTGCAGACCCTTTATACTTCGGGAACTGTATTCCATGCATTTTTGGGAGAAAAGCTTCCGGACTGGAAGGCGGCCGCAAGCCTGGTCAAGACCATCTCGGATCATTATAAGCTGCCCTATTATACCCTTTCTCCCACTTATTCCATCTGCGGAGAGCATGGATATCTGGCCGGGGAGCAGAAGATCTGCCCTGTCTGCGGAAAGCAGACCGAGGTCTACAGCAGGATCACCGGTTATTACAGGCCGGTCTCCAACTGGAATGACGGGAAGTTGCAGGAATATGAAGACAGGAAACTTTATGATGTGGAAAAAAGCTGCCTGAAAAAGCCTTCCACAAGCATCGTGACATTATCGCGGAAGGTCGATGCGGAAGGAACGGACGAGGTGGAAGTGGCCTTTGCCCCGCTTGAGGATGTGACCTATCTCTTTACCACAAAGACCTGCCCCAATTGCAAGCTGGTAAAGGGGATTTTGGCCGATTCCGGGCTGAGCTATGTGGAGATCGATGCGGAAGAGAATGCGGAGCTGGCCAGAAAATATGGGGTGATGCAGGCTCCCACCCTGGCCATTGTCCATGGCGAGGATGTAAAAAAGGTGGCCAATGCCTCCAATATCCGGAAATTTGTAAACGAAGAGCTGGCAGTGCTGGCTTGAAAGATAAAGGAAATAGGGAATAACCCTGGGCGGCAGGTTGCACTGCCGCTCTTTTAAGGTCAGAGAAAGGAACGGATCATGGAAAAGTATAAGCAGGAATTCATCGATTTCATGCTGGAGTGCGGCGTGCTCCGGTTTGGAGACTTTACCACCAAGAGCGGAAGGAAGACCCCGTTTTTTATCAATACGGGATTTTACCGGACCGGAGGGCAGCTCCGCCGGCTGGGCGGATTTTACGCAGAGGCGATCCGGTCGGAATTCGGATTGGACTTTGACGTGCTCTTCGGACCGGCTTACAAGGGCATTCCCATGTCGGTGGCTGCGGCCATGGCGATCAGCGAAAAGTACGGGAAGGAGATCCGCTACTGCTCTAACCGGAAGGAGGAGAAGGACCACGGGGACAAGGGCATCCTTTTAGGCGGCCCCATCTCGGACGGAGACCGGGTCGTGATCATCGAGGACGTGACCACGGCCGGCACTTCCATCGCGGAGACTCTGCCTATTATCAAGGCACAGGGAGACGTGAAGCTTTGCGGGCTTTGTGTCTCGGTGAACCGGGAGGAGAGGGGGACCGGAAAGAAGTCCGCCATGAAAGAGATCGAGGAAGCATATGGATTTCCGACGACAGCCATCGTGAAAATGTCGGAGGTCAGGGAATATCTGAAAAATAAAACCATCGACGGACAGCCTTACCTTAATGAGGAACTGGAAAAAGCCATAGATGCATATTATATGCAATACGGAGCGGAGGAATGAGATGATAGGGAAGCTGATCGAAAAGATCCAAAAAACAGGGGCTCCCATTGTGGCGGGTCTGGATCCGAACCTGGATTTTATCCCCGGCTTCATTAAAGAAGCGGCGGTAAAGGAGCATGGGGAAAGCCTGGAGGCGGCCGCTGAAGCCGTCTGGCAGTTCAACCATGCCATCATTGATGCCATCTCTGACCTGGTGCCTGCCGTGAAGCCGCAGATCGCCATGTATGAGCAATATGGGATCCCGGGGCTTACCACATTTAAGAAGACGGTGGATTACTGCCATGAAAAGGGACTGATCGTGATCGGGGATGTGAAGAGGGGCGACATCGGTTCCACCTCGGGAGCCTATGCCCAGGCACATTTGGGAGAGGCAAGGATCGGAAGCAAAAGCATAGCTCCCTTCGGGGAGGATTTTGCCACGGTAAATCCTTATCTGGGAAGTGACGGCGTCATGCCCTTTGTGAAGGCCTGCAAGGAATATGACAAGGGCATCTTCGTATTGGTGAAGACATCGAATCCTTCCAGCGGAGAATTTCAGGACAGGCTCATAGACGGCAGGCCCCTTTATGAATGGGTAGCCGAAAAGGTGAACGAATGGGGAGCGGACAGCCTGGAGGAGGGCTACAGCAGCGTGGGGGCTGTGGTGGGAGCCACCTATCCGGAGATGGGAGCCGCCTTGAGGAAGCAGATGCCGAAGGCCTATATCCTTGTGCCCGGCTATGGAGCGCAGGGCGGAAAGGGAGAGGATCTGAAAGGCTTCTTCCATCCTGACGGGCTCGGAGCCATCATCAATTCCTCCAGGGGCATCATTGCGGCCTACCGGAAGGAGGAGTACCGTTCCTATGGGGAAGAGAATTTTGCAGAGGCTTCCAGGGCAGCGGTGCTTGATATGAAAAAAGATATACAGGAAGCATGCCTTACGCATTAAGGGGATCAACCTTTGCCCTGTCATTGAATCAGCTGCAAAAGCATGATAAAATGAAACGTGCGGTCCGGCCGGAAAAAAGGGATAAGGAAGAACAGCGGTTTTCCTTCTGCCGGACAGGTAAGATAAGGGAGGCAGGAGAATGAACGAAAAAGCATATAAATCCATGGGATTCGGAGCGGTCGCTGCGCTTACTTCGGGGATCATTGTCATCTGCATCGGAATTGCAGTCGGCATCCTGATGATCGTCAGCGGAGCCAGGCTGCTGCATGACAAAACAGGCATTTTATTCTGACAGGCCATGCTTGGACGCAAGGAATACCGGTTTACGAGCAAAAGCCGGTCGGACAGGGGAGTGATGTCCTCGGTATGCGGCATGATCTCCCTTTTGGGTCTCGCCGTGTCGATGATAATCGTAATTAGGGATGGGGGACAGGCTGTGGAGCGCATGGGCGCGGCAGGTTTTGTCGCCTTTCTTTTTTGTATTGCAGGACTGATCCTGGGGGGCATTGCCCTGGCAGAAAAGGATAAGTTTGAGTTCTTTCCGCGCCTGGGTTTCATTTTGTCACTGATTTCCAGTATCGCCTGGGGAGGCATATTGTATGTTGGATTTTTCGGAGTTTAAGGAGAAAGCGGGAGAGGACCGGGAGCTTGCCGAGCGCTATGTGCTGGCACAGGACCGGATCAAGGAGATCGCTGAGGGAGAGGAGATCCTGCCTGAACCCTATAGGAGCTACTTCAAGGAAGAGGCGCAGATCCTGATCCGCTCTGCTTATGAGGACATGAAGGAGGAGCATTACGGCCATTCCTATGCAAATCCCGTATATGCCGTGTCCCTATTCGGCCTGGACATGGGAAGGCTTTTCAGCTTTCTGGCCTATGAGCTGTTTCAGGTGATCTGCTTTGAAGCAGAGGGCAGGGCAGAGGATGTTACGATCCTTTATGAGGTATTCCTGGAGATCTACGGAGTATTTGCCTGCGAGGCCGAGGATGGGAAGATCCCGGAACCGGCTGTCATAAAGGGGATCCTGTACAGCTTTGTATCGGATTATCTGGACCTGACCGTAAGGCGCCGCATCAGGGAGCAGGTGGATCCTTCCTATGATTTTGCAAAGAAGATCATCATGGAGGCAGATCTTCGCGATCTTTCCTATCTGGACCGTTTTGGGGAATATGTGACGGATGACACAAGGAAACTGGCGGAATTCTTGAATTCCCTGCCGGAGGAAGAGATCCTGCGGATGGCAGAGACCTTTACGGAGGGCTTCCGGCTGGGGTTTATCAATACCGGCAAGGATCTGTCGAAGAAAAAGACCGTCAATATCCGGTTCTGCCTTGGCTTCGAGAGACTGGTAAGAGCTGAGATCGAGGGATTTCGTCAGCTCGGACTGGATGTTACGATCTTCCGAAAGGCCTGCCATGCCGCCACCAGGGACGGGCTGAACAGGGTGGGATATTATGGAGAGCTGGTCAATGAGCAGATGGATTATGATCATCGGGAGGACATCGCTCTTTTCTTAGACGAAGCCTATGCAGAGCATAAGCTTGAGGTGATGCGGGAAGCCTATGAAGAGGTGAAGCAGAAGGCCTCCGAGTTTGCCGGCCCCGCCGTTATGGAACGGTTTGGGATGAAGGATTTCCTTCCCGTAAATCATGAGGAAGCCATTGCCCTGACCGATCAGCAGAGAAAGCTTTTCGTCAGCCTGAAATCCAGGGAAGCCGCCATTGTGGGGGAATACATCCGCTGGGAGGAGCGTTCCTTCACCATCATATCCTATCCTGTGCCGGCCATAGGGGAGACCTTTGAGGACATCTTCCGGGAAACCGTCCGGCTCAATACCCTGCCCTATAAGCGCTATCAGGAGATGCAGCAGGAGATCATCCGTGTGCTGGAGAGGGGAGACCGGGTTGAGGTCAAGGGGGGAAAAGGAAACTGTACGGATCTTACGGTGGAGCTCTTAAAAAGGACGGATCCCGCAAAAGAGACCGTATTTGAAAACTGCGTGGCGGATGTGAATATCCCCGTGGGAGAGGTATTTACTTCTCCTGTGCTGAAGGGCACCCACGGACTGCTCCACGTCTCATCGGTTTATCTGGAGGGGCTCGTTTTTAAGGACCTGAGGATCACCTTTGAGGACGGCTTTATCAAGGAATACAGCTGCGCAAATTTTGAATCGGAAGAAGAAAACCGCCGCTATATCGAAGAAAACATCCTCCATCATCATCAGACCATCCCCATGGGGGAATTTGCCATCGGCACCAATACCACCGCTTATTGCATGGCAAAGAAATATGATATCTTCGGAAAGCTGCCCATCCTCATCGCGGAAAAGACCGGCCCCCATTTTGCCGTGGGGGATACCTGCTACAGCCGGGCTGAGGATATCCGGGTCTACAATCCGGACGGGCGGGAGATCATTTCCAGAGACAATGAATATACGGAAAAGTACCGCAGGACAGATCCGAACAAGGCATATTTCGAATGCCATACGGATATCACCCTTCCGTATGAGGAGCTGAAGGAGATCAGCAGCATAGACGAAAAGGGGGAAAGGCATCCCATCATCTTAGATGGAAGGTTTGTGGTCCCCGGAGCAGAAGAACTCAATAAGCCACTTGATATGAACGGGTTTTCAATGTAAAATAAAGGGTCTGCTTTAAGCGGCAGGAAGAATGAAGAAGGAGAGCGGTTGGGTCATGGCAAAGATAGGGATCGTAATGGGATCGGATTCGGATATGCCGGTCATGTCCAAGGCGGCAGATGTGCTGGAGGAATTTGGGATAGAATACGAAATGCGCATCATATCTGCCCACCGGGAGCCGGATGTTTTTTTCGAATGGGCAAAGTCTGCAGAAGAGAAGGGCTTTGATATCATCATCGCCGGTGCGGGCATGGCGGCTCATCTTCCCGGCATGTGCGCCGCATTATTTTCCCTTCCGGTCATCGGCGTGCCGATGCATACCAAATCCCTGGGAGGAAAGGATTCCCTTTATTCCATAGTCCAGATGCCTTCCGGGATTCCTGTGGCTACCGTGGCGATCGATGGAGGAAAAAATGCCGGCCTTCTTGCGGTAAAGATGCTGGCGATTACAGACAGATCCTTAAGGGACAGGCTGAAGGAATACAGCCAGAGGATGTGCAGGGAAGTCCAGAAAAAGGACGAAAGGCTGCAGGACATCGGGTGGATCGAGTATTCGAGGGAATGAAAGGAAGATCATGGATTATAAGAGTGCCGGCGTAGACATCGAAGCGGGTTACCGCTCGGTAGAGCTGATCAAGCAGTATGTAGATAAGACAAGACGGCCTGAGGTACTGGGCGGGCTGGGAGGATTTTCGGGAGCCTTTTCCATGAAGTCCATCCAGAAAATGAAGAATCCGGTTCTTCTTTCCGGCACAGACGGGGTCGGGACGAAGATCAAGGTGGCCCTCCTGATGGACCGCCATGATACCATAGGGATCGACTGCGTGGCCATGTGCGTCAATGATGTGGCCTGTGCCGGAGGAGAGCCCTTGTTTTTCCTGGATTATATCGCCTGTGGAAAGAATAAGCCGGAAAAGATCGCCCAGATCGTAAAGGGTGTGGCAGAGGGCTGCAAGGAAGCCGGCTGTGCCTTGATCGGAGGGGAGACGGCAGAGCATCCGGGGATGATGCCTGAGGATGAATATGACCTGGCCGGCTTCGTGGCCGGTGCCGCAGATGAAGAGGAGATCATAGACGGAAGAGACATTGTGCCGGGGGATGTGCTGATCGGGCTTGCTTCCTCCGGAGTGCATAGCAATGGCTTTTCCCTGATCCGGAAGGTATTTCCCATGAAGGCGGAGAATCTGAACCGGTATTATGACGGATTGGGTGCTTCCCTGGGGGAAACGCTGCTGACTCCGACAAAGATCTATGTGAAGGCCTTAAAGAAACTGAAGGAATCCGGCATCCGCGTGAAGGGCTGCAGCCATATCACGGGGGGAGGCTTCTATGAGAATATCCCCAGGATGCTGCCGGAGGGAGTTTTGGCAAAGATCCGGAAGGCTTCGTATCCGGTGCCTCCCATATTTGATATGATCCGAAGCGAGGGCGGCATTGCCGAAGAGGTGATGTATAATACCTACAATATGGGGCTTGGCATGGTGCTTGCGGTATCCCGGGAGGAAGCAGACCGTACCGTGCAGGTCTTGAAGGAGGCCGATGAACCGGCATATATTGTAGGCGAGGCAACGGGCGGAGACCGGAAGGAAGTCATCCTATGCTGAGGGTTACGGTATTGGTCTCCGGAGGAGGCACGAACCTCCAGGCCCTGATCGATGCAGAAAAAAGAGGAGAGCTCCAGGAAGCCGGGATCGTCCGGGTCATCAGCAGCAATCCGGATGCCTATGCCTTGAAACGTGCAGAGCTTAATGGGATCGAGGCACGGGTACTGGTGAAGGAAAAGGGCGGGGCTTTGGAGGAATACGGCAGGAAGCTTATCGCCCTGACGGAAGAGGCAGACACAGACCTGGTGGTGCTGGCCGGATTTCTCGTTGTGCTTCCTCCCGTATTTATCAGCCGGTATGAGAATAAGATCATCAATATCCATCCGAGCCTGATCCCTTCATTTTGCGGGAAGGGTTTTTACGGGCTTAAGGTGCATGAAGAGGCCCTGAAAAGGGGCGTTAAGGTCACGGGAGCCACAGTCCATTTTGTGGACCAGGGCTGCGATACCGGGCCGATCCTTCTGCAGAAGGCCGTGGAGGTCGGCAGGGAAGATACGCCGGAAGCCTTGCAGAAAAAAGTCATGGAGGAGGCGGAGTGGAAGCTTCTGCCTAAGGCAGTGGCCCTCATTGCACAAAACAGGGTAGCCATTACAGACGGAAAGGTTCATATCACAGATGGAAACTAGGAAACGAGAAAAGTACAATGTCTTGATCGTTGGAAGCGGGGGAAGGGAGCATGCCCTTGCCATGAGCGTTTCCAAAAGCCGCAAGCTTCGGAAGCTGTACTGCGTGCCGGGAAATGCGGGGATCTCCGAGATCGCGGAATGTGCCGACATCAAAGCCATGGAATTTGACCGGATCGTGGAGTATGCGAAGGAAAAGGAGATCGACCTTACCATCGTGGGTCCGGACGATCCTCTGGTAGGCGGGCTTGTGGATGAGCTGGAAAAGGCGGGGCTCAAAGCCTTCGGCCCTAAAAAAAATGCGGCCATCCTGGAGGGCTCTAAGGCTTTTTCCAAGGAGCTGATGAAAAAATACGGCATCCCGACGGCTGAGCATGAGACCTTTGATGATGCGGCGGATGCGTTAAAATACCTGGACAGCGCGAAAATGCCCATCGTGCTCAAGGCAGACGGACTGGCTTTGGGGAAGGGCGTGCTCATTTGCAATACGCTGGATGAGGCCAGGAACGGCATCAAGGAGATCATGCTGGATAAGAAATTCGGCACCGCCGGAAACCGGGTGGTCATCGAGGAGTTTTTGACGGGAAGGGAAGTATCCGTGCTGACCTTCTGCGATGGAAAGACCATCCGGGTCATGTCTTCTGCCCAGGATCATAAACGAGCCCTGGATGGAGACCAGGGGCTCAATACCGGTGGAATGGGAACCTTTTCCCCGTCTCCGTTTTATACCAAGGAGATCGATGAATTCTGCAGGGAAAAGATCTACCTGCCTACCGTAAAGGCCATGGCAGAGGAAGGGCGTCCCTTCAAGGGGGTGATCTTCTTCGGGCTGATGCTGACGAAGGACGGGCCGAAGGTGCTGGAATACAATGCGCGGTTCGGCGATCCGGAAGCACAGGTGGTACTCCCGCGCATGAAAAATGACATCCTGGAGGTGATGGAGGCCTGTGTGGAGGGGAAGCTGGATGAGATCAGCCTGGAGTTTGAGGATAATGCGGCAGTATGCGTGGTCCTGGCATCCAAGGGCTATCCCCAGAAGTATGACAGGGGCTTTCCCATCCGGGGGCTGGAAGCATTCCAGGGAAAAAGAAGCTATTATGTATTTCATGCAGGAACCCGGAAAACGTCAAAAGGCATCGTGACCAACGGTGGAAGGGTGCTGGGCGTGACGGCAAAGGGATCAGACCTGAAGAAGGCCAGGGCAAATGCCTATAAGGCGGCGGCCTGGATCGACTTTGACAATAAATACTGCAGATCGGATATCGGCAAGGCAATAGACGAAGCATAAAGAATAAAGGAATCGAGGTAGGGAATGAGGAAGAGTAAAAAATGGAAGGCGGCCGTTCTGGCGGCGGCAATGATGGTCACTGCGGTATCTGCTTCCGGGCAGTACAGGGTTTATGCAGAAGAGGAGATCACCGGGGAAGAGGCGCTCCCGGAAGGAGAAGGCGAGGCGGCGGAAGGAGAAATGCCTGCCGAAGAGGCCGCGGCACAGGATCAGGGCACGGTAATGCCCGGTACGATCCTTGCCAATAATGGCTTATATATCGCGAATACATTCCCGGATTCCATGATGCCGGAGGGCTTCCACCGGCAGACCGTGGCTTATGAGGGGCAGAATATTGACCTGGCCTTTATGGATAACGGCAACAACCTGGTGGTATTGGCATATCTTACGGATGCCTCCGGGATGACAGGGGATTTTTATCTTTGCGATACCGCTACGGCCATGATGACGGACTATGTGAAGTTTGACGGAGGCAATGGAAAATTCCTGATCGTCCTGGATCCGGGCGACAACGTGAATCCCCCGGCAGGCTTTAATCGCGCAAACCTGAATGTGAACAATAAGGTGGTGGTAGCGTGGACGCTGCCGGATGGCACCTCCGCAGAAGAAGAAAAGTCGGAGGAGGCACGCTTGAGATTTACGGAGACCGTTTATGGAGCCGGACTGGATATCGGTGCGGGGGCTGCAGGAGCCGGCGGAAATGATGCGGAGGCCGCACCGGTGGAGGCTGCGCCGGCAGAGGAAGCACCGGCGGAAGCCGCGCCGGCAGAGGAACCGGCCCAGGAGGCCGCACCGGATGTGGATGTAGCGGCGGCTCAGGCCGCAGAAGCCCAGGCCGCATCGATCGAAACGGATGCTTCCGGATTTATCAAGGCCCTTCCCTCCCAGTTCTTTTTGGTATACGGCATCGACCAGAGCGGCCTGCAGGGCTTTTATCTGTATGATACCCTGGGCCAGACCTACCAGAGGTATGTGGAGATCGACTACGGAGAGAGCGAAGAAACGGAAAAATTCAGGAAGAGTGCGCAGATCCGCTTATTTATCATAGCAGGCCTCGTGGTATTTGCCGTGGTGCTTTTATTCATCATCATCAATATGGCTCTCAGCGGCCGCAAGGGCGGTTCAGGCGGCTATGACGAGGATGATGACGATGATGTGGAGGCCATGAAAAAGAGGGTCCGCACCAAGGAAAAGAAGGCACTGAAGCGGAACGGGAGAAGATTCGTCTCTTCCAGGGGCGGCGACGATTACGACGATGGGGACGATGAATACGAGGATGAGAACGAGAATGAGGACGAGGACATCCGCTACTATAACCGTTCTGACATGCGGACCGGCCGCGGGGTGAGGAGCACCGGCCGGGGCGGATATGATGAATATGATGAATATGCAGGCTATCAGGACAGGGAAACCTATCAAGACCCTATGCAGACCGGCAGAGGAGGCCAGCAATGGGAGGAGGATGAATACGACGAGGCTCCCCAGAGGCAGCAGGGCGGTTCAAGGCAGGATATCGATCTGGATGATGATTTCCATTTTGATTTTCTGAAGCCTAAAAATTGACTTTTCTAAAGCTGAAAAAAAGAATCTGCTGTTTCTTATCGGCACTGCTTGCATTTTTGTTGATCGGACAGGGCATCCTTTATGCGGATGACCTGACGGATGAGGAAAGAGAGCAGGAGTTTGGGGCGGCAGAGGCGGTCTTGATGGAGGATCCGGCAGAGGAAGCCCGCCGTTTCAGCGAGGATATCTTGGACCGGAAATCCGTGATGGCGGTGCTGTACCTCTGTACGGATTATCCCCTCCGCGCCATGCCCTCAGAGGCGGCAGAGGAAACGGGAAGGCTGCTTTGCGGTGCGACCCTCTGGCTGAAAAAAGCCGTATATCAGGAGGACCGCTTTTGGTTTTACGTGGTTTCCTACGATGACGGGCGGGAGTACGAGGGCTATATCCCGGATACGCAGTTTGTCTGCGTAGACAGGGACTATCTGTCCTGGAAGGAAAGCGGCAGCTTCCCGGCACCGGAGCCCATGCCCCAGGAGGAAGAGGGCGGGGTACGGATCCAGGCCTCAGACATGCTTATGACACAGGCAAAGGATTCCGTGTATTCATTTCCGGATGAATACAGGGATTCTTTGCTTATTTTATGGAATCAGCACCCGAACTGGATATTTGTGCCGCAGAATACGGACACGAAATTCACGGACGCAAAGGCCGGTGAATATGATGACAATAAAAGCTGGATCTCAAGCAGCGCTCCTGAAGAATACAAGCTGAAGCCCACGGGACAGTCCGGCTGGTACGTGGCCTCCATGGAAGCGCTGAACTTCTACATGAATCCCAAAAACTATCTGGATGAAAGGCATGTATTCGCCTTTGAGCAGCTGGGCTATAATGAGTCCTATCACTTAGAAAGCGGGGTCCAGACTATCTTAAGCGGCACCTTCATGGCAGGGGAGATCGAGGGAGAGGGAAAGACTTATTCCCAGGCCTTCATGGAGATCGGAAAAAACAGGAAGGTAAGCCCCTATCATCTGGCATCAAGGGTCCGGCAGGAGCAGGGTACGCAGGGTACTTCAGACTTGATCTCCGGAAAATATCCTGGATATGAGGGCTATTACAACTATTTCAACGTTAAGGCCTCCGGAAAGACAAAGACCGAGGTGATCCTAAACGGGCTGAAGCATGCAAAGGAGCAGGGCTGGGATACCCGGTACAGATCCCTCGACGGAGGCGCAGTGGTCATCGCGGGCAATTATGTCTCTGCGGGCCAGGATACCTTGTATCTTGAGAAGTATAACGTGGCCGGCTCGACCTATCCGCGTTATACCCACCAATATATGCAGAATGTCCAGGCTCCTTACAGTGAGTCCGTAACCACATATAACCAGTATAACAGCGCCGGCACCCTGAAAAATCCCTTTGTATTTAAGGTGCCTGTCTATTCGGATATGGCAAAGAGCCCGGATCCGGTATCCGAGGATGAGAAGGCCGTGATGGCGGAGCTGTCAAGGACGGCCAGGCTTTTTGCGGCGACAAATAAGGACGCGAAGCTGTCCGCCGTTAAGCTGGACGGCTTGAAGGTGCCGGAGGGGATCACGGTACGCTGGAAGAATCCGGATACGGTCTTAAAGGCGGACAATGGGAATCCGGTCCGGGATTATCCTGCGGTATATAAAAAGACCAATGGGACGGACCAGGACTTTACCCTGCCTGTACATGTAACGAAGCTTGGTGCCCTGAAGGCCAGGGATATTTCCAACGACCTGAAGCCGGGCTATATCAAGCCGGAGGATACGGTACAGGGCATGCGGGAGCTGGTCTATGAGGTAAGCGGGCAGGCCACGGGATATCTGCCGGAAAACGGGCCGGAGGAGCTGGGTCTTGCCTTCCATGCGGGACTAAGCGGCAAGCTTAAGGATGGGAGCAGCCCGGTGAAGATCCTATCTGCAGAAAGGACAAGTCCCCTCGGGTGGCAGGTCCGGATCGGCATCCCGGAGGAAATGCAAGCCTCTTTGACCGACCAGAGCATAGGAGGCATCAAGTTCTCCTTCAGCTACCGCTATGCTTCCTCTGGCCAGACAAAGGAGCTGCTGAAAAGCACAAAGAATGTCCGGGTAGTTCAGCTGGATACCCTGCCGGTCTTACAGAGCACCGTCCTTTCCTTCGATACATGGAAGCAGGGATTTCAGCCCATCGGGCTTTTGTCCCAAAACGGGGTATCGATCAATACCGTAAGGCTCCTGGAGGGGACAGCGGAGAGCAGGCTTTTCACGGTAAGCTGCTGCAAGGGGGAGTGGATGCTCGGCCTTACGGAGGAGGGCAGGTCTACGCTTCAGAAGAGAACCTCCGCCTATACAAAGAAGCATGTTTTGGAGATCACGACAGCGGATGGAAAGACAGGGCAGAAAAACCTTACCATCAAAGCCCTGGTCAAAAAACCTGCCCTTACGGTCAAAACCGTGCAGAAGCCCAATCTGTATTATGCAGAGGGCATGCCGGGATCGGAGGCGGAGTATGTGCTCAGATCTCCCATAAGGATCCAGTCTGTCTTCCTCAAGGAGGAGGATGAATCGGCACTGAAGGCCTCGGGAAAGCCTTACTTCAGCGTCAGGGAATATGCGGAGGACGGAAGCCTCAGGCTAAAGGTGCAGCAGCTCAATGCATCAAATATGGATCAGGCACAGAAACGGCAGACCTTTTACGTGCAGTTTGAAGGATATGACCCGGTGCCCTATCCGCTGAAGATCCCCGTATCCAATGTGAAGCCGGTATCCAAGGCAGAGAAGGCCGTGCTCAATGCCTCGCAAGTCCAGGCAGGCTTCCTCCTGAAGGGAGCAGAGGGAAAAGAAGTCCTTCTGCCGGAAGATACGGCCGTTAAGGGAGATGACAGCGCAATGGAGCTTTGGGTATCTCCCGGACGGGATGGCATCCTGATGAAGGCAGGAGGGGGATTCCGCTTTGGGCAGAAGACCCTGACTCTGGAATCGGCCTCCTGGACAAAGCCTGTGGTACTCAAGACCGGAGTACGGCAGACCGATAAGCCGGCCATCCGGCTTTCTAAAACAAAGATCCGGCTGAATACCGCCTTAGGGCTTGAGAAAGCCGGAACCCAGGAAGTAAGGGGCATGCTTGAGGGCATGTGTATCCCGGCTTCCCTAAAAGGGATAAGGGGAAAGAACGGATCGGCCCAGGCACTGCTGGACAGCGGATATCTTGTGGCCGTCTTTGAAGAAGGACGGATGAAGCTCGGACTGGATCCGGCAAAGAGGGGCGGCAATAGCCCTGGGAAATACGGTTTTTATGTCGGAGGGGAAAACGCAGAGAATAAGGATTTGGAAATAAAGGAAGCACAGCTTGTGATCAGCATAGAAGAAAAGGCGCCGGATGCCCTCTTCTCCTTTGGGAGGAAGGGAAGCATCAATGTGGTAGACCGGGAGGGTTCCTTCCTTGCCCTGAAGCCCAAGACGGC
This sequence comes from Lachnospiraceae bacterium, assembly GCA_024693135.1. Classification (GTDB taxonomy): domain Bacteria; phylum Bacillota; class Clostridia; order Lachnospirales; family Lachnospiraceae; genus NK4A144. The sequence continues at coordinate 21,335 of JAILLN010000059.1, read as the reverse complement.
GGGGCTCGGATCAGAAAGTGTAAATACAGTAACCTTAGACAGCGGGAGCGCAGATCTTTTCCGGGCGCAGTTCCTTCAATCCGGGGAGCGGCTGCCGGACGGCACAAAGGCAGGAGATGGGGGCGTGATCGTGATCCAGGCGAAGGAGGATGCTCCTCTTAATGTGAAGACTTCCTATCCGCTATCCGTCACTGTAGTCCTGGAAAACGGCGTTTCTGTTCAGAGGACGATATCCCTCCGGCCGGTCCAGTCTCCGAAGAAAACCGCGGGGATCCCGTCAAAGCTTACGCTTCCCATGAATGGAACCGCCGCTCGCTTTACCGTGGCAAGCAGCGCTCTTTCTGCCACAGACAGCCGGATCGGGTCGGTGGAGCTTGCAGAGGATGAAAATGGGAAATATTTTGAATTCGTGCCGGATACCCTGTCGGGAAATTCCTGCAGCTTCGGCGGGGTGCTGAAGGTGAAGGAAAGCATCCGGAAGACGGGGGAATATAACTTGAAATTCAAGATCCGGTACCGGGGGCATGCGGCAGACCTCGGTGCAAAGACCATACAGCTTAAGTTGAACGTCAGGTAAAGGAGGTACTTATGGAACGGGCAGACATCGCGATTATCGGAACGGGGCCTGCGGGAATCTCTGCGGCCATCACCTCAGTGATCCGGAATAAGAAGATCATCCTTCTGGGAAAGAAGGATCTGTCACAGAAAATGCAGAAGGCGGAGGAAATCCGCAATTATCCCGGATTTCCGAAAATCTCAGGCAGGGATCTGGCCCATGCCATGACAGAGCACCTAGAGAGCCTGAATATCGAGATCATGGAAAGACAGGTGACCCAGGTCTATGCCATGGGAAAGTATTTCTCCCTCCAGCTTGCCGGAAAGGAATCGGGGACGGATATGGCCGAAGCGGATGCCGTCATCCTGGCTACCGGAGTGATGCCGGGGAAGCTTCTTCCCGGGGAGGAGGAGCTTCTGGGAAACGGACTGAGCTACTGTGCGACCTGCGACGCTCCCCTCTATAAGGGAAGAAGGGTCGCCGTCATCGGCTACAGTCCAAAGGAGGAGGAAGAGGCGGCTTTTCTGGGAGAGGTAGCATCCCAGGTGATCTATATCCCGGTATATAAAGGGGAGCCGCGCAAGATGAAGAATGTAGAGGTAGTGAGGGCAGTGCCTAAGGCCGTGAAAAAGGGCGGGGCGGAAAGGATCATAGAGACCGACCGGGAGCCGGTGGTGACGGAGGGGATCTTTATCTTAAGAGACAGCGTATCCCCGGGCCAGCTGGTGCCGGGACTTGAGATGGACGGCCCCCATGTAAAGACCGACCGGAGCATGAAGACAAACCTGCCGGGGCTCTTTGCCTGCGGGGATATTGCAGGCCTTCCCTACCAATACATCAAATCGGCTGGGGAGGGCAATATCGCTGCTCTTTCTGCCGTAAGCTATCTCGGAAGCCTGTGAGGCCGCATCGATATAAGACAAAAAAACCGTCCCTTTGTCCGGGATCATGCCGGAAGGGACGGTTTTTCTTCGCTTACGAAAGCCGGATTAAAGATTGGAGTCGATCCAGGATTTCAATGCTTCTGCGGGCTTGAAGCCTACGGACTGGTCGGCCTTTTCTCCTTTTTTGAGAAGGATCAGGTTGGGAATATTATTGACGGAATACTCCATGGCAATTTCCTGATTCTCATCCACATTGATGCTGAAGAAGGATACCCTTCCTTCATAGTCCTCAGAAAGGGACTCCAGCACCGGGGAAAGCATCTTGCAGGGTCCGCACCAGTCTGCAAAGAAATCCACCACAGCGATCTCTGCTGACTTGACTTCATCAAATTCCTGTGCGCTTATCTTCTTGACCATTTTCATGTCCTCCATTTCTGTCATGATCTGTTTCTCCTCCTACCATAACAGATTTTGGCGGTTTGGTCTATATCAGTTTATCTTGACCTGAAGGATCCTCCGGAGGGATTCATCCAGGCGCTCCTCGCTGATCTCTCCGCTTCTTACGGCATCCACCAGGGCGGCATAGGCCTCGGCATAATCGGAGGGCATGAGCAGCAGATCGGCACCGGCCGCTACGGCAAGCTTTGCCGCCTCCCCGGGGGAATAAGACTCCGTGATGGCTCCCATGGAAAGGGAATCCGTGATGATAAGCCCGGAGAATCCCAGCTCGCCCCTCAGGATATCCGTAAGCATCTTCGGGGAGAGGCTTGCGGGGGTATCATCTCCGGTGATCTTAGGGCAGGAGGCGTGGGATGCCATGATCATATGGGCTCCGCTGATGATGGCATTTTCAAAGGGAACCAGATCGGATTCCTTCAGTTCATCCAGATCCTGATCCAGTACGGCCGCCCCGGTATGGGTATCCGTGACGGTCCCCTTGAGGCCGGGGAAATGCTTGAAGCAGGGCAGTACCCCCTGGCTCCTTAAGCCTTCCGCAAACTGCCAGGTCATCTTGGAGACCAGCTCAGGGCTTTCCCCGAAGGAACGGTCTCCGATGCCGTTCTCGGAGGTTGAGGCCTTAAGGTCTGCCACAGGAGCCAGATCCACGTTGAAGCCGTAATCATGCAGATACATGCCGATGGCAAAGCCGGCATTGTAGGCACTGTCGATGTCCCCTGTATTTCCCACCTCCTCCATGGGAGGCATATTGGTAAGCTCGAAGGCTTCATTGGAGGCTATCCGGGAAACCCGTCCTCCTTCTTCGTCCACGCAGAGGAAGAGGGGAAAGCCTTCGATCTCCTGGGCATAAAGCTGCATATTCCGGAGCATTTCCGAAAGCTGCTCCGGGTCTTCGATATTTTTGGAAAAATAAATGATGCCCCCCACCGGATTCTGAAGCAGGGCTTCCTTGGAGGCATCCCCTGCCTCGGTTACGGTCTCGGCTCCGGTCAGAGCCTCCGGGGTAAGGATGAATAGCTGTGCCGCCTTCTGTTCTAAGGACATGCCCGACAGGACGGCTTCTACCTTGGGATCATATTCCGGCTCCTCGCTCTGGGCCGCAGCTTCCGGATCCGGTTCCGGGATGTCGGCATAGTCTACTTCCGGCTCTTCTTTTTTATTGATGATCCATCCGTCATCCTCCGGCTCCTCTGTGGGAGCTTCATTTGCGGATGCCGGGGCCAGGGGCTTTTTCATTTTTTCCCATTCCGCGGAAAGGATGGGCTTAAGATAGCCGGCGGCGATGATGATCCCGGCTGTCAGGGCACTGAGAAAAAGGACGGTCAGGATGATGGTCAGGATCCGTTGCAGGATGATTCTTTTATGCTTCTTTTGTTTTGGATTCATTTCTTCATCATGCTCCAAATAAAAGTTTACATAAAATTATATCAATCTTTTATGCAAAAAACAAGCATAATGTGATAAGATAGTGCCATGAAACAGTCAGTCCTATTGATCAGCAATTCAACGGATTTTATGTTCAAGGTCCTGACGGCGGGACTTTCGAGGGCAGGGATCAATTTCCTGCATCTTCCGGCGGATCCTTCCGTATCGGAGCAGGCCGGCAAAGCCCATATCCTGATCCTTTACTTAGATGAAAGCCTGGCAAGAGATGAAGCCTTCCTTACCGGAGTGGCCGGGGCTCTTTCGGGACAGGTTCTGTATCTGATCGGAAATAAGGAGGAGCTTGAGGATGCCCGGAGGATCCTGCCGGAGGGCGCGGTACAGAAGTCCTATGTGCGTCCCGTCAATATAAGGGATCTCACCGGGGATATCCTGGCTCTGGAAAAGGCAGGAGGAGAGCAGGCCGGGAGGCCCAGGATCCTGGTGGTGGACGATGAGCCCACCCAGATCCGGGTGACCAGCCGGGTCCTTTCGGATGAATACAAGGTCTTTGTCGCAGGATCCGGATCGAATGCCATTACCTTCCTGAAAAGGGAGACGGTGGATCTGATCCTGATGGATATCCGGATGCCGGACATGGATGGATTTGAGACCTTATCAAAGGTACGGGAGATCCCGGGAAGAGAAGAGATCCCGGTCATCTTCCTTACCGGGCTCAACGATGGGGATGTGGAGCTTAAGGGGCTTCAGGCCGGAGCGGCGGATTTCATTACCAAGCCCTTCCTGCCGGAGGTGCTTAAGCTTAGGGTGCGCAACTATCTGGAGCTGGAGAGGCTGAGGGATGATCTGACCTTAGAGGTGAAAAAAAAGACGGAAGAAGTTGTCCGCCAGCAGGATGAGATCCGGCATCTTACCTTCCAGATCGTGGAGACCCTTTCGGGAACCATCGATGCGAAGGACAAATACACGAATGGCCATTCCGTAAGGGTGGGAACCTACGCGGAGGAGATCGCAAGAAGGGCGGGCTTTCCCGAATCGGAATGTGCCAGGATCTATATGATCGGGCTTTTGCATGATGTAGGCAAGATCGGCATACCGGATCAGATCATCAACAAAACGAGCAGGCTGACGGATGAAGAGTATGCCATAATCAAGACCCATCCTGTCATCGGGGCCGGCATCCTGAAAAATATCACGGTGCTTCCCCATATCGCAGACGGTGCCAGATGGCATCATGAGCGTTATGACGGAAAGGGATATCCGGATGGGCTTAAGGGCGAGGAGATCCCCAAGATCGCCCAGATCATCGGCGTGGCCGATGCGTATGACGCCATGACCTCCAATAGGAGCTACCGCTCTGCCATGGAGCAGAAGCAGGTAAGGCTTGAGATCGAAAAGGGGAAGGGAACTCAGTTTGCCCCCCAATATGCGGATATCATGCTTCAGATGATCGATGAGGATACAGAGTATGCCATGAGGGAAACGGTTCATGCAAAGAGAAATGAGGAGCAGGAATGAGGATCGGGGAAGGATATGATGTGCATAGGCTGGTGCCTGGACGGGATCTGATCATCGGCGGGGTCAGGATACCCTACGAAAAAGGGCTCCTGGGACATTCGGATGCGGACGTGCTGCTTCATGCCATTATGGATGCCATGCTCGGGGCGGCGGCCCTGGGGGATATCGGGCTTCATTTCCCGGATACGGAGGAACGCTTTGAGGGGGCAGACAGCCTGGAGCTTTTGAAGCAATGCGGGGAAATGCTGGAGGAAAAGCTGTATCTCATTGAAAACATCGATGCGACCATCATAGCCCAGGCTCCGAAAATGAGGCCTCATATCGCACAGATGCGTAAGAATATAGCAGAGGCTCTGGGGATTGACGAAGAGCAGGTCAATGTGAAGGCGACCACAGAGGAGCATCTGGGATTTACGGGAGAGGGCTTAGGAATCGCGGCGAGGGCCGTCTGCCTGATCACGGGATACCGGGATTCGGCTTATGGCATGCCACCCTGCGGATCGGGCGGATGCCCGGGGTGCAAGACATGGGAATGATCCGTAGGATAAAGGATGAGATCGCAGTGGTGCGGGAGAGGGATCCTGCCATTCATTCGGACTGGGAGGTCTTTCTCTATCCCAGCTTCTGGGCGGTATTCTGGTACCGCATAGCCCACAAGCAGTATCTCAAGAAGCATTATTTCCGGGCTAGGGCCATCTCCCAGCATGCGGTGCGCCGTACCGGGATCGAGATCCATCCCGGAGCCCAGATCGGGAAGGGATTTTTCATCGATCATGGCACGGGAGTCATCATCGGAGAGACCACCATCATCGGCGACAATGTGACTCTTTTCCAGGGGGTTACCCTGGGGGGTACCGGCAAGGAGCAGGGGAAAAGGCATCCGACCCTGGGAAATAACGTAATGGTCTCGGCAGGGGCAAAGGTGCTGGGCTCCTTCACGGTAGGGGATAATTCCAAGATCGGGGCCGGCTCCGTGGTGCTGGAGGAGGTGCCTCCCAACTGTACCGTGGTGGGGGTGCCCGGACGGGTGGTGAAGCGGTATGATACGGAGATCCCCCGGGAAAGCATGGACCAGATCAACCTGCCGGATCCGGTGAAGGAGGATATCCTGCGGCTACAGCAGACCAATGCCGAGCTGATGAATCATATCATTGAGCTGGAGGATAAGGTAAGAAGGCTGGATACCGGCTTTGCCGAAGAAAGAGAAAAGCGGAAACGCCTTGAAATGGACAGAAAACAGACAGAAGGAGTACACGGGGAGGGAATATAGAGATGAAGATATACAATACACTGAGCAGGACACTGGAGGAATTCAAGCCCATCGAGCCGGGAAAGGTCTCCATGTATGTCTGCGGCCCCACGGTCTATAACCTGATCCACATCGGAAATGCCAGGCCCATGATCGTGTTTGATACTTTCCGGAGATATATGGCTTACCGGGGCTATGAGGTAGACTATGTATCCAACTTTACGGATGTGGATGATAAGATCATCAACAAGGCAAAGGAGGAGGGAGTGGAAAGCACCGTCATTTCCGAGCGTTATATCGCGGAATGCAAGAAGGACATGGAGGGACTGAACGTACTTCCCGCTACGGTGCATCCGAAGGCCACGGAGGAGATCGGCGGCATGGTCGAGCTGATCCAAAAGCTCATCGATAAGGGCTATGCCTATGCGGCGAAGGACGGGACGGTCTACTACAGGACCAGGGCGTTTAAGGAATATGGGAAGCTTTCCCATAAAAACCTGGACGAGCTGGAGGGAGGCCACCGCCAGATCAACGTCAGCGGGGAGGAAGGGAAGGAAGATCCCCTGGATTTTGTGCTATGGAAGCCGAAAAAAGAAGGAGAGCCCTTCTGGGAGTCTCCCTGGTGTGAGGGCCGCCCCGGATGGCATACGGAATGCTCCGTGATGGCCAGGAAATACCTGGGCAATACCATTGATATCCACGCCGGGGGTGAGGACCTGATCTTTCCCCATCATGAAAATGAGATCGCACAGAGTGAAGCGGCAAACGGAGTGCCCTTCGCCCATTACTGGATGCATAACGGCTTCCTCAATATCGATAATCAGAAGATGAGCAAATCCCTGGGGAACTTTTTTACGGTAAGGGACATTGCGGAAAAATATGACCTCCAGGTGCTCCGCTTCTTTATGCTCTCCGCCCATTACCGGAGTCCCCTTAATTTCTCGGCTGCGCTTATGGAGTCGGCAAAGGCAGGCCTTTCCAGGATCCGGAACTCCGTATCAGACCTGGCATACCGGGAAGCAAATGCGGATAGAAAGGAGCTTTGGCCAAAGGAGGAGGAGATCCTTTCGGAGCTTGGCCGGCTGAAGGAGAAATTCAATGAGGTGATGGACCAGGACCTGAATACGGCGGATGGGATCTCCGTCATCTTTGAGATCGTAAGGCTTGCCAATACCGCAGTGAAGGAGGAATGCTCCTCAGAATGCGCCCGAACCCTGAAAGAAGCATTGAATGAGCTCTGCGGCGTCATGGGGCTTGTCACGGAAAAAGAGGAGGAAGGGAGCCTGGATGAGGAGATCGAAAAACTTATCGATCAACGGCAGGAGGCCAGGAAGAATAAGGACTTTGCCAAGGCGGATGAGATAAGGGACCTGCTCTTGAAGAAAGGGATCATCCTGAAGGATACCCGGGAAGGCGTGAAGTGGGAGAGAGCATAGACTTAAGGACATATTCCCCCCTGACCTTTGCCTTTTTGGGAGATGCGGTATACAGCCTTTATATCCGTGATGCGGTGGTGAGGAAGGGGAACATGCCCTCCCATAAGCTGCATAAGAAGACCTCCGGGATCGTGAATGCAAGAGCCCAGGCGGAGGCAATGGATGCTTTGATGGAGCATCTGTCGGAGGAAGAAAGGGAGATCGCCTCAAGGGGGATCGGCGCCAAGCCGGAGCATCATGCAAAAAACGCCTCCCCGGCGGATTACCACAAGGCCACCGGATTGGAGGCTCTTTTTGGCTATCTTTACCTGAAGGGCAGGCATGAGAGGATAAGGGAGCTTACGGAAAGATGCATCCGGATCGCAGAGGGCGATGCCGCGGACGGAGATTAAGAGCATAGGACGACACTCATTTTGCAATACAGGAGGAAAGGGCAATGGAAGAAGGCACAGAAGAAAAGCTTTTGGTTGAGGGACGGAATGAGGTCATTGAAGCCTTCCGCTCCGGAAGGACCGTGGATAAGCTGTATATGCTGGAGGGGTCAAAGGACGGCCCGATGCAGACGATCCGGAGAGAAGCAAAAAAGCAGGGCCTTCGGATCGATTTTGTGGACAGGAAAAGGCTGGATCAGCTGAGCGAGACCGGCAGGCACCAGGGAGTGATCGCCAGGATCGCCGCCTATCATTATGGCGAAATAGAGGACATGATCCATTCGGCAAAGGAGAAGGGAGAGGATCTATTTTTGATCCTGCTGGATAATATCGAAGATCCGCATAACCTGGGAGCCATCATCCGTACGGCAAACCTGGCGGGAGCTCATGGGGTCATCATTCCGAAGGACAGGGCCGCATCTCTCACGGCAGCCGTGGCAAGGGCATCGGCCGGAGCGCTGAACTATACGCCGGTGGCCAGGGTGACCAATCTGGCAAGGACCATCGAGGACCTGAAGAAGGAAGGGGTATGGTTCGTCTGCGCCGACACAGAGGGAGAGCCTCCCTATGGCATGGATCTCACAGGACCGATCGGACTTGTGATCGGCTCAGAGGGCAGCGGCGTGGGAAAGCTGGTCCGCTCCAAATGTGATTATGTGGCGGCCATACCCACCAAGGGAGAGATCGATTCCCTGAATGCCTCGGTGGCAGCGGGGGTCATGGCCTTTGAGATCGTAAGGCAGAGGGATTACCGGGGGGCTTGATGGAAAAGCGGTACGCAGGCATGTCCGATGAGGAGCTGATCACGGAATTCCGGGACGGGGACGGGGACGTCATTGATTATCTCATGGAAAAATACAAGGATCTGGTGAGAAAGCAGGCCGGATCCATGTACATCCTGGGAGGGGATACCCAGGACCTGATCCAGGAGGGAATGATCGGACTTTTTAAGGCGGTCAGGGAATATGACAGCGGAAGGGATGCCAGCTTCAGTACCTTTGCCAGGCTGTGTGTGTCGAGGCAGATCTACTCCGCGGTAAAAGCCTCTGGACGAAAGAAGCATATGCCGTTAAACAGCTATATTTCCTTATACTCCAATGCGAGGGAAACAGAGGACGGCAAAAAGGAGATGCCCCTGGGGGAGATGCTGATGGCGGGACACGAAATGGAGCCGGAAAGCATTGTATTGGAGCAGGAAAGGAAGGAGGAGCTGGCAGAGACCATCGAAAAGGACTTAAGCCCCTTGGAGCGGAGCGTGCTGGACCTTTATATCACCGGAATGACCTATACGGAGATCGCACAGGTCCTGGGACGGGACGAGAAGTCCACGGACAACGCCCTGCAGCGGATCCGGGGGAAGCTTCGCAAATATGTCTACTATGCCCCCTAGCCCTAAAACCGCCTGGTTTATTGTCCGATCCCGAAGAGGGACTGGGCATCTGCTCCGGCACCGGCGGCAGGGGTCATAAGCCCGGAGGCATCCAGGCCAGGGACGGTCAATCCGGCGGCGGCAGCCTGCTGTGCTGCAGCCTGGTTCAGAGCCGCCTGCGCCATGACCGCGGCCGCAAGCTCAGCCGGGGTAGGATCGGTTCTCGGGGTACCGTCTGCGTTCAGGGAATGCGGGCACCAGCCCGGTACAAGCGGAATGCCCTCTACCCTGACCGGACAGGTTTCCGAAGCGCTCTGGCCGGTGAGGGCACAGATAAAGGTTGTGGCGGCATGTCCCGGACAGCTTTCCTCCGGAACCGTGCCCTCGGCATAATACTCCGTATGGGCCGTACCCACTGCCCTGCAGTAATCCGTGGCAAGAAGCCCGGTCTGATTGCATACGGAGGCCGTAGTGATCCCCTCCGGCTGTACGAATTCCTTATTCTCAAGCCCTTCATGGATCTGGGACATGACTCCCTTCCATACCGTCTTGGCCAGCGCTCTCTGCTTGGCATCCTTCATCTCGACATTATTATCGTAGCCCGCCCATGTGGTGCAGGTATAGTAGGGAGAAAAACCCGCAAACCATACATCCTTATTGTCGGAGGTGGTACCCGTCTTTCCGGCAAGGCTCATGCCGTCAAAGCGTACCGCACCACCGGTTCCCTTTGTGATGACGTCCTGCATGGCAGAGGTCAGAAGCCAGCAGGTGGTGGGCTTCAGTACTCGTCTGGAATCCGGCTTGGTATTGTCGATCAGCACATTCCCGTCGTGATCCAGGATCCGTGTATAGAAAGCAGGCTTGATATAGGTGCCGCCATTGGCGATGGTGGCATAGGCTTCATTCAGCTCATAATTCTTGACTCCCCTCGTGATGCCGCCCAGGGCCAGGGGCTGTCCGATATCGGATACGATGGATCCGTCCTTTAAGGTCTCCTGCTCCACCAGGGTGGAGATCCCCATGTTTTTCAGATACTCAAAGCCGAGCCTCGGGGTGATGTCCGTGAGGGTGCGCACCGCAATGATATTGAGGCTCTGTTCGATGCCGTAGCGCAGGGTACAGGGACCCTTATAGCCGGAATACCAATTAGAGACCGGCCGGCCGTTGGCATAGTTGAAGGGTTCGTCTATGGTCACCGTACCCAGGGTTTTCTGGCCCGTATCAAAGCCGGGGGCATAGGTGGAGACTACCTTGAAGGTGGATCCGGGCTGGCGCATGGTATCTGTGGCCCGGTTCAGGGTAAGGCTTGCCGACTTGGTTCCCCGGCCGCCTACGATGGCTTTTACGTATCCGGTATATTGGTCTGCCACGGTCACAGAGATCTGGGGCTGGGGCGTAATGGAGATCGTATCGTCTTCAATGGTATAGCCCTGGCTTTCCACATATTCCTTGTATAAGGCGGCATCCTCCCTTGCGGATTCCTCGTCCGGATAGATCCGGCTGTAGCCCTTCCTTCCCTGATCCCTGAAATAAAGCTGCATCATCTGGGAGGAGAAATTCTGCACATTTCCATCCCCATCCACGCCGGTCATCTGATAGTCCAGGAGGTATTCCACCTTCTCCGGGTAAGTTTCCGGATCGGAGCAGACCGTATCGCAGATCTTCTGGATCTCGGGATCCTGGGTCGTGAAGATGGAAAGCCCGCCGGAATAGAGCATGTTGTAGGCCTGGTTTTCATTATAGCCCAGCTTTTCCTGCATATCCTCCATGATCTGGCCTACCATGGCATCGGTAAAATAGGAATTGATCGTGCTCTGCTCCTGCCTGGCATTGACCGTCTGGATGCGGGAATAGACATCGTCCGCCATGGCATCCTCATAGGCCTTTTCGGTAATGAAGCCCTGATCCAGCATGTCTCCTAATACCTTTTTCCGTCTTTTGGCATTGTCCTCCGGATGAAGGATGGGATTATATTTGGTGGGATTATTGGTGATGGCCGCGATGCAGGCGCTCTCCGACAGATTCAGCGCAGACACGGGTTTATTGAAATACCGGAGGGAGGCCGCCTGGACGCCCAGGGTATTCTGTCCCATATTGATGGTATTGAGATAAAGCTCCAGGATGGCATCCTTGGTCATGTCCGGTCTTTTTTCCAGCTGCACGGCCAGGTACTGCTCCTGGATCTTCCGCTTCAGCTTTTCCGTGAAGGAACTCTCCGCCGTCCATTCGGTAAAGACGCTGTTTTTGATCAGCTGCTGGGTGATGGTGGAAGCACCCTCAGAAGCATTCCGCGTGCTCACCATGATATAGGCGGCACGGATGATGCCCTTGATATCAATGCCGTTATGCTCATAGAAACGGGAATCCTCGATGGCGACGAAGGCGTGCTGGGTATCGATGGGGATCTTGTCGATGTTCTGGTAGATCCGGTTGGCATTGGTGGCCACAAGCTTGGTCACCTGGTTTCCTTCGCTGTCATATACCGTGGATGAAAAACCCGTGGGCCTGACATCGATCGTAGATACATCCGGGGCGGCCGCCAGCACGCCGCGGAATACGCCCACCGCACCGAAGCAGCCCGCAAGCCCCAGGGCGATGATCAGGATCAGCGTGGCCTGATAAAACATGGAGCCGAACATATTTGCAAATTTCGGCATCTTTGAATTCAGCTCCGATTTTCTTTTCTGGATCCCTCTGTTGCTGTAATTCATTTTGCGCTATCGATCTCCTTAGGAAATAATCTCATATATACGTCAAAAAAATCCTCTTCGGCAGAAATGGCATGGGGCCTGGCCTCGAGCCGGTCCCACATGGCTTCATTCAGGCCGGAGTAGACTGTTTTGCGGAATTCGTCATAGTCCCCGGCAAAGGCTTCATTTTTCTTATCCTCCAGGATCCGGATCTTATTGGCATCCGTTTCCTCCCGGTCCAGGGTGCTTATGCACTTTAAGAGGAAGAAGCCGTCCTCGGTCTCGATCACGCCGGATACCTGTCCCTTGGCCAGGGAGAAGGCCGCCTCCTTCAGGCTGGAGGAAAGATTGCTATCCTTGCCGATGGAGCAGGTGTCCTCCGATCCTTCATTATAACGGTCTGCCAGGGAATCAAAATCCTCCCCTGCTTCGATCCGGTCGCTGAGCTCATGGATCCTGGCATAGGCATCCATCCGCTGCTCCTGGCTGTATTCCTTATCCCGGCCCAGGGGATCATTGTGCAGGATCCGGCATTCGATCTGCCGCACCAGCACGGTCCGTGCCTCATCGTCGCTGATCTCCGGCTCGATCCCTTCCGTGATATTATTATATACCTTTTCTGCAAGGGCGTATTCCCGGTACATATCCGTGGTGATCTCCTCGGTAAGCCCAAGGTATTGGAGGTCTGATTCGGAGAGGCAGTCCATATATTGTTTCGCTGCGCTTATGCACTGGGCTTCTTCTTTTTCGGAAAGAGAGATCCCCATATCGGAGGCCAGGAGATGGATGACCTTGAGCCTCGCAATGCAGGAGAGGGTATCCTTCTTGATCCGCTCCGCCAGGCTCTTCCCGTCGATCTTTTTTTCCCAGATCTCCGGCCCGTAGGCATCCTCATACCGTTTCAGGAAGGTCTGGATGTAGACCCTGGCCTCCGGCAGACGGCATTTTACGTCCTCCACGAAAAAGACCTCATCCTCCTCAAAGCCGGAGGTCAGCACATAGCGCTTTCCATCCTGTGCGCAGCCGGAAAGGAGGATCAGGGCAAGGATCAGGATCAGGATGCGTTTCAAAGCTTTTGGGCGATGGCATCCGCGGCCGCGATCCCGTTTGCGGAAGCCTGCTGCAGGCCTCTCGTGATCCCCGCTCCGTCTCCCATCGCATAGAGTCCCGGAACGCTGGTTTCAAATTTCTCGTTGACGACGACCTTATTGGAATAAAATTTTACCTCGACCCCGTACAGCAGGGTTTCGTCACTGGCGAGACCGGGCGTGATCTTATCCAGGGCATAGAGCATTTCCTCGATGTCCACCATGATGCGGTGGGGGAATACCAGGGAGAGATCACCCGGGACGGCATCCGTGAGAGTAGGGATCAGATTGCAACGGCAGAGCCTTTCCGTTGTCGTCCTCCTTCCCCGCTTAAAATCACCGAAGGTCTGTACCAGGATCTTTCCTCCGCAGAGCATGTTGGACAGCTCCGCGATCTTCTTCCCATATTCGATGGGAGTATGGAAGGGCTGGGTGAAGTTCTTGGAAACGAGTACCGCGAAATTCGTATTGCTGGTCTTATATTCCTTCGATTTATAGGCATGGCCGTTGACCACCGCCAGATCGTCGTCATAATACTCCGAGGCAACCTCTCCCGAAGGATTGGTGCAGAAGGTACGGACCTTGTCGTCAAAGGTGGGAGTACGGTAGATCAGCTTTGCCTCATAGAGGTTTTCGTTTAAGAACTGCATGATCTCATCCCGTACCTCTACCCGGACGCCTACGTCCACGGTGCCTACCTTGGTCTCGATCCCATGGGTCTCACAGATCCCGGAAAACCAGTCGGCTCCCTCCCGGCCCACGCCGGATGCCACGAAGTCTGCACGGATGGTATCTCCGCGGTCGGTCTTCACGCCGCAGATCTTCCCATCCTCGATCAGGATATCCTCTACCATGGTCAGAAATTGGAATTCCACGCCACTTTTCATCAAATGATCCTGCAGCTTGGCATAGATCTTATAGCCTTCCTCCGTGCCGAGATGGCGGATGGGGCATTCCACAAGCTTCAGGTTCGCATTGATGGCTTTCCGGCGGATCTCCCGGATCTCCTTTTCCTTGTCTATGCCATATACGTTTTTGTCCGCCCCGAATTTCAGATAGATCGCATCCGACCTTCCCAAAAGCTCCCGGGTCTTTTCATAGCCCAGGATTTCCGGAAGGTTGCCGCCCACATCCGGGGACAGGGAAAGCTTTCCATCAGAAAAAGCCCCTGCCCCGGCAAAGCCTGTGGTGATGGAGCAGGGCTTGCAGTTTACGCAGACCTTGGTCTTGCGCTTGGGACAGCTCCTCTTTTCGATGGAACGGCCTTTTTCAATGACCAGGATCTTTAACTCGGGCTTCAGCTCCTTCAGCCGGTAGGCACAGAAGATGCCGGAGGGCCCGGCTCCGATGATGATCACATCTGCTTTTGATTCTGCCATATCTGGTTTTCTCCAATCTGTCATGCATAAACCGATCAATCTATTTTACCACATTCTTAAGAAGCATTGCACATTTTGTTTTAAGACCGTATCGTCACTGCTGGCAGATCACTTGAAAAAAGGAACCGTTGAATCTATAATGGATATTTGAGTGCTGCCGTGGCTTTTCCTTTGACCGGGGGAGCTTACGCACATTGGGATCAATAGGCTGATAAAGAAGGGTTTTAAGATGATGGAAGAAAGATCAAAGAATTTTATTGAAAACGAGATCGACCGGGATCTGAAGGAAGGCGTGTATGATACGGTAAAGACCCGGTTTCCGCCGGAGCCCAACGGCTATCTGCATATCGGGCATGCCAAATCCATCCTGCTGAATTATGGGATCGCAAAGGAGTATGGCGGCTCCTTTAACTTAAGGTTTGACGACACCAATCCAACCAAGGAACGCATCGAATTTGTAGAGTCCATCAAGGAGGATGTGGCCTGGCTCGGGGCAGACTGGGAGGACCGGCTTTTCTTTGCCTCTGATTATTTCGGCCAGATGTATGAGACGGCCCGGAAGCTGATCCAGAAGGGCAAGGCCTATGTATCTGACTTGAGCGCAGAAGAGATCAAGGAATACCGCGGCACCTGGAACGAGCCCGGAAAGAACGATCCGAACCGGGACAGGAGCGTAGAGGAAAACCTGAGGCTCTTTGAGGAGATGAAGGAAGGGAAATATCAGGATGGGGAAAAGACCCTCCGGGCAAAGATCGATATGGCTTCCCCGAATATGAATATGCGGGATCCGGTCATCTACCGGGTGGCGCATCTTTCCCATCACAATACCGGCGATGCATGGTGCATCTATCCCATGTATGATTATGCACATCCCATGGAGGATGCCATCGAGGGCATTACCCATTCTCTCTGCACTTTGGAATTTGAGGATCACCGCCCCTTGTATAACTGGGTGGTGGAGGAAGCGGAATTTGCGCATCCTCCCAGACAGATCGAATTTGCCAAGCTCTTTCTCCGTAATGTGGTGACCGGAAAGCGGTATATCAAGAAGCTGGTGGAGGACGGCACGGTGGACGGCTGGGACGATCCCAGGCTAGTGTCCATCGCAGGGCTCCGCAGGAGGGGCTATACTCCGGATGCCATCCGGAAATTCGTGGAATTGGCAGGCATCTCAAAATCCAATGCCACGGCAGAGATGGACATGCTGGAGTACTGCGTCCGGGAGGACTTGAAGCAGAAGGATAAACGAGTGATGGCTGTGCTGGATCCCGTGAAGCTTATCATCGATAATTATCCGGAGGGAAAAAGCGAGATGCTTTCTGCGGTAAACAATCCGGAAAATGAAGCTCTGGGAAGCAGGGAGATCGAATTCGGCCGGGAGCTTTGGATCGAGCGGGAGGATTTCATGGAGGAGCCTCCGAAGAAGTATTACCGTCTGTATCCGGGCAATGAGGTCAGGCTGATGCATGCCTACTTTGTGACCTGCGTGGGCTTCGAAAAGGACGGGGAAGGGAAGATCACGGCAGTGCATTGCACCTATGACCCGGAGACCAAGCAGGGCTCCGGATTTGAAGGGCGAAAGGTCAAAGGCACCATCCACTGGGTGAAAGCCGATACGGCGGTGAAGGTGACAGCCAGGCTTTATAATAATATTGTCGATGAGGAAAAGGGAGTATATAATGAAGAGGGTGAGGTCAATGTAAACCCGGATTCCCTCATCGTAATGGATCAATGTATGATCGAGCCGTCCGTAAAAGACGCGGAGCCCTATGAGAGCTTCCAGTTTGTGAGAAACGGCTTTTTCTGCGTGGATGCAAAGGACTCCAGGCCGGGCCAGCCAGTGTTCAACCGGGTGGTTTCGTTAAAATCTTCATATAAGCTGCCGAGCGCATAAGGGAGGTATAGAAGTGGGTATTTTTTCGGGATTGGAAGGCTTGGGGATCGATCTGAAGGAACAGGATCTTTTTGCGGATAAAAGCAAGGAACCCAAGATTTCGCCGGAGCAGCAAAGGCTGGAGGAGATGAAAAAGAAGGAGGAGGAGGAAAAGGATCTGCTGATCCGGAAATCCTATGTCTGCCCCTGCTGTTCAAAGAATTTCAAGTCCCTCACGGTAAAAGCCAATAAAGGACGGCTTCTGGATCAGGACATCGACTTAAGGCCCCGGTATGATGAGGTGGACAAGACAAAGTATGAAGTGGTGATGTGTCCGGAATGCGGTTATGCCGCCAGGGTGCAGATCTTTAATGAGCTATCGGAAAAGCAGGCAAAGCTGGTGAGGGAAAAGATATCCCAGTCCTTCAAGAGCAAAACAGAAGATCCGGATATCTATACCTATGACGAATCCATCATGCGCTACCAGATGGCTTTGGCCAATGCCATGGTGCGCGGCTTGAAGAGCTCGGAGAAAGCCTTTCTCTGCCTGAAGATGGCCTGGGTTATCCGGGGAAAGAAGGAGCATGAAAATTTCCCGGCAGATTCCCCGGAAGTAAAAAAGACCGAAGAAATGGAACAGGAATTGCTGAAAAATGCCCTGGAGGGTTTTGCCAAGGCAAGGAGCAGTGAGTCTTTCCCGATGTGCGGGATGGATCAATATACAGTGGATTATATCCTGGCCGCGTTGTTTTATGAAAATCATGACTATAACCGCTGCCTGCATATGATATCCGAGCTTCTGACGTCACAGATGACGAATCCCCGGATCAAAGAAAAGGCGCGGAACCTGAAAGATC
Source organism: Lachnospiraceae bacterium (assembly GCA_024693135.1). Lineage (GTDB taxonomy): Bacteria > Bacillota > Clostridia > Lachnospirales > Lachnospiraceae > NK4A144. The sequence goes on along the minus strand of JAILLN010000059.1, from coordinate 4,163 downwards.
TGATCGCTTCAGAAAAGAAATAGAAGAAAGTCAAAAATAATAAAACCGGCGGGGCAGGATATTTGCTCCGCCGGCTTTTTTGCATGCTGCGTCCTATCTGCTTACTTGTTTTCCTCAGAAGATGCCGCTTCCTTGTCTTCCTTGGAAGGAGCCGCTTCCTTGTCTTCCTCGGAAGGAGCTTCTGCCTTGTCTTCTTCGGAAGGAGCTTCTGCCTTGTCTTCTTCGGAAGGAGCTTCTGTCTTGCCTTCTTCGGAAGGAACTGCTGTCTTGTCTTCCTCAGACCGCTCTGCCTGCTCTGCCTCCTCCTTCAGGAATTCCTCCAGGTCGTCGTTAACATCATCCTCCAGGTCGTCGAACTCATCCACCGGATCACCGGATTTAAGATAGTGATACACTCCTGCCGCGGCGGCTCCCAAAATGGCCGCTCCAAAAAGAAACCTGCCTAATTTCTTTGCCATCTCTTCCCTGCTCCTTCACATTCAATGAAACATAAACCAGCTTGTTCCCAAAAGCATTATACCTTATTTCTTCCGCCCTGTCATCAGCAGCCCCTGTTTCTAAATTGGTTTTTTCTTATCATAAAACCATGTTGAAAGCATTTCAATTATGGCGGAAGGGTTACTTAACCCGGAAGAAAAAACACGTCCTGTTCCCGAATGCTTCCGGGAGGCTTTTCTCGATGCCGGAATTTGTACTCGATCTATAGGATGGACATGCTAACCGGCGCAGGGGTGCATTTACATGGGTATTTTTGAAATTTGCTTGCATTTCTGAATGATCCATGATACTATATTTGTCGTTGCAAAGGGCTATCGCCAAACGGTAAGGCAACGGACTCTGACTCCGTCATTTCCAGGTTCGAATCCTGGTAGCCCTGGTAAAAGGAACCGGTTTTCCGGTTCTTTTTTTGCTCAAAAACCAATGCCTATGCACTTCCTTGCGACTTCAGGAATTTCAATTCTGCTTTAGAGAGCCTTTGCTTAAGCCCCATTCGTATGTTGAAAAAAAGCCCCATGGGGGATACAATTATTTAAATAGGATAAATATGTTGTATAGGTAAGGGGGTTGATTTCATGAGATTTTTGAAATGGGCCGTCAGAGAGCTTGGCTTTACCAGAAGCTCTGATTATCAGAAGCAGTATATCAACGAGACCAATATCCGGACCGCCGTGTACATGTCCTTCATCGTGCTTATTTTGGAGTTCTGGATGATCATCCGGTATGTCGACCAGCGCCCCGGCCGTACCTTCCTTGAATACTTCGACGGGGAGATGAATTACCTGATCCTCTTTTCGTCCGGATTGATCCTGATCCTTTTCGCATTTCGTCATATACGGGAATACAAGAACTTCATCCTGGGGAAGATCCTTTCCGCCGCGGTCATTATCTTGGATGCCGCAATGATGGCTCGCTATGTAATGAAAAATAAGGCAGACATGTCTGTGTCCGGGCTTCTTCTGGGCATGAAGTATCTGATTCTGCTGATGCTGCTTGCCGTTGCATATCATGTGTATGAGTGCTTCTTTATAAAAAAGAATATCCGCTCCGATATCTACGGGCAGATGATGAACATCCTTTTCGGCGTGATCTGCCTGGGGTTCGGAATCGAAACCTCCCTCTATGATATTTCTAAGCAAAGGCAGATCCTCTGTTTCGTCACCATGATGATCTTTGTGGCCTGCATGCTGATCTGGAAGCCCTATGTATCTGTCCTGATCCTGGGGGTAGCTTTTCTGCGCTTTTATTCCCTCTGGGTTCCAAGCCTTATTGCCATCGATGAAGCCGGCGGCAAGGCGAAGGATGGAGATACCATCAACCTTTTTACCTTCTGGATCGTGCTGGTCATGGTGAGCATCAGCATCTATCATCAGAGGAGGCTGGAGGCCACAAAGGATGAGGGACTTATCCAGGCGAATGAAGCCTTGAACAGGGCAGCCATTGAAGACGATCTGACCGGGATCCATAATATGTTTTATTTCAATCAGGAATCCGTGGAGGTCCTGAACGATCCGGACACAGATTATACGAAAAAAATCTTTTTGTTTCTGAATGTGGAGAATTTCAAGACCTACAATGACCAGTTTGGATACCAGGAGGGCAATGAATACCTGAAGAAGCTTGCCCTGATGATCCGGGATACGTTTGAGGGAGAGCCTGTGGCCCGGCAGTCCGATGATCACTTTGTGGTCCTGGCGAGCACAGAGACAGCCCTGGAAAGGACAGAGGCTATCCGTGATCGGATCCACGGAGCCAGACAGGAAATCTATCTGGAACTGAAGGTGGGAGGCTTTAAGCCCAGAAGCAGGGATGCGGATCCCAGGGTGGCGGTGGATTGCGCCAGATATGCCTGCAGTCTGATCAAAAACAAATATGGCGTAAATTACCGGGAATACGATGACGACGTGGACAGCCGTTTCCACAAGAACCAGTATATCGTGAACCGTATCGACAGCGCTGTGGAAAAAGGGCATATCAAGGTATACTACCAGCCCGTGGTATGGTCTGAGACGAGGGAGCTCTGCGGCTTGGAGGCGCTGGCGAGATGGGATGATCCGACATACGGCTTTCTGTCTCCGGGAGTATTTATTCCTGTGCTGGAGGAGTACCGCCAGATCCATAAGCTGGACAAATGTATTTTTGAGCAGGTCTGCAAAAACATGAGAGAGGCCATGGATGCGGGACGGAGGGTGGTTCCGGTATCCCTGAATTTCTCCAGGCTGGATTTTGAGCTGATGGATGCCGTGGGGGTACTGCAGGAATGCGTGGAGAAATACAATATTGATAAGGACATGCTGCATGTGGAGGTTACGGAGAGCGCTCTGGCAGATGATGACGGGATATTGTCAAGAGCCGTAGAGACTCTTCACAAGGAGGGCTATGCGGTCTGGCTGGATGACTTCGGATCCGGCTATTCCTCCTTGAACGTCCTGAAGGATTTCCGATTCGACGTGCTGAAGATAGACATGAAGTTCCTGACCAATTTTGAGAAAAACGAAAAATCCAGGATCATTCTGGATAACATCATCCGGCTGGCAGACGGGATCGGGATGATGTCCCTGACCGAAGGGGTTGAGACGGAGGAGGCGGCAAAATTTCTGACAGGCGCCGGCTGCGGAAGGCTTCAGGGGTATCTTTTCGGAAAGCCGATGCCTCTGGAGGAGCTCCATGCGAAGATCAATGATGGGACGATAAAGGTATCTGACCGGCTCATCTAAGCCTGTCCTCCGCTTCCAAGCGGCCCTTTGCGATCGCGGCCCAAGAAACCGCATACTGCATGATTATGGGAAGAGGGAGCAGCCCTATGAACAGAAAATTGTTTGCTCAAGCCATAACAAAAGTGATATCGGGACTGCTCCTGGTAGGTTTTCTACTGTTTTTGCCCGCGGGATCTTTTTCGTATTGGAATGGATGGCTGCTGATGGGAATTTTGTTTATTCCTATGATCGCCGTGGGATTTATCATGATGAAGAAAAGCCCGGAGTTATTACAAAAACGGCTAAATGCAAAAGAAGAACAATCCGAGCAGAAAACCGTCATCGTATTGAGCGGGCTGATGTTCCTTTCTGCGTTTATCGCGGCTGGGCTGAATTACCGGTTTGGCTGGATTGCCTTGCCGAACTGGATTGTCTATGCCGCAACGGCTGTGTTTTTGATCGGCTATATGCTTTATGCGGAGGTCCTTAGGGAAAATGCATATCTTTCCAGAACGGTTGAGGTACAGGAAAACCAAAAGGTTATCGATACCGGCCTTTATGGAATTGTCCGACATCCTATGTACATGAGTACATTTCTTTTGTTTTTATCCATGCCTCTTGTACTTGGATCGGTTATTTCTTTTGTCATCATGCTTGTATATATACCAATAATCGCGAAACGCATCCAAAATGAAGAACAGGTACTGGAAGATGGGCTGGAGGGATATTCAGATTACAGGAATCGGGTAAAGTACAAGGTAATCCCATTAATCTGGTAACTAAAAATACAAAGATAGTGTCGATATGCAGGAGAGAAAAATGATTACGGTTAAAGAAGTAGACAGAACGTATTTTGATTTATACGATCAGGTTTCAATGAATGTTGAAGTTCGTTCGATATATAAATTGAAAAGATTGGACAGTGGGCTAGGTGGTTTCATTTTTGATGAAGTTCCTGTTAAGGAGTGT
>JAILLN010000050.1 GCA_024693135.1 Lachnospiraceae bacterium | reverse complement strand
CATGACGTGCCCCTGGCCGTGCTTTCCACTAAACATCAGCTTTTATTCCATTACTTCAAGCAGCTCTTTGCCCAGGTGACCAATCCGCCCATTGATTCCCTGAGGGAGGAGATCGTGACGGATACCACGGTCTATATCGGCTCGGACGGGGACCTGCTGAATGAAAAGAGCGGAAACTGCGCCGTGCTGGAGGTGGACCATCCTGTGCTGACCGGGGTGGATATGCTGAAGATCAAAGCGCTTAACGGACCGGTATTGAAATCCAAGGTCATCTCCATACTCTATTATAAGAATACCTCCCTGAAAAAGGCTCTGGAGCAGCTCAATATTGCCGTGGACAGACAGGCCGCAGAGGGCTGCAACATCCTCATTCTTTCCGACCGCGGGGTGGATGAAAACCATGTGCCCATTCCCTCCCTGCTTGCGGTATCCTCCGTGGAGCAGCATCTGGTCCGGACCAAAAAGAGGACGGCGGTATCTTTGGTGCTTGAAAGCGCAGAACCCAGGGATGTGCATCAGATGGCGGCTCTTCTGGGCTTCGGGGCAAGGGCAGTAAATCCATATTTGGCCCACGAATGCATCGCGGAGCTGATCGATAAGGGCATCCTGGACAAGGATTACCATACAGCGATCGATGATTATAACCGGGCGCTTTTGGGCGGCGTGGTAAAGATCGCGGCGAAGATGGGCATATCCACCATCCAGTCCTACCAGTCGGCCAGGATCTTTGAAGCCATCGGACTCTCGCAGGAGATTACGGATGCTTATTTTACCGGGATCGTAAGCCGGGTGGGCGGGATCGGCCTGAAGGAGCTGGAGGAGGGGGTATCCTTCCGGCATGACCAGGCTTTTGATCCCTTAGGGCTCGGGGTGGATACCACATTGGATTCCATGGGCTTCCACAATTTAAGGAGCGGCCCGGATAAAGAGGATCATCTCTACAGCCCCGAGACCATCGTATACCTGCAGCAGGCGGTGAGAGAGGGGGACTATGGGAAATTCAAGAAGTATTCCTCCATGGTGGATGACCCGCAAAGACCCCATACCTTAAGGAGCCTTTTGGAATTCGTGCCGGCTAAGGAGCCGGTGCCCCTTAAAGAGGTGGAAAGCGCGGAGGAGATCGTGAAGCGTTTCCAGACCGGGGCGATGTCCTTCGGATCCCTTTCGAAGGAGGCCCATGAGACCCTTGCCCTGGCCATGAACTCCATCGGAGGGAAATCCAATACCGGCGAGGGAGGGGAGGATCCTGAACGGTTTGGCACGGAGAGGAACTCTGCCGTAAAACAGGTAGCCTCCGGGCGGTTCGGCGTGACCTCGTCCTATCTGTGCTCAGCAAAGGAGATCCAGATCAAGATGGCCCAGGGGGCAAAGCCCGGCGAGGGCGGGCATCTGCCCGGAAGGAAGGTATATCCCTGGGTGGCAGGGATCCGCTGCTCCACACCGGGAGTGTCCCTCATCTCCCCTCCGCCCCATCATGACATCTATTCCATCGAGGATCTGGCGGAGCTGATCTATGACTTAAAGAATGCAAACCGGGATGCCCGGATCTCCGTGAAGCTGGTTTCGGAAGCCGGGGTGGGGACCATCGCCTCCGGCGTGGCCAAAGCCGGGGCGGGGCTCATCCTGGTGTCCGGATATGACGGCGGCACCGGAGCGGCACCCTTTTCCTCGGTGCATGGCGCCGGACTTCCCTGGGAGCTTGGGATCGCGGAGGCGCATCACAGCCTGATGGAAAACGGCCTCAGGGACCGTGTAGTCCTCATGGCCGACGGGAAGCTCATGAGCGGAAGGGATGTGGCCATGGCCGCCCTTCTGGGGGCAGAGGAATTCGGCTTTGCCACGGCTCCCCTCATCTGCATGGGCTGCATGATGATGCGGGTCTGCTCAAAGGATACCTGCCCGAAGGGGATCGCCACCCAGAATGAAGCCCTTAGGAAGCGCTTTGCCGGGAAGCCGGAGCATGTGGTCCGCTTCATGCATTATGTGGCGGAGGAGCTCCGGGAAATCATGGCCATGATGGGCTTTCGTACAGTGCTTGAGATGGTGGGGAGGACAGAACGCCTAAGGGTAAGGCAGGAGCTTAAGACCCACAGGGCGAAGCTTGTGGATCTGTCCTATATCCTGGATGCGAAGGATGCGCCAGGCCAGAAGGGACATTTCGATCCAAAGAGCCTATACGATTTCCATTTAGAACGTACCCTGGATGAAAGAAAGCTGCTCCCGCTGCTGGAAAAGAAGACCGGCCGGGTAAGACTTGCGGTATCCAGCACGGACCGGGCCTTTGGCACGATCTTTGGGTCGGAGGTCACAAAGCGGTTCGGGATGGAGGCCCTGAAGGAGGATGCCTATGTCATCGAAGCCAGGGGTGGAGGAGGCCAGTCCTTCGGCGCCTTCCTGCCAAAGGGAGTGACGATCCGCTTGACGGGAGATGCAAACGACGGCTTTGGAAAAGGACTTTCCGGCGGGAAGCTTGTGGTCATGCCGCCGAAGGAATCCCGCTTTGCGGCCTCTGAGAATATCATCATCGGCAATGTGGCACTCTACGGGGCTACCTCGGGAAAGGCCTATGTATGCGGAGTGGCGGGGGAGCGGTTCTGCGTGCGCAATTCCGGCGCTACGGCCGTATGCGAGGGCCTGGGAGACCACGGGCTGGAATACATGACCGGGGGAAGAGCCGTGATCCTGGGGGATACGGGCAAAAACTTTGCCGCCGGCATGAGCGGGGGCATCGCCTATGTGCTTGACCGGGAGCATACCCTGTACCGCAGGATCAATATGGAGATGGTCAGCATGGAGGAGCTCAGCGACAAATACGATGTGGAGGAGCTGAAAAGGATCCTTACGGAATATGAGGCAGAGACGGGATCGAAAAGGGCAGGGGAGCTGCTTTCGGATTTTGAGGCCCACATCCATGACTTCAAAAAGATCATCCCGAAGGATTATCAGAGGATGATCACGGCCATCGCCCATTTTGAGGAGCAGGGGCTTTCCAGGGAAAATGCGGTGCTTGAGGCATTTGACAGCGTGACGGGAGGAAAATGATGGGGAAGGCGACGGGATTTTTGGAATATGAAAGGCAGGAAGCAGGCCGGATCGATCCGTTGGAGCGCCTGAAAAGCTTCCGGGAATTTCATCGGTATCCGGATGAGGCCGGGGCGAGGAGACAGGCCGCCCGGTGCATGGACTGCGGAGTTCCCTTCTGCCAGTCCGCCATGGTCTTAAACGGCATGGTGACGGGCTGCCCCCTGCACAACCTGATCCCGGAATGGAATGACGGGATCTACCGGGGAAATGAGGAGCATGCCTTGACCAGGCTTCTGAAGACCAATCCGTTTCCTGAATTTACGGGGAGAGTCTGCCCGGCTCTCTGCGAGAAGGCCTGCCTGAACGGAGAGCTGGGGGAGGCCGTGACCATCCATGATAATGAGCATTACCTCATCGAGAAGGCCTTTGAAAAAGGCTGGATGAAGCCCAGGATCCCAAGAAGGGGCAATGCAAGGCGCGTGGCGGTAGTGGGAGCGGGACCTGCCGGGCTTTCGGCCGCGGATGCCTTAAACCAGAGAGGGCATCTGGTGACGGTCTATGAAAGGGAGGAGGAGATCGGGGGCCTCCTGATGTACGGGATCCCCAATATGAAGCTGGATAAATCCGTGATCAAAAGGCGCCGGGAGCTCATGGAGGCAGAGGGGATCGTCTTTGTCACCGGAGCGGATGTGGGAAAGGATGTCCCCGCCCGGAAGCTCCTGAAGGAGGCGGATGCGCTGATCCTTGCCTGTGGGGCGAAGAAGCCCAGGACACTTCCGGGGGCTGACCCGGAAAAGATCCCCGGGATCTGCTATGCCGTAGACTATCTCACGGCCGCGACGAAGGCCCTGTCCGGGAAGGAAGGCATATCCGCAAAAGGGAAGGATGTGGTGGTCCTCGGCGGAGGGGATACCGGCAATGACTGCATCGGGACGGCGCTTCGCCAGGGATGCCGCTCCGTGACGGCCTTAGAAGTCATGCCGAAGCCGCCCCAAAAGCGCCTGGAATCCAATCCCTGGCCGGAGTGGCCCAAGGTTTTGAAGACGGACTACGGCCATGAGGAGGCCATTGCGCTATTCGGGAAGGATCCAAGGATTTTTGAGACCACGGTGAAGGAATATCTCACGGATTCCAAAGGCTGCCTAAAGGGGATCGTGACCGCAAGGGCGGCTTTTCGCGAAGGAAAGCAGGAGCTTTTAGAGGGCACGGAACAGGAGCTTCCCTGCAGCCTGCTTCTCATCGCCGCAGGCTTTGCAGGATGCGAAGATTATACGCCGAAGGCCTTCGGGCTGGAGCTTTCCTCCCGGCATACGGTACAGACGGAAGAGGAATCCTGCCAGACCGGCAAGGCGGGCATATTTGCCGCAGGAGACATGCGCCGGGGGCAGTCCCTGGTGGTCTGGGCCATGGCAGAGGGGAGAAGGGCGGCAAAAGAGGTGGACCGGTACCTTCTGAAGTAGCCCGGCCTGTTTTGGCGGTCATTGCAGCCTTTTGCATGAAAGCCGAAAAGCCTTTACGCATGGATCTGGTTAGAAACCTGGCCCGTCATTTTAAGGATCCGGTCATATGTCTCACAAAAAAGGCGGGCAGGGCGGAAGGAAAACAGAGATGACAGCAGGCAGGCCACGGTTTATAATGGTTGCATGAAAAACGTGGAAAAAAAAGACCTGACGGTTTCTTATTCCTTCATTATGGGCGCATATTGGATGATCTTTGCGGGAGTCCTGGGATTTTCCAGCGTCTATCTTTTGGATTGCGGACTAAACAGCTCAAAGATCGGGATCATGTTTTCCGCCGCAAGCATCCTGGCCGCCCTGCTTCAGCCTTTGGTGGCAGGCTATGCGGACAGGCCAGATTCTCTTTCCTTAAAGACCCTGTTTCTCGGCCTGTCAGCCCTGGCCTTGATCTTCGCGGGGTTTCTTCCCCTGGTGAAGAAAGACGCATGGCTTTCCCTGATCGTCTATGGCGCCGGCATCATGCTGCTGCAGCTCCTGCTTCCCTTCTCCAATGCCCTGGGCACGGAGATGATGAATCAGGGAGTCGGGCTGAACTGGGGCGTGGCCAGAGGCATCGGTTCGGTAAGCTATGCCTTCGCTTCCTTTGCCATCGGCCGGTGCCTGGCGCGTTTTGGGACCATCAGCGTGCCCATGGGCATCATCATCTGCTATATGCTGTTGATCGGCGCCGTTCTTTTTTATCCCTTCCAGAAAAGAAGCGGAGGAGAAAACCAGCCTGCCGGAAAGAAAGGACGGGACGGCACCCTGGCTTTTTTCCGGAGATATCCCAGGTTTTTCTATGTATGGCTTGGCACCATATGCCTTTTCGTGGGCCATAATTTCCTCAATGTCTATGTATATCAGATCATCCTCTCCAAGGGCGGGGACAACGGGGACGTGGGCAACGCATTGGCGATCTGCGCCCTGTGCGAGCTCCCGGTGCTCTTCTTATGGAGAAGAATGATCCGGAAGGTGGAATGCGGCAGCTGGCTTAAGATCTGCAGCATCGTGATGACCCTGAAGGTACTGGGCACCCTCCTGGCACCCTCCATGGGAGTGTTTACCGCCGTGCAGTTTACCCAGGCTCTTGGCTTCGCCCTGATCGCCATCGCTCCGGTGTATTACACGCTGTACGTGGTGGGCAGGGAGGATGCGATCCGCGGGCAGGCTTACATGTCCATGACTACCACCCTGGGAAATATCATCGCCTCTGTCTCGGGAGGGAAGCTGATCGATGCCCTGGGAGTCAGCGCCATGCTGATCGCGGCCCTTGTCTCAAGCTTCCTGGGCGTGATCCTGTACTTTGTCTTCATCGCAAACCGGGATAGCCGGGCAGGGGACAGTTGCCCAGATTGAAGTATGTGCTCCTGGGGTCGCCGTTAATTGCAGGTCGGTTTAATGTGCTTGCTTCGGGTCGCCGGGCTGAAAAGTTTTTGCGCTCAGGCGCTCGGCTTCTGTGCATCTAAGGACCGCTTTAATAGAAATACTGGCATTAGGGCCTTGCAGAGTTCCTTTTCCCCGGCTCCCCCCTCCACACTGCATTTCCTGAGCTGAAACGCGGAGCTGGGTTCTCTTCGGCATTGTATCGATTATCAGGCACGACCTGCGAAACGAATAAAAGAAGCATAGTACATGAGGGATATTATATGTTTGAAACAGCCTTCGCTTGCTTCCATATATTTTGCGAAAGGTGAGCCGCCTGCGGGCCTTGGTGTCTCCTAACGAGCCTCTTACCGCGAACACGCGGAGATTGCCGCCTGCGAAGACTTGCAAGATCGGCTGTATGGCGAGACAACACGCTTTTAAGTTGGCTCGCCAAGCCGAGATTGCATAGTCGAAGCCGGCGGGAAGCTCCGCATTAAGTGAGCGGTGAGGCGACGTGGAAATGCAAGGCCCGCAGGCGGCGCATCTTTGCCGAAATGCAAGGCCTGTCGGCGGCGTAGACTAACCACAATGCAAGGCCTGTCGGCGGCGCATCTTTGCCGAAATGCAAGGCCTGTCGGCGGCGCATCTTTGCCGAAATGCAAGGCCCGCAGGCGGCGCATCTTTGCCGAAATGCAAGGCCTGTCGGCGGCGTAGACTAACCACAATGCAAGGCCTGTCGGCGGCGCAGACTAACCACAAGGCAAGGCCGTCAGAGGGATGGTCTTTGTTGCGCGGCCATCATCGCGGTGCTATAATCGAAAAAGCTGATGATCGATCACATAAGAATAAGGTCTTGAAGCTGATGATGGACTCCATCTGGGTGGAAAGAGTTTTTTTTCTTTGTGGTGGTATTTTCTTTCAGAAAGGAATGGGAAAATGAAGCGTGTGAGAATGGGTAGAAAACTACTTGCTTTGATTTTGGCGGTAACACTTGGAGGAACCTCCGCAGCCTACGGGGCAGAGATGGCAGAAACCGGAAATGAAGGCGACGGCCTGCTTACATTCGACACGGCTGGGACAGAATCCGAAAACGATGGGGATTTCCATGATGCCATAGAAGATGACATATCCAAGAACGTGGAAATGGATGCTGGCGTTTTGGAAACAGAAGACCCCGTTGAGGAATGGACGGAAGAAAGGAAGACAAGGGAGCTTTATCACGACGAGCAGGAACCTCTTTCCTATGAAGAGGCTTTTGCGGATGCCGATGTGATTCCGGAATGCCAGAGACAGGGAGATTTCCGTATCATGGCGTCGAAAAAGAAGGATGCCTCTATGGCGGACATCGTCTTTGTTATCGACACCACGGGGTCTATGGGTTCTTATATCAATAATGTAAAAGAAAATCTGTCTGCTTTTGTACAACAGCTGAATAAATATGGGGTCGATCTGAGGATCTCCTTGATCGATTACAAGGACAGTACTCTCCGGACGGGAGGAGAGGGGGTCAAGGTTCACAAATTCGGCAAAAAAAACAGTGTCTGGACTTCAGATGTAGAAGCTGTGGAGACTGAACTGGGAAATCTGACCACAACAGGGGGCGGGGATGTTAGAGAAACCCCGACCAATGCCCTGGCAGAAACCCTGAAGCCCGGCTTCGACTGGAGAGAGGATGCCGCAAAGTTCATTTTTCTCCTTTCAGACGATGGTTTTAAGAGCAGATCCGATTCCGATTATGTATATGATATGGAGGAGATCCTCTACGACGGAAGCTTTACGGGGCTTCTGACCAGAGGGATTCCATGTATTGTGGTGGACAGAGCATCCTTTGAGGAAACCTACAGGAATCTTTGGTCTCTTACCGAAGGCGTGTTTATCAATATCGCCGCATCGGATTTTTATCAGCAGATGCTGAACATTGCGGATTGGATCTCTACCACATCGGTGATCTCTGAGCTTTGGCCCGCCAGATACGGCTCTCTTGTCTATAGTTCGGATGAGGAGCTGAAGTTTAGGATCATCACAAAAGAAAACATCGCCTCCTGCGATCTATCGGAAGGCAAGTTTGCCATTTATGCCAAAAAAGACGACGGATTGATCTTTTCCTCCACATCCACCACATTGTATGAAATCGACGAAAAGACCTTAAAGATCACGATTCCCGCCGAGGCATCGGGGATGCTTGTGGATAACGAAGATTATTACGTGAAAACAAAGGAAGGCTTTATCACCTTCGTCAAGCCGGAGATAAAGCTCCTTATCGATAACGAATACAAATGGCCCTTCCGTACCCAGACGGTGCGGTCGGATTTGAGGCCGTATGTCACGGATGAAGAGGGCGGCGGCACCATACAATATGATTATGATTTTCGCTTTAAGGATGAATGGTTTTCTGAAAGCGCCCGTACCTACAACCATGATCTGCTTCGGTGGGGTCTTTCTCTTGCCATGTCGGCTTTTAACCGCTCTGATGCCGAAGCAAATCAATATGCGAATTCTCCGGATAATATCCGTCAGTATCTGGTGGATGAGCTTTCTTTCCGGGATTTCCTGGCCAATCATTATTACTATCAGAAGCCGGGCAGAGACAGCATCGGCGTAGCGGCCGCCAGCAAAACCATCACGGATGGGGATTCGACCTATACTCTCATCGCCGTGGGAGTTCGGGGAGCCGGATATGAAAGAGAATGGGCCAGTAATTTCACTGTGGGATCAGGACAGAACCATAAGGGCTTTGATGAGGCAAGCGAAAATGTCTTGAAATTCCTGGGAGAATATATCGAGAGGTACAATATTGAAGGAAATATCAAGATCGTAATGGCAGGCTTCAGCAGGGCTGCCGCTACGACGAATCTGACCACGGCAAAGCTTATCGACAAAAAGCCCCTTCAGAAATCGCAGCCCTATGGCGACTTCAGCAAAGTCAGCTATGAGCCGGAGGATATTTTCGGCTTCTGTTTTGAGACTCCCGCAGGTACCACGGTAAACGACACGGACGACAGTCGATACGCAGGCATCTACAATGTGATAAACCCCACGGATGCAGTACCGAAGGTGGCGCCGAAGAAGTGGAATTTCAGCCAGTACGGCACGAAGCTCTTTATCCCGGCACCAGAGATCACCCCTCCTGTGGTTTTTTGGGGTCAGTATCATGATTTTAAGGAAAATTTTGATAAGATCGTGAAGAATACCTATGGTTATCACTGGGCCACATTTATGTATTATTCCAGACCCTGGTGGCAGCCCATCCCGGTATGGGTACCGGCCAGCCAGGCTGTTACCATGGATACCCTGGTCAATAATCTGGCGTCCTCTGTTGGATCGAGCGCTACCTATACTTCTAAGTTCCAGAGTGATTTCCGTGAGCTGGGAGATGCCATCGGAGGGGCGAAATGGAGTGAGAAGGCAGGTAATATCATCGATGCGTTGTTCAAGCTTACGACGAACGGTTTTCTGGTTTTTAACAAGGATCTGATTCAGAGCACGATCATGAACAAAAACCTCATCGGCCAGGCACATTATCCGTCGGTCTGCCTTTCCTGGCTGGCTACCCTTGAGGAAAGGAATGATTTCCTGGCCGCAGGAGCAGGTACGGAAACTTGGGAGAATTCCATCTCCTCCCTGGGGGCAGGTACGGAGGCCGGACAGTTCAGAGTGGTAATCCTCAACAGCGACGTGAGGCTGGATGTGGAGGTGACGGATGTTAGCGGAAATAAGGTGGCGAAGATAAGTGGAAATGCGGTAGAAGGAGGCTATGATCCTGAGCATGATCCCGAGCCGCCGGTCGTGGAATACACACTTCCCTGCTATTTCGATGATAATGGGCAGCTTCTGATCATTGTTCCTTCCCAGGGCGATTATAACATAAAGATCACTGCGATGGATTCCGGGAAGGTGGATTATTCCGTGAATGAATATGACATGACCAAGGCGGATTACGGGAGGGGATTGAATTATTTTGACACGGAGGTCTTTTCGGGAGATGTTATCGAGGGAAATCTGAATGATCTGACAAAAGGCCCGGCATCCTATGGCTTGTCAAAGAATGGCAGCTCTCTTACCCCGACTCATGGGACGGAGGATCAGAGACGTCTTGTGATCAAGGTGGGTATAGAAGGAAATGGTACGGTAAACGGTGACTCCTCTGCCCTGTTTGGCGAGACGAAGACATTGACGGCTGAGCCAAACAGCGGGGAAAGATTTCTGGGCTGGTATAAAAACGATAAGCAGATTTCCTCAGAGGCCACACTCCGGCTGAGAATCACCGTAAATGAGTATCTGGAGGCCAGGTTCACGGGAGAGACCCCGGATCTGTCCGGCGGCCATCCCTCAGATTACTATGAGGATCAATATACAGCGGATGCTTCCAAAACCCTTGCGGTGGGACAGACCCTTGATTTGTCCCCCAGGCTCTCCTCGGTGTCTAAAAAAACGAAGACACGCTATAAGCTTTACCCCTCTAAGATTGTTTCGGTCAGCAAAAAGGGAGTGGTTACGGCGAAAAAAGCGGGGAAGGTCGTGGTTGTGCGCCAGATCCTACAGAAGAAGACGACCAGGGTAAAGAAAGGAAAGCGTTACAAGACAAAGGTAACAAAATACTGGGAGGATGCGGAATCCTTCTCGCTGACGGTAGTGAAACCGGTGATGGTAAAGTCGGTGAGAGTACCGGATACTGGGGACAGGCTGAACGCGAACACCCTGCTGAGCAGCACCTTAAAACCGGCAGGCTTCGATACCAGCAATAAGAATATCGCAACCGTGGATTCCAATGGCAATATCACCTTCCTGAAAAAAGGAAAGGTGAAGGTAAGAGCATATTACTTGAATCACAAAAATAAGAAGAAGTATTTCTCCACAGCGGTCACCATTCAGCCGCCGTCCTTAACGACCGCAAAGGCGACCCTGAAGACCGGAAAGAAGAAAACGGTCAAGCTGAAGAACGGAAGTGCTCTCTTCGCCGATCGGATTTTCTGGTATTCTTCCGACGAAAACAGGCTCCTGGTGAGCACGGATGAAAAAGGCAATGCGGTGCTGACCGTTCCCGTAAAAAGTGAGTCCGCGGTTCTTGGGGCAGGAGATGGGGATACCGTAATGGTTACGGCCTATCTTGACGGGAAAAAGCTGGGCTCCTGCAGGGTGACGATCAAATAGGTTTTTTCAGCCGGATCTCTTCCAGCCCCGGGACTTCCCGTTTGCAGGAGATGAGGAATGATTAAGGAGGGCAGATGGCAGATATTCTGATCGCGGCGGCAATGGTTTTCTATGGGGCGGCAGGGATCCTCGGACGAAGAAGGGGATTTCGGGTGCTGGGGTTAAACGACGGTGCGCATGCTGTGCTTTTTCCCCTTGCTTGGATCGAATACGGGAAGCTTACCGGAGAAAAAGCACTTTGCCGCATCCTGATGATCCTGGGATGGTTCAGAGCCGTATTTGACGTGATCCTTGCTCTTTATATGGCTTTTTATCTCCTGATGGATATGCTGATCGGCTTTTTTCGAAGCCTCAGCCAGGAATCCTCCATCGCGGAGGGGGTGGTGCTGTTTCGGATCTTTCGGGAGGGGTTTCTTCTCCCAGAGCCCCAAAGGACAGTGTTTTTGGGGATGATCCTTCTTGTCTTTCTCCTGACCTGGATCTTGAGGATACGGATATATCCGAAGGTCAGAGAATGTCTGGGAGGGGAAAAAGCCTCTGGAATCCTCTTTGTATTGTGGAAACCGATTTTTGAATGGAGATATCTGCCAAAGGGAGGGAGCTGAACGGATAAGCGGACGGATCCGGCTGCCGCGGCCTGGCGTTCTTTCCGTCGAACTCGTCTTTTGCCGTCAAGCGAATCATCCATCATCCGGAAATCGTTTATGGAGTGAATCAGGTCATAAGCGCTGCCCCTGTCGACTACAGGCTTCTTCTTGTAGAATCCCGGCATTTTTGATAAAATGGAGTGTGGTTTTTTGGGGATTCTTCAGAGAGCGAGCCAGGATAGGACATCATGACAGCATTTTCAGATAAAACCAGGGCGCACAGTTTTATACTGGCCGTACTCACCGTCTGGGGCATAGCCCTGGCCGGCGAAGCCTGGCTAGAGGGATGGGAGTTTTGGGTCCCGCCCCTTATGATCTTTGCGGCTGCCGTACTGTGGGTCCTGCATATCAGCCAGAAGCTGGACGAACAGGCATTGGAGATGTCCATCTTCCTCTACGGGGTCTTTGCGGCGCTCTTTCATGGGATGCATGAGACCAGCTTTTTCGATGTGGCCGTGGCCATCATGATGCTGCTGGGCTTTTTCTCCTTCCTCAACCGGTCTTACATGCTCAATCTGATCTTAGGCGAATATGCGGTCATCATGATCGTCCAGCTTGGCCTTGTCTTTTCCCATCATACCATCGTCTTTGATTCCCTCAATATCTCCCGCCTCATGATGCAGATCTGTGCCGTGCTTTGTATTTATGTGCTGAGCCGGGTATCGGTAAAGAACCGGCTGGAGGCCATCGAGACCCTGGAAAAGCGGGATAAAGAGATCGACCATTACGACAGCGACATGGAGGATTTTCTTTCGAATATCTCCCATGAGCTGCGCACTCCCGTAAATGTGGTTAACGGCATGTCCACCCTGCTTTCGAAGAAGGCCGGCTTTGAGGAAGTGGATGCCATCAAGGATGCGGGGATCCGGCTTTCCTATCAGATCGAGGATATCCAGGACTATACGGAGATCAAGCAGAACCGGGTGGTGCTGGAGGAAGAAAACTATATGTTTACCTCCCTGATCAATGACGTGGTGTCGGGCCTCAGGCTTTTGGATATCGAAGGGGAGGAGCTGGAATTCGTCGTGGATATCGACCCCGCCATCCCCTCTGTGATGAAGGGGGATATCCGAAAGCTCCATAAGCTTTTCCGGCATCTGCTGGAAAATGCCGTGAAGTTCACCAAGGCCGGAGGGATCTACATCCGTGCTAATACCATACAGAGGCCTTATGGCGTCAACCTCTGCATTGAGGTTTCGGATACGGGCCGGGGCATGTCCAGGAAGGATATCGAGGGGGCTTCCCAGGGCCTGTACCAGGCGGATAAGGCCAGGGACAGGAGCACCGGGGGCGTGGGCTTAGGCCTTTCCATCGTATATGGCCTGACCCACAGGATGAAGGGTTTTGTAAAGATCGAGAGCGAGAAGGGACGGGGGACCACCGTCCGGGTAACGGTGCCTCAGCAGGTGATCGATGCCACGCCCTGTCTGAGGATCGAATCCTTCCGGGGAGGGGATATCCTCTTCCATGTGAAGCAGGAAAAATATAAGGTGCCGAAGGTTAGGGATTTCTACCGCAATATGGCAGTGAATCTGGCGGTGGGACTGAAGTGCTCTCTTTACTCTACCCAGAGTACCAGGGAAGTGGACAATATGCTGCAGAAGCTGAATGTGGGCTATATCTTCATGGGGCAGGAGGAGTATGAAGCCGATGCAGAGTACTTTGACCGGCTGAGCCTGGGGGATATCGTGGTGGCAGTGTCTGCGCATGCGGGCTTTCGGCTGAATCCGGGCAGCGGCGTTTTGGTGATGCCAAAGCCTCTGTACGGCTTTCCCGTGACGAAGGTGCTGAATGAGGGGAAAGAAGCCAGGAATCTGGAGATCACGAATGAGAAGGGCAGGCCTTTCTTTGAAGGAGCCAGGGTTCTGGTGGTGGACGATGAGCCCATGAATCTGGTGGTGGCCACCGGGCTTTTCCGGGATTACCGGATGGAGACGGAGACGGCAGGCAGCGGCAGGCAGGCGATCGAGAAATGTGCCGAAACGGATTATGATGTGATCTTCATGGATCATATGATGCCGGAGATGGACGGCGTGGAAGCGATGAAGCGGATCCGGGAGGAGGCAAAGGAGAGAGGCAGGAAGCCTGTGGTGGTAGCCCTTACGGCCAATGCCGTCTCCGGAGCCAGGGAAATGTTTCTTGCGGAAGGCTTTGACGGCTTCATCGCCAAGCCCATCAATATCAATGACTTTGAGCGGGTCATGAAGCATGTCCTGCCGGATTCCAAAGTGAAGTATCACAGGGGAGGCAGATCATGAGGGTTTTAGAGAAAATCCGGTCTGCCATCACGGATCCGGACAGGACCTTTGAGGAGCGGGTCTTCCTGCAGCTTACCATCATCTCCGTGGTGGCGGATATCCTGGCTCTCATCGGGGATGTGCTCTTTGAGGAAAATCTTGCGGAATGCATCGTCCTGGTTTTCTCCATCGTGCTGGTTCCGCTGATCTCGGTCTATTTCGTGGTATACAAGCGGAAGGTCCAGGTGGCGGCCAGGATCATCGTGCTCGGCCTGGTTTTCATCATCCTTCCCACGGTCTTTATCTATGGCGGCGGAGTGGAGGGCGGAGGCCTGCCCTGGATCATCTTCGCCTATCTGTATGTGGGTCTGGTGCTTTCCGGGACCTGGCGTACGGTGATCCTGATCCTCCTTACGGTCATGTCTGCCCTGGAATATATGATTGAATTTGCCTATCCCCAATATATACGCCACCATACCCGGAGGATGTTTTATACGGACTCCTTCATTTCCCTGGTGGTGGTAGGCATGCTGGTCTATATCATGGTGAAGTTCCAGAACCGCCTCTACATGGAAGAAAACCGCAGGGCAAGGGAAGAGACGGAGCGGGCTGAGGAGCTGATCAAGTCCCAGAACCGGTTCTTTTCCAGCATGAGCCATGAGATCCGTACGCCGATCAATTCCATACTGGGATTGAATGAGGTGATCTTAAGGCAGAAGGATGCCTCAGACGAGATCATAAGGGATGCCGGAAATATCCAGGGCGCCGGGAATATGCTGCTTTACCTGATCAATGACATCCTGGATTTTTCCAAGATCGAGGCCGGCAGGATGGAAATCGTCCCCGTGGATTATAAGGTGGCGGAAATCATGTCGGAGATCGTCAATATGGAGTGGCTCAGGGCTGCGGAGAAGGGGCTTAAGTTTAATGTGGACGTCGATCCCAGAGTTCCCTCCGGCCTGTACGGGGATGAGATCCGCATCCGCCAGATCCTGATCAACCTGCTGAATAATGCCGTGAAATACACGCAGGAGGGGGAGATCAGCCTTCACATTGAGAGCGATCCCATAGCCAGGAACCGGGTCCTGCTCAAGATCTCTGTGTCAGATACGGGGATCGGGATCAAAAAAGAGGTGCTCCCGGTACTATTCGATGCTTTCAAGAGGCTGGACCTGGAGAAAAACAGCAACATCGAGGGCACGGGACTGGGGCTGTCCATCGTGAAGCAGCTGGTGGAGCTCATGGGAGGCACGATCTCCGTAGACAGCGTATATGGGCAGGGCACTACCTTTACGGTAAATCTGGAGCAGGATGTGTCTGACCAGGCGGAGGTGGGGGACATCAGCATCACCAATTACGGCGGCACGGCCCAGAAGCGGGCCTATGTGAGCCGGTTTACCGCTCCGGATGCGAGGATCCTCATCGTAGATGACAATGAGATGAACCTGATGGTGGAAAAGAAGCTTCTGGCCGATACCCTGATCACGGTAGATACAGCCTCAAGCGGGAGGAAGGCCCTGGAGATGACCCTGACGAACCATTATGACGTCATCCTGATGGATCACCTGATGCCGGGGATGGATGGGATCCAATGCCTTTCGCAGATCCGAAGCCAGACCGGGGGACTGAATAAGGATGTGCCGGTCATCGTACTGACGGCCAATGCAGGGTCAGAAGCCCGTGAGCTCTACCATGCAAGCGGCTTTGATGGATATCTGGTAAAGCCGGTATCCGGGATGGCTCTGGAGGAGTCGCTCCTTGGCCATCTGCCGGAGGAGAAGCTTACCAGGGAGAGGCATTCGGTGGTATCCGGCAGGGAAATGAATACAGCCAGCGGATATTACAGGAAGGCCTCGGTCCTCATCACTACCAGCAGCATGTGCGATCTGCCGGATTATCTGGTCAAAGAGATGGGGCTTCAGATGATCCCCTTTTCCATCCACACTCCGGACGGCATATTCCGGGACAATGTGGAGATCGGAAGCGATGAACTGATCCGTTATATCCGGAAGGGGGAGGGAGAGGCGATTTCCTGGCCTCCGGATGTGCCGGAATATGTGGAATTCTTTGGCAGCATGCTGAAGAGAGCCCACCATGTGATCCACATAGCCCTGACCTCGGGCATGAGCGTGGAATACGTAAGGGCCATAGAAGCCGCAAAGTCCTTTGAGAATGTGACCGTGGTGGATTCAGAGGGGCTGTCGAGTGCCGCCGGCCTTCTGGCTATGACGGCCTGCAGGCTGGCGAAGCAGAATCAGAGCGCAGACCGGATCGTGGAGGAGCTGAATGAGGTAAAGAAGAGGATCCATTGCGGCTTCATCATCCGGGATACGGATAGCATGGCAAAGAGAAAATTCATTTCTCCGGCCGTACACAGCATCGCCCAGGTACTTGGCATGCATCCCTGCCTCAGGTTCAGGAACGGAAAGCCTAAGGTGAGGGGCATCTGGCTGGGGGATATCCGGCACTGCTATGACCGGTATATCGCCACCGAATTAAGGAAAAAGAATGCTCCGGACAAAGGCATCCTCTTTGTGACCTATGTGGATCTGCCGGAGGAGGAGCTGGAATGGATCGAATCCAGGATCCGCAGAAGGGTGGATTTCGAAAACATCGTCTTCCAGCAGGCCTCAGCCGCGATCTCATCCAACTGTGGTTCCGGTACCTTCGGGCTGCTTTTTATGGATAAGGGGTCGAGATCCTACAACCTGGGAGGCTTCCTGCCAAAGAAGGCGGAGAGCGTGGAAGAGGAGAGCGTCAAAAGGGCAGAAGTAAAGAAAGAGCAGAGCATCCCATGGTTTGCTTCGATCCCGGGCATCGACGGGGAGGCCGCCATCTCCAACAGCGGTTCAGAGGAATCCTTCCGTACCGTCCTCAAGATGTTTTATGATTCCATTGAAATGAAAACGAAGGAACTGGATGGATTCTATGAGGCGGAGGACTGGGAGAATTACACCATCAAGGTCCACGCCATGAAAAGCTCGGCCCGGATGATCGGTGCCCTTAAGCTGGGAGAGCAGGCCCAGAGGCTGGAGGATGCCGGAAAGAACCGGGATGTGGATTATCTTAGGGCAAACCACACAAGCTTTTTGGAGGGATACCGGTCTTATGAGGGCTGCCTTGCTTCCCTGTTTCCTGAGGGAAGCGGGGATCAGGAAGGACCAAAAGATGCCGGGGAAGGAAAAAAAGTGGCAGATGACCATCTGATGGAAAATGCTTATCTCCGGATCCGGGAGGCCGCCGGGGACCTTGATACGGTCATGCTGGAAACGATCATGGAGGAGCTTGCAAGGTATGAGATCCCTGAGGAGCACCGGGAAAGGGTAGCTTCCATCAAAAAAATGGTCGACCAGTTTGATTTTGATGAGATCCTTGAATTGCTGGAAGAAAAAGGAGGAGACGTTACATGAAAAAAAGAACGATTTGGACACTGGCCGGATTGATCCTGGGCGCGGGGCTTTTGATGTCCTGCGGGGGCTACGACAATAGCGCTGCCACATTGGGAAGCGCGGAGGCATCTTCTGCCTCGGATGCCGGGGATGCATCCAACGTAAACATTGCCCTGGAGGCCCAGGTGACCACCTTGGATCATACCGTGACCGATGTGCCGGCGGACCTGTCCGTGGCAAGGACGATGCAGGATACCCTGCTGGAGCAGACGGAAACGGATATCCGGGAGGGCCTGGCAGAAAGCTATGAGATGAGCCCGGACGGCCTGACCTATACCTTTCACTTAAGGGATGCGAAATTTTCCAATGGGGATCCCATAACCGCAGAAGACTTTGTATACAGCTGGAAGAGGCTGGTCAATCCGGATACGGGAGCTGCCTATGCCTGGTATGCCGGTGCCGCAGGGATCGAAAATGCTGATGCCATCGCCTTTGAGGGCGCTGATTTGGATACCCTGGGGGTAGAGGCTGTGGATGAGAAAACGCTGGTGGTCCGTCTTGACCATCCGGTCCCGTACTTTACGGCGATCATTACCATTCCCTGTTTCTCACCCATCAGCGCAGCCTTCGGGCAGGAGCATCCCCTCTACGGACAGTCTGCGGAAGATATCCTCTCCAGCGGGCCCTATGTGGTGGATGAATGGGTGCCGGGAAGCGCGGAGCTGAGGCTTCGGAAGAATGAACAGTACTGGAATAAGGATGCCATCCAGATGGAAACCCTGACCTTCAAGGCCGTGACGGATGAGCAGTCCGGGATCCTTTCTTATGAAGCCGGGGATCTGGACATGGTCACCCTGACCGGGGACATGGCGGCAAAGTATGCAGACAATGAAGCCCTTGACCTGGAGCTTTCCCCGAAGATGGAATACCTCTACCTGAATCATGAGAATCCATACCTGAAGGATAAGAATATGCGGCTTGCCCTGGCCTATGCCCTGAATAAGGACGACATCACAAAGAGCATCCTGAAGGACGGCTCCAGAAGCGCGGATTATTTCGTTCCGGAAAAATTCGCCTATGACGAAAACGGCGTCGCATACCATGATGCGGTTACGCTTCAGGGTCTTTCCTATGATGAGGAGAAGGCATTGAAGGCCTTTGAGGATGCGAAGGCTGCGCTTGGAACCGAGAAGGTCAGCCTGGAGCTTCTCTATGATGATACGGCAAAAAGCAAGACCGTGTCCCAGTACCTGAAGTCTGCACTGGAAAAGACCCTGCCGGGGCTGACCATCGACCTTAGGGAAGTGCCCTATGCCGCCTGCTGGGATGAGCAGAAGGCCGGGAATTTCGACATGACCATCAGCTCCTGGATGGCGGATTATATCGATCCTTCTTCCTACTTTGACATGCTGGTGAGCACCAATGAATACAATCTGGGGAATTGGGTCAATGCGGAATATGACGGATATTGCGCAGATGCCGCAGGGAAGCTTGCCACAGATCCGAAGGCTAGGGTGGATTCCTATGGCAGGGCGGAACAGGTCATCCTGGACGACGTAGGGCTGATCCCGGTATACCAGACGAGCAGCGCAAGCCTGATCCGACCCGGGATCAAGATCCGGTTTGCCCCCTATGGGAGCTACCTGTACCGGTACATTACCCGTTAGGCACGGGACTTAAGATAGAGCCCAGCAGGCTCTGGGTATATGGATGGGAAGGGCGGGAGAAGAGATCTTCCGCCTTTCCGCATTCTACGATCTCTCCCTCCTGCATGACGGCGATCCGGTCGGAAAGAAAACGCACCATTCTTAAGTCATGACCGATAAAGAGAAGGGTGATCCCGTATTTTTCCCTGAGGCTTAAGAGCAGATTGACGATCTGGGACTGGATGGATACGTCCAGGGAGCTTAAGGGCTCGTCCGCGATGATGAGGGAAGGCCGGATGATGAGAGCCCTGGCGATGGCGATCCTCTGCCTCTGTCCGCCGGAGAACTGGATGGGGCGCCGCCCGGAAAGCTCCGGGGAAAGACCTACCTCCTCCATCATGGCATGGACCTTCTCAGCGCGTTCCTTTTTCGACCCATACAGGCGGTGCACGTCCAGGCCGCTGGCGATGATGTCAAAGACCGTCTTTTTCGGATTGAGGCTGGATAGGGGATCCTGAAAGATCATCTGCATATTCTTTGCAAGCTCCAGCTGGCCGGCTCTTGACAGGGAGCCGGAGATATCCTTTCCCTGAAAGAGAATGCTTCCTTCATCCGGCCGGTAGATCCGGATGATGCACCGGGCGGCCGTGGTCTTGCCGCTGCCGCTTTCCCCCACCAGGGAAAAGATCTCCCCCTGCCGGAGGGAAAAGGAAATGTCCTTTACCGCCCGGACATTCCCGAAGCTCTTGGAAAGCCCCTTTACCTGGAGGATCGGTTCATCTGCCATGGGAAGCCTCCTTCTGGATCCGCTCGATCTTTTCTTTCAGCTCCTTGGGAAGATCCGGCCGCTTTCCATCCTGATACAGCCGGCTTTTCACAGAGTGGGTCCCGCTTAAGGGGATGAGCGGCGGCTCGGATGCAAAGTCCTCCTTCAGGGCATAGGCATTTCTGGGGGCAAAGGCATCTCCCTTGATGGGACGGGAGAGATCCGGAGGATTGCCCGGGATGCTTAAGAGATGCTTCGTGCCGGAATCCGGGATGGAGGACAGGAGCCCCCAGGTGTAGGGATGAGCCGGGTGGAAAAAGATATCCCGGCTGGTGCCGCTTTCCACGATCTGTCCCGCGTACATGACGGAAACCGTATCTGCCATCTTGGCCACGACGCCCAGGTCGTGGGTGATGAGGATCGCCGTCAGGGAGTGTTCCTTCTGGAGTCTTTGGAGCAGGTCCAGGATCTTTTTCTGGACGGTTACATCCAATGCCGTGGTGGGCTCGTCCAGGATCAGGATGTCTGCACCGCCGGAAAGGGCGATGGCGATGGCGGCTCTCTGCCGCATGCCCCCGGAAAGCTGGTGGGGATATTGATCCATACACAGCCGGCTGTCCCGGATCCCCACATCATCCAGCAGATGAATGGCGCGTTCCTTCGCTTCCTTCCGGTTCAGATCCCCATGAAGCAGCATGCCCTCCATGATCTGCTTCCCGACCTTCATGGTGGGATTTAGGACAGACAGCGGATCCTGAAATACCATGGAGATCCTCCGCCCGTTCACCGTCTTCATGACCTGCTCTTTAGAAAGGGAGGTGAGATTGATGGGCTCCTCTTCTCCGGGCCTTCCCTGAAGCCAGATCTCCCCGCCTTCGATCCTGGCTTGGTCTGGAAGGAGAGCCATAATGGATTTTACGGTGACGGACTTGCCGCTGCCGCTTTCTCCCACGATGGCGAGGGTCTTTCCGCGCTCTGCCTCGAGGGAAACCCGCCGGATGATCTGGGCGGTACCTCTTGAGGTTTCAAAGGAAATCTCCAGGTCGTGAATCTCCAGGGCGTTTTTATCCTTCATCGGG
The DNA here is from genome assembly GCA_024693135.1 of Lachnospiraceae bacterium. GTDB lineage: Bacteria > Bacillota > Clostridia > Lachnospirales > Lachnospiraceae > NK4A144. Next base: position 5,195 of record JAILLN010000050.1, on the reverse strand, counting down.
CAGCCTCCTCATCATCCAGGGCGTCCCTCAATCCATCTGCGATCAGGTTGAAGCTTAGGACCAAGAGGACAAAGACAAAAACCGGCAGAGCCGCCATGTAGGGGTAGAGCAGCATGGACTGGAAGCCGGAATGGATAAGGGATCCCAGGGAAGCGTAGGGATCCGGGATCCCAAGTCCCATGAAGGAAAGAGTGGATTCTAGAAATACTGCCTGGGGGATGGACATCATGGCCATGACGATGATGGAGCCTGCCGCATTGGGGAGGATCTCCCGGAAGATGATGCTGAGATCGGACTGCCCGAGAGTCTTAGCCGCAAGTACATATTCCATTTCCTTCAGCTTCAGGACCTGGGAGCGGACTAAGAGGCTGATGCTGACCCAGCCTGCGAGGACCAGGCAGAGGGTAATGGCGGCAAGCCCCGGCTTCAATGCCATCATGAAAAGCGTGGCGGCCACGATGGAGGGGATGCCCTGGATCACTTCCAGGATCCGCTGCATCACAAGATCCGCCGCGCCTCCGAAATAGCCGGCCGTGACCCCGTAGAGGATCCCGATGCTCAGGTCGATAAGGACGGCCAAAATCGCCACATAGAGGGAGATCCGGGTTCCCAGAAGCACCCTTACCCAAAGATCCCGCCCCAGGGTGTCTGTCCCAAAAAAATGATAGACCTCCTTCATGCCGGCATAATGATCCACACCGTCCTTTATCCCGTCAAAGATCCCCAGCTTTTCGATCACAGGGATCCTGGGAGGAAGGTGCTGCTGGGATACATCCACCTCGTCATAGGCATAAGGGGAGAGAAGAGGGCCTGCGAGAGAGAGAAGGGTGATGAGCAGGATGGTGAAAAGCCCCGCCATGGCGGTCTTATTTTTCCGGAACCTGTCCCAAAGCATCCTAGCTTCTCCCTTTTGCCAGGCGGATCCTGGGGTCTACATAGCCGTAGAGGATGTCTACGATCAGCATGGCGGAAATGTAAAATGCGCTGTATAGAAACATGATGGTGATGGATACATTATAGTCGTTGGACTGGACAGCGGTGACAAAGAGCGTGCCAAGCCCCGGTACGGCAAAGATATTTTCCACCACCATGCTGCCGGTGATGAGCTCAACCAGCATGGGAGCCATGATGGTAAGGACCGGCACCAGGGCATTGCGCAGGGCGTGGCGGAAGATGATGCCGCTCTCCGGGACTCCCTTTGACCGGGCAAGGAGGATATAGTCCGAGGAAAGGACGGAGATCATCTCCGATCGGGTGAGCCTTGCGATGCTAGCCATGGGAAACATGGCCAGAGCGATGCTGGGCAGGATGGTGGACTCTCCCGGGGCATCCATGGTATAGAGCAGGGGGAGGAAACCGGCCTTGTAGGCGATGAAGTACATGAGCCCCAGGGCGAATACGAAGGAAGGGATGCTGGAGCCCAGCATGGAAAGCGCAGACACCAGGGGATCCAGGAAGGTGCCGTGCTTCAGGGCAGAAAGGATCCCGAGCAGCAGTCCCAGGATGGTCCCCAGCACCATGGCCTGCAGGCCGATCCTTATGGTAAGGGGAAGACGGACCTGAAGCATCCTTGTGATGCTCATGTTTTTCTGGATATTATAGGATACGCCGAAATCTCCCCGGATCATGCAGGAGAGATAGCGGAAATACCGCTCCAGCAGAGGACGGTCCAGACCGTATTTCTGATTCAGCACCAGGAGCTGGTCGGCCTTCAGGTGCTTCCCGGTAAATGGGGAGCCTGGCATGGCATTCATCAGGATAAACATGATGAGCACGATGACGAGCAGGGTCAGTATGGAAATGAAGATTCGCTTGATCAGATAACGTCCCATGGCAATCATCATATCATATATATCCCCGGGAATAAACATAATCTAACAGGGAGGCAGTTTTAAACCACGGGTTGATTGATTTTGAGATTTGTCCAAACACTGATGATAATGAAAACCATCAGACCGGTCAGGATGATACCGAGAAGAAAAGCAAGAACACGCAGGAAGATATGCTCGCAAAGATGAATTTACTTGTCAGCAGAAATGTGATGCAGCATAATGAAATTGGTTCAGTGTTGAAAAGGATTGAAAAATGTTTAATAATATATTTGATGCTGCTTTGTATAAAATTTTAGTTCTATCCCGGATCTGGCGTGGAACAGGACAGAGCAATAAGAGGTATGTAATGCTTAATATCATTGAAAGAAACGAAGAGGATCTGAGCACACTGAAACATGGGATAAACGTGTTCCATGACGCGCTCTCAAAGGTCAGGGAAGGTGAGACGAGGTTTCACGTTACGGATGAGACGGACACGGTTCCTGATTATGACCTGGTGTACATGGATAACATGCTTCTGTTCCCTGAGCAGACCAGGGCGATCGTCAGGAAGATGACAAACGGAGGGACTGTATATTCGCCTTTTCTCTCCTATGACGAGGATGACGAGGAAAACCTGTGCCTTGATTTCCTGAAACAGTTCCGGAGGATCGAAATCGAGAGCGCGGATGAATACAGTATCGTGTTTGCACTTGTCGCGCTGAAGCATTCTGATATCCCCATATATTATACTGACGAAAGGTTTGGTTGGTTCCTTGGGGATTCCCATCAGCTTAATAAAGTGGAGAGCCTTCCTGTCGAAAAAGAAAAAAACGACGCTCCGCGTGACGAACAGCCCCTTCGATATGGGATATACGGTACGTGATTTTTCGAAGCTGGGTTCGGTAGCGGCTTTTCAGAATCTGTTCTTCTGGCAGCATTTTGCTAACGGGAAGAAAGGATCTTTTAACAGACCCGGGATGAACTGTTCCTGACAAGGGAGGACTGCCGCGGATATTGTATCAGCGTGCCCGGAGAGGAGTTCATGTCCTATGTGAAGCGCGTGGGTGGAAGCCCGATGTCAGTGCTCTCAGTGTTCCTGGCAAAGGCTATTGAGCGCGTTCATCCTGAGAATGCGCTCCCTGTCAGCTTCATGACCCCTGTCAGCGTCCGCAAAGTGATGGGAAACGACAATTCCCTGCTGCATCAGGTGGTTCACGCCCCATACACATTTAAGAGTGAGGACCTTACAAAGGATGATGCTGAATTAAACGCCATGTACCGGGGATTCTTAAAGGGATTTGCTTCAGAGCAGAATATACGGATGATGTGCGGCATTTACCGCGGGATCTGTGAAGGATATGAAAAGGCATTCTCCTCGAAAGCACTGGACACTATCATCATCGAGCAGCGCGCAAACATGGGAGTATCCTTTATTGTAAGCTATCTCGGAAAGCTCCGGACAGCGGAGTACGGAAGCCGTATCCGCATGACTGCTTTCCACGCCATGCAGGAAAAAGGGATCATGCTCTAGGTTGCGGAGGTGGGAGACCGCTTCTGCATCGACTGGTACCAGGGCTTCCACGGTGATATGTACGCAAGGGCCATGAGGGATCTGATGAAGGAAGCCGGCATAAACGGGGCAAGGATAGAGCGTGTGGAATGACACTGAGGAGTGAAGCGGCGAGGAATCTTATCGGTAGTGTCAAGTAGGGTATGAAAAAGATTCCTCGGCGTTGCCTCGGAATGACAGAGAGCGTAGCCTCAGAATGACATCCCGAAAGAAGTGTCATCCCGAAGCAAAGCGAGGGATCTTATCTCAGGAGGGAAACACAATGAAAAACACAGGAAGAGTAAAGTGGTGGATCATCGGCGCTTTAATGGTGGGCATATTGGTGCTTTGCAGACTGCCTTTTACATGTGTCATTGTATCTGCGGCAGAGGGGACGGATCCGGTGACGCCTGCAGGGGATGCGCCGGTAGAGGCGACCTACAGCCTTTGGACTGACGGGCTGACTGCGGATCCCACGTATAATTATAATGATCACTTAGGGACTCAGGGGGATCCTTATCTGATTGAGTCAGAAACAGATCTGGCCATGCTTTCTTTAAATGTTTACAACGGAACCGAATATGGAGGGAAGTACTTCAAACTTGATAAAGACCTGGATCTGTCCGGGAAATACTGGCTTCCCATCGGGACAAACATCGGAAATGATGATCATCCCTTCAAGGGTGCTTTTGACGGAAACGGAAATAAGATCAATAACATGACAGTGAGCAATACTGCGGATCCCAGGGTGACAAAGTATGCGGGACTGTTCGGGAAGACTCAGGAAAATGTGAATATCCATGATCTGGGACTTCAGAATGCGAGGATAGAACTGGGTGATGAATTTGATGGGGCATATGTGGGGCTGCTGCTGGGATATGCGTACCAAAACGCAAACATTGATAAATGCTTTGCCCAGGGCTGTGTTTTCATATCTGAAAGTGGAAAAGCAAGCCGTGTCGGGGGCCTGGTGGGGTGCTCGTCCTATTGGGGGTCATCGATAAGGGATTCCTATATTATCGGAGACCTCGATATCAGGGGAACAGCAAAAGACAGTATCGGAGGCATCGTTGGTGGGTACTTTGATGAAGGGGCAGTATCCCTCGATAACTGTTATGCTGCTGCGAGGATCAATGTCATATCAGGCAAAAATCCTTCCACGCTTGGCTCCGGGAATGGTTCGAACAGTTATTATGACGCATCTCTCCCTTTGAACAGAGATTATGCCTCGTTCAACGGCACCGGGAAGAACAAAGCCGATATGAAGAAGCCGGAAATGGCCTCTCTCCTGAACGGGGATGAGGGAAGTGCCTGGGCGCAGAGTGATGATGTCAATACAGGCTATCCGTATCTGAAAACCGTGAAGCCTGATTATACGATCTGCACTGTGACCTTTGATGTGAACGGATATGGTGAGGCTCTTGCTGACCAGATGGTCCTTTCCGGGAACAGGCTGATACAGCCAACGGCTAATGATGGGAAAAAGTATATCGCCGGCTGGTACAGGGATCCTGAGTGCACGGAAGAAAACAAATGGGATTTTGATAATGACACTGTTGATAGCAGCATGACCCTTTACGCAGACTGGAAGGTTGCCACGCTCTGGACAGACGGAATGGTTGCAGATAAGGGATGCGGCTTCAGCGGTGGAGCAGGAACGGAAGATGAACCATATCTGATCGCCACACCCAGGGATCTGGCTGTTGTTGCACAGACAGTTTACGAGCAGGGAAATGTAGCTTATTCCGGGCAGTATCTGAGCCTTGCTGATGACATTGATCTCGGAGGCCTGTACTGGCTTCCCATCGGTACAAACAACGGAAATGATGATC
>JAILLN010000036.1 GCA_024693135.1 Lachnospiraceae bacterium | reverse complement strand
CGAACTTGGCATAGATGTAAGCTTCACCGGGGTACTGCCTGAAGACAGGGACAGGCTTGAAATAGTGGATACTGCCGTGACCGTGCATATCACAAACATACTGAAGCACACGGACGACAACGAAGCCTTCATAGAGGGCCGCATCATCGGTGACCGCTATGAGCTGATACTCTCAGGCACGGAAAGAGAGGTCACACCCTCAGCCGAGACCGGAGGTCTCAAAAACCTGCGGACTCTCGTGGAATCCGCAGGTGGCACCATGACCGTCAACTGGAGCCCCCGCTTTTCCATACAGATTATGATATAAAGTGGGACAGGGGACGTATCTCTGTCCCACCCTATATATGTCAATCACAGAACCGTTCCCTGATTGACATCATATCACCGGGCCTGCCCGGAACAGTACTATGGACAAGGCATCTGCACAGACATTATTATTAATATACACCTGGCATGAACCGCAACGGATCATCATGGACGGTGTCGGACTTTCTCTGATCTTCCCGGAATACTGATTGTTGGAACAGGTCTGCATTCTCCAAAAAGTATGACCTGACTTTCTTTTGCCAGTAATAGAATTTCCTGGTTGAATGGAAAGCATAGATTTCAAAGAAGATAAGCTTTAGACACGCTAAGAGCGCAAAGAAAAATATGCTTTTTAGAGTCTTGACTTAACACAAAAAGGATGAAAAAGCAACCAGGGGGACGTTTGATTGAAAAAACGGGGGCGGGGGAGTATAATGGGTGATACAGGTTCGAGTGGCTGGGCATAAGCGGCTCAGATTAGGATGTAGGAAAAGGAGAAGGATTCATGAAAAAGGAAGCAGATCCCGGTAAAAATGCAGACAGGAAGAAATTGCTGGACAGCGTAAAGACGAGGCTCATCGCCATAATCATCGCCATCATGGCCATCCCGCTGATCATTTCCATTGTGATCAGCTATGAGACCTCCCATACAGAGGCCGTGGAAAACATGGAAGCCATGAATGCGGCCCAGGCCAAGCTCGTGGAGCATGATTTCAAGTCCATCGTGGAGCAGAACATGCAGGTTCTGCGGACCGTGGCCAATTCGGTATCTGCGAGGAAGCTGCTTTTAGGCGAGCTGGATAAGGAATCGGTAGCAGACTGGCTGCTTAAGACGGACAATGAGATAGGGGATGGAAATTCCCTGGTCATTTCTAATGCAGACGGCATGCAGATCGTACGGAGCGTGGGGGACTGCGTGGACATATCCGACCGGGAATATTTCATTCAGTGTAAGGCCACCGAGGATTTCTATGTATCTGACCAGATCATTTCCAAATCAACGGGACAGAGGATCTGTACCTTCATCCATCCGATCTTTGACCTGGACGGGAACTTCATCGGAGCCGTGCAGAGGAATTATAACCTGGTCGATTTCACGGGGATGGTCAAGGGTGAGGTCACCTCGAAAAACCAGGATATCTTCATCGGAGATAATAACGGCGATCTGATCGGCCATACCTCCATGGATCTGGAGGGCGGTGAGCCGGTGAATTTCAGCACCCAGCAGTGGTATACCGCATCCCGTTCCGACCGGGAGGCCTCCGGCAGCTATGATTCCCACTTCAATGGCGGCGATTGGAAGATGTCTTACCAGAGGGAGCCTATCACAGGCTGGGTCACCGTGATCGCCACGGATAAGGGCGTGGTTCTCGCCAATTCCAACCGGATGCTGATGATCATCATCATCATCGGCATTGTGATGCTCATTATCGCTACCGTGCTTTCCTTCATGCTGGCAAAATCCTTCACGGATCCTATCATCGCCATCAATGCGACCATCCGGAAGATCGCGGGCGGGGAATTTGTCCGCATGGATAAATTTGACAAGAGAAAGGATGAGTTCGGCGATATCGTAAGGAATACCAACCATCTGGTAGATACCCTCTCCGATATCGTGAAGGATATCCTGGGAGCCTCCAAGACGGTAAATGACAAGTCCAAGGCTCTGGCCGATACCGCAGAGCAGATCTCCAATACGGCAGACGATGTGTCCAATGCCGTGCAGGAGATGGCAAAGGGCGCTACAGAGCAGGCCGGTTCCGTGGAGAAGGCCACAGAGAATCTTTCCGTGCTTTCCGATGCCATCCAGACCGTGGCAGACAATGCCCAGCAGCTGGCTGAGGCGGCGGCAGGCATGAATGACGCATCCCAGTCTTCGGCAGAGGCGCTGAAGCAGCTGTCGGCCAATATGGATACCATGGGCGAGAGCGTGTCGGCCGTGGCCGAGACCATGAAGTCCACCAATGCGGCTGTGCAGAGCGTCAATGACAAGGTGGACGGCATCACATCCATCGCCTCCCAGACCAACCTCCTGGCTCTCAATGCTTCCATCGAGGCCGCCAGGGCAGGAGAGGCCGGCAGGGGCTTTGCCGTGGTGGCAGAGGAGATCGGAAAGCTTGCCACGGAGAGTGCCAGCACGGCTGAGGAGATCCGCAACGAGATGCAGAATCTGCTGAAGCACTCCGAGCAGGCTTCGGCGAAGACGGAGGAGATCTCCCGGATCGGAGAGGATGTGAACCGGGTGCTGGTGGAGACCGTGGACAAGATCAACGACCTGATCGGCGATGTGGGCAGCACGGTGGACGGCGTGAATACCATCTCCGGCCTGACGCAGGAATGCGATGCCTCCAAGGTGGTGATCGTCGATGCCATGAGCTCCCTCTCCGCCATTTCCGAGGAGAATGCAGCATCTACCCAGGAGACCTCGGCTTCCATGCAGGAGCTGAATGCCACCGTGAACGTGCTGGCAGGCAGCGCCGGAGAGCTGAGCAGCGTGGCCGATCAGCTGGATAACGACCTGAAGTTCTTCAAGCTTTAATACCGGGATCTGCATAAGAGCATGACCATTTTGACAGCCTCTGCGCCATACCTGCGGAGGCTGTTTTTTTGTCTTCAGGCAGGAAGGTATTGACGAAAGGGGGCGTTCGATCATATCATTTTGGCGATAGCAGCTTATTTCTACATGAGGAAACTTGAAAGGGGGCAGCCATGGTACAGTCAGGGATAATCAGGCTTTTGGAGGAGATGACGCTTAAGGAAAAGATCGGACAGCTGCAGCAGCTGCCGGGATCCTGCTTCGAGGAGGATTTCGTGCTTACCGGTCCGGAAAACTTCATGAACTTCACGGAGGAGGATCTGATCCTTGCAGGCTCTGTCTTAAGCATCACGGGAGCCGGGAAGCTGAAGGGGATCCAGAAGCGCTTCATGGAAAAGCATCCCCACCATATCCCCCTGATCTTCATGGCGGATGTCATCAACGGCTATAAGACCATCTTCCCCATCCCGCTGGGGCAGGGGGCAGGATTCAACCCGGCCCTTACGGAGGCGGGAGCCAGGGTGGCGGCGAGGGAGGCTTCAGCCGCGGGCATACAGCTCTTTTTTTCCCCCATGGCGGATCTGGTCCGGGATCCCCGCTGGGGCCGGGTAATGGAGTCTACGGGGGAGGATCCTTACCTCAATAGCGTATTTGCCAGGGCTTCCGTGGAGGGATACCAGGGAAAGAAGGGCAGGGACGGCCGCGCAGACCTGAAACGAAAGGGCAGCGTGGCGGCCTGCGTGAAGCATTTTGCAGGCTACGGCGCGGCCATGGCCGGAAGGGATTACAATACCGTGGAGCTCTCCGAGAGGACCTTGCGGGATGAGTATCTCCCGGCCTATCAGGCGGCAGTGGAGGCCGGCGTGGAGACGGTCATGACCTCCTTTAATCTCATGAACCGGATCCCCGCCTCCGGCAATGCCCATCTGATGCGGGAGATCCTCCGGGAGGAGTGGGGCTTCGACGGGGTATTGATCTCTGACTGGGCGGCCATCGGAGAGATGGTAAACCACAGGGTGGCGGAGAATGAAAAGGAAGCGGCCTTTCTGGCGATCCGGGCGGGAGTAGACATCGATATGTGTACCCGCTGCTATGCCGGAAACCTGGAAAGCCTGATCGAGGAAGGACGGGTGCCGGAAAGCCTGGTGGACGAGGCAGTCCTGAGGGTACTGAACCTGAAAAACCGTCTGGGCCTTTTTGAAGATCCGTATAAGGATGCGGACGAGGAAGAAGAAAAAACCATACTGCTCTGCGAAGAAAACCGGGCTGAGGCAAGGAAAGCCGCATCGGAAAGCTTCGTGCTGCTGAAAAATGAGGGGATCCTGCCGCTTGAGGATCTGGAGGATGCGGCACTGATCGGACCCTTTGCAGACAGCGGGATGATCTATGGAGCCTGGAGCATCTTTGCCGAAAAGGAAGACAGCGTGACCATCGAGGAGGGCTTAAGGAAGGCCGGATGGAAGGGTCGGATGGCGGCAGGCTGCGTCCTAAGCACGGATTATCCCAAGGTGGGCATGGGCGGGGCGCAGTGCTTCGTGGAGAAGGATGAGGCAAGGGATGAGAAGCTGCTGAACGGAGCCCTGAAGCTTGCCAAAAAGGCCGGGAAGGTGATCTTAACCATCGGGGAGCTGAATATCATGACCGGGGAAGCCTCCAGCCGGGGCATGCTCGACATCCCCTCCATGCAGATGAAGCTTTTGCGGAAGGTGGCAGAGGTCAATCCCAATATCATCACCCTGCTTTTTACCGGCAGGCCGCTGGACCTGAGGGAGATCGCCGCCCTTTCAAAGGCCGTGCTTGTGGTATGGCAGCCGGGCACAGAGGGAGGAAATGCGGTAAGCGATGTGCTGACCGGGAAGGAGAGCCCTTCCGGCAAGCTTCCCATGAGCTTCCCCTACTGCGTCGGGCAGGTGCCGGTATTTTACAATGAGATGTCCACAGGCAGGCATTATGAACCGGGGAATCCGGATCAGTTTGTCTCAAGATATGCCGACATTCCCAATGCGCCGCTATATCCCTTCGGCTTCGGGCTGTCTTATTCCAAATTCGAGATATCGGAAGTTTCTCTTTCCGGGGACACCCTTCACCTGGGCGCCGGGGATGTGCTCCAGGCTTCCGTCACCGTAAGGAATACGGGAAGCAGGGAGGCAAAGGAAGTGGTGCAGATGTATCTTCGGGATGATGTCTCCTCCACGGCCAGGCCGGTCAGGGAGCTGAAGGGCTTTGAGAAGATCAGCTTAAAGCCCGGGGAGGAAAGGAAGGTCAGCTTCACGATCCGGGAAGAGATGCTTGCATTTACGGGAAGCGACGACAGAAGGCGTGCGGAGAAGGGAAGCTTTACGGTCTATGTGGGAAATTCTTCGGAAACCGAAAACAGCGCCGGATTTATTCTTTCATGAGCCTTTTCTTTTCGGCCTTTACGGCATACATCAGCTGGTCTGCTTCCTCGATGAGCTCCTCGAGCTCCCGGATCTCAGACGCCCTGCGGGTGACCGTCCCGCAGCTTGCGCTGATGGGAAAATCATAGCGGCCGGACCGGTTTAAGTCCCCGATCATGTCCTGGATCTTCCGGGAGACGTCTTCGATCCCGGCCCGGTCCAGCTTCCCGGTGATGGCGACAAATTCGTCTCCGCCGAAGCGCACCACGATCCCGCAGGGCTCAAATACCTGCTTCAGGATCCCGGCGATCTCGCAGATGAAGCTGTCTCCCGCATCGTGGCCGAAATTATCGTTGACGTACTTCAGCCGGTCCAGATCGGCAAAGAGCACGGAGAGTTCTGCACCGGAATGCCTGGCCTCATGCAGGATCCGGTCTGCATTCTCCGCATATCCTGCCCGGTTATAGGCTCCGGTCAGCTTGTCGTAGATCCAGAGGTGATTTAAGGTGTCCACCATATGGGACAGCTGGGCCTTGCGCCGCAGATTTTCCATGGCGCTGCTGACCAGCTGGATGAAGAGGGCAAACCACTCGCTTCCATAGGCCATGGGCGAATTAAAGGCCACGCAGTAGCCGAGCATCTCCTTTTCGTGGAAGAGGGGATAGACCACATAGTATCCGTGCCCGTTGTGCTTCAGGATCTCTTCCGGGATCATTTCCACGGCCTTAAAAGGGGGATAATCCTTGAGCTTTCCGTTTTCCCAGGCTACAGCCACCGTCATTTCCGAATCATTATTCAACGAAGCGGACTGCCTTCCGGAAAGCAGGTCCAGCACATAGTTGTCGTCAGGCTCGATCTCCTGCCTTGGCGTAAAAAGATAAAAAGCCTCTGCCTCGAAAAGGCCGATATGCTCCTGAATGATCTGATAAAAGTCATCCCAGGAGGCGGCATCGGCAAAGTCGGTCTCCATCTTTCGGACGGCATCCAGCAGGTTGCTGGTATGCGTCCTGTCGGTGATATAGAACGTCCTCAGGTCATTTACCGCTTCCTCGTAGTTGTCCTCCGTAAGCTGGGGCTCCGTGCTCCTGCGCAGGATGGTCCGGGTGCTGATATGGGAGGGGATGTTGTCCTCCCGGTGAAAAAGGGCGTTGAACAGCTTTTTCGCGCTGCATACGCCGATCTCATGGCCCGGAAGGTCTACGGTGCTCAAGGTGGGCTCCACGAGGATAGAGATCAGGCGGTTGTCAAAGCCCGAGACCGCAATGTCCCCGGGGATCTTTATCCCCAGCTTCTCCGCTTCCTGGCATACCCCCATGGCCATCTCGTCGTTGGAGCATACGATGGCCTCCGGCAGGCCGCATTCCTTTCTTTTCTGGACCCAGTCATGGAGGATCACCCGCCCGCTGTGGGGGTGGAAATCGCCATATGCGATCCAGTTCTCCTTAGGCTCGATCCCGAGCTCGCTTAGGGTTTCCCGGTAAGCCACAAGCCGTTCCTTGGCATCGGTGTTGTATTTGGGTCCTGCGATGAAGTAGATCCGCCGTTTCTTCAGATCCTGTACCAAATGCCGGATGATGCTCCGGATCCCGGCGGAATTATCGATCCCGAGGCAGAGCATTCCCTCCAGGTTATCCTTTACCGTAAGGGCGGGAACCCCGGTTTTCTTGATCTCCCCCGCAATCATGGCGACCATCTTCCGGTCCGGGATCGTATCGCAGTAGAAGATGAAGCCGTCATAGTCGGCATAACGCAGCAGCATGAAGTCGTTCCCCTGTGCGCCCATCGAGCCCGAGGCCAGGTAGCCCGTGGAGGTATTGCAGGTGAAGATATAGACGTCCACCGATTCCTTCTGGGCTTCCTCCAGGATCCCCTTCAGGGCCTGGGACTGGATATCATATCTGGATTCACTGATGATCACGGCGATCTTCATGAAGGCCTCTTTCTCCTGCGCGGTACTGCTTCGGCGTCATTCCGACCATTTTCTTAAAGACCTGGTTGAAATAGCTCTGGGAGCCGTAGCACAGATAATTGCTGATATCGGGGTAATTCATGTCGGAGGAATCAAGCAGGTATTTGGCCTCATTGATCCGCACCTCCTGGCAGAAGCAGGTGATGGACATCCCGGTGTCCCGGTTAAAAAGGGTGGACAGGTAACGGGGTGTGACATGCAGGGAATCCGCCAGCTCGGTCAGGCTTACCTTTGCCGGCATGCGCCCGAGGATGTGGCTGATGCAGCGGTTGACCAAAGGGCTGTAGGAATCGCTGCTGTACTTTTGGACGCTCTGGCTTAAGGAAGTAAGCTCCAGGAGGCTCTGCTTCAGCATGCCGGTCAGCTGGGGCATGCTGCGGCATTCCTCAAGCTGCTCGATCTTGATGAGGGGGACATGGCGGATCGCCTCCGGGGAACAGCCGGCATAGAGGCAGGCAAAACGCGCCGCGGTCAGAAGCTCTGCCGCCCTTATGGAAGCACGGAAGAGGCTTTTGCGGAAGCTGTGCGGAAAGAGGAAGCCCTCCTCCCGGCCCTCAAGGAGCTCCTTCAGTCTGTCCGTATCGCCGGTGCGCACGGCATAATACAGATCGTTTTCAAAACGGGTCTGATCCCCCTCGAAAGACCTCCCGTAAAGGGGTTCGTTTATTTTCCCTGTTTCATTCATCCGATCTTGTTTCTCCTCTATAAATGCATGTTTCTCTCTGACTTATACCGTCCGGATGCGGAATCCGTAACCGGCCAAAATACGGCTGTCAACGGGTTCCAGCTCCTTTATTCAACATACTATCCAAAACAGCCTTTAAAATCAATGCTGCCTTATGCGCCCTCCCTGATCGGTTGTGAAATATAAACAAAATATGGAGGATAAAATCGTAAATTATGTACAAGACAGATAAAAATAGGAAAATATATAAATGAAACAGAATAAATTGATATATTTAATCCCGAAAAGGATTTAACATGATTAGCATAGCTTGGATCGAAGGATCCCAAAATAAAGCTAAGGAGGAATGAGAATGAAAAATATGTTCAGGAAAGCACTCGCATTGCTGTGTGTAGGCTCTATGTCTGCCGCACTGCTTGCAGGCTGCGGAGAGTCCGCAGAAGCTCCCGCACCGGCAGAGCCCGCCGTAGAGGAGCCTGCCGCGGAAGAGCCGGCAGCAGAGCCGGAGGTGGAAGAGCCTGCCGCGGAAGAGCCGGCAGAAGAAGCGGCCGCAGACGAGGGTTCCACCCCCAGGGAAGAGACACTGTATTTTGCAGGCCAGCAGTGGGGCTCCATCAATGACTGGAATCCCATGTCCCCCAACTCCAACAATGCCATGGGCCAGACCCAGAAGGATACGGCCCGTACCCTGGTATGGGAAACACTCTTTATGTATAATTCCATGGACGGCAAGCTTTACGGCCTTCTTGGAAAAGAGTATTCCTGGGATGCAGGCCAGACGAAGCTTACGGTGAAGATGAATCCCGATGCGCACTGGAGCGACGGCACACCGGTGACGGCAGAGGATGTGGCCTATACCTATGATACCCATGTGAAGTATGAGTCCTCTACAGGCGCGGACTACTCCACCTATATCGACAGCATCAAGGCTGTGGATGACGCTACCGTAGAGATCGCCGCGAAGCTGGAAGGCGGCAAGGCAGTGAACCCCCTGAAGGTGGTGGCTTATCTGACCAATATCTACGTGATGCCCAAGGCTTATCTGGAGACCGTCGAAGAAAGGAACGGCGGGGATGCAGATAAGGTGAAGCAGGATACCATGGAAGACCTGGTTGCTTCCGGACCTTATATGCCTTATCTGGACAATGACCAGAAGGTTATCCTGATCCGCGACGACAATTACTGGGGCCAGGCTGCTTCCATGTGGGGCAAGCTTCCGGTTCCGAAGTATATCGCACATACGATCTACAAGGACAATGCAGCCGGCCAGGTAGCCCTGCAGCAGGGCGAGGTGGATGTCTGCCAGCAGTTCATCACCGATATCCAGAAGATGTGGCTGGAAGAGGATCTTCCGATCTCCACCTGGTATGATGAGGCTCCTTACGGCATGACCGCTGTTATGCCTTCCATGTTCTTCAACTGCGAGAAGCCGGGCCTGGATCAGAAGGAAGTCCGCAAGGCGATCGCAATGGCGACGGATTTTGAACAGATCATCGCATCCGCCATGTCCGGCCAGTCCCAGACCTTCGACGATCTGCCCAGGTGCATCGCCGGCCCTTCGGAGGCAGACCGTGCTTATATCGATTTTGACGCATTGAAGGATCTTCAGTGGAAGAATGCCGACATCGAAGGCGCCAACAAGCTGCTGGATGATGCGGGCATCGTAGATACCGACAATGATGGGATCCGTGAATACAATGGAACCAAGCTTTCCTTCAAGGCTGAGTGTCCGACAGGATGGACCGACTGGAATGCATCCATGGAGATCGTGGCTGCGGCAGGCAAGGAGATCGGCATCGACATCAGCACCTACTTCCCGGAAGCAAACTCCTTCTACGATGACATGACGACCTGCAACTTTGACATCTGCATGTGGTCCTGCCCGGGTGCCGGCCCCATGAGCCCTTACTCCAAGGCAATGTTCTATTTCTCTGAGGAATATGCGAAGCTGGCCTCCAACTGGAGCGGAAACTTCGGCCATTACATGAATGATGACGCAGAGAAGATCCTGGAGCAGATCCCGCTTGAGACCGATGAGAATAAGCTGAAGGAATACTATACCGAGCTTTCCAAGATCTGGCTGGATGAGGTTCCTTCCTGTGCCCTGATGTATCGTCCGGAGCAGTTCTTTGCAGTCAATGAGACCGTATGGACCAACTTCCCGGCGGCAGACGCGGGCAACAACATCCCTCCGCTGATGTGTACAGACGGTTACGGCATTGCGGCTCTGTATGAGCTGGAGCTTGCTGAATAAACCGGACCAGCACGGAAGAATCCGGAAGGGCTAAGGCCATGTTTACGCAGCTGTCCGGGTTTTTGGAGCCGCGCAACAGAGCCTGAAGATCTTGTAACAACATGAGGCTGCCGGCATTTTTGTCGGCAGCCTTTGTATTTTACGGGACCAAATGCCTTACGGACTGATGAAGGGGGGTGCTTTTTTTTGAAAGGCTACAAGAAATATTATGGACAGAAGCTGTTCTGGTATCTGCTCACGTTGATCTTTGCAGTGATCCTGAACTTTGTGCTTCCCAGGCTGATGCCGGGAAATCCGGTTTCGGCACTGGCGGCGAGGGCCGTGGGAGGGATGACGGATTCCCGGGCCATCGAGAAGGTGATCAATGATTATATCCAGAAATTCGGCATAGACAAGCCCATCTACCAGCAGTTCTTCATGTGGCTTGGGAATGTGCTGAAGGGGGACTTCGGGGTGTCCTTCAGCCAGTATCCCCGCCCTGTGTCGGATATCATCCATTCCGCGGTCTGGTGGACGGTGGCGCTGCAGCTGCCGGCGATCCTCGTGGGCTGGATCCTGGGCAACCTGCTGGGAGCCGTTGCGGCATATATCCGGGGGATCTTTGATAAAGCGATCCTGCCGATCTTTCTTTTTGCCAGCAATATCCCGGCCTTCGGCATGGCTACGTTCCTGCTTTTCATCTTTGCCATCAAGCTGGGGGTGGCGCCGGCCAGCGGAGGCTATGGCTATGACCTGATCCCCAATTTCAGCTGGACCTTTGCGAAATCCGTGATCAGCCATTACCAGCTGCCATTCTGGTCCATCGTCCTGATCACCATCGGAGGCCAGGCCGTGGGCATGCGCTCCATGTCGATCTACGAGCTGAATGCGGACTATGTCAAGTATGCCCGGTTCCTTGGGATCAAGGACAGCACCATCGTGGGCTATGTCTTCCGCAATGCCATGCTTCCCCAGATCACGGGCCTTGCCCTTTCCCTGGGCACCATGATCGGCGGCGCGCTGGTGGCGGAGATCATCTTCAGCTATCCCGGCCTCGGCACCACGCTTCTCACCGCCGTGACCGGGCAGGATTATCCTCTGCTTTCGGCCAGTACCCTGATCATCACCATCATGGTGCTGATCGCAAACCTTGTGGTAGAGCTGCTTTACGGCGTGATCGACCCCAGGGTCAAGGCCAACCAGCAGGATTAGGAGGGAGCTGCCATGAAGAATACGATCAAACAGGTTTTTCATTCCGGAAAGTTTCTTGTAGGTTTTTTCATTTTCATTCTGATCCTGATCATCTGCTTCGTCTATCCCCTGGTGGTCACCCATGATCCCCTGGAGATGGTGGGAAGCGGCAACTTCTATAAGCCGGGTACCTATGTATCCCAGCAGGAGGCAGTGCTGGATCCGTTCTATACGCTGAATATCGACGCTTCGGAGGGCAAGCTTTCCCTGCTTTTGGGGGAAGAAGAGATCGAAAAGATGAAGGAGTACCTGGTGAAGTATGCCGAGGTGGCAGAATCGGAGATCGATACCTCCGACCCGGAGGCGATGGTAGAGCTCTGGCAGGAGCGCTATGATCCTGAGCTGAAGGCTAAGGGGCTGACCTCGGCCAAGAGGAAGTCTTACCGAAGGCTTGACGGCGAGATCAAGGATGCCCAGAAAAGCGCGGATCTTATCATCGCGGAGAAGGATTCCGAGACCGGGGAGTTAGAGGAAGTAAAGAAGATCAAGGGTACCTCCTTCGTCAATACAAAGGATATCCTCAATAAAAGGACCTTCCTGCTGGGCACGGACAATTTCGGCAGGGATGTGCTGACGGAGCTTGTGGCGGCCACTGTGGTCTCCCTCCGCATCGGCCTTGTGGCAGGGATCATCGCTACCGTCATCGGGCTGCTTCTGGGGCTCCTTGCCGGCTATGTGGGAGGCCTGGTAGATAATATCATCCTTTTCCTTACGAACCTCTTTACGGTGATCCCGTCCTTTATCATCCTGATCCTGATCTCATACAGCGTGGGTACCTCGGCCAGAGGCGTCATGATGGTGGCCGTCATCATCGGCCTCACCTCCTGGCCCTGGACTACCCGTGCCGTGCGCTCCCAGGTGATCTCCTTAAGGAACCGCGATCATGTGAATCTGTCCAAGCTTTCCGGGCACAGCCTGGCAAGGATCATCTTTACGGACATCCTTCCTTATATCGCATCCTATGTGGTGATGGCCATGATATTGCAGATCTCTTCCGGGATCCTGGCAGAGGCCCAGCTTTCCATGATCGGCTTAGGCCCGGCCACCACCAGGACCGCGACCCTGGGGCTCATGATGAACTGGGCCATGCAGTATGCGGCCCATCTGAACGGAAGCTGGTGGGCATATTTCCCCGTCGTTATCGTGATCGCCCTGATCTCATTCTCCCTGAATCTGATGAATACGGGACTGGATCAGGTGTTCAATCCGCAGCTTCGGGACTAGGAGGGATATCATGGGAAATGTAATGCTTGAAGTAAATCACTTAAAAACAAAATATATCACCCGGTTTCATGAGGATGTCTATGCGGTGGATGATGTGTCCTTGAAGATCGAAGAGGGGAAGTCTTTAGGCATCGCCGGAGAGTCCGGCTGCGGGAAATCCACCCTGGCCCTGAGCCTCATCGGCTATTACTTCGCACCGCTTCATTACATCAGCGGGGACATCATCATCGACGGCGTGAAGATCTCGGACATGAAGCCGGACGAGGTGCGCAAGAACGTCCTGGGGAATGAGGTCGCCTATATTCCCCAGGCTGCCATGAACGCCCTGAACCCTACCATGAAGATCATACGCTTCATCGAGGACGTGATGAAGGCGCATAATATCAAGATGACCAAGAAAGAGATCTATGACATGGCCAGGGAGCGCTTTGCAGACCTGGGGCTTCCGGAGGAGGTGCTGAATAAGCACGCCGTGGAGCTTTCCGGGGGAATGAAGCAGAGGACAGTCATTGCCATCTCCACCATCCTTTCGCCCAAGGTGCTGATCGCGGATGAGCCCTCCTCGGCCCTGGATGTCACGTCACAGAAGATGGTGATCCGGATGATGCGGGAGCTCATGGAAAAGGGCTATATCAAATCCATGATCTTCATTACCCACGAGCTGCCGCTGCTCTATAACGTGACGGACGACATCATGGTCATGTATGCCGGCCAGATCGTGGAGAGAGGGACCGCCAAGGAGATGGTATTTGACCCGATCCATCCGTATTCCAAGGGATTGATGGGCTCCATCATCGTGCCGGAATCCGGCGTAAGGGAGCATAAGCTGACGGCGATCCCCGGCACTCCGCCCAACCTGAAGAACCCGCCGAAGGGCTGCCGCTTTGCGGAGCGCTGCCGGTATGCGACCCCCACCTGCTCGGCCATGGCGCCGGAGATCAAGGAATTTGACAATGGCAGGACATACCGCTGCCTGATGTCCGTAAGAAAGATAAGGGAGGTATATGAGAATGGCACAGAACCAGGAAACGAAACAGAATCCGAGTGAACCCAAGCCCTGTCTTTCGGGAAGGGGCATCACGAAGGTATTCGGTATCGGAAATAAGGCTACCACTGCCGTAGACCATGTGGACTTTGATTTTAACGAGGGGGAATTCGTGTCCATCGTGGGGGAATCCGGCAGCGGCAAGACTACCCTTTCCAAGATGCTCCTGGGGCTGATCAGCGTGACGGAGGGAGAGGTCCGGTTTCAGGGACAGCCCCGGGATATCAGCACCGGTGCAAAGCGCAGGGAGTATTGGAAGAATATCCAGCCGATCTTTCAAGATCCGTTTTCCTCCTACAATATGTTTTACAAGATCGACGCGGTGCTGGACGACTGCCTGAATATGAGGGGCTACCGCAATGCTTCCAAGGAGGAGAGGACGAGGCTTAAGGACGAGGCCTGCGGCTTCGTGAACCTGAAGTATGCGGAGCTTACGAATAAATACCCCTTCGAGCTTTCGGGCGGGCAGATGCAGAGGCTCATGATCGCCAGGATCTTTCTCTTAAAGCCCAAGATCCTCATGGCGGACGAGCCCACCTCCATGATCGATGCCTGCAGCAGGGCGACGATCTTAGACATGCTCCTGAAGCTCCGGGATGAGGTCAATATGACGGTCATCTTCATCACCCACGATATCGGCCTTGCCTATTATATTTCGGATAAGGTCTATATCATGGAGCATGGGAAATTTGTGGAATCCGGCCCGGCGGAGACGGTGATCCTGAACCCGAAGGCGGATTATACAAAGAGGCTGATCAACGATGTGCCCAAGATCTATGAGAAATGGGATCTGGACACCGTAGCGAGAAAATGAACCGGGAGAAGAAAAATGAGAAAGCTTGAGCTGAAGGAAGGATGGACGCTTAATCGAAGCGCGGCCACGGATGAGATCAAGGCCGTTGTCCCGGGCAGCGTCTATACGGATCTTTTGCGGGAAGGAAAGATGGCTGACCCCTTCTTTAAGGACAATGAGGATGCGGCGCTTAAGCTCATGGAGGAGGATTATGAATATGTCTGCCGCTTCCGCTGTCCGGAGGAATTCTTAAAGGAAGATGCGGCAGAGCTTGTCTGCCAGGGGCTTGATACCCTGGCGGAGCTCTTTCTCAATGGCAGGGCGGTGGGAAAGGCCGACAATATGCACAGGACCTGGGTCTATGACATCAAGGAGGTGCTGAAGGAGGAAAATGAGCTTCGGATCCTTTTCCGCTCGCCCCTGAAATTTATCCGTGAGGCTTATGCGAAGGCTCCCACGAGAGGGAGCGAGGATGCCATGCCGGGCTTCGTACACATAAGAAAGGCGCACTGCATGTTTGGCTGGGACTGGGGAGCCCATCTGCCGGATGCGGGCATCTTCCGGCCCATCTTTATCCGGGCCTTTTCAAAGGCAAGGCTTTCTGAAGTAGAGATCCTGCAGGAGCATGAAGGGGGAAGAGCCGCCCTCAGGCTCAGGCCTGCCGTGGTTTATTGCGGGAAGGAGGATGCGGCTTCCCTTAAGGCCGAGATCGAGATCAAGGCGCCGGATGGAAAGACGACGACTGCCCTGCATGCGCTGCAGGAGGCTCCTTTTTCGGCCGAGATCGAAAACCCCAGGCTCTGGTGGCCGAGGGGCTATGGAGAGCAGCCGCTTTATGGCATAAAGGTGACCCTGAAGGAGGGGGAAGAGATCCTGGATGAGTGGAGCGCCAGAGTGGGGCTTCGCACCCTCACCGTAAGCACGGAAAAGGATGAGTGGGGCAGCGAGTTTGCCTTTACCGTAAACGGCACCAAGATCTTTTCCATGGGGGCAGATTACATCCCCGAGGACCATCTCCTGGGAAGGGTGAACCGGGATACCACCCGGGAGCTGATCAAAAAGGCGGCCTTTGCCAATTTCAATACCCTTCGGGTCTGGGGCGGAGGCTATTATCCGGACGACTGGTTTTTTGACCTCTGTGATGAATACGGGATCCTGGTATGGCAGGATTTCATGTTTGCCTGCGCCATGTATGACCTGACGCCGGAGTTTGAGGAGAGCATCCGGGCGGAATTTTCGGACAATATCATCCGCATCCGCCATCATGCCTGCCTCGGGCTCATGTGCGGGAATAATGAGATGGAGCTCTTTACGGCATCGAGAAACTGGGTCACCAAGGATTCTGAGGTCAGGGATTATCTGGTGATGTATGAGTATATCCTGCCGAAGATGATGAAAGAGCTTGCGCCCCAGGTCTTTTATTGGCCTGCAAGCCCCAGCTCCGGCGGCAGCTTCGACGATCCGTCGGCCGAAAACCGCGGGGATGTCCATTATTGGGACGTATGGCATGGCAGCAAGCCCTTTACGGAGTACCGGAAGTTTTATTTCCGCTTTGTCTCGGAATTCGGCTTCCAGTCCTTCCCTGCGGAAAAGACCGTGGAAGCCTTTACGGACGATGAGGAGGATAAGAATATCTTTTCCTACATCTTTGAGCGGCATCAAAGGAACGGGGCGGCCAACGGGAAGATCATGAATTATATGCAGCAGACCTACCGGTATCCCACGGATTTCTCCGTCCTGATCTATGCTTCCCAGCTTCTTCAGGCACAGGCCATCCGTTACGGGGTGGAGCATTTCAGGCGATACAGGGGACGGTGCATGGGGGCGGTGATCTGGCAGCTGAACGACTGCTGGCCTGTGGCCTCCTGGTCCTCGGTGGATTACTGCGGACGGCTCAAGGCGCTGCACTATTATGCCAGGCGCTTCTTCGCTCCCCTCATGGTTTCCTGCGAGGAGGAGGGAGAGCTTTCGGTGGGGGTTCCCTTAAACCAGCTTCCCAGGCAGATTCCGCAGAGCGTCAGGTTCTGCGTGGCAAATGAAACCATGGCTGCATCGGAGGTAATCCTCTTCTGGGAGGTAAGGGATGCGAAGGGAAGGATCCTCCGTCAGGAAAGGGAAGAGCTTCGGGCAGAGGCATTGAGCTCCTGCTGGACGGAAAGGGTGCGGCTGCCGGAGCTTGACCGGTTCCGGGAATACGTAAGCTACCGCATCGAAAAGGACGGGGAAACGGTATCGGAGGGCACGGTGCTCTTTACCAGCCCCAAATATTTCCGGTATGAAAAGCCGGCACTTAGCCTGACCCAAAAGGGGGATGAGATCACGGTGAGCTCCGATCGCTATGCCGGCAGCGTGGAGATTCAGAATGCAGACGAGGATCTGGTGCTCTCAGACAACTATTTCGACCTGAACGGGGGCGAGAAGACGGTGCGGATTCTTTCAGGCCGTGCAGAGGGACTAAAAGTAAAGAGCGTATACGACATCCGGTGAGAAGACGGTACGGATCCTCTCCGGACGGGCAGAGGGACCGAAGGTAAAGAGCGTATACGACATCCGGTAATAAAGAAAGGGGAAGGATATGGACATAAAGAAATTGGTAAACGAGATGACGCTTGAGGAAAAGGCAGGGATGTGCTCCGGGAAGGACTTCTGGCACCTGAAGAGCGTAGAGCGCCTCCAGATCCCGGAGGTCATGGTAAGCGACGGCCCTCACGGCTTAAGGAAGCAGGCGGATGCGGAGGAAGGGGACCATCTGGGGATCAATGACAGCATCACCGCGGTATGCTTCCCGGCAGGATGCGCCGTGGCAAGCTCCTTCGACCGAGACCTGATCCGCTCCATGGGGGAGACCATCGGGGAGGAGTGCCAGGCGGAGAATGTGTCGGTGGTCTTAGGCCCTGCGGTAAATATCAAGCGGTCTCCCTTATGCGGCAGGAATTTCGAGTATCTTTCCGAGGATCCTTATCTGGCCGGAGAGATGGCGGCAAGCTATATCAATGGAGTCCAGTCCAGGGACGTGGGGGTATCCATCAAGCACTTCGCCCTGAACAACCAGGAGCATGAAAGGATGAGCGGCTCCTCTGAGGCGGATGAGAGGACGATCCGGGAGATCTACTTCCCGGCCTTTGAAACGGCGGTAAAGAAGGCAGATCCCTGGACGGTCATGTGCTCCTATAACCGGATCAACGGGACCTTTGCTTCAGAAAATGAGTGGCTTTTGACAAAGGTCTTGCGGGACGAATGGGGCTTTAAGGGCTATGTCATGAGCGACTGGGGAGCCGTAAATGACCGGGTGAAGGGGCTTGAGGCAGGGATGGACCTGGAGATGCCCGCATCCGGAGGAGACAACGACAGGCTGATCGTAGAGGCCGTAAAAAACGGGACGCTTCCGGAGGAGAAGCTGGATCTGGCGGTGGAGCGGATCCTGAATATCCTCTTTGCCTATGAGGAGAAGAAGAGGGGAGGAGTCTTCGACCGGGCAAAGGACCATAAAAAGGCGGCCGAGATCGCCGAGGAATGCATGGTCTTGCTTAAAAATGAGGAGAGCATCCTTCCCCTTCCGAAGAAAGAAAAGGTGGCCTTCATCGGGGAATTCGCCGAAAAGCCGCGGTTCCAGGGCGGGGGCAGCTCCCATATCAATTGCTTTGCGATCAGCGATACCCTAAGCCCTGCCCGGGAAATGGGGGAGATCCTCTACGCAAAGGGCTTTCCTGCAGACAGGGATGAAGAAAACGAGAAGGACTTCGAGGAGGCTCTGAAATGCGCCAGAAAGGCCGAGAGGGTGGTGGTCTTTGCAGGCCTTCCGGATTCCTTTGAGTCGGAGGGATATGACCGCAGCCACATGCGCCTGCCGGAATGCCAGAATAAGCTGATCGAAAAGATCCTTGAGGTGAATCCCAGAGTGGCCGTGGTCCTCCATAACGGGGCTCCGGTGGAGATGCCCTGGGCTTCCCGGGTGCAGGGGATCTTGGAAGCATACCTTTGCGGAGAGGCCGTGGGGACCGCCCTGGCCCGGGTGCTTTTCGGCGAGGCAAATCCCAGCGGCCATCTGGCAGAGACCTTCCCTTTGAGGCTTGAGGATACCCCCTGCTATCCGTATTTCCCGGGAAAGAGGGGCAAGGCCTATTATGCGGAAGGGATCTTTACCGGCTACCGGTATTATGAAAAGAAGGGCATGGAGGTGCTCTTCCCCTTCGGCCATGGGCTTTCCTATACGGATTTTGAGATCGGGAATATGAAGATCGAGCGGAAGGGACAGAAGGATACGGATCCGGTCACGGTGCTTGCGGATGTCACCAATACCGGGAGCAGGGCCGGGAAGGCCGTGGTGCAGCTTTATGTGTCCGACAGGACGGATACGGAGGTGCGCCCCGAAAAGGAGCTTAAGGGCTTCGTGAAGGTGCTGCTTTCTCCGGGGGAGAAAAAGACCGTCCGGATGGAGCTGGATCAACGGTCCTTTGCTTATTACAGCACGGAGCTTTCGGACTGGTTTGCCCCGGAAGGGGAATATGTGGTCCGGCTTGGATTTTCCTCAGCGGATATCCGGGCAGAGCAGGCCATTACGCTGGAAGCCGGAAAAAAACTGCCCTTCCAGGTTGATCCTACGACCACTGTGGGAGAGCTGATGGAGCATCCTGAGCTGAAGAGCATGATCGAAGAAAAGGTCATGCCTATCCTGGCTGTTTTCGGCGGGGGAGAGGACACGGATGCCGCGAAGGAAGCCGTGAGCCGGGAAATGGCTGAGGCCATGGTAAGATACATGCCGATCCGGTCCTTGAGGAGTTTTACGAATGCGACGAATGAGGAGCTTTTGAAGCTATGCGGGGAGCTCAATGCGGCGCTGAAATGACCGGCCGGAGAGCTTTTAGGAAGCCGTGCCAAGGACTTAAGAGCACGGCACGGAGACCTTCAGGAGGGATCCTGCGGGTCGTTTTGTAGGATCTGTTTTCTGGTCCTTATGCTCCGGACAGGGAAGGTGTCCTGCTTCAGCGGAGGATTTTCGGAGGGCAGGGTCTCGGAGGGAGCTACGCCGAACCGGCTGATCCCGTCCTGGATGAGGCTTTCGTTCAGCTGCTTCGGGAGGCCGTAGAGCTGCTCCTCCTTCCTGTCCTCTGCCTGCTTTGAGGCGGTGCCCTGTGTCTGGCGGGTGATCTGGGACGGCTGCTGGAAAATCTGCTGCTGCTGTTGCTGAAGCTCTCTTTGGGTGTTTATGGTGGTGTTTATCTGCTGGGTTCTTTTCAGCTGTTCATTGTCTGCCTGAGCCATGCCGCGCCTCCTTATGCTTCAAGCCTTCTTTGTCCAGTCCATTATAAACCGAAGAGGGCTTGTTTCACAAATCATTTTTTGAGAAAACATTTACAAGCCTGCTGTTTACGGGAACTTGAGCAAAAGAAAAAGCCGCGATCCCTCATCGAAGGATCGCGGCTTTTATCGTGCTCATGATGAAAGCAGGAAATATCAGATCTTGAAGAAGTTCAGTTCCTCTTCCAGCTGCTTTGCCACTCCGTTCAGGTTCCCGGCGCTTTCGGCCAGGACGTTCACGGTTGCATTGAGCTCCTGCATGGAAGCGGAGGTTTCCTGGGTCGATGCCGCATTCTCCTCCGATATGGCGGAGAGGGAACTCATGGCATCCAGGATCTGATCCTTATTGGCATTGCATTCCTCGGTGAGGCCGGAGATGGTATTGACCCCGTCCACGGTACCGGATACATTGTCGATGAGGCCGCGGATGATCTCCACCGTCTCGCCAAGCACTGTGATCACCTCGTTCTCCAGAGAGGTTACTTCCACGGCCTTCTGGGAGGCGTCGTTTGCATGGACCAAAAGCTGGCTCATTTCATCCCGGATCTCGCCTGCGGTATCCCCGCTCTCAGAGGCAAGCTTGCCAATCTCCTCTGCGACCACAGCGAAGCCTCTGCCCTGCTCACCGGCTCTGGCGGCTTCGATGGATGCGTTCAGAGCCAGGAGATTGGTCTGGGAAGCGATGCCCGTAATGCCGTCTACCTTCTCATTGACCTTATTCACGGCTTCGTTGGTCTCCTTCATGGTATCGGAGATGATCTTCACCGCTTCGCCCATCTTGTTCATGTTCTGCTGGAGCTTCTCAAGGGCTCCGGCGGACTGCTGGGATGCGTCATTCATATAGGCAGCATTGCTTGCAAGGCTTTCTGCATTATCCGATACATTCTGGATGGCATCGGAAAGCATGCCGATGTTTTCGGTGGATTTCTGTACGGAATCGGCCTGCTCCGTAGCGCCCTTTGCCATTTCCTGCACGGCCTCGGATACGCCGTCGGCAGTATCGCTGATCTGGTGTGCCGTGTCGGCAAGGCTTGTGGCCTCCTTGAGGGTGGTGAGGGCCGCATTCTTGGCATCCGATATGACTTCGCTCAATTTCGTGCAGAGCTTGGTGAAGTTGAAATTGATGGCCTCGATTTCCTTGATGGCGGAGCGCATCTCTTTTCTATTCACCAGATCTCCGCCGGCCAGGGTATCCATATTGTGGACCACATCATTGATGGAGTTGACCACCCGCCTTGAGATGATGAAGATGATCACGCCGAAGATGATGAGGCTTATCACGATCGTGAGGATCAGGGCGATCATGATCTTGTTGATCTCTGCATTTACATCATCCACCGGCTGACCGGCCCATGCGGCGCCCATTACCTTTCCGTCGGTTCCCTTGATGGGCATATAGCAGACGAAATATTTTTTGACGCCTACGGGGACGTTCTTTGCCTCTACGGTCTCGCCGTTCTGCACCCGGGCCCAGATAGCGGGATCCATCTGCGTCCCTTCATTCCGGGATCCGTCGGTTTTCAGCGTGGACGTGATATAGCGGGTGTCGCCCACGAAGATGGTCATGTCGATATCCTTATCCTTAAGCATATCTACGTAATCATGCTCATAGGGGATCTCATTGCCTGCGTCGATATCGTATTGATAATATTTCCACAGGCTTTCGGTTGTCACATTTAATTTCGAGTAAACACTTTCGGTAAGCTGAGTTGTTACCGTGCCAGACGTGATCAGACAGATTATGATGCTGGATAAGAGAAGCGGGACAAATCCGATCAGAAGCAGTACGGCGGTAAATGACAGTTTACGTTTTGCCTTCATATTAGCACCTCGCTTTATATAGTTTTATGTGCTCTATGATACTCTGTTTTTGTCTTGATTTCAAGTCCGACTGCCGACCGATCAGACAGGGGGACGGTTCTTTTGTCTGCTAAAGATGCGCCGCCGGCGGGCCTTGCATTTCCACGTCGCCTCACCGCTCACTTAATGCGGAGCTTCCCGCTGGCTTCGACTATGCAATCTCGGCTATGTGAGTGGGCGGTAAAGCGTGTTGTCTCACATGGCAGCCGATCTTGCAAGTCTACGCAGGCGGCAATCTCCGCGTGTTTGCGGTAAGAGGCTCCTTAGGAAACACCAAGGCCCGCAGGCGGCTCACACTTCGCGGAATGCAGACAGGGGGATGGTTCCATGATCGGTATGGATTTCTTCAGCATGGAATTCCGAAGGAGTCTGTGATAGGATGGGATTAAAAAAGAACAAGGAGGGCATTATGGAAAACGGCAATGTGTTTATCAATTCCCACCCCCTGGTACAGCATAAGATATCCATGCTCAGGGATAAGAATACGGGAACGAATGAATTCCGGAAGCTGGTGGAGGAGATCGCGATGCTCATGGGCTATGATGCATTGAGTGACCTGCCCTTGAAGGAGATCGAGGTGGAGACACCCATCGAGAAATGCATGACCCCGGTGATCGCGGGGAGGAAGCTTGCCGTGGTGCCGATCTTAAGGGCGGGGCTCGGGATGGTGAGCGGGATCCTTGCCCTCACGCCCACGGCCAAGGTGGGGCATATCGGGCTTTACCGGGATCCCGAGACCCATGAGCCCGTGGAATACTACTGCAAGCTGCCGGATCCCATCGAAGAGAGGACCATCATCGTCACCGACCCCATGCTCGCCACCGGAGGCTCCGTATGCGACGCCATCCGGATGATCCGGGAGCATGGAGGGGTGAAGATCAAGTTTATGTGCATCATTGCGGCGCCGGAAGGTCTGGAGCGCCTTACCAGCACCTATCCGGACATCCAGGTCTATGTAGGGCATCTCGACCGGCAGCTGAATGATCATGCCTATATCATGCCGGGTCTGGGAGATGCGGGAGACCGGATCTTCGGGACGAAATAAGCTCAGAGGGAAGCCCGGTCAATGGCGGAGAGCTCCTCTGCCGTAAAGTGATTCTTCTCCACGGCGGAGATATTTTCCAGGATCTGCTCCGGACTTGAGGCTCCGATGAGCACGGAGCAGACATCATCATCCTTCAGGATCCAGGAAAGAGCCATCTGCGCCAGGGTTTGTCCGCGCTCTTTTGCGATCCGGTCCAGCTCCCTGATCTGGGAAAGCCGCTCCGGGGTAAGGCTGTCCTTTTTCAGGAACCGGGGGTCTTTGGCGATGCGGCTGTTTTCCGGGATGCCGTTCAGGTATTTATCGGAAAGGAGGCCCTGGGCTAAGGGGCTGAAGGCGATGATCCCGAGGCCCAGCTTCCGGCAGGCCTGCTTGACTCCGTCCTTTTCGATGGTGCGGTCAAAGATGGAGTAGCGTCTCTGGTTTACGATGAGGGGCAGGTGTATTTCCTTTGCGATGCGGACGGCCTCCGCGGTCTTTGGTTCGTCGTAATTGGAAATGCCCGCATAAAGGGCCTTTCCGCTGCTGACGATCTGCCAAAGCGCCCCCATGGTCTCCTCTAAAGGAGTGGCCGGATCCATCCGGTGATGGTAGAAGATATCTACATAGTCAAGCCCCAGGCGCTTCAGGCTCTGGTCGCAGCTGGCGATCAGGTATTTCCGGCTTCCCCAGTCTCCATAGGGTCCCGGCCACATGTCGTAGCCGGCCTTGGAGGTGATCACCAGCTCGTCCCGGTAGGGCCGGAAGTCTTCCTTCAGGATCCTGCCTGCATTTTCTTCCGCGGCTCCGTAATGCGGGCCGTAGTTATTGGCCAGGTCAAACTGAGTGATGCCGTGGTCAAAGGCCGTGCGGCACATCTCCCGCATGGTATCGAAATTCCCGTTGGATCCGAAATTATGCCAGAAGCCCAGGGAGACGGCCGGGAATCTCAGCCCGCTCTTTCCTACCGGATTATATTTCATATTGTCATATCTTTCTTCTGATGCGCTGTACCGTGGATATCGGTTGTCCATGTCTTTGCCCTCCTTCATCGTTGGCTCTTTCAAGCGGTTTTCTTGTTCCAGTCTTTCCATTTTACTCTTTATCTTGATCATCGGTCAATCTGTTTCGGGCAATGCAGTGCCTTCGGGATCCGGTCAATCAGCTTCGGGGGCTGGCGTTTTAAGAATGAGGAAAACCTGAAGAATGAGATCCCGGTCTTCAAGGAAACGAATTACATGCGTGCCGGATATGCCAAAGCCGGGGCAGAGGACCTGCCGGGCTATGTCAATGTGCATCTGGTAAGAAACCGCGGAAAAAAGGAGGAGACCCCGGATCTTTCCAAGCCTCTGAATGAGGAAAAGAATCCCTGGATCAATGAGGACGGGTCGTTGAACAAGGAGATCCGCCTTCAGGACGTGCGGCAGAGCAAGACCCTTATGGATGCCATCGGGGAGATCCCGGGGGAGGAGAAAAGGGAAAGGCTGAAGGAAGAGGCACAGGCCTCCCTTAAGGTGCTGAATGAGAAGCGCAGGCTGCAGGCGATCCGGGAATATAAGAAGAGCGATTCTTCCTCGTCCTATCAGATGAAGAAAGCCAAAGCGGATCTTGCACGGGAAGTGGAAAAAGACCGGGAGGCCATGAAGGAGGAGGCTTCTGCGGAATACCGGGAGATCCTGCAGCAGCTTTTAGAATACACGGGGATCATCACCACGGCGCAATATGAGATCAGGGATTTTGTCCGAAAGCAGACGGAAGACCGCCAGCATCCGGATCTATACGTGGCGGAAAAGACCCTGAGGGAAAGAGCTCTGCTGAAGGAGATCTGCGCAAGGATCCAGGAGAAGCTCGGCCGTTACCGTGATGCCCTGATCAAGGGGACGGAGGTCTCCGAGGCGGAGCTTGAGGAAGTGAATGTCCTTTCTGCCTATCTGGAAAAGCTGGACGGGATGTGCGACGGGAAGCTTAAGGTGCCGGATGGCGAAAAGAAAGTCGTAGATGATGCAGATCTGTTTGAGGTCAAACTGGATAAAGAGAAGACAGACTTTGTCCTCGTGAGCCTGAGCGGCTTCGAGAAGAATAAGAAGGGAGCGGACATCAAAACACAGCCCAACTTCCGCTTCAAGGATGCTGAGCTTAGGATCCGGTTTAACTTTGTCCAGTACAGATTCCGGGATGAAGCAGATACCCCGCTCTTTCCCCATGAGCCCTGCATGGAGAACGTGTGCCAGGGACTCCTGGGAGACTGCTATGCCATGGCCGCCATGGCTTCCCTTGTGGAGAGAAAGCCCGAGGCCATCAAGGAGATGATGAAGGACAACGGGAATGGCACCGTCACCGTGAGGCTTTATAACACAAAGAGAGAACCGGTCTATATCACGGTGAAAAAGTCGGTGCCCGTGGATCCGTCCATAGAGGATGACAACAAGGACTATTATGCCAGAAACTGCCTTTGGATCCAGATGATCGAGAAGGCCTTTGCCGCATCGGGGATCGCAAAGGAGTACAGAAACTGGGATGATAAGCTGCCGGAGGATATGGAGGACAAGCAGTTCATCGATGAGAAGCTGGAGATGAACGGGCTCCTGTCCTACGATGCCATCCGGGGCGGAAACGCACTGTTTTTCATATCGGTCCTGACAGGAGCCGAAAAAGAAGACATTAAGAAGTATTCCATCGCGGACCATGCAGTGATCGAGAGGAGAAAGGCCCTCAGCCGGAACATCAAGGACGGCACCGCCGGAAAGGATGCCCTGGACGCAGAGCTGAAGACGATCATACAGAGGATCCGGAAAGCAGAGGCAGATGGAAAGCCCATCCTTGCCAGCACCCGGAACGACCTGCCTGCCGTGGACGGGACGGGGCAGAGTGCCGGAGAGCATATCATGAGAGGCATTTCCGGAAAAGAAGACCTCGGGGAAGAAGGCTCCGGGTAAGAAGGCAGGATCCCACTAGCCGCGTATGCCGGATCAAAGCCCCGGAAGGCACGAAAAAACGTACAATTCTTCCCTTGTACGATGCCGTTGAAAAATGATATACTGTATACAAGAATGATACTGTCCATCGGCAAGGGCTTTGACTGGATCCGTTTTATGCGGGAGAGTTCTTAAAAAGACCCAGGAAAGCCGGATGCGTGAAAAACCGCATTGAACATGAAGGATAGCCCCGCATTGAACCGCGGGGCTTTTTTTTCAAGGATGGGTTCAAGGAGGTTTTAAGATGGTAAAGAAGAACTTCCTGATCGTCGGAGAATTGAAGGAATACCTGGTGAGGGGCACGGCCGGAGTGCTTCATGGGCATGGACATGTGGTGGATATCCTTCCGCCAAATGAGAAGCTTTATGTCCTGGATCTGAGCCAGTATAACTGCTGCATCCTCTTTGTGGAATCCTCAGGCCAGACCCTGAAGTCGCTGGGTCCGGGCAACTGCCTCCTGGGCTATGACGACCTGAAGGTCTGCCTGGTGGGCGGGAAGGAAGAGATCGCCGCCCTCATTAAGCACATACCGGGAGGCTATGACTGTGCCCTCCAGAGGCCCGTGGATGCGAATTCCATCGCGAATACGGCGGAAAATGCGGCGGATGGAAAGATCGGGAGGCAGGACATCATCGGGAAATGCGTGATGCTGATCAGCTCAAACCAGGTGCTCCTGAATAAGCTCCAAAAGATATTGAAGAGGAATTACCGGGTTTTTGCCTTATCCAGCCTGGAGACGGCGGGAGCCGTGATCCGGAGGATGCATATGGATCTGGTGATCCTGGATTTTTCTTCCTTTGGCGGGATCGTGGATCCTTCCTTCCTTTCCGGAAAGGAGGGGCATAAGCCGCCGGTCATGGCCCTGATCGAGAGGGATGACATCGTGGAGGTGGCGAAGGCTACTTTACTGGATCCGGTGGATTATATCTTCCAGACCATGACGGCCAAGAAGATGATGGAGAAGCTGCATCTGTTTTTCGTCACCGGGCGGAGGAACGATTTCTACACCCGGATCCGCTATGTGGAGCCGAAGCCCGGTCAATAATCCTCGAGATAGCAATGCATCCGTCCGTCAGCCTTAAGCCGGTCAATAGTCCTCGAGATAGCAATGCATCCGTCCGTCAGCCTTGAAGCCCGGGAAGGTTTCGATATTGACGGCATGGATGCTGTTGAAAATACTTTTCTCGACCTCCGGGTTTCCCTTTTTCAGCTGCGCGATCAGCGCCTTGACCTCCTGCCTTTTGGAGGATCCCACCCCGTCTCCGCCCTCCAGGCTTTCCGTGAAACGGCAGGCACACCGGATGAAATCCAGCCCGTTGTATGCCTTCCAGGCAAGGATATCCGCTTCACGGACACAGTACAGCGGGCGGATCAGCTCCATGCCCTCAAAATTGGTGCTGTGAAGCTTCGGGAGCATCCCCTTTAGCTGCGAGCTGTACAGCATCATCATGACCGTGGTCTCGATCACGTCATTTAGGTGGTGCCCCAGGGCGATCTTATTGCAGCCAAGCTCCTTTGCCTTGGAATAAAGGCTCCCCCTTCGCATCCTGGCGCACAGGTAGCAGGGCGCATCTCCGGTATGATTGGCGACCTCAAAGATCTGCGTCTCAAATACCGTGATGGGGATATGGAGAAGCTTTGCATTGTCTTCGATCTTCTGCCGGTTTGCTTCATTGTAGCCCGGATCCATGACAAGATAAACCGCTTCAAACGGTACCTCGCTGTAGCGGTGCAGCAGCTGGATGAGCTTCGCCATCAGCATGGAATCCTTCCCGCCGGATATGCAGACGGCGATCCGGTCTCCTTCCCGGATCAGCTCATATTGCTTTACGGCCCGGACAAAGGGCGTCCAGAGGGCGCTGCGGTATTTCTTCTGAATGCTTCTTTCCACAAGCTGGTATTTTTCCAGGTCTTTTTTCATAATTTCCGAAATCCTGCCTTTCTCTTATGCCTTCCCGCACTCCTGCTGTACCCGTGAGCCTTCCTTCGTAGTTTCCGTCCCGAGATCCTGCACCCCAGCCTTTTCTTCGTCTCTTCCCGTATACCATCGATGCGGGGTCATTTTGGCACATCCTGCGGCTTAAGCCTCTGCAATCATATCAATAGTGATCCCATTTTACAACACAACAAAGCGACTCTGCCCTTATGGGGTGGACTAATTGCTTCGATTCATTTTTTAGGACAGCTACCGGTTACCCGTTACAGCCAAAAGCTTTTTTATAATAGGGAAGAGAACCTTTTCAAAAAACCTCTTTCGGCATGAGAGACAATGAGGTAGAATAGGGTAGTATCCCGAAACACATACGAGAAGGAGATAGAGCAAATGGATGAACGGAAAAAAAGTCTTTTGAAGGCGCTGGAGGAGGATTGGAAAGACGCGGAAGGCGTGGGGAGGATCTCTCTTTTTACCAGGGAGGAGCTGGGAGCCCCCATGGATATCCTCCGGGCGGAGATCATGGATTACGGCGCCGAAGTGAGGCCTGTCCTTGGCGAATTCTTCTTCCTTCCTCTGCCGGAGACAGAGGTCCTGTATTTCGTCACGGTGATCACCCTGTCTGATTCCCTGCCGGAGGACCGGGTCTATGATGCGGGGCTTGCCACGGCGAGGCTGAATTATTATCTTCCCTTTGGATGCTTTGCCCTGGGGGATCATGACAAGAACCTGGTATTCCGCCATTCCATACCGGTCATGGGAAACCAGGAGGAAAAGGATCAGTTCCTTGCCATATCCAATGCCGCAAATACTGCAGTCATCATCTCAGAGCAGTATGAGGGGTACTTGAGGCTGGCGCTGAATGGCGACATCACGGTGGAAGAAATGGCTGAAATGGCCGGAAAAGGAAATTAAGATGGGAAACGATCAGGAACAAAAACTCAGACAGGTCAATATCAGGACGGAGCAAATGTCTCCCATATCGGAGAGCATCAATACCAGATCCTCCTCCCTGGCCCAGCTCGAGGAGATCGATCAGAATATACAGATCACTTCGCCGATAATGAAAAAGCTGGCTAACCTGTCCTCGTCCATCCCCCAGGGAGACCCGACGAAGGAAATAGTGAAGCAGGCGCATGAAGATGCGGAAATGACCCTCGATACAATGAAGCATCCAAGAAGGGTATCCCGGGCTAAGGCAAAGAGGCAGGAGCAGGCAAAGATCGTCAAAATTGCTCAGGATAATGCACAGATCGCCCGTCCCAATTTCGGAACGGACGATCAACTGTATCAAGACCTGAAAAGCATGGATGTCTCCAAGCTGATGTTTGACAAGGCGGGGGATACCGGTTATGAAAAGCTTCTGCATGAGAAAAAGAAAAAGGGAGGGGGCGTGGAGAGCACCTATAAGGAGCTGAAGACCGCCTTCACCCTCATTGGCGATTATGAGCGGGTGGTGAATGCCGCAGA
Source organism: Lachnospiraceae bacterium (assembly GCA_024693135.1). Classification (GTDB taxonomy): domain Bacteria; phylum Bacillota; class Clostridia; order Lachnospirales; family Lachnospiraceae; genus NK4A144. The sequence goes on along the minus strand of JAILLN010000036.1, from coordinate 28,910 downwards.
GGCGGATAAGATCGCGCAGAATACCCTTACAGACAAGGATAAGGATGAGTTCCGGCTCATGCGGGCCAAGATCAAGACCATCCAGGACATCCGGGCATATTACGAGATCCACGAGAGCATCATGCGGAATAAGTATTATTCCATGCTGCCCCATAAGGATATGCATTCTCTGTCCTATAATGAGCTCCGGAAAAGGCTGGACAGGCTCTACCAGGTACCGCCGAAACAGGCAGGCCAGGTCCAGCAGCAAAACCAGGCTGTCCGCAATGAGGAGCTGATCGATTATTATCAGAACCTGATCCGCTTAAAAGAGATCGGGCTTACAGATGAAAAGAGCGCCGAAGCCAGGGTCGGGGAATACGATACCGCGATGTCGGTGAATGTCCAGCGGGAGGATAAGCGCAAGCCTAAGGATGAAATGAAGAAGATGGCGAAGGCTTATGTCAAGCTGATGGACATGATCAATGCACCTGAGAGCATTCTTTCGGAAAATACAAAGCTTTTGTATCAGAAGCAGTTCTTCAAAGCCTTCAAGGACGACCTTGAGCAGTTCGGTTCCGCGGCGAAGTCCGAGGGAGACCAGCAGAAGCTTTTGGCCGCCTACGACCACTATAAGCAGCATAAGGCGGATTATGCTAAGCCGAATGAATTGCGGAGTCTGCTCCGTAATATAGGCATGCCGGAGGGAGAGAAGGAGATTAAAGAGGACGACGGCCAGAAGACGGAAGGCATCCGGCTGACGGGCGAGCAGAAGAAGGGCGTCCGGCTGATCGGCGCTTATATTCTCCGTCATTCTGTCACGGATTTTTCGAAGAGGATGCACTTTGCACAGAATCTGCTTCAGGCAAAGCCCGAGCAGCAGCTTATCATCTTCTACCTGATGGAAAATAAAAAGCAGGATATCTCCATGGGCGTGGACTTTTACAGTGCCCTGCACAACTATGTGCCGGATCTGGACCGGTTCCGGGACAACATGGACTGGACGACCCTCTCCAGGGCCATGAGGGCATCTGTGCCGATCCATGAGCAGATGGTCAAGTATGGGCTCCTGGAATCAGCGATCACACAATCTGAGGCCCAGCTTCAAAATGAAGAAAAAGAGCCGGTCAGTGACCAAAATGCAGATGCCAAGCGCCAGACCATCATCCAGGCGCTGGCGCAGCGGGGGATGCTTCTCAGGATGCTCTACCGGAATGCCGGCCTCCATGACGATATGCCGCCGGACATGGCGGCGGATCCTGTCCTTCGTCAGAGGATGTTTAAGGAATACAAGGCCATGGCAGAGCTTGTCCGGAAGCTTCAGGCCGTCAACCAGGCCTCCCCTCCCCAGCAGCCTTCACAGATGCCGGATTATAAGGGGCAAAACGTAAGGGATGATTCGGAAGGGCCGCCCAGAGAGGAGGAATCCCAGGGCGGCATAGACGTGGAGAAGTGGGCAGGAAGATTCCATGAGTATGTTCTGGAAGATGTGGCAGCCGGCTTCGATAATTGCGCCAATGCTCTTTCAGGGATATGGGATGTCTCGAAAGACATGATCGAGAAGTCCGGCTATGGTCATTTTTCCGGCTGGCTTGGCGGGGTGACCGGGGTATTTTCCTTTATCCTGGCTTGCGCCAATGCCCATTCGATCCGGGTGGATAATACCATATCCGCCGCCGCAAGGACTGCACAGGCCTTTTCCGTCAGCAATAGCTTTTTTGGCTCAGTGGGGGAAATGATCGGCGGTGTCAATACCCTCATTGAGACTGCTTTTGACGCAGGCACCGTCAATGGCCTCGCCCAGGCAGGGGGCGCATTCGCCGTGGTGGCCGGGACGCTTCAGATGGTCTCTTCGGGGATTGAGATCGGACGTGCTTGGAGCTCTAAAAATGATATCAAACGAGCCCGGGCCGCGATGGGCAATGCGCCCCAGGATGTGGACCCAAAACGCCTGGATCGTTTCCTGACCCATCAGTCAAGGGAGTCTACGGCGCAGATAGTCAGCGCGGGCTTTGGGATGGCTGCAGGCTTAATGAATATTCTCGCTGGCGGCCTTTTGATGGGAGGCCCTGCGCTGGCGCCGGTAGCGGCCGTCTTTTCGGTTATCGGCATTGGGATAGGTATTGCCGGCAAGATCACAGACAAGGTTGTCCGGCACAAACTCCGGAAGAAGGCTGTCGATGACCTGCTCCAGGTCGATCGTCTTACCGATGAGGTAATCGCCCGGCGCGCCACCTCGAAAATGGCGTTTAAGAATCTTTCGGACGAGGAAGTGGCAAAGATCCGGGATAAGATCCGCGAGCAGGTACGGGAGGAGGCTCTTTCCATGCTGGGCTTCAACTCCGATGCGGAATGCTTCCGCTATCTGTGCCAGGAATATACCGACCTGCTTTATAATAAGGTGTTTATCGAAAGGCCGGCAGACCGGGAAATGTACCTGGATGCCATGAAGTCTCTGGGTCTCAAGATCGTGGATCCCGGAGCGAACCAGAGCGGCTATAAACCCACGAGGGAAGCCATGCTCACGAAGATGATGGCAGGATGATAAAGGGAGCTGATATAGCGGGATCTGTTTTGGCAGATCCGGGTCAAGGGAGAAATGTGATGAAGGTTGTAAAGATTGAAAAAGAAAATGAGAGTTATTTCCTGCCTCTTTTGGCACCCAAGGGCCGTAAGGCCGCAAAAAACCGGATCCGGCTGGGAATCATTAATGACGCCGGGAATGCGGCCGCGGCTCTTTCTGCCGATGTATACGACACGCAGATAGATATCACGAGTCTCTACGTAGCCTATGGCGAGCGGCATCTGGGTTATGCTTCAGACCTTCTTTATTCCCTGGAATACCTTCTTCGGGGGTCGGACATTGAATATATGCATGCTGTCTTTGAGGGGAGGGAGGATCTGACTGCCTTCTTTGGAAACCGGGGGTTCGAGCTTTTCCCAGATCAGGATCTGTATTATTTCACCCTCGGGGAGCTGATGCGCTCCAGTCTCTTTAAGAGACATCTGGACAAAAAAAAGACCATCGGGGCAGCCCCCGTAGCCTCTCTTTCCCCGCTGGAGAAAAAAGCCTTTGACAATGTCCTGCACTTTGATGAATTTGACCCGGAATGGAGCACGGCCACCATGGAAAACGGGGAATACGTAAGCTCCCTCCTATGTACGGCCGGCGAGGATTGCATCAACATCCTGTGGCTCCATTCCGTGAAAGAAGATCCTGCGATCCTCCTGCAGCACCTGCGGGCCCTGGTCAATAAAGCAATGACTGAATTCCCCGAAAAGACGGATATCCGCTTCCGGATGATCTTTGAAGATGATGATCTGGCCAAGAAGCTGGAGATCCTCCTTGGGGGACACCACAGGCTCCACTGTTATGGAGAGCTCCTTCATGCCATATTGCTTTTGGATTGACCTTTGGGATTTTCACTTGATGGTTTGTTTTTATGCGTGATGGTTTGGGATTTTCAGGCGACCAGCCGGTTCCTGCCGTTTTGCTTTGCTTCATAGAGGTGGTCGTCTGCGGCCTTCACGAAGTCCTCGGCAGTCATTCCTTCGGCATATTCGCCCAGGCCGATGGAGATGGTGATATGGAGCATCTGCCCCCGCTCTCCGAAGCTGGAGCGCTCCACGGATTTCCGTAAGCCCTCCAGGATCTCGATGAATTCTTCCTTTGTGGTGCCGTGCTTGGAAAGGATCACGAATTCCTCGCCGCCCCAGCGCCCGAAGCATTCCACATTCCTTAGATTTCCACGGAAATGATCTGCGATCTGCTTCAATACCGTATCCCCTACATTGTGGCCATAGCTGTCATTTACCTTCTTAAAGAAGTCGATGTCCACGATGGCCAGGAAAGATGGATGTCCGTCTTTTTGGATGGACTCCAGCTCCTTGCTCAGCAGGTAATTCAGGAGATAGCGGTTATAGAGCCCGGTGAGCTCGTCGTAATCCGCCCGCCGGTGGAGCCTTTTCTGGCCCTCGTCCATCCGCTGGGTGAACATATAGGTGAAATAACTGATGGTGACCACGGTGATCATGAGATTGAACAGGTGGAACGCCCGGATGGTGGCCGTTTTCTGGATGAGGCCCCTGGGGAAATGTTTTGTGCCGTTGAAGGCATACAGGAGATAGTAGGTCAGCCCGTAAAGGATGCTCACCAGCACGGACCATCGATAGCCTCCATTGAGCCGGTCACGGACAAAGCCGGCCATATAGAAGGCGCAGATCAGGCCGAAATACCAAAGCTGGAAGCCGCAGTTCCATCCCAGGGCGAGCACGGCCGCGACCACATGCGTCAGGGTTTCGATAAAGACCATGACCATAAAGCCGGTATAATGCTTTTTGGGTAAGATGCTTTTTAGCCCTGTGGCATATACCGCAAGGCTGACAAAATCTGCCCCGACCATGGCATAGGAGCCGACGGTCAGGTAGATGATCATTAAGATGATATGGATGCCGAGAAGTACAGAACAGATAAATGGGAAAAAGTCTTCATTCTGTAAATCCGGCAATGAAAACTTCACGTTGAGGTCTCCTTCAAAATCTGAGCTTTTTCGTTAGTCACAAAACGAGTAGTTGTTTCTTTAGGGCATACTACGCTGCCAGCGGGATAAAACATGCCAAAGGGCATCTACGCTGCCAGCGGGATAAAACATGCCAAAGGGCATACTACGCTGCCAGCGGGATAAAACATGCCAAAGGGCATACTACGCTGCCAGCGGGATAAAACATGCCAAAGGGCATCTACGCTGCCAGCGGGATAAAACATGCCAAAGGGCATCTACGCTGCCAGCGGGATAAAACATGCCAAAGGGCATATTTTATTATCCCACACTACACCATTCGTGTAAAGTTTATAATTTTGCACAAATTAGCAGGCACAAGGTTTTGCAGGATTTCGAAGAAAGGAACGGATATTGAACCGTTTCGAAAAAACAATTGCCGATAGATCATGAGTGGGAGTATGATATAGTTTGTCTGCTGTCGGGCAGGACAGCGGCAATCTGACCGGCATATGACAGGAGATTAGGAAATGACAATTCAGGAATTTTTCAGGATCTTTGGATGCATAATGATCGTTATCTACCTTTTTTTTGGATTAGACGATCTGATCTGGTATATCTGGTCTATCCTATCCGTCCATTTTGGAAAAGACAGGGAAGGAAGGCTTGAGCTGAGCTTCGAGGAATTACGGGATACGCCGCCAAAGATGCTTGCGGTATGCATCGCCGCCTGGCATGAAGATAATGTCATATTGGATGTCATAACCAATTTCTTAAATACCACGGATTATCCGAAATCGATGTATCATCTTTTCATTGGAGTATACCCCAATGATCCGAGTACCATCGAGGCCGTGGAGGAAGCAGGCAGGCGGTATCCGAATGTTCATGCTGTGATCAACTGTATCGACGGGCCTACCACAAAGGCGCAGAATATCAATCACGTTATCCGGGAGATAAAGAAATTTGAAGCCGCAAACGGCATCCGCTTTGCCTCGCTGACGGTTCATGATTCCGAGGATGCCATACATACCTATGAGCTTCTTACTACAAATTACCTGATCGATAAGCATGACGCCCTGCAATTTCCCGTTTTTCCCATTCTGGAGATGCCGACCTTCCGGAACTTCTTTAAGCAGCTTACCACAGCAACCTATGCGGATGAGTTTGCGGAAAACCACTTTACGATCCTGGTCCAGAGAAGAGATATGGGTGCCTTTGTACCCTGCGCAGGGACGGGCTTTGCCTTATCCAGAAGAGTCTTAGAAAGCTTCGGGGATGAGCCGGCCCTTCCCTCCGAAAGCCTTACCGAAGACTACCTTTTATCCCTGAACCTATACAAAAAGGGGGTGTCTCTGTACTACGTGCTTAATAAGCTGCCGAGAGTGCTGCCCAATGGAAAGATCAAGATCGATTTCATCACCACCAGATCCCTTTTTCCTTCTACCTTCAAGGCGGCGGTCAGACAGAAGACAAGATGGACCTATGGGATCACCATGCAGTCCATCGGGATAAGGGACATTTTTACCAAGGAGAAGATCTCACTGGCCGGCAGATACTCCTTTTACAAGGATATCAAGTCAAAATTCCTGAATCTCCTGCCGATCCTGGGCTATATCCTTGCCATATACGTGATCATCGCGGCGATCCTGCATTTGGATCCCTTCTATACCAAAGGCTCTGTGATCTACTATATGTCAGTGATCGTATTCATCATCATGTGCCTGAGACAGATCACAAGAGGATATGCCCTGTACAGCGTTTACGGCTTGCGGAGCGTTTTCTTCGGCTGCCTTCTGCCTCCCCTTTTTCCTATAAGGCTCCTGTACGGCAATATCATCAATTTTGCCGCAGTAGTGAGAGCTTTTATGATGCAGATCGGGCTGAGGCATGGGAAAAAGAACGAACCGAAGAAAGGAGAGGATCAGAACGAGGATCAGAAAGAGGGTCAGGGAGAGGATCAGAGAGAGGACCAGAAAGAGGATCATAAAAACGAAAAGAAAAAAACGGCGAAGTGGGCCAAAACGGATCACGATTTCCTTTCAAGGGATCAGCTGCGCCAATACAGAAGAATGCTTGGCGATGTGCTTATCGTACAAAAGCTCATTACCGCCGCGCAGTTCAGGGATGCGCTGAATAAAGTGGACAAGGAGCACGGCCAGCAGATCGGCACATACCTGATCGAGAACGGGATCATCACGGAGGAACAGATGCTGAGGGCACTGGGGCATGTGAAGCATATCCAGTTTATCCCGGATGAGATCGTGGAAAAGCTTGATTATGATGAAACGGCGGGAAAGTACGATCCGGACATGCTCCGGGAAAAGAAGCTCCTCCCCCTTACGGATGAACATGGAACCATGATCATTGCGGTATGTAATGATACCTCGGACAAGGATCTGAAGGATTTTGAGGAAAGCAATCATCTGCAGATAAAAAGGATGTACATGATGGAGGAATATATGATGAACGCCATAAGCCTTCTTGGGAAAAAGAGGGACCAGCTTGAAAGCCTTGCGCTATATCATAAGGGGTGTCTGTCCTATGAGCAGGTGATCCTTGTAGGGAAGTTTGCGTCCATGAAGAAGGTGCCGGAAAAAAGCATGAGAGAAATGATGGGGATCATGAAATGAACGGGAAGCGATGCAGAAAAAGGATCATGTGCGTGTTTGGGACAAGACCGGAGGCCATAAAAAAGTGCCCCCTTGTCAATGAGATGAAAAAACGGGACGGGCTTGAGGTGATGGTGGCCGTGACGGCGCAGCACCGCCAGATGCTGGATCAGGTGCTGGATACGTTTTCGGTGGTTCCTGACTATGACCTGAATATCATGAAGGAACGCCAGACGCTTTTTGACATTACCCTCAATGTCCTTAGCGGCATAAAAGAGGTACTGGAGAAAGCACAGCCGGATGTCGTCCTTGTTCACGGGGATACGTCCACGACCTTCGTCACTGCCCTTGCATGTTTTTATCTGAAGATCCCGGTAGGCCATGTGGAAGCCGGGCTTCGGACGTATAACATCGACTCGCCCTACCCGGAGGAGTTCAACAGGGAAGCGGTGGGGATCGTCAGCCGGTATAATTTTGCGCCGACTCCCCTTTCCAGGGACAACCTTTTGCGGGAGGGGAAGAACCCGGGAAATATCTATGTGACCGGAAATACGGTCATTGATGCGATGCAGCATACCGTAAAGGAAGACTATACACATCCTGAGCTGGAATGGGCGGGAGAGGACAGGCTGATCTTCATAACCGCCCACAGGCGTGAAAATCTTGGGGAACCGATGCACCGGATGTTCCGGGCTATCCGCCGGGTGCTGGATGAGCATCCGGACTGCAAGGCGGTATACCCGATCCATATGAATCCGGCCGTCCGGGAAGCGGCGGAAGCGGAGCTGCGAGGATGTGACAGGATACACATCATAGAGCCGATAGAAGTATTTGACTGCCATAATTTTGAGGCCAGATCCTTCCTGTGTCTCACCGATTCCGGAGGGATCCAGGAGGAGTGCCCCGCCTATGGCGTACCGGTGCTTGTGATGCGCGATACCACAGAAAGGCCGGAGGGAGTGGAAGCAGGAACCCTCCGTCTTGTGGGAACGGAAGAAGAGAGCATCTATCAAAACTTTACGCTCCTTCTTGAGGATAAGAAAGAATACGAAAAGATGAGCAGGGCGGTCAACCCCTATGGTGACGGCCATGCCTGCGAGAGGATCGCGGATATCCTGGAGGGAAAGCCCTATACGCCATGGAAGTAAAAAGCTGCCTGCGTTGAGAAAGCCGCGCCGGCTTCCGGGATATCACTTCAGAAGGATCGCACGAAGGATGCTCGGCTGCTCATAGGTCCGCTTTCCGGCACCGAGCCCGGCTTTTTCCGGCACGATAACGTCGGGAAGCGTGGTGGAGGTCATCACGGCGGCACAGAAGGCGGCTCCCGTGGGGGTGACATATTCCCCGGGCCGGTCTGTGATGGAGAGGGGGAGCCCGTAGGCGGCCGCGATGTTCAGTACCGCAGGCACGGGTACCGGAAGGATCCCATGCTGGCACCGGACGGAGCCGGTTCCTTCGCAGATCTTCGGAATGATAACATCTGTGATCCCGAGGCTGTCGAAGCATACTGCGGCCGAAACGATATCGACGATGGAATCGATGGCGCCCACTTCATGAAAATGGACTTCATCCAGGCTCGTGCCATGTGCTTTTGCTTCAGCCTCCGCCAGGATCTCAAATATCCTGATTGCCAGGTCGTGGGCGGACTCTGTCATATCCAGGGAATCGATGATGGCTGTGACATCCTTCAGATTTCTGTGTTCGTGGTGCTCGTGATGCTCATGGTGCTCGTGATGCTCGTGGTCTCCGTGATGCTCATGGTGTTCGTGATGCTCATGGTCTCCGTGATGCTCGTGGTCTCCGTGATGTTCATGGTCTCCGTGATGTTCATGGTCTCCGTGATGCTCATGGTCTCCGTGGTGCTCATGGCCTTCCGTACAGAAGGCGCCTCCCCTAATGTGTCCGTAAAGATAGGCCATGTCGTGGTCGTGGTTGTCATGACTCTCGTCCAGCACCACATCGAAATCACAGCAGTCGATCCCGCCTTTTTTGACCCGGCTGATCTCAATCGAAAAACCCTGATCCTTTATGCCGGATAATACCTGCATCAGCCGGTCCTGATCGGCTCCCAGATCCAGGAGAGCCGCTACGATCATGTCGCCGCTTATGCCTGTCGCGCATTCCAGATAGATTGTTTTCATGTGTCGCTCCTTTCTGCCAGTCTGTTGATCTGGGCCGCCAGATAACCGGCGCCGAAACCGTTGTCGATATTTACCACGCATATGCCATTGGCGCAGGAATTGATCATGGTCAGTAAAGCAGAAAGCCCGCCGAAGCTTGCTCCGTAGCCCACGGAAGAGGGGACTGCGATCACCGGATTTTCTACAAGCCCGCCGATCACGCTTGCAAGGGCTCCCTCCATTCCGGCGACTGCTATGATGCAGTCTGCCTTCCGCAATGATTCCGTTTTGGACAGAAGTCTGTGCAGGCCGCTCACCCCTACATCATAGACTCGCTCCACATTTGTCCCGAAGTATTCCGCGGTCTGCGCGGCCTCCTCAGCCACGGGAATGTCGGCGGTGCCTGCACAGCAGACTGCACACAGCCCCTTCCTTTCAGGCTGATAAAACCCTGCCCGGATGATCCGGGAGATGGGGTCGTATTCTGCATCCGGTATCGATTCCCGGATGAGTCTGTACTGCTCCTTGGTCGCCCTCGTGCCGAATGCATGCCCTTCTTTCTGAAGCAGGGCCTGAAATATTGGCACGATATACTCATCCGGTTTGCTCTCGCAGAATACCACTTCCGGGAAGCCGCACCTGTTTTTTCTGTCCAGGTCGAGCTTGGCAAACTCCATGTCCAGATAGGATGCCTCCTGTGGCCGGCTCTTGTTGGTTGAACCAGCTTTCGCGATCAGCCCATCCGGAAGCGAACCAGCTTTTGCGATCAGCCCATCCGGAAGCGGATCCCCATTTAGGTCGTTAGCCAGTCCTCCTTTTTGGGGTCCTTCCTGATTCATGCTTCCCTTGCGATATCCATCCAGGTCCATGCTTACGAAACGGAAGCCGATCTCATGAAGCTTTTCCGTGATCTCTTCCCTGCATTCCAGAAGATGATCGAATTCCGCTGGATCGGCTTCGATCCTTGCGGCAATATCTCCATGCATTCTTACCCGGAATTGGATAAACCCCAGGGCGAAGAGGGCGGCTTCTGCCTTCATGACCATGCCGAGCTTTGTTTCGGTGATCTCCTCCCCACCCTGGATGCGGGTGGCCAGACAGGCATAGGCGGGCTTGTCCCAGGTGGGAAGGCCGAGTGCTTTCGACAGGGAGCGGATCTCTGCCTTGCAAAGCCCGGCATCCCGGAGGGGGCTGAGAACGCCCAGCTCCGTCACAGCCTTCATCCCGGGCCGGTAATCCAGCATATCATCTGTATTGCTTCCCTCTGCGGCCAGGTCAAAGCCTTCCGCGGCGGCGGCGTTCAGGATGGTGCCAAGCAGCTCTTTTTTGCAGCTGTAGCACCGCAGTGGCGTATTGGCCCGGAAATCCGGGATGGCCAGCTGGTCAGCCTGTACCGTCAAGTGGCGGATCCCCTGCGACCTGCAGAATTCCCGGGCATAATCCAGTTCGGATCCCGGGAAGGAAGCGCAGGAGACGGTAACAGCCAGCAGCTTGTCTCCAAGTGCTTCCTTCGCCGCCCTAAGCAGGAGGGCGGAGTCGGCGCCTCCGGAAAATGCCACGGCCAGACGCCCGAGCCCACGGAGCCTTTCCAGCAGTTTTTCATACTTTAGGAAGGCATCTTTCCCTGACTTTTCTGGTTCTCCCATATAATCCTAACCCTTTCGCAGTGCGGCGCGGACGCTTCCCTTTGGATCTGCGATGAGAAGCCGTACTACCCAGATGATGAGTCCCAGTGCTACGACGGAAAGGCCGAGGAATGCGTCATTCAGCATATCCTGGGGATCCGGCGTGAAATAAGCAGATTTCAGTTCTGCGAACTCAAAGATGGCATCCACAAGCCACATAAGGGATGCTCCCCAATAAAGAAAGCAGAGGGTGCCAAGCCGCATGTCGTCATTCTTTCGGTTATACCATTTTACTGTGGCTGTGACAGCCGCAAAAATCGTGATCAATAGTGTCATCGGTTCCCTCCTTTATGCTGCAGCATCCTTCTGCGCTTCTTGTTCCGGACGCTTTACGATAACATCCGCTGCTTTGCACATGACCGCCCATACTGCGGTAATGAGGGCCGCCATGCCTACGCCCACCGTTCCCATTTCCTGCAGCATTTCAGCCGCATCCCCGGGATCGGACATGGCCGTAAGGAAGGGAAACCAGGGTACGACTTCCCCGTGCCATACATGCTCAAACGCCAGGAGTACGGCTCCTCCGAGAAGAAGGGACGAAAGCCAGTGAAGCTTTGTGGAAAGGGAGATCTCTTTTGCGGCTCCTTCCTTTTTGGAATGTTCTTTTCCGGAAGCTTCCTTTTTCTCCACGGATTTTTTTACGATCGAAACCACTGCGGCTTCACCTGCGGATACCAAAAAACATGCCATGTGATACCTCCTTTGCGATGGTAAGAAAAAGGCATACGAATATCCTCTCTGGGGATCTGTATGCCTTCATGACTTACATTGACGGAATCTTGTCTATGTCGATAAACTGAGCCGGCGGCTTCTGCGGCCGGAGAATAAGGCTTCTGCCTGTCTGTGATTCTATCCGAATTTTATGCTCCCGTCAATTTTCATTTTTGGCGGGAGGATCAAAAGATGTGCCGCAATTCAATGACCGGCCGATCACAACATAGATCGGCACCGAAGCAGTGATGGGCGAACGAAGATCCGGCCGAGCGCCAGGCAGAGTGCCATTTAAGCGAAGCGGCTGGATTCTGAATTGTACCAGAGGGACGGCTGAGGCAAATGGCGTATCCTGTCTGGTCTTGTCCTTCTGGCATAAGGAGTATACTATGGGGACAGGATATCCATTGCCGGGCCGGATATGGCCGCATAGGAGAAGAGGACCGATCAGGGGAGGCTCTATGAAAAACAAACCGTATATTCTTGTCATCGATGCCCAGGGGGGCGGCCTGGGGAAGCAGCTCATCACCCGCATCCGGAAGGAATGCAGTGACGTTTACCTGACCGCTGTCGGAACAAATACTGTGGCGACAGCGGCGATGCTGAAGGCCGGTGCGGATGAAGCGGCGACCGGTGAAAATTCCGTTGTGGTCGCCTCAAGGAGGGCGGATTATATCATCGGGCCCATCGGCATCGTCATCGCAGATGCCATGACCGGAGAGATCACGCCGGCTATGGCCGGGGCAGTCGGAAGCGCTGAAGCCGTAAGGATCCTCCTTCCCTTCAATACCTGCGACAATTATATCGCGGGGGTATCGGACTTTAGCACGGGCAGGCTGATCGAGGATGCCGTCCTTCATTTGAAAAAACGGTTGAATGGCTGATGCCTTGCGGCATAGGCGTGATCATTCTCGAAAAAGTGTCAAAAAGTACGCCTCTGTGTCATTTACTTTTCGCTGCTGTCATGAGAAAATAGTCGGGAAATGATCAGTTCGTGGTGGAGGAAAAAGCAGAGTGTTTTTCTTGATCGAAGGCTTCCTGAAGGAAGTGGGGAGGGGGGAAATCAATGATTCCGGGAAACAGTATGTTTCCGTCCTTTCCTGCGAGGAGTGGAAAAGGTGGCGGGACAGCTTTGACATGGGCATCGACATGGATCCGGACATATCGGAGATCTATACCACGAAGGCAGAGGTGAATTATGATTCCCTGACGGGCTCTTTTTCCATTCCGGATCGGGAGGATTTTTCAAGGGAGGACAGCAAATTTGCCTTCGCCCTGGACGAAAAGGGGATCGTATTCATCGATGACAGCGGGAAGGCGGAGGAGATCATCCGGAGCATACAGAGGACAAAGAGATGGAAGCTTCCGAGCCTTGAGCGGTTTCTGTATGATTTCCTGGACCAGATCATAAAGGACGACCTGAGGCTCATGGAAAAATACGAGCGGGAGCTGGATGCCATGGAGCAGAAGATCCTGGAGGGGGAGGAAAGCCTTTCTTCCGGACGGGTGAACCATATCCGAAGCGATATAAGGGATCTGCGGATCCATTATGAACAGCTCATGGACCTGGGGCAGGAATTCGAGGAAAATGAAAACGGCTTCTTCCGGCAGGAAAATCTGAGGTATTTCCGGCTTTTCCTAAACCGGATGGCAAGGCTCCACGACACATCCACCTTCCTCAGGGACTATACCGTGCAGCTCAGAGATCTGTACAAAGCCCATCTGGATATTAAGCAGAACCGCATCATGACGGTGCTTACGGTGGTTACTACGATCTTTCTGCCGCTGACCCTGATCGTGGGATGGTATGGAATGAATTTCCGCTATATGCCGGAGCTGGAATGGAGATGGGGATATCCTGTGATCATCGGCATAAGCATAACGATCGTTATAGGCAGTCTGCTGTTTTTCAAAAAGAAGAAGTGGCTGTAGTGGATTCCGGCTGGCCTGCGGTCCGGCCTGTATTCTGGAGGCGCCTTAGATGAAGGAAAAGACGGGAAATACCATAAAGCTTATAGCACTCACGGCACTGCTGGGAGCCTTTGCGGGAGCCGTGATCTGGATATTCTTAAGGCTTGCGGGGATCTGCACGGGCCTTATCTGGGAAGGGATCCCGGAAATGACGGGATTTTCCTTCATGCCGGCATTCTTTGCCACGGCGGGCGGCCTTCTTGTGGGAGTGCTCCACAAACGGTTCGGGGATTATCCGGAGGAGCTGGATACGGTCATGGCCAGGATCAGGAAGGATAAGTATTATGATTACCATCCCGTGCCGGTAATGCTTGCCTGCGCCTTTATCCCCCTGATCTCCGGCGCCAGCGTGGGGCCTGAGGCCGGCCTTACGGGGATCATCGCGGCGCTTTGCTACTGGATCGGAGATAATGTGACCTTTGCCAAAAAGAATACGGAGCTTTTTTCGGAGATCGGAGAGGCCGTGACCCTGAGCCAGCTGTTTCATTCGCCGCTCTTTGGCATCATTGCGGTAGAGGAGGCGGAGGAAGACGGAAAGGAGGACGGCCTGAAGCTTTCAAGCGGGAATAAGCTCCTTTTTTACGGCATATCTACCGCCGTAGGCTTTATCGCGGCGCTGGCATTGAGCAGGATCTTCGGATCCGCCATGGAGGGGATGCCGTCCTTTTCGGAAGCGGCGATGGGAAAGACGGACCTGCTGATGCTTTTAGCCTATATCCCTGCCGGGCTCCTGCTCTATCTGCTGTTTGAATTATGTGAAAAGCTGACCCGTGCTCTGGCGGGCCGCATTCCGGGGGTATTGAGGGAGACGGTCTGCGGGGCTTTCGCCGGCCTGGTGGGGGTACTGCTTCCCCTGGCGATGTTTTCGGGGGAGGAGCAGATGGGGGAGCTGATCGGAAGCTTTGCCTCCTACAGTCCGTTGTTTCTGCTGGGAGTCTGTGCCGTGAAGCTCTTTATGACCGCATTCTGCATCCGGCTCGGCATGAAGGGAGGGCATTTCTTCCCATTGATCTTTGCCTGCTGCTGCATGGGCTTTGCGCTTTCGGGCTTTTTCTTTCCGACAGATCCGGGAAGCCATGCGGCTGTTGCGGCGGCGGCCGTGGCGGGAACCGTCCTTGGCGCCCAGCTGAAAAAACCCATCGTCGCATCCCTGCTTCTGCTCCTATGCTTTCCGGCAAAGATCCTGTTTTTGATCTTCCTGTGTGCGGCAGTGGGAAAGAGCGCGGCGGAAGCTGTGGAGAGAAGGGCGGGTGCCGGAAAGAAGGAGGCTGCCTGAAAAATGCTTTTCTTAAGAAGGAGCTGGATACCGTTGGCAGCTGTATTTGTCCGGTTACGGTATCCCCATCCGACCGGAGTGAGTCAGATATAAACATGCGTATATGGAGGAGAAGAGGATAAGAAATGGATCATTTTCTGGTTTATACCGTGGTGCTTCTGGGCCTAACGGTGCTGATCGGCTTTTTTAACGAAAAGAAGACAAGGCTGACCTATGAGATCTCGCTGATGCTTTTTTCCGTGGTCCTGGGGCTGCTGCTGGTCTTTGCTGTATGGCTGATCCCCGGACAGAGCCTGAAGGAGCTTTTTGCCATGCCGCAGATCTTTGACCTGGAGGGCTTCCTCATGAAGGGAGTGCTCTGCTTCATGCTTTTTGCCGGCTCCTTTAAGATGCATCTCATTGATTTCAAGACCCTGGCGCGTCCCATCGGCGTGCTGGCGGTCTTATGTACCTTTCTTGGGGCGGTTTTTTACGGATTGTTGTTTTTCCTTGCCGCAAGGCTTCTTTCCCTGCCCCTTTCCCTTCCGGTCTGCCTGATGTTTGGAAGCATCGTGGCACCGACGGATCCCATCGCGGCTACCAGCATCCTGAATAAATTCGGCCTGCCGAAAAACATCAGCTTCGTCATCGAGGGAGAATCCCTCCTGAATGACGGGGTGGGGGTGGCGCTTTTTGTATGCTTTTCCGGGATCGCGGGAGCCGGCGCCGGCGAAGGGGGAGGCTTCCTTCGCATGCTGCTCTGGGAGATCCTGGGCGCGGTGCTTACGGGAGGGGTGATCACGGCGGTCTGCTGGCCTGTCTTTACCGGGACGAAGGATCCGAAGCGCAGGATCTATGTCAGCTTATTCATGGTTGCCCTGGCCTATTTTCTCTGCGAGAGGCTCGGCTGCTCGGGTGCCATCGCCTCGGTGGTATGCGGGACTCTTTTTGCCACGCTCCGCCGGAGATGGGAGGAGTCGGGCCGGCTCAGCGGGGAGAAGGAGGACAGGCTGGCAGAATTTGATACCTTCTGGGAGATCATCGACAACCTGCTGAATTCCGTGTTATATATCATGCTGGGGCTTTCCTTTGCAAGGATCCTGCAGATGCCCTATGTGGTCCTGCTTTCTTTGGCGGCCGTGCTGTGCAATCTGATCGCCCGGTCGGGAAGCCTGTATATCAGCACATTTTTCATGGGAGAACTTCCGGACGGCTATAAGAAAGGACAGTTCGTGAAGCTCTTTACCTGGGGAGGCCTGAGGGGAGCCCTGTCCATCGCCCTTGCCATGAGCACCGGCGATAAGCTGGACCATGAGGTCTATTACATCATTCTGGGCTGTACCTATGCCATTGTCTTCTTTACGACCATCGTCCAGGGCCTTACGATGAAAAAGGCCTACGAAAGGATCAGCAGAGGGTGAGGGCAGAAGGCCCATATGGAGGAAACAGGAGCATCATCGTGAATTCATTTTCAAGGACGCAGCTGCTATACGGCGCAGAGGCGATGGAAAGGCTTGCCGCTTCCCGCGTGGCCGTATTCGGCATCGGCGGGGTGGGCGGCTATGTGGTGGAGGCCCTGGCCAGGAGCGGGGTCGGGGCATTGGACCTGATCGACGACGACAGGGTCTGCCTTACGAATATCAACCGCCAGATCATCGCCACGAGGAAGACCGTGGGAAGATACAAGGTGGATGTAGCAGAGGAGCGGATCCATGAGATCAATCCGGATTGTACTGTCCGGACCCATAGGACCTTCTTCCTGCCGGAGACAGAGGGGCAGTTTGACTTTCGTGATTATGCCTATGTGGTCGATGCCATCGATACGGTTACCGGAAAGCTCGCCATCATCGAAAAAGCAAAGAGGGAGGGAGTGCCGGTCATATCCTGCATGGGAGCCGGCAACAAGGTGGATGCTTCCCGGTTTGAGGTGGCGGATATCTATCAGACCACCGTATGCCCTCTGGCCAAGGTAATGCGGCATGAATTGAGGAAAAGGGGCATAGATGCCCTTAAGGTGGTATATTCGAAGGAGAAGCCCAGAAGGCCGCTGGAGGACCTGTCCATCAGCTGCACTCAGAACTGCATCTGTCCTCCGGGGACGGCCAGAAAATGCACGGAGCGGAGGGATATCCCCGGCTCCACCGCATTCGCGCCCTCTGTCGCCGGGCTGATCATCGCAGGCGAAGTGATCAATGATATTACGGGAATACAGGCACAAAATGATAAGGAGGAGAGTAAGAGATGATGACTGCCGGAAGAAAGAAATGCTTGAAGAAAGGGCTGGTGCTCCTGCTGACAGCCGCATTGCTGGTGCCCGGATGTGGGAAGAAAGAGACGGAAATGGTGATCGAAAGCACGGTCATGGAGCCTGCCGGAAAAGCGGAGCCTCAGGAAACGTCTCATGGAAGAAGCAGGGCCAAGGAAACAAAGCCTGCGGAAGCCCCTGCCGGAAAAGAAGCCGCCGGAGAGAAGGCGGATGCGGCGCCCGTAGATGACCTGGATCCCGGAGTGCAGGAGGCCGAAAGCGAAGCACCGGAAACACCGGAGCCGCTCAAGGCTTCCGCGGTAGAGAAGCTGCCGGAATGGCAGTGGCAGGCCAAGGCGGTATTTCCTGACCGGCTGGGAAGGATCGACGATACCCTTGCCATGAACAGCCTGCTGAGCTTTGAAGGCTACCACGGACAGGGGAAGCTCTATTTCCTTCCTTCGGAAACAGCCTCCTCATTTAAGATGTTTGTGAATAACCGGGAAGTGGATACCTCGGAGGTCAAGGGCGGGACGTTTTATGAGCTGGACCTTAAGGATGCCGCCATAAACGGGCTGAATACCCTGCAGGTATCCGGGATCGAGCCGCTGAACGTGAAGGAGGCAGTGAGGGTATGGATCTCTTATCCCGAAGTCCTTGCGGGATCTCCGGAGGAGGAAGGGATAACGGAGGAATCCCTGTCCCTCGTTTCGGATCTGATCGAATCCGATGTGGAGTCGGGCTTTACCGCGGCCCAGCTTGCGGTCGTGCGAAACGGCAGGCTGGTCTATGAGAATGCCTGGGGCAAGGTGAACTCTTACCTTCCGGGCGGTGCGGTCGATACGGAAAGCCCGGAGGTGACGAAGGATACCCTGTTTGACCTGGCATCTGTGACCAAGATGTTTGCCACGAACTATGCCCTGCAGAAGCTCATTACGGACGGGAAGCTTTCCGTCGATCAGCATATCGTGGAATTCCTGGGCGACCGGTTTGCCGAGGACACCCTGGATTTTGCATACAAGGGATCAGAGGATCTGACCCTCGAGACACAGAAAAAGTGGAAGGCAGAGCTTACGATCCGGGATCTCCTGTGCCATCAGGGGGGATTTCCGTCATCGCCCCGCTACTGCAATCCTTATGTGGATGCCGTAACCCAGAGGAACGGAGAGGAATATGAAAATATCCTCTTTGCCGGAAATGATGCCTCGCCGGAGACAAGGGCGGCGACGATCGAAGCGATCTGCAAGACGCCCCTCAAATATGAGCCGGGCACGAAAACGCTGTATTCCGACGTGGATTACATGATCCTGGGACTGGTGGTGGAGAACATTACCGGAATGAGGCTGGACCAGTATGTGAGGGAGACCTTCTACGAGCCCATGGGATTGGAGCACATTACCTTCAAGCCGTCGGAAAACGGCTTCGCCAAGGAGGATGTGGCGGCCACGGAGGTGAGCGGAAATACCAGGGACGGATATCTTTATTTCCCCGGGATCCGGACCGAGACCATACAGGGAGAGGCTCATGACGAGATGGCCTATTACAGCATGGGGGGAGTATCCGGGCATGCCGGCCTTTTCTCCAATGCCTCAGACCTTGCAAGGCTGGCAAGCGTCATGCTTACCGGAGGCTACGGCGAGCACAGGTTCTTTTCCAGGAATGTGATGGATCTCTTTACCGCCCCGAAAAACAGCAAGGAGGCCAACTGGGGCCTCGGCTGGTGGAGAGAGGGGGAAGACCAGAGGACTTGGTATTTCGGGGAGACCGGCTCCCAGACCTTCGGCCATCAGGGCTGGACCGGGACCATGGTCATGGTGGATCCGGTAAAGGATCTGGTCGTCGTATATCTCACAAACAAGATCAATTCGCCCGTCACGGACAGGGATACCAATCCGGATAAGTTTAACGGCGGTTACTATACCGCATCCACCCTGGGCTTTGTGCCGCAGCTCCTGCAGCTTCCGATGGACAGCGGGGTGGATACGGAAAAGAGCGTATTTTCTCTCCTTTCCGAGATGGCAAATGACAGCATTAAGCTGGTATCCCCTGCCGTTGCGAACGAGGCGGACTACCCGGCGGTCAGAAATGTGGAAAGCAAGCTGAAGGTGCTGAAGAAATATGCCGGCAAGGCAGATGACCCGGAATGCACCAGGGTCTGCGAGGCGGTGGAAAGCCGCTGGAAGGAATATAAGGAAGAAGCCGCCTGCTCGCCGGAGGGCATCCTTCATGAGATGACCACGGAAGAAAAGATCGAAGAGATGATCATGCCGGATATCCGCAGCTGGACCGGAGAGGACGGGAATAAAGCCGGGGTCACCGAGCTGAATCCTGAGCTTACCGAGCTCCTTAAGAATCATAAATTCGGCGGCATTATCCTCTTCGGGGACAATATCACGGACGCAGATCAGACCGCAAAGCTGACGAAGGCTCTGCAGGATGCAAACCGTGAAGGAAATGATAAGCAGAAGCTTTTCATCGCCGTAGACCAGGAAGGCGGAAGGGTGACAAGGCTTAAGACCGGGACCCAGATGCCGGGCAATATGGCCTTGGGCGCTGCTTATGACACCGCCATGGCAGAGGAAGCCGCCAGGGTGACCGGTTCGGAGGTAAAGGCTCTTGGCTTCAATATGGACTTCGCCCCGGTAGTGGATGTGAATCTGAATCCGGACAATCCGGTGATCGGGATCCGCTCCTTCTCTGACGATCCGGAGATGGCGGCAGACTTCGGCACGGCCTTTTCCGAGGGACTTCACGAGGCGGGTGTCATATCCGCCCTCAAGCATTTCCCAGGCCATGGAGATACCTATACGGACAGCCATACCGGGCTTCCGAGCATCGATAAGGATCTGGATACCATCCGGGCAAACGAGCTGGTCCCCTTTGACCGCTGCCTGAAAAACGGGGCCGACATGGTGATGACCGCCCATATCCAGTATCCGCAGATCGAGAAGGAGACCTATGTATCGTTGAAGGACGGCAAAGAGATCGTGCTTCCCGCTACCCTTTCCAAGGCCGTGATCGGCGGCATATTGAGGACGGACATGGGCTTTGACGGAGTGGTCATCACGGATGCCATGAATATGGCGGCGGTATCGGAAAACTTCGCTGCCCTGGATGCGGCCAGCCTGGCCATCGGGGCAGGAGTGGACATGCTGCTGATGCCTGTGGAGATGAGCTCTCCCGAGGGGATCGCTGCAATGGAGGCATATATCTCTGCCCTGGCGGAGATGGTGGAGCAGGGTGCCATCGAGAAGGCGAGGGTCGACGAATCGGTCCTCAGGATATTGAAGCTGAAAGAAAAATACGGCCTTCTCGCGCTGCCGGAAGGCGGATTTGCAAAGGAAGCCCAGGAAGATGCCAAAGCCCTGACAGGCTCCAGGGAAAATCATGAAATCGAATGGGAGATCGCCAAGAAAGCGGTCACCCTCCTGAAAAATGAGGAGAACCTCCTTCCCATAAAGAAGGCCCAGGGCACTGCCATTGTGGTTCCCTATGAGACACAGGTGAAATCCGTGGAGTTTGCCCTGCAGAGATTGGAGGAAGAGGGGCTTTGGACAGAGGGGGCAGAGGTCTCCGTAAACTGCATCCAGGGAATCTCGGAAAATGAGATCGACGGCCTGATCGAAAGAGTCCTGAGCGGAAATGATGTAATCATCGCCGTATCGTCGCTTTACGGAAATGATGAGCTGGATCCCGGCACGAAGGACGGATGGAGGGGAGCCCTCTGCGACCGGCTCATAAAGGAAGCCCATGCGGCGGACAAAAAGGCCGTGCTTCTGAGCACCCAGCTCCCCTATGATGCGGCAAGGTACCAGGAGGCCGATGCCATCCTCTGCTGCTATAATGCAAGGGGCATGACGGAGCTTCCCGGGGATTATGCCGGCGATACTCCCCAGTACGGGCCAAACATACCGGTGGCCATTTATGCCGTTTTTGGCGGATGTGACATCACTGGCAGGCTTCCTGTGGCCATACCGGAGCTCGACGGAAATTACCGGTATTCGGACAAGATCCTGTACGAAAGAGGCGAGGGGATAAACCTTTCCTCAACCAGTGAAGAGGCGCCAGAAGAAACGGCCAGTGAAAACGAGGTTTTGGCAGAGGAAGAAACAGCCAGCGAAAACGAAGCGGATGCAGAAGCGGAAGCTGTCAGTGAAAATGAAACAGTGACGGAAGAAACTGCCGGTGAAAACGAGGCGTCTGCAGAAGCGGAAGCTGTCAGTGAAAACGAAGTAGTGGCAGAAGAAACGGCCAGTGAAAACGAAGCCGTGGAGGGGCTCATGCTCGGGGACCAGCGGTTTGACCAGTATATGCCGCTCCTTGAGGGCAAGAGGGTGGCTCTCTTTTCAAACCATACAGGCATCGTAGGGGATGAAACCGAAGGCCTGGGAGAGCAGGGCTGGATCAAGGATCCGAGCCTCATTCCCTTAGGGAAAAACGGCAGCGGGAAGGACATCTCCTACGGGCAGCATATCCTGGATGCCCTGATCGGGCACGGAGTGGATGTCACCGCCATATTCAGCCCGGAGCATGGCTTCAGGGGCACTGCGGATGCGGGGGAAAGCGTGGACAGCTCCGTGGATGAAAAGACCGGTGTGCCGATCCTTTCCCTCTATAGCGCCAATACCAGGTATCCGTCGGAGGCAGACATGGAGCGCTTCGATACCCTGGTAGTGGACATGCAGGATGTCGGCCTGCGTTATTATACCTATTACATTTCCCTCTATTACCTGATGGATACCTGCGCCCAGCATGACAAGGAGGTGATCATCCTCGACCGTCCGAATCCCAACGGCTTCTATGTGGATGGACCGATCCTGAAGGAGGGCTATGAGTCGGGGGTCGGCAGGCTTCCCATCCCGGTGGTCTACGGCATGACCTGGGGAGAGCTGGCGCAGATGATCAACGGAGAGGGCTGGCTTCAGGCCGGAAAGGACAAGCTGAAGCTCACGGTCATCCCGTGCCTGAATTATTCCCATCAGGATAAGATCCCGCTGATCCGGAAGCCTTCCCCGAACATCCGGGACATGAGGGCGGTTTATCTCTATGCTTCTACCTGCTTCTTTGAAAATACGGCATGCTCCGTGGGAAGAGGCACGGAGTATCCCTTTGAGGTATTTGGAAGCCCGCTGCTGAAGGGGGCGGAAGGCTTTGATTTTTCATTCACCCCCCACAGCATTGAGGGAGCGGCTGCGCCTCCTTTTGAGGGCCAGACATGCGCCGCAAGGGATCTGAGGGGCGTACCGATCGAAGACATCTGGGAGGCAGGCATAAACCTGGATTATCTTCTGGATGCATACCACGCTTATATGGCGGCGGGACCGGAGACCGATTTCTTCGGGAGCCCGGACCAGAAGGGCAGGTACTGGCTGGATCTTTTGAGCGGATCGGACGAGCTCAGGAAGCAGATCATGGCAGGGAAGAGCGCGAAGGAGATCAAGGATTCCTGGAAGGAAGAGATCGAGGCCTTTAAGGCGCAAAGAAAGCCCTACCTCCTGTATGAGGAATAGACGGGCGGCCGGCGGGGATTAATGCGGAAGCATTGGTGCGGATCGCCGCATTCCGGATGAGGGGCTGCTTTTGACAGGAAACGAGGCGGCCCTTATCACCCGGGCATGGATAGGAAAATTACCATTAAAATAAGCGGAAGGGTGCCTTAAACGGGTATTCAGGGGAGACCGGAGATGGGCAGAGCGGTTGAATTTATCGCAAAAAGAAAGCGGCGCATCATGATGTCCCTTATGGGGGTCATCATCTGTGCAGTAAGCGTGGGCGTGTTTAAGCTGGCGGCATTGGGGGTGGATCCCTTCCAGTCCCTGATGAGCGGTCTGGATGAGCTGATCCCCATCGAATTCGGAACCCTTTATGTCTGCGTGAATGCCGTTCTTTTGATCTTCAGCATCATAGCGGACAGGCACAATATCGGGATCGCAACCTTCATCAATCTTTTCCTGCTTGGATACATCACGCAGTTTACCTATGGACTGCTTCAGAGGCTTTTTCCGGATCCCGGCCTGGGGTTCCGGATCCTATGCCTCATTGTCGGCATTGTGGTGATCTGCTTCGGGTCGTCCCTGTATATGACGGCAGACCTGGGGGTCTCTACCTATGATGCGGTGGCCATCGTGCTCTCCGGGAAGTGGAAGCTTGGAAGGTTTAAGTATGTCCGGATCTGCACTGACCTTGTCTGTGTCATTGCCGGCTGCCTGCTTTTTGTGGCCGCAGGGAATCCGGTAAGGGATATACCGAAGATAGCCGGAGCGGGTACGGTAGTGACGGCCTTTTTCATGGGGCCGCTGATCGAGCTTTTCAACGAAAGGATAGCAAGGCCGATGCTGAAGGAGCATTGAATCGGCCGGCAGAAAGGGAATTTCAGAAAGATAGAAGTGCCCGTCAATCTACTAAGCTCCCTCAGCTTCGGCCATTGAAGAAGGGTGGCTTCTGCCTGTGTAAATATCCTTGAAAAATAAGATGAGAAGATCTTAAAAAAATATAGTTAAAAGTCCTTGACAAGTTAGCTTAAACTAACTATTATGATGATTGGTTAGGTAAGACTAACCATTTTTAATCCAATATAGTTAGCCCAAACTAACACAGTGGAGGATGGAATGGAGAATGGTATGACGTTGAATGAAGCGAAACTGGGAACAGAATATCTGATCAAAAAGGTAGATACCGGAGGAGATGAGGAGATGGAAAGCTTCCTGTTCTCGTTGGGCTGCTACAGCGGCGAGAACATTACGGTGGTGGATAAGAACAGGAATCTCGTGGTATCCATTAAGGATGCAAGATATAATATCGATCCGGAATTGGCCGGAAGCATTGAGATCTGATATAACACATTGCCTGGAGCTCACGCATGGGCAATGACTGCTATATACGAATGTTGAAGGGGAGATAGGAGGAATCATTATGAGAATCGCGCTGACAGGCAATCCAAACAGCGGAAAGACCACCATGTACAACGCATTGACCGGCCGCAACGAAAAGATCGGCAACTGGGCCGGCGTAACGGTAGACAAGAAGGAAAGTCCCATTAAGAAGGCCTACTACGACGGGGGCAAGGAGCTGATCGCCGTAGACCTTCCCGGTGCCTATTCCATGTCGCCGTTCACTTCCGAGGAGAGCATAACCAGCTCCTATGTGAGGAATGAGCATCCCGACGCTATCATCAACATAGTGGATGCGACTAATCTGAGCCGGAGCCTTTTCTTCACGACGCAGCTTTTGGAGCTGGGAATTCCTGTGGTGGTAGCTCTCAATAAGAGCGACATTAACGACAAGAAGGGAAATAAGGTGGATGCGGATAAGCTTTCCGCGAAGCTGGGCTGTCCGGTGATCAAGACCGTATCGGTATCCGACCAGGGCATAAAGGAGGCGGTCGCGGCCGCGGCAGGCTTGGAAGGGAAGGGGCAGAAGGCTCCCTACGTACAGGGCAATGTGGATCTTACCAGCAAGGAAGCGGTAGAAGCCGCAGACAGAAAGAGATTCGACTTTGTCAACCGCATCGTGAAGGAAGTCGAGAACCGCAAGGTGCTCACCAAGGACATAGGCATCGGAGATAAGATCGACAAGGTCATTACCCATCCGGTGATCGGCCTTGCAGTCTTCGCACTGATCATGTGGGTCGTATTCTATATCTCGCAGACCACTTTGGGAACCTTTCTTGCGGATATCCTGGTGGGATGGATAGAGACATTCCAGGAATGGGTAGGCGGAATGATGGAGAATGCCAATCCCCTCCTCTATGCGCTTCTGGTGGACGGCATCATCGGAGGCGTCGGCGCTGTGGTGGGATTCCTTCCCCTGGTGATGGTGATGTATTTCCTCATTGCCCTTCTGGAGGACTGCGGATATATGTCGAGGGCTACGGTGGTGCTTGATCCCATATTCAAAAGAGTGGGCCTTTCGGGCAAATCCGTGATCCCGATGATCATCGGCACCGGATGCGGGATCCCTGCCATCATGGCCTGCCGCACGATCCGCAACGAGAGAGAAAGAAGATCCACGGCCATGCTTGCGACCTTCATGCCCTGCGGGGCAAAGCTTCCGGTCATCGCGCTCTTTGCCGGGGCCTTCTTCCCGGAGTCAAGATGGGTAAGCTTCATCTGCTATATGCTGGGCATCGTGCTGGTGCTTCTGGGAGCGCTGCTCATTAAGGCGATCACCGGAATGCGGTACAGAAAGAGCTTTTTCATCATAGAGCTGCCGGAATATAAGGTGCCGAGCCTCATGTTTGCGGTCAAGTCCATGCTTGAAAGAGGCAAGGCCTATATCATCAAGGCCGGAACGATCATCCTGGTATGCAATACCGTGGTACAGATCATGCAGTCCTTCGATACGCATTTCCAGGTGGTCGAGGAAGGCATGGAAGATACCTCCATCCTTGCGGCCATAGCGAGCCCCTTTGCTTATCTGCTGGTGCCTGTGGTGGGCATCGCGGCCTGGCAGCTTTCGGCGGCGGCGATCACGGGCTTCATCGCCAAGGAAAATGTGGTTGGCACCATCGCGACGGTATATGCGGTGACCAACCTGATCGATACCGAGGAGCTTGAGCTCATCGGGGAAGGCAATGCGGTAGCGGCGGCCATGGGGATCACCAAGGTGGCGGCTCTTGCATACCTGATGTTCAATCTCTATACTCCGCCCTGCTTCGCGGCTCTGGGCGCCATGAATTCCGAGATGAAATCCGCCAAGTGGCTCTGGGGCGCCATCGGCTTGCAGCTTTCCACGGGCTTTATTGTCGGCTTCCTGGTCAATCAGGTCGGCACGCTTATCACGACCGGAAGCTTTGCGGCCGGCTTCCTGGGAGGACTGGTATTCATTATTGCATTTGCTTGTGTTATCACTTATCTTATTAGAAAGAACAGCCGGGCGATCGCCGCTGAATACGCCCTGGATTGACATCATAAGCGGAAGAAAGCGACAGGTGTGCCATGAGTGCGATTATCGCAAACATCGTCATAAGCATAATATTGATCGGCGCGGTTACAGCAGCCATCTGCTACATCCGGAAGGAGAAGAAAAAGGGCGTCAAGTGCATAGGCTGTCCCATGGCTGGCAATTGCTCCAAGGCCCGGGCCAGCCGCGATGGTTCATGAGGTAGAATGCAATACGGGCGGCTCCATTGCTTACTTCAGGTGCGTGAAATAAGGAAAACAGCAGGCTGACGATGCCGGTGGGGATCTGCCCGGAGGTTGCGGAGAGAATTTGATACGAGTCGTTGATATGCCCGCGGCTATCTGCAATATGCGATAGCCGCGGGCTTTTTTACCCCTTCCCTGAGAAAATCATTGACTTTCAGAAGCAAAAAGGTGTATGATCAAGGCACAAGGAAGGGGATTGCGCTGAATATGCGCAGCTCACCCCCTCCATTTTTTTTGTCTTTGCTATATTGTTTTCGGTTCTTAAGGAGTAAAAAAATGCTTGAAAAAATGTTCAAACTCAAAGAAAACGGGTCCAATGTGAAAACCGAGGTGCTGGGCGGGGTGACCACCTTTATGACCATGGCCTACATCCTGGCGGTCAACCCCAGCCTGCTGTCTGCGGCCGGAATGGATTCCACAGCTGTCCTGATCGCGACAGCACTGGCATCCTTTGTTGGTACGCTCTGTATGGCATTTTTGGCCAATTATCCTTTTGCCCTGGCGCCGGGCATGGGACTGAATGCCTACTTTGCTTTCACGGTCTGCGGTGCGATGGGTTATCCCTGGCAGGTAGCTCTGATGGCTGTATTTGTTGAAGGGATCATCTTCATCATCCTGTCGCTGACAAAGGTACGTGAGGCGATTTTCAATGCCATCCCCCTGACCTTAAAGAAGGGCGTCAGCGCCGGCATCGGCCTGTTCATTGCCTTTATCGGCCTGCAGGGAGCGCATCTGGTGGTCAATGACGATGCCACTCTCATCACCTATGTGAAATTCCGTGCCGAATTTCATACCGAAGGCATCTGCGCACTGCTGGCATTGCTCGGCCTGTTCATTACGGTGTTCCTGTATGTGAAAAATGTCCGTGGCTCGATCCTGATCGGTATTGTGGCTACATGGATCCTGGGCATGATCGCACAGGCGGCGGGATTGTATCAGGTGACTCCCGATGCAGGCTATTATTCTCTGTATCCGGCCTTCGGCATGACTGATTTTTCCAAGCTGTCTCTGACCTTCGGACAGGTGTTTAAGGCAGATTTTTCCCAGGTGGACATCGTAAACTTCATCGTCGTGCTGCTGGCATTTCTGTTTGTGGATATGTTTGACACACTCGGAACCCTCATCGGTGTGGCCGGCAAGGCGAAGATGCTGGATAAGGACGGAAAGCTTCCCCGGATCAAGCAGGCACTGTTAGCCGATGCTATTGCCACCAGTGTCGGAGCCGTTTTCGGTACCTCCACCACGACCACATATGTAGAGAGTTCTTCGGGTGTGGGAGAGGGAGCCAGAACAGGCCTGGCATCTGTCGTGACGGGCTTTTTATTCCTGCTTTCCATCTTCCTGGCACCGATCTTTACCTCCATTCCGGGCTTTGCGACAGCACCGGCTCTGATCTTTGTCGGATTTCTGATGCTCGGTGCAGTGGTTGAGATAGACTTTTCGGATCTGACGGAGGCGGTACCGGCTTATCTGTGCATCCTGGCCATGCCGTTAATGTATTCCATTTCAGAGGGTATCGCCATCGGCGTGATCTCCTATGTTGTCATCAACCTGTGCTGCGGGAAGAGCAAAAAGATCACACCGCTGATGGCTGTGCTGGCCGTATTGTTTGTCTGCAAGTATATTTTCCTGTGATCCGGACGCCCGGAGAAGGACATAATATGTTCACAATTAGAGAGAACGCAAGATGCCAGAGCTTGATTTCCAGAATTCCGGTGGCAATAATGGTATTTAGAAAACTCCCCTAGATCATAGTAATAAGCTTGATTTAGGGGCTTGTTTTTCTTGAAATGTTTGCTGATAGCCGAAAAGACAAAAGTTTTAAAAATGGCTAATAGAAATCCGAAACAAAAGATAAGAATTTAGATACCGCTTACAATAGAATCGACCGAAAGAGATGGTAATGTCACGCTCGCCCGATTTGTCTTGGAAAGATAAGCTGAGATTGACTGAATTTACACAAATTGATATCATACAAAAAAGGAATAGAAATCTCTAAATGTATAAAAGGGGCGGCGCATGTATATTAACAGATCTTTGGAAAACAGAGTAAAATACATGGCAGATCACTTCCCGGTTATTCTGGTGTCGGGAGCAAGACAGGTTGGAAAAACAACCCTGCTTAAAAAGATTACGGAAGGTAAAAATGCCATACAGTATGTAACATTAGATCATCCCAGAGTACGTCAACTGGCGAAAGAAGATCCGGAACTGTTTCTTCAACAATACAGTGCTCCGGTGATCATTGATGAAATACAATATGCCCCGGAATTATTGCCATTTATAAAGATTAAGGTTGATGAAAACAGACAGAATGGAATGTACTACCTCACCGGTTCTCAAATGTTTCATATGATGAATAATGTCAGTGAGTCGTTGGCCGGAAGAGTTGGGATACTATCAATGTTTTCTTTTTCAAGAGCGGAAATCGAGAGCAGGGAAAGCATTCCGTTTCTACCTTCAAAAGTAAAGAATACAGTATCGGACGATACTATATCGGATATCTTTGAAAAGATAATGAGAGGCAGTATGCCTCAGCTTGTATGTGATAGCACACTCCTGACAGATGATTATTACGGATCATATATACAGACATATATCGAGAGGGATATCCGAAATCTGGTGAATATAAAGGACGAAGGGAAGTTTACGAAATTCATTTCGTGCGTAGCAGCCAGAACAAGTCA
>JAILLN010000030.1 GCA_024693135.1 Lachnospiraceae bacterium | reverse complement strand
AAGAGCGGCAGCCCGTCTGCCGTGATCCTTAACAGCTTCATATTGCACCTCCAAAATTAAAAACGGATTTTTCGTTAATAAATTCCTTCAGTGAGTAGTATACCACCATATATAAAAATTATCAACGGTTTTTCCGTTTTTAATTTTCAGAGGCCCTATCATGACCCCCCGTCTTCTATTTTGCGATTTTGCACGCGAGACCCCCGCGCCGTTCCCTGGGAGCCTTACCTGTAGAGATTTGACCACCCCCTGGGGTACGCGCGATCAGCCCCGTCCTCCCCAGTAATCGCCGCGCTTTGCATGTATCTGCGAGTGACACGACTTGCACAGCGCGATCAGGTTGCTCCGATCGTGTGTGCCACCTTCACTCAACGGCTTCTTGTGGTGAATCTCTTCGGTCTCCGCAATAATTCCACGCGAAAAACACAGCTCACAAAAGGGATGCTCAGAAGCGTACTTATCTCTGATTCTCTTCCATGCTCTGCCATATCGTTTCTTCGTGGATTTATCTCTACCGTACTTTTCATAGTTACTGTTGACCTTCTTCTGATGCTCCGGACAGTAGCGCCCATCCGTCAGATTCGGACAACCGGGATAACTGCACGGTCTTTTCGGTTTATTTGGCACATGATCACCCCGCTTTCAGGGCAAAAGAAAAGCCCCACGGGATCGCTCCCGCAAGGCTCAGCTTATTCTTGCCCGCTTTTCTACGATATCAGTATAACACGTATTTCCTATAACATCGTCTCAGAAATTGGACATTGCATTAGGGTCTCCCGAAAAGCAGGACTGTCAGCCTGTCCACTGCTCTGTTCTTTTTCCTGTAAGCGGATGCGCGTTCAATATGGAAATAGTCAGCAATCATATCTGCAGCACAGCTTCCATAGTCATTGTCCTCACCATAAAAGGCTTCCAACACATAACGCTCATCCTCTGACAATTCCTCCCACGCTGGAAGGAACCAGTCCATGTATTCCATTGCCTGCCGGTAACGCTCCTTCAGGATATCAATCTCCTCCATGACATTGATCATCCTGTCCTCCAACGCATGGAGATTTCTGCTATGCGGCATTCCATCTGTTCTCATCCCACCAACGGATCCCATCTTCTCATAAACATCCTTGATCTCCTGATCCGTGGTGTCGATGATAAATCTCATGCTACCGAAATCCTTCAACGCTGCAACAGCTCCCGCTCTCTTGTCCAGATACTTCCAAACTACATTCATGGCAATTACCTCCGATTTAAATGATTTATTTCCCTCGGATTGACCATGATTGTCACTTCTTTACCTTGATTTTCTAAGATTGGCTTTTACTGCTTCGATCAACGCCGCCTGAGTTGCATTCTTACCCTTTAACGCCATGATCATTCGCTCATCAATGGTACTCTCCGCCACGATATGCTGAACTACAACAGTATTTGCTGTCTGTCCCTGTCTCCATAGTCGCGCTACAGTCTGCTGATATAGCTCCAGCGACCAGGTAAGTCCGTACCACACAATGGTACTTCCTCCACTTTGAAGATTCAGCCCATGCCCTGCGGATGCCGGATGAATAAGCGCCACCGGAAGCTCTCCTACATTCCACTTACGAATACTCCGATCGGAATCCAGCTTCTCAAATGGAACCTTCAGCTTCGTAAGCCGTGCACTGATTCTGTCAAAATCATGCCGGAACCAATATGCCACCAGAAGCGGTTTCCCGTTCATGCTCTCTACGATATCCTCCAGGGCATCCAGCTTCCTATCATGGATCCTAATTACGCCACCGTCATCCGTATAGATAGCTCCGTTCGCAAGCTGTGAAAGCTTTCCTGATAGCACTGCCGCATTTGCCGCAGTGATCTCACCCTCCGGAAGAGACAGAATCAACTGTTGGCACATCTCATCATATTTCTTCCGTTCCTCCTTTGACAGCTGCACCATATGGTTGCTTTCCAGAAGTTCCGGCATCTTCAGATGATCCCTCGCCTTCATGGAAATCGTGATATCAGATATCCTGCGATATATTTCTCTTTCCGCTCCTGGAAGCAGCCTGTAGGAAAACACTACCGGACCGTTCGACCTCTCCGGTGCGAAATAATTGCTCCTGAAATTACCGATAAACCTCCCAAGTCTCTCTCCCATGTCCAGCAACTTGAACTCCGCAAACAGATCCATCAGCCCATTGCTGGAAGGTGTACCTGTGAGTCCGACAATCCTTTTTGCCTTAGGCCTGACCTTCATCAATGCCCGAAACCTCTTCGTCTCGTGGTTCTTAAAGGATGAAAGCTCATCGACCACCACCATATCAAAATTGAAGGGAGCCTTGTCCACCATCCATTGCACGTTCTCACGGTTGATGATGTAAATATCCGCATCCGCCTTCAATGCCGCCAGCCTTTCCTTTTCAGATCCGACCGCAATGCTATATCTCAATCCCGCCAGATGCTCCCACTTATCCATCTCCGCAGCCCAAGTGTATTTGGCTACACGAAGAGGTGCTATTACTAAAATCCTATGAACCTCGAAGCTGTCAAACAGCAAATCATTCAACGCCGTCAATGTGATAACCGTTTTTCCTAACCTAAGCCCATATCAAGCAGGACTGCGGAAATCTCATGCTTCTCAATATAATCGATCGCATATTTCTGATAATCATGCGGTATGAACTTCATCTGGCATCACCTCCAATCTCCCGAAGGATAGTCTCTATCTGACCTGTATCATCCAGAACATAAACCCGGCATCCAAGCCTCCGAAGCAAATCGTGTCTTGAGATCTGCAACGGTCTCGGCTTCTTTCCCGGTGCCTTTACTTCAACAAAACCAATTCTTCCGCCCGGAAGAATGATCAACCTGTCTGGCATCCCGTCAAAGCCCGGCGACACAAGCTTCGGTGCGATCCCGCCTACTGCCTTTGTCGCACGAACAAGCTTCTGCTCAATCGTCTTCTCCCTCATATCGTCAAAACCTCCTTAACTGGATCCGTCAACTCAAAAGCTCTGTATGCTGCTGACAGAAAATCACGAATAACCTCACCTTTATATGTAAGATGTACCTGCCCGTCCACATAGACCGCATAGCTTTCAGGATTCTGAAGGATCATGATCTCATGTCCCCGGTGCTGCCTTCGATAGGTATCCCACTCAGGCTGAGACCATTTCTTTGCAATAAAGCTCTTCTTCCTCTTTGCCCGGTTCCTCATTCTGCGTTCCCTCTCCTTCGCTCTTAAGATGTCGCCCTCCATGATACCTGCACAGATACAGCCGACAGTGACAGTTTCAAAATACAATTCGTGTATCATGACATGCTCATACCGCACATTGGCACAGCCGCAAAGTTCACACTCACTTAGGGTACCATCCTCATCGTCCTCCCTGACATCAATCACATCAATGCATTCCCAGTGATCAAGCGGAGCGCCCCATTCCTTCAATTTCCTGATGCATCGGGCCAGATACCTTTTGTCCAGCTCCTCCGCTCCCTGTATATTTGTCGTGTACATTCAAGACCTCCTGTTTTACAGGCCTCCCGGAGTTTTGTCACATTTGTCCTTTTGTCCCTTAACGGAAATCCCCATGCAGATATACAAAAACAGAGAAATAATAAATGTTTCATTTTGCCTATCTATATGCTTTGGACAAATGGGACAAAACCCAAAAGCCATTTACATTGTTGAGTTTCCCGCCGGTTTCTTCTGATCCTTGCCCTGTGACGCAGCTGTGACAGAAGGACAAAACATCTTCTTCGCCGCCGGATTGACTGCATATTTCGGAAGCGGCGGTCTGCCACCACCCACCGGCTTCTCCGGCTTCAAAGCGATGTAACCATAATCGTCCAGAAAGTCCAGCACCGGCTGTCTCTCAGCTACAGTTTTGAATATCCTGCAATTTCTCATTGCCATTCTCCGGTCAAACTCACCCAGATCCCTGTCAACGATCATCTGCAAAATGACCTTCGCCCTTTTATGCATTCCATCCTCAGGTAACACATCATAAGCAGCCTGTGCATGATTCAGGAAATACCTCCCCAGCTTAATGGCACTCTCCATAGTTCTTCCATCGACAACCAGCGGATCAGCCTCCTCCAAAAAATCATGATTCCGGAAAGTCCCTGCCCTGCACAAAAGCCCGGAAAGCCTCAGTGTGTTACCAACCAGCTTTCCTACCCAGTCAGCCATATCCGCATAATCCGTCAGAAGCTTCGG
>JAILLN010000006.1 GCA_024693135.1 Lachnospiraceae bacterium | reverse complement strand
CGATCACGCCGATATCCTGCTGCCCTGCGGCAAAGGACTCATTCATGGGCGGGCCGGATTCGAAGTCTGTCCAGACGACGTCCACGTTGATCTCCTTCATTGCCTCATCGATCCATCCGCTTTCCCTTGCGATCACGAGAGGCAGGAAGGCACAGGAGGGCTGGATGGCCAGATGCACGACCCTGGAGCCTTCTTCCTGCGCCGCTTCTGCGGGCTGGGAGGCTTCCGGCTGTGCTGTCCCGGCCGCCGCGCATCCGGAGACACACCCGGCCATCATCATAAGTGCCATAAAGGCTGCAACTGCTTTCTTCAGCATAATTAATACTCTCCTTTCAGAAATAAAAGTCTGCATATGTTGGATTGCCCGTTACTATAATCGCTGCTTTATGCCTCCTTTCCTTCTTGAATGAAAAAGCAATCATAAACCTGTTTCTTTATCTCTAAGAATTCCTCGCTGTTCCGGTTTCTTGGCGACGGAAGAGTGTTTTGGATGACTTTCTTCACTTTACCGGGATTTTTAGACAGGATCAGGATCGTGTCGGACAAGTAAACGGCTTCATCGATATCATGGGTCACGAAGATGATCGTCATCTGATTCTTGCCCCGGATCCGGAGCAGCTCATTCTGCATGTTGATCTTTGTCATATAATCCAGGGCGCCAAAGGGCTCGTCCATAAAGAGGACCTCGGGCTGATTGACAAGAGCCCTTGCAATACTGACTCTCTGGGCCATCCCGCCGGATAATTCCCTGGGATAGCTGTGGCGGAAATCCGCCAAGCCGACAAGGGAAACATATTCATCGATCAGCTGGTTTCTTTTTTCTTTTTCCTTTTCTTTTAATGCAAACCCGACATTCTGGCTGACCGTCATCCAGCTTAGGAGCCGGGATTCCTGAAAGACCATGCCCCTGGATGGATCCGGCTTGTCCACCACCTTTCCGTTGATCGTCACCTTTCCTTCATGAATAGGATCCACGCCGGACATGATGCGCAGAAGGGTGCTCTTGCCGCAGCCGCTTTGCCCGACAATGCACAGAAACTCTCCCTTATTGAGGGAAAAGGAGATCTCCTGCAATGCAGTGACCGTATTCTCCCCGGTAAAGGTCCGTCCGATATTGTCTACTGTGATAAAAGCATCTGCCATCATTCCCACCGCACCACGTGTTTTTCAATAGATAATAGGAGGCTGTCAAAGAGCTTCCCGATGATGCCGATCATAAGCATGCCGACGATGACCACGTTTGTCTGGCCGAACTGGCGTGCATACATGATCATGTATCCAAGTCCTGTAGAAGAAGCCACCAGCTCTGCCGCCACCACGCACATCCAGCTCTGGCCGAGGCCGACCCGGAGTCCGGTGAATATATTCGGCGCTGCATAGGGGATCACGACCTGAAAGACGAATTGTTTCTGGGGTATCACCATCGCCTTGGATAATTCCACAAGCTTCGGATCGACACGGCGGACGCCGTCTGCCACATTGACCAAAATGGTGAAAAAGCCGCCGATAAAGATGAGAAAGATCTTTGACTCCTCCCCGATCCCAAACCACAGGATCACTAAGGGGATCCAGGAGATCGGCGGGATCGGCTTCAGGATCTGGATCAGGAGATAGGTTATCCGCTTGAAATGGGAAGATAATCCGATGGTGATCCCTGCAATGATCGCGATGACAGAAGAGATAAAATATCCGATCAGCACGCGCTTTGTGCTGATCACCAGATTGCGGATCAGGGATCCGTCCTGGATCAGGCTGATGAAGGTCTTGACGATCACGACCGGGGAGGGCAGGGTGAGGGGATTCAGATAGCCCTTGACCGAAGCAAACTCCCAGATCAATACCAAAAATATCAATAAGCCGGTATACTCGGCAAAGTATAATCCCTTTCTGCTTTTCTGCTTCATGCTCTTTCTTTCCGCTCTCCCCTTCTAAATGCAGTAGGTTTTTCCCTTATAGTATGTATATGGTTTATGAGCGTTCAGTGTTACAAAATCAGATATCTTGTTTCCCTGCAGGTCGGAGATTGGCGCAGTCATATAATCTCCATAACGCATTTCCAGCCAGTCCTTCCAGCCGATGGGCCTTGCGGCCTTGATCCCCTCAAAATCGCATTCCTGAGCCTGGCTGAACCATGACTTCGGAAGGATCAGCTTGAGGGAAATGTCGCCGGCCAGCGCCATGCAGTACCTAGACGAACCGGATCCGTATCCGGCAATTTCCGAATAAAGACGGTCTCTTTCACGGATCCTCATTTTTTGAGGAGAAAAATGAATCAGCAGATTCGAATAGAATTTAAGAAACCAGCCTCCTGTAATTGCCGGGGTTCCTTCTGTAATGGCTTTCAGCAGACGGAGATTCTTTAGCTGACGGTTTCTGGCTCCTTCGTCGTCGGCCAGATCGACCAGAGGCATGATATTGATATATATCCCGTGGTTGATGTCGAGATTGGAAAACTCTGACTTGATCAGGGTGGTATTGCAATTTCTCAATTTCGCATAACATCTGGGATATTGGGGATCAGATTCAAAGGTCTGGACAAAAATGTCATCCCCCCATTCTTCCTTGGGAAGATGAATGAGGGAATTATAATGATCAAAGGGCATCACGACGTCGATCGAATCGTCCCATGCGATGATCTTCCCATCCCTTGCGGCACCCAGCAATGAGCCAAATGCCAGAAAATAGGAGAGATCATGTGCTTTGCACAGCTGCTGAAGCTTTTTCAGCATCTCTATCTGAATGGAATGCGTCTCTTCCAGATCAAATAACAGATTTTCCATTTCCCCAAATACGCTTCCTTACCCCGGCCCCATCAGGAACCTGCCTCATGGCTTATTTGCTAT
>JAILLN010000018.1 GCA_024693135.1 Lachnospiraceae bacterium | reverse complement strand
GCCTCGGCGATCACTCCGTCATCGGCTACAGCCACGATCTCGTCGGCTGCGAAGGCTGTCGTATTCATGCTGAATACCATCGCCAGCGCCAGAACCAATGACAGAACTTTCTTCCAGTTCTTTCTCATTTACTTTTCTCCTCTCTTTTTTGTTTAATTCTGTGCTTAATCTATATTAAACATCGCAGTGAGGACACAAAAAAGACATAGCTGCCCCACCATGGTATGCTCTATACTATCACCACGCTATATTTTTCGCAATTCATCAATTGTATTTTTTTTAGTACAATCCAGGGTTTTCTCGCTCGTCATACAGCATTAATCACGAGGGAAGATCTCTGACCGGTGTAGCGGGAATCGTGATGAAGCCCTTTGTTGAGGGGAAGCTCCGCCATGTTCACAAATATTCTGCGGAGTGTGAGCCGCCAAGGGGCCTGACGTTTCCTAAGGAGCCTCTTACCACGAACACGCGGAGATTGCCGCCTGCGAAGACTTGCAAGATCGGCTGGTTGGCGAGACAATACGCTTGTAAGTTGGCTCGCCAAGCCGAGATTGCATAGTCGAAGCCGGCGGGAAGCTCCGCATTAAGTGAGCGGTGAGGCGACGTGGAAATGCAGGCCCCGCCGGCGGCGTATCATAGATCAAAAAAGTGCAGGCCTCGCCGATCCCGCCGGTGGCGAAGTATGCCACAGCAAATTTTCTCCATAGCAGACAAAAGAACCATCCCCTGTCTTGCAAAGTGTGAGCCGCCAAGGGGCCTGTCGTTTCCTAAGGAGCCTCTTACCGCGAACACGCGGAGATTGCCGCCTGCAAAGACTTGCAAGATCGGCTGTTTGGCGAGACAACACGCTTTTAAGTTGGCTCGCCAAGCCGAGATTGCATAGTCGGAGCCGGCGGGAAGCTCCGCATTAAGTGAGCGGTGAGGCGACGTGGAAATGCAAGGCCCGCCGGCGGCATATCATAGATCAAAGTGCAGGGCCCGCTGGCGGCGGAGATTAGTCATTACATAGTGTTTGCCAAGATCGGTGCGAAAAAAAAGCTGCCCGGAACAAATCCGAGCAGCCATTTTTTCAAAGGGCATCTACGCTGCCAGCGGGATGTAACATGCCAAAGGGCTATCTACGCTGCCAGCGGGATGTAACATGCCAAAGGGCCATCTACGCTGCCAGCGGGATGTAACATGCCAAAGGGCATGTTACATCATCCCCATTCCGGGCGCACCCCCTGCAGGCATCGGAGGAGCCGGCTCCTTCTTGGTGGAGACCACTGCCTCCGTGGTAAGCAGAGTGCTGGCCACAGAAGTCGCATTCTGAAGGGCAGTCCTGGTAACCTTCACCGGATCCAGGATCCCCGCCTTTACCATATCCACATAAGACTCAGACAGCACATCAAATCCGATGCCTACCTTCGACTCCTGCACCTTATTGATGATCACCGCGCCTTCCAAACCGGCATTCTCCGCAATATGATACAGAGGCGCCTCCAGAGCCTTCAGCACTACCTTCGCTCCGGTCTTCTCATCGCCCTCCAGCTTGTCCGCAAGCTTCGCCACATTCTTCGCGGCATGGATATAGGCAGAACCGCCGCCGGCGATGATGCCTTCCTCGACCGCAGCCTTTGTGGCCGCCAGGGCATCCTCCATACGCAGCTTCGCTTCCTTCATCTCCGTCTCCGTGGCGGCACCCACACGGATCACAGCCACGCCGCCGGCCAGCTTCGCCAGCCTCTCCTGCAGCTTCTCCTTGTCGAAGGAAGAAGTCGTCGTCTCCAGCTGAGCCTTGATCTGGTTCGTGCGGGCCTTGATGTCCGCCTTCTTGCCGGCGCCGTCCACGATAACCGTATTCTCCTTCTGAACCTTGACGCTCTTTGCCCGGCCAAGCATATCGATGGTAGCATCCTTCAGCTCCAGGCCGAGCTCGGAAGAGACCACCTGGCCGCCGGTAAGGATGGCGATATCCTGCAGCATCTCCTTACGCCTGTCGCCATAGCCGGGAGCCTTCACCGCCACGACATTGAAGGTGCCGCGCAGCTTATTCACGATAAGGGTCGTCAAAGCCTCGCCGTCCACGTCCTCTGCGATGATCAGGAGAGCCGCGCCCATCTTTACGATATTCTCAAGCAGCGGCAGGATATCCTGCACATTGGAGATCTTCTTGTCATAGATCAGGATGTAGGGATTCTCCAGATTCGCCTCCATCTTGTCCATATCCGTGCACATATAGGCAGAAACATAACCGCGGTCAAACTCCATGCCCTCGACCACGTCCAGCTCCGTCATCATCGTCTTGGATTCCTCGATAGTGATCACGCCGTCCTTGGAGACCTTCTCCATGGCGTCCGCTACCATCTGTCCCACCTTCTCGTCACCGGAGGAGATGGCCGCAACCTTGGCGATGTGGTCCTTGCCGGAAACCTTGGCACCCATCTTCACGATGGCATTCACTGCCTCCTCCGTGGCCTTCTTCATGCCCTTGCGGAGGATGATGGGATTCGCACCGGCCTCCAGGTTCCTCATGCCCTCGTGGATCATGGCCTGGGCCAGCACGGTGGCTGTGGTGGTGCCGTCGCCGGCCACGTCATTGGTCTTGGTGGCCACTTCCTTTACCAGCTGGGCGCCCATATTTTCAAAGCCGTCCTCCAGCTCGATCTCCTTGGCGATGGTCACGCCGTCATTGGTGATCAGCGGAGCGCCATAGGATTTGTCCAGTACCACATTTCTTCCCTTGGGGCCTAAGGTTACGCTTACGGTATCCGCCAGCTGATCCACGCCCTTCTCCAGCGCGGTCCTTGCCTCTGCGCCGTATTTCAATTCCTTTGCCATTTTTGATTTAACCTCCTAATCCATTCTCTATGCAGTGCAAAGCACAGCTTACTCAATGATCGCCAGGATATCGCTCTGACGCACCACGATTACCTTGTTTTTGTCATCCAGCTCCACTTCCGTTCCCGAATATTTGGAATAGATGACCTTCTGGCCCTTCTTGACCTCCATCTTGACTTCCTTGCCGTCTACGGTTCCTCCCGGGCCTACAGCGATCACTTCCGCCTGCTGGGGCTTTTCCTTTTCCTTGCCGGGGATCACGATCCCGGATGCGGTGGTTTCCTCCGCTTCGATCGGCTTCAGCACAACCCTGTCACCCAATGGTTTCAATTTCATTTTGTACTCCTCCTTTTATGATTCTGGTTCATTATGTGCTTTCAATTTATTAGCACTCAATCATAATGAGTGCTAACCAACAGTCACATAATACGGGATTGCAATCCCCATTGCAACCCCGTATTTAAATGGATAATCTTCTCTTTTCTCGCTTATCCTTCTTTTTTCTCTTCTATTCTCCCTTTTCTATAATTCCAGTCATTGCAAGAATCTTTCCCCGTCCGCCGACTCCCAGTGCCTGCTCCAGCGCATCAAAGCCTTCCACGCTCTCCCTGCACTTCCTGCTGTTGTGGGCACGGAACCGTCCGTCCGGCTCCTTCGTGATGCAGACCGTGTGGATCTCCTGCATGATATCCGCATAGTCATTATAGGCCGTGACGATGAAGACGGCAGAGCGCTCTGCAAGAAGCGGGAAGTCCTTTCTTCGGATCGAATACTCCGCCCCGATGCCGATGGAGCGAAGGTACCTTGCCAGTGCCCGGGGGGCCGTGCCGAACCTGCCGTTCAGGACGACGCCCTTTTTCTCGAAGCAGGAAATGAGCCCCGGAAGGGTCTCTTCCAGCTTTTTCCGGTCCAGGAGGGCATTGTATACGGCGATGATCTCGCAGCCGGCATAGGCCATGTCGCTCTTCCCCAGCTTCAGGTCCTTTAATAAAGCCTGGTCCTCGATGAAGCTTTCTGCATAGGTCCTGCTGTATTTTTCCGCCCAGATGCCGTCATTTTCCCGGCGGTTCTGCTCCCTGAGCCTTCCCGGCACATGGTCGAAGAAGCTCATGAGCCTCAGGACGCCCTCCACCAGAGCGTTGGGAAGGGACGGGACGAATGCCCTGGCCCGGGCCTTGAAGGAATTATCGGCTTCCCGGCCGGACATCCCTTACCTCCAGGAGCTTCTGCTTCAGCTCGTTTTCCAGCCGCGCCATCTCGACTTCGGCCTGGGCTCTCTTTTCCCTGCCCTCGGCCTGGATCTTGATGACCTCGTCGAAGGTGCTGATCAGGGACTGGTTGGTCTTCTGCAGGGTCTCCATGTCTACGATGCCCCGCTGGGATTCCTTCTGGGTCTCGATCGTGGCCACCTTCAACGCCTCTGCATTGGCTGTCAGCATCTGATTGGTGATGTCCGTGACGGCCTTGTGGGCCTTGGCTGCCTCCGTGGAATTCTGGATGCCCAGGGCGATCACCATCTGGCTCTTCCAGAGGGGAATGGTATTGACCACGGTGGAGCGGATCTTGTCCACCATCTGGATGTCGTTTGCCTGGATCATGCGGATCTGGGGCGCTGTCTGCATGGCGATGGTACGGGTCAACTCCAGATCGGTGAGCTTTTTGGAAAAGCGGTCGCACATCTCCTGATAATCCCTGGCCTCCTGGGCGTCCTCCGCAAGGCCGCTCTGCTCCGCTTTCTGCAGGAGCTCGGGCAGGACCTTGTTTTCCGCCTCGTCCAGCTTCTTTTTGCCGGCGATGATATACATGGTGAGCTCTTTGAAGTAGGCCAGGTTCATGTCATACATCTTATCCAGGGTCGCCGTATCCTTCATGAGCTTGGTCTCGTGCTGCTGGAGGGCATCCACGATCTTGCCCACGTTTACCTCGGCCTTGTCGTATTTTGTTTTCAGCGCGGCCGCCTTATTGCCCTGCTTGCGGAAAAAGCCCACGATGCCCTTTTCCTCTTCATTGAAGCCCTTGAGCTCTGACACCACCCCGGTGAGCAGGGCCCCGATCTCCCCCATGTCCTTCGTGCGCACATTGGAGAGGGCCATGTCGGAGAAATCCGCCATCTTCTGCTGGGTAGCGGCTCCATAGGTCAGGATGGTGGCCGTATCCTTGATGTCGATCTGGGCGGCGAAGTCCTCCACCATCTTTTTCTCTTCTTCCGTAAGCCTGTCTTCGGCTTCCACGATCTGAGCGCTTTCGGCGATCTTTTCCTGGGGACGGAGCAGAAGCTTCGGCTCCATCCCGGGGGCAGGCGCCTGGCCGAAAGGATCCAGGGTCAGCGTGGGTGCGGGCGCTTCCGCCATTGCCTGTTCCATTTGTCTTTCTTCTTCCATCATCTTTTCCCCCTTTAATTATGGTTATTTTGATCCATTCCGGCGGAGGTGAAGCTGTGGCCGGTAAGGCCCTCCTGCTTCAGCAGGGTCTTCATGACCTCCGCGTCGGTGGAGATGTCCAGGCTCGTATCCACGAACATGTTGTCGAAAAGCTTGTCGAAGGCGTCATTCATGATATCGATGGTCTCCTCGATCTCGCTCTTGGACTTGCGGATCGTCTCGGTATCCTTCCCCTGGCTTTCCAGCTCGGCATAGGCATGCAGCAGCTTCACTGTAGTGGGAAGGTAGTAATTCATGAGGCGCCTTAAATCCTCGATAAGCCGGGGCTGCTTCCTTGCCCTGTCCAGGATCTGCCTTACGGAGATCTCCATGCGGGATACCTTTTCGGACATCTCGTGGCCGGGGATGGCATCGTTGCACTCATGGAGCTCCTTAATATAAGCCTCCCCCTGCCGGAAGATCTCCCGCTGGCTCTCGGTCATGGCCGCGTACTCCGCATCCTCCTTCAGCCGCTGTTCTTCTTCCTTCCGCTGCTCCTCTTCCTCCTGCTGCCTTATGGCCAGGGCCTGCTTCTGGGTCAGGAGATACTGGTCATAGGTCTCGTCGCTGGTAATGAGGCAGGTCGTATCCTCGTCGATATGCCCCTGCTTAAACCACCGGCGCCCGATCATCTTCGTCAGGTCCTTTACCGTGCCCCTTTTGGATCTGCCCCCTGCCTGGGAGAGCATGGCGATATCCCCGTAGGTCCTGCCGTCCAGGCTTTCCACATACCGCTCGAAGCGGTTGATCTGTGAGAGCATGGAAGTGCCTGCTATGCCGACTCCGAATAAGGGCACGGAGGTCAGGATCATGGGCGCCAGAAAAAGGGGGTTCACCGCCGCAGAAAGAGCCCCGAAGAAGCCTGCCAGGATGATGCCTAAGGGAAAGCCCGCCGCGATCCCGGCAATGCTTAAGCCCTTCCATACCCCGGTCTTTTCGTAAAGCTCGTTCTTTTTGCGCTTTTCTTCCCGAAGCTTATCCTTCGCATGATCCTTATTGATCTGTTTGATGTATTTGGCGGTCTTTGTATCCTGCCATTCCGGATCGGGCGTGAACTGCCGGTATTCGCTCCCGCTGTACCCATGGATATCCCGCATGGTGCTTGCGCCCTCATGCCAGTCCTCTGTGGGCTCATCCACGACCCTCTGTCTGCTCTGGCTGGTGCTTTCCTTTACCTTGCTTGCGATGGTATCCCCAAGATTGCCCAGCGCCCGGTCTGCGATATCTGCCATTTCCCGGCTAAGATTGGAATAATTCCCGGAACTGATGGCATCCTGCACCGCCCGCCCGACATCCTCGCCGAGCCTCTGCCATTCCCCTCCGGCCTGATCTGCCATTGTCTGACTCCTAAAATTTAAACAGCGTGCTCATGATCCCCCGGCCGATGCTGGCGCCCATATTGCCGCCCAGTGTCTTGC
Source organism: Lachnospiraceae bacterium (assembly GCA_024693135.1). GTDB lineage: Bacteria > Bacillota > Clostridia > Lachnospirales > Lachnospiraceae > NK4A144. The sequence goes on along the minus strand of JAILLN010000018.1, from coordinate 34,759 downwards.
CGAAGGAGCCAAAGCCCTTTCCTACCTGCTTTCCTACTTCCCGTCCCACCGTGCCTGCCACCGTATTGCCTACGGATTTCGCGGCCTGTTTTCTCCGCCGCTCATCCTTCTCTTTTTCCTTCTCGGCTTCCCTTGCCCTCTTTGCTTCTTCCTTTTCCCTGGCCTTCCGGTCTGCTTCCTCCTGCTTTGCCCTCTGCTTTTCCTCCTCGGCCGCGGCTTTTTCCGCCTCCCTGGCTTCTTCCTCCTCGACCCCCCTGCGCTTCAGGAATTCATAGGCCGAGTCCGGATCCTCGCTTTCGGCATAACGGGCATGGAAGGCGCTCTGCCTGATCTTATCCTCCCTAAGGGAAGCGCTGATGCCGCCAAATCCGGTTTCCGGAGGCAGTATCGCCGCCCTTTGGGCGATCTCCGGCACTCCGTCGTCTCCGAGAAAAGAGACCACCGCCTCTCCCGTGCCCAGGGCCATGATCGCCTCGTAGGTATCGAAGTCCGGATTTTCCCGGAAGGATTCTGCCGCCGCACGGACCGCCTTCTGGTCTGCCGGGGTATAGGCCCGGAGGGCATGCTGGATCTTATTGCCAAGCTGGGAAAGCACCCCGTCCGGGATGTCCCTGGGATTCTGTGTCACGAAATATACGCCTACGCCCTTGGAGCGGATGAGCTTTACCACCTGCTCGATCTTTTCCAGGAGAGCCTTGGAGGCGCTGCCAAACAGCAGATGCGCTTCATCAAAGAAAAAGACCAGCTTCGGCTTTTCCAGATCGCCTACCTCGGGAAGGGCTTCGAAGAGCTCGGACAGGAGCCAGAGCAGGAAGGTGGAATATAATGATGCATCCTGAATGAGGCTCTGGCTGTCCAGCACATGGATCATGCCCCTGCCCCCTTCTCCCATCGAAAGCAGGTCCTGTACGTAAAGGGCCGGCTCCCCGAAAAAGACATCCCCGCCCTTCATCTCTAAGGACACCAGGGCCCGGATGATGGCGGCAATGGATACCTTGCTGATATTGCCGTAATCCGCGGCGAATTCCTTGGAATTGTCGGATACGTAGTTCAGCATGGATTTCAGGTCTTTGGTATCGATAAGAAGGAGACCCTCGTCGTCTGCGATCTTGAAGGTGATATTCAGAAGGTCAGCCTGCAGGTCGTTGAGCCCCAGGATCCTGGAAAGGAGCACCGGCCCCATCTCGGAAATGGTGCTTCGAAGCTGGATCCCGTTTTTGCCATAAAGATCCCAGAAGGTGACCGGACAGCTCTCATACCGGAAGCCCGCCCCGGCAAGGCCGAACCGTTCGATCCGCTCTTTCATGTCCGGGCTGTCTTCCCCGGGCACGCAAAGCCCCGCCAGATCTCCCTTGACATCTGCCAGAAAGACCGGCACCCCAAGCTCCGAGAAGCCCTCGGCCAGGACTTTTAAGGACACGGTCTTTCCCGTGCCCGTGGCCCCAGCAATGAGACCATGGCGGTTTGCCATCCCCGGATTGAGGAAAATGTCCCCTCCTGCCTCATTTTTTCCGATCCAGATCCTGCCATCCTTTATCATAATCCACCCCGTTTTTGATCGTTTGTAAGGTAACTGCCATTCAGTATATCAAATGCGCGGGAAATGGACAAGGAAGCCTGCTTAAGATAGTTCATCAATGGATCCTCAATTCTAGATTTTTCTGAATATGGTTTATCCTGCCGTATGAGGCAAAGCATATTGTATCATATCAGACAAGGAGATGGTAAGGCTGCTTGGATGTATATAAAAGAAGGCCGTTGAAAATCGGGCATGAAAAAACCCCGGAAACCGTGAGTTTTCGGGGTTTGTAAGCAATGATTAACGCTTGCTGAACTGGGGTGCGCGTCTTGCTGCCTTGAGACCGTATTTCTTTCTCTCTTTCATACGAGGGTCACGGGTCAGGTAGCCTTCCTTCTTCAGGATGGCACGGTACTCCGAATCTACCTGGAGCAGGGCTCTGGACAGCCCGTGCCGGATGGCGCCTGCCTGTCCGGTATAACCGCCGCCATAGACATTGACCTGAACGTCATACTTCCCATCGGTGGAGGTGGCCACCAGGGGCTGCCTGACGATGGTCTTTAAGGTCTCCATGCCGAAATAGTCGTCGATATCTCTTTTATTGATGGTGATCTTGCCGTCTCCCGGGAAAAGATACACCCTTGCCACTGATTTCTTTCTCCGTCCGGTGCCGTAATACCTGTCACTGGATTTTATTTTCTTCGTTGCGGCCATGATTCTCTCCTCCTCTTAGAATTTCAGTTCTTCCGGTTTCTGTGCCGCGTGATCGTGCTCCGGTCCCGCGTAAACATGTAGTTTCCTGAACATCTGTCTTCCAAGAGGTCCCTTCGGGAGCATGCCCTTGACCGCCAGCTCAAATACCTGCTCAGGCCTTCTTGCCAGCTTATTCTTCAGCGTCTCTTTCTTTAAGCCGCCGACATAGTCGGAATGCCGCACATAAACCTTCTGATCCAGCTTCCTGCCGGTGACCCTGATCTTGTCCACATTCACTACGATCACGTAATCTCCCGTATCCAGGAACGGCGTGAAGGTCGGCTTATTCTTCCCGCGGAGCACTGCCGCCACGTTGGCCGCAAGGCGTCCTAAGGTCTGGCCTTCTGCATCCACCACATACCATTTTCTTTCTATGGTAGAATCGGTTGCCATGTATGTCTTCATGATCTTCCTCCAAACACATTCACTACGTAACAATTCTGCTGTCTTGTCTGCCGCGGTCGGGGCTGTGGCCGTCTGGCAGGCTGCGCGTGCTGTATTTATGGTAATCACAGACCGTGCAAAGATAGATTTTACACTACACGCCTGGATATGTCAAGCATTATTGGAATAATCGAGGATCCGGATGTCCTCCAGGACGAGGCCCTGCGGCGGCACGGTAGGTCCGGCCAGGGTTCTGTCGCATGCGGCCAGGATCTCCCCCACCCGTGAGGGCTCCATGGCTCCCCGGCCTACCTCCAGAAGAGTGCCTGTGATGATCCGGACCATATTATATAGAAAGCCGAGGCCCCGGACCGTGATCCGGATCTCTTCCCCCGCACGCTCCACCCGGATCCCCGTGATCTCTCTTACCGTAGTCTGGGCCTGGGTATGGGCCGAGCAGAAGCTCCGGAAATCATGCTCCCCCAGAAGATATCCCGCTCCCTCCTGCATCCGCGCCTCGTCTAAGGGATAGGCCACATACAGGGCATAGAGCCTCTGCATGGGATCTTTTTCTCCGGTATTCAGGATCCGGTAGACATAGGTCTTTTCCGTCCGGACCTTTCTGGGATGAAACCCGGGTCTTACTTCCCGGGATGCACGGATCCGGATATCCTCCGGAAGCCTGACGTTTAAGGCAGGGCGGAAGCTCCCGGCTTCCATCCGGTGCTCTGTGTCAAATACGGCCAGGTTCTTATGGGCATGCACTCCCGCATCCGTCCGGCTGGCTCCGATCACGGCTGCAGGCCGTCCTTCAAGCTCTGAGATGGCCTGATTCAGCCGGCCTTCAATGGTATCTGCTCCCTCCTGAAAGGCGTATCCATGATAGGCCGTGCCATCGTATGCCACCTCCAGAAGGATCCGCCTTGTCATAGCGGCCCCAGCTTCCCTGCCAGAATGATGACGGCAAGGTACAAGACCAGCACCAGATAAGCGATGACATCCCTCCGGTGATAGACGAGGGGCTTCATCTTTGTCCTGCCCTCCCCGCCCCTGTAGCAGCGGGCTTCCATGGCAAGAGCCAGGTCATTGGCCCTGCGGAAGGCCGAGATAAAGAGCGGTACCAGGAGCGGTACCATGTTTTTTGCCCTCTTTATGATGCCCCCGGTCTCAAAGTCGGCTCCCCTGGCCTGCTGTGCCTTCATGATCTTGTCTGTTTCCTCCAAGAGGATCGGGATGAACCGGAGGGCGATGGACATCATCATGGCGATCTCATGTACGGGCACCCGGATGGCCTTCAGCGGCTTCATCAGGCTCTCCATCCCGTCTGTCAGGTTATTGGGCGTAGTAGTAAGCGTCATGAGGGAAGAACCAAGGATCAGGAAGGTAAGCCGGACTGCCATATAAGACGCTCCCCGGATCCCCTCCCAGGTCACGGTGAGCTTCCACAGGGTAAAGGCCGGGATCCCCGGCGTCAGAAACAGGTTGAAGATGACCGTGATGCAGAGGATCACCGCCACGGCCTTCATCCCCCTCACGATGAAGGATAAGGGCACTCTGGACATGACGATCATGGCGGTCAAAAACAATGCGGCCACGAGATAGGCTGTCACGTTGTCCGCGGCAAAGAGGGAGATGATATAGATCAGGGTGCCGGTAAGCTTCACCCTGGGATCCAGGGCATGAAGCAGGGATTCTGTATGATAATACTGGCCAAGCGTGATATCCCGGATCATCCCGCAAATACCCTCAGGATCTCTTCCCTTGCCATATCAAGCGTCGTTGCCCCTGTTTCCACCGGGATCCCCCTCTCCTTCAGCTTATGCATGATATATGTCACTCCGGGCGCCGCCAGGCCGATCTTCTCCAGATCCCCGATCCGGGTGAAGACGGATTCCGGCGTGCCGTTCATCAGGATCTCTCCCTTGTCCATGACGATGACCCGGCCGGCATTGTCTGCCACATCCTCCATGCTGTGGGAAACCAGGATGATGGTAATGCCCTCCTGATGAAGGCGTTTTACCAGGCCGAGGATCTCATCCCTGCCCTCGGGATCCAATCCTGCCGTGGGCTCATCCAGGATCAGGACCTCTGGCTTCAAGGCAAGCACCCCTGCTATGGCGACACGCCTTTTCTGGCCTCCGGAAAGGTCAAAGGGGGAGACATAGAAGTATTCGTCCTGAAGCCCCACGCTCTTCAAGGCTTCATAGGAGCGGAGCTCTGCCTCTGACTTGGAAAGCCCGAGATTAGCCGGCCCGAAGGCCACGTCCTTAAAAACGCTTTCTTCAAAAAGCTGATGCTCCGGATACTGAAATACCAGGCCGACCCTGCCCCTCAGCTCCTTCATGCGGTAATCTTCGTCGTAGATATCGGCTCCGTTGTAATAGATATGCCCGGAGCTTGCCTTCAAAAGGCCGTTCAGATGCTGCACCAGCGTGGACTTGCCGCAGCCGGTATGGCCGATGAGGCCCACATACTCTCCATCCTTGATCTGGAAGGAGACGTCCTTTAAGGCACAGACCTCATCGGAGGTGCCCTTACCGTAATAGTAGGTTACATGGTCACATATAATTGACATAGCTTGTCCACCAGCTCTTCTTCTGAAAGGATGCCGTCCGGCAGAGGAAGCCCTGCCGCCTTCAGCTCATAGGACAGCATGGTCGCCTGGGGCACATCCAGCCGGAGCTTTTTGAGCTCCTCCACCCGGGAAAAGATCTCCCTTGGGGTGCCGCTCATGGCTATCCTGCCATGATCCATGACAAAAACACGGTCTGCATGGATCACTTCCTCCATATAGTGGGTAATGAGGATAACGGTGATTTTTTCCACGTCGTTCAGCGCCCTGGCGGCCCGGATCACCTCCCGGCGCCCGCTGGGATCCAGCATGGCCGTGGGCTCATCCATAATGATGCAGGAGGGATGCATGGCTACGACTCCCGCGATGGCCACTCTCTGCTTCTGCCCGCCGGAGAGCCGGCTTGGGGAATGCTTCCGGTATTCGTCCATCCCCAGGATCTTCAGGGATTCGTCTACCCTTTCCCAGATCTCTTTCGTGGGGATGCCCATATTCTCCGGCCCAAAGCCCACATCCTCCTCTACCACGGAGCCGATGATCTGGTTGTCCGGATTCTGGAAGACCATGCCGGCCTTCTGGCGGATCTCCCAGATATTCTCCTCCTTGGAGGTATCCAGCCCGTCCACGGTCACGGTACCCTCCGCCGGATAAAGTATGGCATTGATATGCTTCGCCAGGGTGGATTTGCCGGAACCGTTTCCTCCCAGCACGGCGATAAACTGCCCCCTCTCCACCTTCAGGTCTACTCCGTCCAGGGCACGGACCACTCCATCCACATTGCCTTCATCATCCCTGCGGATATATTCATATGCCAGTTTTTCTGCTTCGACGATCGCCATTTTCATCCTAAAAATTTGAAAGGGGGAAGGAACCGCTGTTCCTCCCCCCGGTCATTCAGCCTGCAGCCGGTACGGCTTACACCAGCTCGATCAGTACTTCCATTGCCGCATCTCCCTTACGGGGCCCGATCTTGACGATCCGGGTATATCCACCCTTCCGGTCAGCATACTTCGGAGCGATCTCATCGAAAAGCTTCGCTACAAGATCCACCTTTTTTGTATTCCGCTTGCGTCCTGCGCCCTTCTTCGGCACATCGGTCACGGGATAAAGCACCCTCATGATCTGCATCCTTGCATGAAGCCTGGAAGGATTATCCTTCTTGATCTCCTTCTCCACCTCATCATAGACGGCCACCATCTTGCCGTCCTTCTCTTCCTTGATCCGCTTATTGTCCTTATCCTTGCGGGCGACCTTCACGGTCACCTTCTGGGTGGTATAATTATCTCTCTCCGGAATGGCCAGAGCGATCACATGCTCTGCGATCTTCTGTACTTCCTCTGCCCTTGCGGCCGTGGTCACGATCCTGCCGTGATGGATCAGCGCCGTAACCTGATTCCTTAAGAGAGCCTTCCTCTGCGATGCTGTCCTGCCTAATTTACGTCCCATTTCTTTCTTCTCCTTTTCTCATTTTGGACGAGATCCGCTTCTTCGGTCTTACGATCCCTGTCCTGAGGGGTCCTGCGTACTCATCGGCTTTACCGCAGAACCGTGTAACTGGTTCTTAGTTGGATTCCTCGGAAGGACTGAGCTCAAGCCCAAGCTCCTTCAGCTTTGCCAGCACTTCATCTAAAGACTTGCGCCCCAGGTTGCGTACCTTCATCATATCATCGCTGGTCTTATTGGTAAGCTCAGCCACGGTATTGATGCCCGCCCTCTTCAGGCAGTTGTAGGAACGCACCGAAAGCTCCAGCTCATCGATGCTCATGCTGCGCACATCCACCTTGGCATCCTCCTTGCGGGAGGTCATGACCTCTGTCCTGGATGCCGCTTCAGACAGATCCACGAAGAGGTTCAGATGCTCATTGAGCACCTTCGCCGCCAGGCTCACTGCCTCCTCCGGAGTCAGGGTGCCGTTGGTATATACATCCAATGTCAGCTTGTCAAAGTCGGTCTGCTGGCCCACACGGGTATTCTCCACGCTCATATTGACGCGCTCTACCGGCGTGTAAATCGAATCGATGGCGATCATCCCGATGGGCAGGTCGGCGGACTTATTGTCATCCGCGCTCCGGTAGCCCCGGCCGTTGCTGATGGTCAGCTCCATATAGAGCTTCGTATCCTTGCCGCCGCTTAAGGTGGCGATGTGCTGGTCTTTATTGACGATCTCGATATCCTGGTCACACTGGATATCGGCGGCAGTCACCTCGCCCTCGCCTTCGTACTCGATATAGGCCGTCTTGATCTCATCCTTCTGGCTGCTGTTGTTGCGGATCGCGATGTTCTTTACATTGAGCACGATCTCCGTAACATCCTCTTTCACTCCAGGGATGGAAGAAAACTCATGGAGCACTCCGTCTATCTTGATCTGGCTGACCGCTGTCCCGGGAAGGGATGAAAGCATGATCCTTCTCAGGGAATTGCCAAGGGTGATGCCATATCCTCTTTCCAGGGGCTGGCATACAAACCTTGCATACTTTTTGTCCTCCGAAACATCAAGTATCTCAATCTTTGGTTTTTCAAATTCCAACAATTCGAAGTACCTCCTTATTCAGTTCAGAGCCACGACAGCCCAGAAGGACTGCCGACGGAACGTGACGGTATTACTTGGAATAGAGCTCGACGATCATGGTCTCATTGACAGGCACGTCGATCTCATCCCTGGTGGGAAGAGCCACTACACTGCCCTTGAAGCTCTCCTGGTCGGCTGTGAGCCAGGCCGGTACCGTCCTGCCTGCAGTCACTTCGAAAATATCCTTGAAGTGCTGGGAGGATCTCTTTTTCTCTTTTACCTCAATCACGTCCCCTGCCTTGATCTGATAGGAGGGGATATTAACTCCCTTGCCATTGATGGTAAACATCTTATGATCTACCATCTGACGCGCTTCCCTTCTGGTCCTCGCAAATCCGAGGCGGTATATCACGTTATCCAGCCGGCTCTCCAGCATGATCATCAGGTTGGTACCTGTCATGCCCTTCATCCGGTCTGCTTTTTTGTAATAATTCCGGAAAGGCTTCTCCAGCACGCCATAGATAAACTTGGCCTTCTGCTTCTCTCTAAGCTGAAGCCCATACTCACTGATCTTTTTTCCGGTTCTTCTGACTTCGCGGTTTGATTTCTTGTCATATCCCAGTACTGTGGGATCTAATCCAAGGGATCTGCACCTTTTCAGAACAGGTTCTCTATTTACTGCCATCTGTTTTTCTCCTCCTCGTCAAACTCTTCTGCGTTTCGGCGGACGACATCCGTTATGGGGTACCGGCGTCACGTCCTTGATGCTCGTGACTTCCAGGCCGGCCGCTGCCAGCGCCCGGATGGCGGCCTCTCGACCAGAACCGGGGCCCTTGACCATAACATCAACAGATTTCAGCCCATGCACCAGCGCCGCTTTGGTGGCCGTCTCGGCAGCCATCTGCGCCGCGTATGGGGTAGATTTCCTTGAACCTCTAAATCCCAGACCTCCGGCACTTGCCCATGAAAGGGCATTTCCTTCAGCATCCGTCAGTGTAACAATGGTATTGTTGAAGGAAGACTGAATATGTGCCTGTCCGTGTTCAACGTTTTTTTTGACGCGCTTTTTTGTTGTTTTCTTCGCGCCTGCCTTATTATTTCCAGCCATGAAAACTAACCTACCTTTTTACATTCTGCTGCATTTATAAGTTCCCTGTTACTTTTTCTTATTTGCGACTGTCCTGCGGGGACCCTTGCAGGTCCTGGCATTTGTCTTGGTATTCTGGCCACGGCAGGGCAAGCCCTTCCGATGCCGGATGCCTCTGTAACAGCCGATCTCCGTAAGGCGCTTGATATTCATCGCGGTCTCTCTTCTGAGATCGCCCTCGATGACCTGGGTCTTTTCGATGACGTCACGGATCTTGGATACTTCCTCCTCCGTAAGGTCCCTGACCCTGGTATCGGGATTAACGCCTGCATCCTTCAGGATGCGGTTAGAGCTGGAACGGCCAATGCCATAGATGTATGTCAGGCCGATCTCCACTCTCTTGTCCCTAGGTAAATCAACACCAGCGATTCGAGCCATTGTGAGCATGAACCTCCTTTCCTCAATAATTATCCAAAGGCTTTATTTCAGCCCTGTACCTGCTTATGCTTGGGATTTTCGCAGATCACGCGGATCTTTCCCTTGCGCTTTACGATCTTGCACTTATCGCAGATCGGTTTCACGGATGATCTTACTTTCATGTCAGCACCTCTTTCTATCCTGCAAATGCTCTTGTTGCGCCCCTTCCAAAACGCGAGGCGAGTAATATCTTACCACAACGGCCTGTTTTGTTCAAGGATTTTTTATTTATCCCTCCAGGTGATGCGCCCTCTGGTGAGATCGTAGGTCGAGAGCTCAATGGTGACCTTGTCGCCGGGAAGGATCTTGATGAAGTTCATCCTGAGCTTCCCGCTGATATGTGCCAGCACCTCATGTCCATTGTCCAGGCATACCTTAAACATGGCATTGGGCAGCTTTTCGACCACGGTTCCTTCTATTTCTATGACATCAGCTTTCGACATATCTCACAGGTTCCTCTCTATTGCGGCAAATACTTCCCTGGCATCCTTCGTGCCGTCCACGGTGCAAAGGATCTGCTTGCCCTCATAATACTCGATCAGGGGCTGTGTCTGCTCATGGTATACGGAAAGCCGTTTCTTTACGGTCTCCGGCTTGTCGTCGTCCCTTAATACCAGCTCGCTTCCGCAGGCATCGCAGATACCCTCTTTTTTCGGCGGCAGGTGCTCGATATGGTAGGTGGCCCCGCACTTCAGGCAGGCCCTCCTTCCGGACATCCGCCCCACGATATTCTCATCCGGCACATCCACATTGATGGCACGATCCACCTGGTCGCCCTTCTTCTTAAGCTCCTCGTCCAGCACCTCTGCCTGGGGGATGGTGCGGGGGAAGCCGTCCAGGACATAGCCGTCCCTGCAGTCCTCCTTTGCCACCCGGTCCAGCAGGATCCTGACGGTAAGCTCATCCGGTACCAGCTTGCCCGCGTCCATATAGGACTTTGCTTCCTTCCCCAGCTCGGTTCCTTCCTTTATATTGGCCCGGAAGATATCTCCCGTGGAGATGTGGGGTATGCCGTATTTCTCGGAAATCATCTTGGCCTGCGTGCCTTTCCCGGCGCCAGGCGCTCCCAGCATGATTATCTTCACGCTAATTCCTCCCTTGTCGGCTTCGCCAAAACCTTATGCCTGATGGACAAAGCCCGTCAGGAATTCAGGAATCCCTTGTAGTTGCGCACTACCATCTGGGACTCCACCTGCTTGATGGTCTCCAGGATCACGCCCACGATGATGATGAGGGACGTGCCGCCGAAGGTTACCCTTGCATTGAACACCCCGTTGAAGAAGATGGGGATGATCGCCACGATGATGAGGCCTACTGCTCCGATGAAGATGATGTAATTCAGGATCTTCGTCAGGTATTCGCTGGTGGGCTTGCCCGGACGGATGCCGGGGATGAAGCCTCCCTGCTTCTTCATATTATCCGCCACCTCCAGAGGATTGAAGGTGATGGAGGTATAGAAGTAGGCAAAGAAGACCACCAGTACGATATAGATCACCACACCGATGGAATACCAGGGGGTGGCTGCCTTGAACCAGTTGGAGGAGCTTAACGTCCTGAGAATGTGCCCCCAAATGGAGGTACCGCCGGAACGCCCAAGAAGCTGGCTTATGACCACAGGGAACTGCATCAGCGAGGAGGCAAAGATGATGGGGATCACGCCGCCGGTATTGACCTTCAGCGGAATATAGGTGCTGTTGCCGCCCAGCATCTTCCGTCCCTGCATTTTCTTGGCATACTGTACGGGAATCCTGCGCTCTGCGTCATTGAGCAGGATGGTAAGCACCACCGTGGCCAGGATGATGGCCAGGATGATGACAGCCGACAGGATGGCAAAAGCGATGGGCTTTTCTGCCACAAACTGCTGATACAGGCCGGTCAGGTCATCCGGAAGCCTGGAGATGATATTGATGGTCAGGACGATGGAAATGCCGTTTCCCACTCCATGCTCCGTGATCTGCTCGCCGATCCACATCAGGAAGGCGGAGCCTGCCGTCAGCGCACAGATGATCATGATCACATACAGGGCGTTGAACTGATCCAGAAGACCCTGCCGGCCAAAGCCGATGGCCATGGCGGTGGACTCGATCAGAGCCAGTCCTACGGTCAGATATCTGGTGATGGACACCAGCTTCTTACGCCCTTCTTCTCCTTCCCGCTGCATCTCTTCCAGCGCAGGGATCGCGATGGTAAGGAGCTGCACGATGATGGAGGATGTGATATAGGGGGTAATATTCAAGGCAAACAGCGACATGTTCTCGAAGGAGCCGCCGGTGAATGCATTGAAGAAGTTAAAGGAATCTCCAGTCAGCTGGGAAAACCACTGCTGGAAATAGTACCGGTTGAAACCGGGTATCGGAAGTTCACATCCAAGACGGACCAGTACCAGCATGCAGAGCGTGAAAATGAGCCGGATCCGGATCTCCTTGACCTTGAATGCATTGCGTACTGTCTCAAACATTAGATCACCTCGGCTTTCCCACCGGCCGCTTCAATCTTTTCCTTTGCTGACGCCGAAAATGCATGTGCCTTTACCGTAAGCTTCTTGGTAATCTCCCCGTTTCCGAGGATCTTGAGGCCGTCATAGGTATCATGGATGATCTTTCTTTCGATCAGATCCTCCGGCTGTACGGTATCGCCGTCATTGTAATACTTATCCAGCTGGCTGACATTCAGCGTGACGATCTTCTTGGAATTGATGTTTTTGAAGCCTCTCTTGGGGATGCGCCTGTAAAGGGGCATCTGTCCGCCTTCGAAGCCGATCCTGGGAGCCCCGGACCTGGCCTTCTGTCCTTTATGGCCGTAGCCTGCAGTCTTGCCGTTGCCTGATCCGTGTCCACGTCCCTTCCTGAAGTTTGCACTATGGGTTGAACCCTTTGCCGGACTAAGATTTCCTAATTCCATTCTTTCTTTCCTCCATCCTTCGCTATGCGCCGCATTTAAGCGACTCGCTTATGATTTTCCGGTGCCTTTGGGAGCCTTACTGGATCTCCTCTACCTGAAGCAGATGACTTACCTGCTTGATCATGCCGCGGATGGCGGGATTGTCGTCCTGCTCCACGGTGCTGTTGGTCTTGTGAAGCCCAAGGGCCGCTACCGTCTTCTTATGCTTCGGGATCGCGCCGATGGTGGACTTCTTCAACGTGATTTTTAACTTACCCATGATTATTCTCCTCTATAAACGCCTTTTGTACCTGACTCACACCGGTCGGATGCGGATACCGTAACCCGTTAAAATACGATATCCTGCTCCTTCCCTCTTCCGTTATGCGCGGATCTGATCCACGGACTTGCCCCTCTTACGCGCCACTTCTTCCGGAGACTTGATCTGCTTGAGCGCATCGATGGTGGCCAGCACTACGTTCTGCTTATTATTGGAGCCCAGGGACTTGGTACGGATGTTGCGGATCCCTGAAAGCTCGCAGACGATACGAGCCGGGCCGCCTGCGATGATACCGGTACCTTCCGGTGCCCTCTTCAGCAGGATCTGCGCCCCGCCGAACTTCCCGATGAAGTCATGCGTCACGGAGGAATTCTCATCCAGCGCCACATCTATCATATGCTTCACGGCATCTTCCTTGCCCTTGCGGATAGCTTCCGGTATTTCTGTGGCCTTGCCCAGGCCTACGCCCACACGTCCGGCACCGTCGCCCACAACTACAAGAGCAGAAAACCGCATGTTACGACCACCCTTCACCACCTTGGTGACCCGCTTGATCGTAACGACCTTATCCATCATCCCGTCATCGTTCTGTGTTTTGGTGAATTCCATATTTCCTCCTTTAGAATACCAGTCCCGCTTCTCTTGCGCCGTCTGCAAGAGCCTGGACCTTCCCGTGATATATGAAGCCGCCACGGTCAAAGACCACTTCCTTGATGCCCTTTTCGATGGCTCTCTGCCCGATCACCTTGCCTACGTACGCCGCCGCTTCCACATTGTCTGTATATTTAAGCTGGGAGCGGATCTCCTTCTCCACTGTGGATGCGGATGCCAGGGTGGTGCCCGCTACGTCGTCCACGATCTGTGCATACATATGGCTATTGCTGCGGAAGACTGACAGACGGGGACGCTCCGCCGTACCGCTGAAACGGTTGCGGATCCTCAAGTGTTTCTTTTCCCTGACTTTTGACCTTGCCTTTTTCTTGATCATGCTAACCTCCCCAAATTACTTCTTGCCTGTCTTGCCCACCTTGCGGCGGATGACTTCCGTGCTATATTTAATCCCCTTGCCCTTATAAGGCTCCGGGGGCCTCTTTTCCCTGATAATGGCCGCATACTGGCCTACCTTTTCCTTATCGATTCCGCTGACGATGATCTTATTGTCTTCTACCTTGGTCTCGATGCCTTCCGGATCCTCCATGACCACCGGATGGGAATAGCCCAGGCTCAGGTTCAGGTTCTTGCCTTCCTTCGCCGCCCTGTAGCCTACGCCGTTGATCTCCAGGGTCTTGCTGTAGCCCTCCGTCACCCCGATCACCATATTGTTGATCAGGGTCCTGGTAAGCCCGTGCAGCGCCTTCATTTCCTTCAGGTCATTGGGACGCTCCACGGTGACGACCCCGTTTTCCTGCTTAATGATCATCTTCTGGGGGAGCACCCTTGAAAGCTCTCCCTTCGCTCCTTTTACCGTCACTTTGTTATTTTCTGCGATATCCACCGTCACTCCGGCAGGTATCGCGATAGGCTTCATTCCGATTCGTGACATGCCCGCACCTCCTAATTCTCTAAGCCATTACCATATAAACGCCAGCACTTCGCCGCCGACGCCCAGTTCCCTTGCCTTCTTGTCGGTCACCACACCATTGTTGGTGGAGATGATCGCTACGCCGAGTCCGCCAAGCACTCTGGGGATCTCATCCTTGCCAGCATAGACCCGAAGGCCCGGCTTGGAAATCCTCTTTAGGCCGGTCAGCACCTTCTCGCGCTTGTTGTCGCCATACTTCAGGCTGACCCGGATATTCTGGAAGCCGTTCTCGCCTTCCACCAGCTCGTATTTCCTGATATATCCTTCGTTCAAAAGGATATCCGCGATAGCAACCTTGATCTTGGACACAGGGATCTCTACCGTATCGTGTTTTGCAGTATTTGCATTACGGATTCTTGTAAGCATATCTGCAATCGGATCATTCGTAGTCATAAACTTTACCTCCTAATGTACTTTACCACGATGCTTTCTTTACGCCGGGAATCTGTCCCTTGTAAGCCAGCTCCCTGAAGCACACCCTGCAGATGCCGTATTTCTTGAGGACTGCATGGGGCCGCCCGCAGATCCTGCAGCGCGTGTACGCCCTGGTGGAAAACTTCGGTTTGCGCTGCTGTTTTAACTTCAATGATAACTTCGCCATGAAATAACCTCCATTCTTACACGGTTTCCTGCTTTTCAAACGGCATATTGAAAAGCCTTAAGAGTTCCCTCGCCTCTTCGTCGGTCTTTGCGGTGGTCACCACGATGACATCCATGCCCCTGACCTTGTCGATCTTGTCGTAGTCGATCTCGGGGAAGATGATCTGTTCCCTGATGCCCAGTGCGTAATTGCCTCTTCCGTCAAAGGAATTGGCGCTGACGCCACGGAAGTCCCTGACTCGGGGCAGCGCCAGGTTTACCAGCCTGTCCAGGAAGTCATACATCTTGTCGCCGCGGAGCGTCACCTTGCAGCCGATGGGCATGCCGGCACGGATCTTGAAATTCGCCACAGCCTTCTTGGCCTTGGTGACCACTGCATGCTGGCCAGTGATCCTCTCCAAATCAGCCACGGCGGAGTCCAGAAGCTTCACGTCTTCCTTGGCCTCGCCCACGCCCATGTTCACCACGATCTTTTCCAGCTTCGGCACTTCCATGACGTTCTTGTAGCCGAATTTTTTGGTCATGGCGTCTTTTATTTCATTCTCATAGGTTTCTCTGAGTCTGCTCACCTTCATTTCCTCCTTACCGATCAGTCAATCACGTCGCCCGTGGACTTCGCGATGCGCACCTTCCTGTCCCCGTCTACCCGGAATCCGACCCGGGTGGGTTTTCCGTTGTGCACATACATCACGTTGGAAAGGTCGATCATGCCCTCCTGGTGCACGATCCCGCCGTCCGGATTGCCGGCGGAAGGCTTCGTGTGCTTGGTGAGCATGTTCACGCCCTCTACCAGCACTCTCCTCTTCTTTGCATCCACCCGGACAACCTTGCCCTGCTTGTCCTTATCCTTGCCTGCGATGACCTGCACGGTATCGCCTTTTTTAATCTTACATGTAGCCATTGTTTATCCTCTCTTTCTCCGCTGAAGCGCCGTCTTACAGAACTTCCGGTGCCAGTGACACGATCTTCATGAACTGCCTGTCACGGAGCTCCCTGGCCACAGGCCCGAATATACGGGTTCCCCGGGGGGTATTGTCTTCCTTGATCAGGACGGCGGCATTCTCATCGAAGCGGATGTAGGAGCCGTCCTTGCGGCGTATGCTCTTGACCGTGCGGACTACCACTGCCTTTACGATGTCGCCCTTCTTCACCGCTCCTCCGGGTGTCGCATCTTTAACGGTTGCGGTGATGATGTCGCCGACCCCCGCATATCTTCTCATCGAGCCGCCCATGACCCGGATGCAGAGGATCTCCTTTGCGCCGGTATTGTCAGCGACCTTGAGCCTTGTTTCCTGCTGAACCATGTCTTCCTCCTCTATAAACTCTGCTCGGGCTAAGCCAGATTACTTTGCCCTCTCTACGATTTCCACCAGCCTCCAGCGTTTCGTCTTGGAAAGCGGCCTCGTCTCCATGACCTTCACGGTATCGCCGATGTTGCACTCATTCTTCTCATCATGGGCATGGAGCTTGTAGGTACGCTTGACGATCTTCTTGTAGAGGGGATGCCTGACATGATCCTCTACCGCAACGGTGATCGTTTTATCCATCTTGTTGCTCAAGACCTTGCCGGTACGTGTTTTTCTCAAATTACGTTCTTTGCCTTCCAAAGCGTCTCTCCTTTCAAACTTACCTATCCTTCTCCGTCATGATCGTCTGTATCCTGGCTATATTCTTTCTGACTTCCCTGATCCTGCCCGTATTGTCCAGCTGGTTGGTTGCGTTCTGGAACCTCAAGTTGAAAAGCTCCTTCTTTGCCGCCGTAAGCTCATCCTTCAGCTCCTCGGCATTCTTTGACCTTAAGTCCGTCAGGAATTTATCTTTTTTCATTCTGTTTCACCGCCTTCCGTAGCCTTCGCCTCGGTCTTGGGCAATGCAGGAAGCCCCTGCTTCTCCCTCACGATGGCATCCAGATCTGCCTTGGACATGATCTTGCACTTGCAGGGCAGCTTATGGGTGGCAAGCCTTAAGGCTTCCTTTGCTGTTTCCTCCGGCACGCCCGCGATCTCAAACATCACGCGGCCGGGCTTTACCACGGCTACCCAGTACTCAAGCGCTCCCTTTCCGGAACCCATCCTGGTCTCGGCCGGCTTTGCGGTTACCGGCTTGTCCGGGAAGATCTTGATCCAAACCTTGCCGCCACGCTTCACGTAACGGGTCATGGCGACACGGGCCGCCTCGATCTGATTAGACTTGACCCAGCAGGGCTCGGTAGCGACGATGCCGTACTCACCGTATGTAATGGTATTGCCCCTGTTTGCCTTGCCCTTCATGGTACCGCGCATCTGCTTGCGGTGCTTCACTCTCTTTGGCATCAACATGACTTATCGCCCCCCTTCTCTGTCGGGCCTGTCGGACGAATTCTTGCCTTTGAGGATCTCGTCCTTGTAAATCCAGACCTTCACGCCTACCTTGCCGTAGGTGGTATTGGCTTCTGCAAAGCCGTAATCGATATCCGCCCTCAGGGTCTGAAGCGGGATGGTGCCCTCGGAGTAGAACTCCGTCCTGGCCATGTCCGCGCCTCCAAGGCGGCCGGAAACGCTGGTCTTGATGCCCTTGGCACCGCTCTTCAGCGTCCTCTGCATGCAGGATTTCATGGCACGCCTGAAGGAGATACGCCTCTCCAGCTGCTCTGCGATATTCTCGGCCACCAGCTGGGCATCCTTGTCCGGCCTCTTGACCTCCATGACCTCCAGCATCAAGCTCTGGTTCGTGTATTTCTGGAGCTTCTTTTTGGTCTTTTCGATCTCGGATCCGTTCTTGCCGACGATGACGCCGACCTTGGCCGCAAACACGATGACCTTGACCCTGCCTGCCGCCCTTTCAATCTCAATCTTGGAAACCCCTGCGTTGTAAAGCTCCTTCTTCAGGAATTTCCTGATGTTGTAGTCTTCAACCAGGTTATCCGCAAACTCCCCCTCGGAAGCATACCACCTGGAATCCCAGTCATTGATGATCCCGACTCTCAGGCCGTGGGGATTAACTTTCTGACCCATGCATTAACTCCTTTCAATCCGCTCTTAAGCAAAATTCTTGATCTACGTTACATCCAAGCTTATTTCTCATCCAGGATGATGTTGATGTGGCACATCCTCTTCAGGATCCTGTATGCCCTGCCCTGTGCCCTGGGCTGGATCCTCTTCATCATGGGGCCCGGAGTGGCGAAGCACTCTGCCACATACAGATTATCCGCATTCATGCCGCTATTGTTTTCGGCATTTGCCACTGCAGAATTCAAAAGCTTCAGGATGACTCCTGATGCGTATCTGGGATTGTAGGTCAGGATCGCCTGTGCTTCCTCCACGCTCTTGCCGCGGATCGCATCCAGCACGAAGCATGCCTTCTGTATCGGTATCCTTGCATAGGACAGCTTTGCCTTCGGCCTGCTGTCCTTCTTATCATTTCTCTCTCTCTTGATCTGAGTCCTGTGTCCTTTTGCCATGGCCTCTATGTCCTCCTTTTCCTATTAGCGAACCGACGACTTTGACTCTGTATTGCCATGTCCCCTGTAGGTCCTGGTCATGACAAACTCGCCAAGCTTATGGCCAACCATATCCTCTGTGACATAGACCGGCACATGCCTTCTCCCGTCATGGACGGCAAACGTATGTCCCACAAACGAAGGGAAGATCGTCGAACGGCGTGACCATGTACGGATCACTTCCTTCTTGCCCGATGCGTTCATGGCGTCCACCTTTTTCAAAAGACTCTGATCTGCGAACGGTCCTTTCTTAATTGAACGTGACATTGATTCTTTCCCTCCTTAGCCTAATGCCTTTCCGTTTCTTCTCCTGATGATCAGCTTATTCGAAGCCTTCTTCCTCTTCCTGGTCTTGTAGCCCAGCGCCGGCTTGCCCCAGGGAGTGGAAGGTCCCGGACGTCCGATGGGGGAGCGTCCCTCGCCGCCTCCATGCGGGTGGTCGTTGGGGTTCATGACGGAGCCCCTGACCGTCGGCCGGATGCCCATATGGCGCTTCCTGCCTGCCTTGCCGTAATTGATCAGGTTGTGGTCGATATTGCCCACGGTACCGATGGTAGCACGGCATCCGATGGGAACCATCCTCATCTCGCCGGACGGAAGCTTGATGGTGGCATATTTGCCTTCCTTTGCCATCAGCTGTGCCGTCCCTCCGGCGGACCGCACCATCTGGCCGCCCTTGCCGGGGATCATCTCGATGTTGTGGATATTGGAGCCCACAGGGATCTTGTCGAAGGGAAGGCAGTTGCCCACCCGGACCTCGGCCTCCGGTCCGTTCATGACCGTCATGCCGTCTGTAAGCCCCAGCGGGGCAAGGATATATCTCTTCTCGCCGTCCGCATAGCAGATCAGGGCAATATTTGCGGTACGGTTCGGATCATATTCGATCCCGATGACCTTGGCGGGGATGCCGTCCTTGTCATTCCTCTTGAAATCGACGATCCTGTACTTCTGGCGGTTTCCGCCGCCCTTATGCCTGACCGTGATCTTGCCCTGGTTGTTTCTTCCGGAATTCTTCTTCTTTACCACTAACAGGGACTTCTCCGGAGTCTTTTTCGTGATCTCTGAAAAGTCCGATCCCGTCATATGCCTTCTGGAAGGCGTGTACGGATTGTATGATTTGATTCCCATGTCTGTCTCCTTAACTCAATGAAGCTTTCGCTTTCTATCCTAAAGAACCGCTCTGCGGCCCCTTGGACAAATGCCGAATATTGTTTTCTCGGCAATCCACTAGGTCTTTATCTTTTGCCGGCCGGTCTTTTACAGTCCCTGGAAGATCTCGATCTCCTTGCTGCCCTCAGCCAGCTTTACGATGGCCTTCTTTCTCTTGGCCGTCTTGCCGGAGGTGAAGCCTCTCCTTCTGGTCTTGCCCTGCAGGTTCATGGTGTAAACCTTCTCCACCTTCGTGCCTGCAAACATCTTCTCCACTGCTTCCCGGATCTGCGTCTTATTTGCTTCCGGATGCACATAGAATGTGTACTTCCCCTCTGCCTGGGCATTCATGGATTTCTCCGTGACCACCGGCCTCAAGATTACGTCATAATACTTAATATCCGCCATTATGCATACACCTCCTCCAGCTTTGCAACCGCCGCCTTTGTGGTGATGACGGTATTGTATTTCATGATGTCGTAGGTATTGATCGTATTGATCTGAGCCGTCCATACATTCGGGATGTTCCTGGCACTCAGGATCACGTTCTTATCTACGCTGTCCAGAATGATGATCGCCTTGTTCAGGTTGAAGGCATCCAGCACGGCCTTCATCTTCTTGGTCTTGATCTCGTCCAGCTTCAGCTCGTCGATAACGATGAACTTCTCGGCCTGTACCCTGGAGGTCAATGCGGACTTGAGGGCGAGCCTCTTTTCCTTCTTATTCATCTTGATCGTATAATCCCTGGGAACCGGAGCGAATACCACGCCGCCGTGTGTCCACTGGGGTGACCTTGTGGAGCCCTGCCTTGCATGGCCGGTGCCCTTCTGGCGCCAAGGCTTCCTTCCTCCTCCGGAGACCTCTCCGCGGGTCTTTGCCTTCTGCGTGCCCTGCCTCTGGTCTGCCAGATACTTCTTTACGGCCAGGTGCACCAGGTGCTCGTTGATCTCGACGCCAAAAAGCTCATCTTTCAGCTCCATGGTGCCGACTTCCTTGCCTTCCATATTGTAAACTGCTACATTAGCCATTTCTCACGCTCCTCCTTTCTCCTTCTCAGCCCTTTGTGGTCTCTTTTACGGTGATCAGGGCTTTCCTCGGTCCGGGAAGTGCGCCCTTCACGAGCAGGAGGTTCTTCTCCGCATCCACGCGGACCACCTCGAGATTCTGCACCGTGACCTGCTTGCTTCCCATATGTCCCGGCATGCCCTTGCCCTTATAGACCCGGCTGGGGGAGGAGCAGGCGCCGTTGGAGCCTTGGTGGCGGTGGAACTTGGAGCCGTGCTTCATGGGGCCTCTGTGCTGTCCCAGGCGCTTGATGGTGCCCTGGAAGCCCTTGCCCTTTGAAATGGCTGTGGCATCGATCCTGTCTCCAACCTCAAATATGTCTGCCTTGATCTCCTGCGCCGGCTTGTAGTCCGCACAGTTCTCAAACTTGAATTCCCTAACGTATTTCATATTGGCGGTGCCGGCCTTCTTGAAATGGCCCTGCATAGGCTTGGTGGTGCCATGCCTGTGGGCGATCTCCACCTTGCCGCCTTTGTCCTTCTTGATGACCTTTTCCTTGCTCTCCTTGAAGCCCACCTGTACAGCCTCATAGCCGTCATTCTCCATGGTCTTGATCTGTGTGACCACGCAGGGGCCTGCCTCAAGTACCGTTACCGGGACAAGGACGCCTTCCTCATTGAAGATCTGCGTCATCCCGAGCTTTGTTGCTAAGATTGCTTTTTTCATGTTTCTTCCTTTCTGCATTGGAACCCGAAGCCGGGTTCATACACGTTACCTTGCGCCGCCTTACTTCCTGTCCTTCATCTTGATGTCGATGTAGACGCCTGCGGGCATCTCCAGCCGGCTTAAGACATCCACGGTCTTCTGTGTCGGCGCGATGATGTCGATCAGCCTTTTGTGGGTCCTCTGCTCGAACTGCTCCCGGCTGTCCTTATACTTATGTACCGCACGGAGGATCGTGATGATCTCCTTTTTCGTGGGAAGCGGTACCGGTCCGCTGACCTGAGAGCCGTTCTTCTTGACTGTCTCGATGATCTTCTGTGCCGACTGATCCACCAGCTGGTGGTCATAAGCCTTGAGGGTGATCCTCATTACCTGGTTTGCCATAAAAAAAGTCGCCTCCTTTTCGCACTTTTCTTTTGAGAAGTACGACAAGCGGTGACTGTACACTCGCCCGTGTGTGTCCTTTTTGAAAAGACAGCACATCGGTTGTTCTCTGCCTGTCCCGGCAGAACTTTTTCGTACAGTGACTTGTCGCCAGTTTCCAATAACTTGACATTCGCTCCACGGAAAACCTGCCTCCCCTTTGCCGGAGGGCAGCAACCTCACGCTTCACCGCTATCAATGTCACAGCAAAAGCCATTATACGTTAAGTCCCGCCATAATGCAAGCATTTTTTCAAATAATTTCCTATAAAACTTAGAATGCCGCCCGGCTTCCCCTCCTCTATGCTGCATTTTTCCGGTGCGCCTAGGTAATGAACCACTGTCCCTCTGACCGGCTCATGTATTTATCATAGTCCTCGTCGCGGATGTGGTATAGGCTCCGGATCCGCTCCGGATCCAGGACCTCCCCGGGAGTCCCGTCTGCCACGATCCCCCCCTCCCCTACTGCGATCAGCCGGTCCGGAAGCCGGGAAGCCATGCCGAGCTCATGGATGGAAAGCAGCACCGTCCTGCCTCCTTCGGCGAATTCCTTCAGGATCGAATAAAACTCCAGCTGCCGGCCGATATCCAGAAATAAAAAGGGCTCGTCCAGCACCAGGATCTCCGGCTCCTGGCAGATGGCCCGGGAAAGCAGAAGCTTCTGCCTCTCGCCGTCGCTCATGGCAGAGATCTGCCTGTCTGCCAGATAAACGGCTCCGGTCCGCTTAAGCGCCTCCTCTACGGCACGGCGGTCTTTGCTCTCAAGCACCCCCAGCAGGCCGGTATAGGGGTATCTTCCCTGGGATACCAGCTCATAGCCCGTCATCATCCGGAGGACCGGCCTTTCCGTAAGGACCAGCGCGATCTGCCTTGCAAGCTCCATGCGGGTAAGGGAGGAAAGGCTTTTGTCCCCGAGCAGCACCTCTCCCGATACCGGAGGCAGCATCCCGGAGAGCGTGCGCAGGATCGTGGATTTACCCGCACCGTTTGGCCCGATGAAGGCGGTGATCTCTCCTTCCCGGAAGGAGAGATTTACGCCGGACAGTACGGGCCTGCCCCCATATCCTGCCGACAGCTCCCTTAAGCTAAGCTTCATTCCCTGCCCCGTCCCTTTTCATGGAATAAGATATAAAGCACGACCGGCGCCCCGAAAAACGCCGTGACCGAGCTTATGCTCACCTCCGTGGGGGCAAAAACCATCCTGGCCGCCAGGTCGCAGGATACGCAGAAAAGCGCCCCGCTTAAAAAGGAAGCCGGGATCACGAGGACCGGCTTCAGGGTGCCCAGGCTTTTCCCCGCCAGATAAGGCATGGCAATCCCCACAAAGGATACCGGTCCCGCAAAAGCCGCCGCCACAGCGCTTAATATACTGGAAAGCATGACCAGGGCGATGCGGAAGGCGCGGATATTCACCCCCATGCTCCCGGCATAGGCCTCCCCCAGAAGATATGCATTCATCGGCTTGCTCAGAAGAAAAGAAAAAAAGCCGGCCGCAAGGACTGCCGCCGAGGCTGCGAGAACCCCGCTCCAGTCCGCGCCGGATAAGCTTCCCTGATTCCAGCCATGGAGATTGACGATGTCCTGGTCGCTGGCGAAGGTCACCAGAAACTCCGTAACGGCAGAAAAGATATAGCCGATCATGACACCTGCCACCAAAAGCCCGGCCATGCCCCGCACCCTCGAGGAGGCAAGAAACACCAGAGCCGTGGCAAGCATGGCGCCGGCAAAGGCCGCGCCGATCAAAAGCCAGGAGGAAATGAGCCTGAGACTGCGGGCAAGAAGGATCAGGACGATGGCAACCGCCATCCTGGCTCCGGAGGAGATCCCCAGGATATACGGACCCGCGATGGGATTTGCAAAGAAGGTCTGCAGCATGAATCCGGACACGGAAAGGGCTCCTCCCACCAGGACGGCAAGGACCGCCCTCGGCATCCGGATCTGGAGGATGATGCTCCTCGCTTCCTCCCCTCCGCCCCCGGAAAGCACGGAGAGCACCTCGGATACGGGGATCCTCACGCTGCCAAGCCCCAGGCTTAAAAGAAAAGCGGTCAGGAGCAGCGCGGTAAGCAGAAGGAAGACGGCGCCCTCCCTCCCTTTCTTCATGAGTCAGCCTCTCCCGTTCTCCTTTTCTTTTCCTCAAGGCACCGGTTCAGGAAACGGATGGCAAAGTCCGGATCGGATTCGTAATATAAATGAGGGAAGCCGGCCAGGATATTCTCCCGTCCCTGCATGCACTCCCAGGATTCATTCCTTCCCGGTTTCCTGGCGGTCCAAAGGGTTCCGTTTTCCGTACAGTCATAATAGTGGAATTCATGTCCCCGGATCTCCTCCCCGGCAGGAAGCCATCCGCCGCCGTCGCTGCCCTCAGCGGCCTTATAGGAAGCATAGCCGAAACGCACAAGATGCTCTGTCTTGAATACCCGGCCGGGAAGAAGCCCCACCATGGGATACATCCGGCCGTTCTCATCCTCAAAATCCTGCATCAGGTACACGAAGCCCCCGCATTCCGCAAGGATCGGCATGCCTGCCTCGCCCCGGGCACGGATCTCATTGCGCAGGGGCTCATTGGCAGAAAGGCCGGAGGCATAAAGCTCAGGATAGCCGCCGGGAAGGATCAGGCCGTCCGCATCCGGCAGCTCCTGCTCCCGCAAAGGAGAGAACGGCAGGATCTCCGCTCCCGCCCGCTTCAAAAGCCGCAGGTTATCTTCATATATGAATGAGAAAGCCTCGTCCCTTGCCACGGCGATGCGTACCGGCACCTGAGGCAGCTCCTCCTCCGTGCCCAGCGGCATGCCGGGAGCTTCCTGGGCGATCTTCAGGATGCCCTCAAGATCCAGGGTCTGCTCCAGCCAGGCCGCCGCCTCGTCGATCTGCCGGCTTAAGTTTCTGGTCTCAAAGGGCTGCACCAGCCCAAGATAACGGCTCTCCAGCCGGAAGGTATCATGCTCCGGGATATAGCCCAGTACGGATACGGGAAGCTCTTTTTCTATGATATCCTTCAGCAGCGCATAGGCCTTGGGAGAGACCCGGTTCAGGATGATGCCCCGGATCCTCTTTCCTTCCCCATATTCCATGAAGCCGCGGATCAGCGGGATCACGGACCGGCTCATGCCCTTTGCCTCTACGCAGAGGATCACCGGCATATTGAGCACCCTGGCCAGGTGGGCAGAGGATCCCGTCCCCTCCCAGTCTGCCAGCCCATCCTCAAAGCCCATGACACCCTCTACCAGCGCCAGGTCGCAGCCGATGGCGTGCACGGCAAAAAGCCTCCGCGTCTTTGCCTGGTCTGTAAAGTATGTGTCCAGATTAATGGACGGGATCCCAAGGACGGTACGATGAAACATGGGATCGATATAATCCGGCCCGCATTTGCAGGCGGCCAGCTTCTTATCCTGCCTCGAAAAAAGCCTCAAAAGCGCCGCCGTCAGGACAGTCTTGCCGCTGCCGCTTTTGGGGGCGGCGATCATCACCCTGGGAATCCGCACCAGCTGGGATGTGCCTTCTTCCTCCGGCATGTCCTCCTTCTTCCGGGTCAGGTAGAGCACATAAAGGCCGGGCTTTTTGAGCTGAGCCAGGTCGTTCAGGGTGATCTCCCGGATCTCCTCATCCTCCCTGGAAAGCTGATACCCGTACCAGATGCGGATGCCGGCACGCTCCTCCTCGGTAAAGCCTTCCCGGAGCTGTCCCGCGATCCCCTCCATATCCTCAGGGCCGGAGAGCAGGAGAAATACCTCCTCATGCCGGTGAAGCTGTGCCGGCAGGTCGCATTCCCTGCCATGATGGCTTACCGTATGGACATTCTGCCATGGCCTGCGGATCCGTGCCATGAAGTAAGACATGCAGGATAATCCGGGCAGGGTCAGGACCTGTGCGTCAGCCTTACGGCGGAAGGCCTCATAGAGCTTCTCGGCTCCGCTGTAAAAGCCCGGATCCCCGGACAAAAGCACCAGCACATGGACCGCGGCCGGATGCTCGGCCAGGGCAAGCATCACCTTGTCCGGGTCGTATTCGGGGATGCAGATCTCATTGGGAAGCTTCAGCAGCTTTCTCGCCATCTTCAGGATGCTTTCCGCCCCAAAGACCAGATCTGCCTCGATGGCTGTCTTCCTCAATCCCAGAGTGGTATATTCCAGGCTTCCGGGGCCGATGCCGGCCAGGATGATCTGGCGGTAGATAAGCCTTCTGCCCAGAAGCTCCGATATCTTCTCCGTGATCTCCTCCGGAGTATAGCCCTCTTCCCCGGCATAGTCCGTACCCTTTATATTTTCCGGATTCCGGATGATGACCGTGACCAGATTCAGGGCTCTGGCTGCGGAGAGCTTCTCCTTCAAGCCGCCCTCCTGGCCGGATTCCTTGGTAAGAAGGGCCTCCGCTTTGATCTGGCGCATGACGGCCTCATTCATTTCCTGGCTGAAGGGACCCTGCATGGCAAGGAGATGGTCCGGCCGGATGCCGGCTTCCTTGCAGGCGGCAAGGCTTTCCGGAAGGGGAAGGATCCTGGCGTAAAGTCTGTCCTTATTCGGAAAATGCCTGGTAAAATCAGAAATTTCCTTGCTTCCGGTAGTGACCAGGATATTTCCCACGGTTTCCTTCCGCAGAAATTCCGCAGCCTCCTTCAGGGAATCCACCATATGCACGTCTTCCGTCCCCATGAAGGTCCTGCGCCGGAGCCGGTAATACGGGATCCCCGCCTGGCCGGCGGCTGAGCGGATCAGCTGTGAGACCTCTTTTGCAAAGGGATGGGTCGCATCCACCACGCAGACAAAGCCGCCCTTCCGCATCAGATTGTACATCTGGGACAAATCCAGCCGTCCGGTATGGATCGTCAGATTTTCCCTTGCCCGGTCCGGCTCCATGAGCTCGCCGCCGTATTCCGTGGCAGTCGAGACTGTGCAGGGTGCTCCCTGTTCCGTAAGGATTTCTGCCAGTTTTCTGCCCTCCGTGGTGCCGGAAAAGATCAATATCATGTTTCGCCTCCTGCCAGGGCCGGTCTTCCCGCCCCGCATGCCGGCAGCCTCCCGCTTAAAATGAAGGGTGCTGTCTCCGGCTTTTTCTTAATTATATACCGAAATTGGATCCTTCTCATCCAAGCCCGTTTTCCATGCTCTTCAGCATAAGCCCGGGTAAGGACTCAAAGCCTTGGTGTTACCATATATCCGTTTATTTCCCGGGTCCGGCTGTTTCCGATGAATACGGTGGAGGACATATCCGCCTTAAGTGCGGAAAGCCGACCTAATGTACACAGCTCTGTCCGCTCCCCCTCCCGGCCGATCTGATGCGCCAGGGCACAGAGCCTGTCCTCCGGCAGGGATTCCCGCAGGATGGCGCATGCTTTTTTCAGGCTGTCCGGCCGCGCCCTGCTTGCCGGATTATAAAGCACGATGCAAAAATCCCCCTGGGCCGCAAGACGCAGCCTCTGCGCGATCTGTTCCCAGCTTACGTGGTAATCGCTTAAGCTGATCACCGCAAGATCATTGGCGATCGGCGCCCCCAAAAGCGCCGCGCCGGCGGTAGCTGCCGTAAGGCCGGGCAGGATCTCGATCTCCACCCCGGGATACTCCAAAGACAGGGAAAGCGCCAGGGACGCCATGCCGTAAATGCCGGGGTCTCCGCCGGAGATCAGGGCTGTCCTGCGGCCCTGAGATGCCGTCTCAAGGGCTCTCCTGCAGCGCTCCTCTTCCCCCGCCATCCCGGTGCAGAGCCATTCCTTCCCCTGGAAATCCTGCCGGATCCGGTCGATATACCGGTCATAGCCTGCAATGACCTCGCATTCTTTTAAGATCCCGGCGGCTCTTGCGGTCATATCCCGGATCCCGCCGGGCCCGATGCCGACTACATAAAGCCTTCCCATCGCTTCCTTCCTGCCATAATCCTGTCCTTTAAGCCGGATCTTTGGCTGCGGCAGGTCCTTCCTCCATCCCCGTATCCGCCAGTCTGCCGTGGATCTTGGTAAAGATCACGACCCTCGCCGTAAGCCTTCCTCCGGTCCATTCTGCGATATGCTCCTTAAGGCTATGGGCCGCCCTTTCAAATACCGCCTCTGCCATGCCTTTTTCCTTCAATACTTCCACTGCCCCGTCCATGGAAACGCAGGAGAGGATCTCTTCCCTTGCCTCATCTGCCCTCTCCTGCCCGTATGCTTCCCGTATGAAATCCAGGGTATATTCCATCCTTCCATCGCCATAATCGGAATGGGTATTGCCCACTCCCCCGGCCGCCTTGATGAGCTTCCCTGCATGGCCGATAAAAAAAACCTTCCGGAAACCCGCATCGGCCGCAAGCTTCATGGCATCCTCCACAAAATTCGAGCAGGCCACGGCATCCTCCGGATCAAAGCCATAGGCTTTCTGGATGTATTCCCGTCCGTAATTGCCGGGAACCATGAGCAGCATCTCGTCGCCCTCAGCCCGGTGCATGCTGATCTCAGCCTTTATGGCGGAAAGAAGGGCACGGCTGCTCATGGGCTCCACGATGCCCGTAGTACCGAGGATAGAAAGCCCTCCCTCAATGCCAAGCTTGGGATTGAAGGTCCTTGCCGCCATTTCCCGGCCGCCCGGGATGCTGATCTCTACCCGTATCCCGCAAGCCGCCTTACTGGTATCTCCTTCTGTCTCCGTATCTGTTCTGCAGGATTCTTTTCTAGATCCAGTATCTGTCTCGGCCAAGGCAGCAAGGACAGCTTCCCGGATCATCCTGCGGGGGACGCTGTTGATGGCGGCTGCTCCCACGGGCTGGTCGAGCCCCGGCCTCGTCACCCGGCCGATGCCTTCCCCGCCAGTGATTTCTATCTCGACTTTCGACGAACGCACATTCCACCCACCGGATGCTTCTGCCATGAAATCTGCGGGCTTTTCCATCGCAGATCCCGCATTCCATCCGCCTGTAGGCTCCCCCAGCCATGACACCTCTGCAAAGATGAGCATGCCGTCCGTTACATCCGGATCGTCCCCCGCGTCCTTTTTCACGGCACATCGTACGCTCTTTAGGCTTCGCTTTGTTTCCAGCACCTCATATGGGAAGGATTCTCCGCCCGGAAGGATCAGGACTGAGGATATGACCTCCTTCCCGGTAAAAAGCATTTCTGCCGCCGCCTTTGCCGCCGCCGCCGCGCAGGCTCCGGTGGTATGGCCCGTCATAGGCTGTATTCGCCTCCCCGGGATGGATCCGCCTCATAAAGCAGGGCATTGACGATAGCCGCCGCCACGGTGCTCCCGCCTTTCCTGCCGCGGTTTACGATATAGGGGATGCCGGAGCTTAAGATCAGCTCCTTGGCCTCCTCCACATTCACGAATCCCACCGGTACCCCGATCACCAGGGCAGGACGGTAGCCTTTTTTTATCTTCTCATACAGGGTCATGAGGGCAGTAGGGGCATTCCCCACGGCAAAGATGACGGAACCGCTGATCTTTACGGCACGTTCCATGCTGACGGAGGCTCTGGTGATGCCTCGCCTCGACGCTTCCGATGCCACGCTTTCATCCGCCATATAGCAAAACGCCCTGCAGTTCAGCCGGTCCAGCGTCCTCCGGCTGATGCCTGCCAGGGCCATGTTGGTGTCTGTCACAATAGATGCCCCGGAGCGAATCGCTTTCTGCGCCTCCTCCACAGCGTTATCCGAAAACACAAGGGTCCTTGCATAATCAAAGTCCGCCGTGGCATGGATCGCCCGGAAAACGATGCTTTTCATCTCCTCCGGGACAAAGATCCCCTGCTCCGTGCATTCCTTCTCGATAATGGAAAAGCTCTTTTTTTCAATTTCCTCCGGCTTCCATTTTCCCTGCTTCATCCTAACGACCGATCCCTTTTTTACATGATTCCCGAATCTCTTCTATTTTACACAACACGGCGGCGTTTGACAATCTGAAGAAGAACTGCCTGTTTGTCAGACTCTGCCTTTGCGAATAAACGGTTTACCCCTCAAATGGATGGCGCCGGCTTCAAATATATGCTAAACTATTCGCTGGTGTGACGCTTTTTCAGTTACATATTCTTTCTGCGCCAGCAGAGCTTCCTGGCACAAGGCATTTGAGAGAATAGAATAGAGGAGAGGGCAGGATGAAAAAATATATTTCGTGGAACGTCAACGGCCTGCGAGCCTGCATTACAAAGGGATTTATGGATTTCGCCAAGAATTCCGGGGCGGATGCCATCGGATTGCAGGAGATCAAGCTGCAGGAGGGCCAGATCGACTTCAGCCTTCCGGGATACCATCTTTATTGGAATTATGCTAAGAGAAAGGGATATTCCGGAACCGCCCTTTTCACAAAAGAGGAGCCGCTGGATGTCACTTATGGCATGGGGATCGAGGAGCATGATGATGAAGGGCGGATCATTACTGCAGAATATAAGGATCATTTCCTGGTCGTCTGCTATACCCCCAATGCAAAGCAGGATCTTTCCCGGCTGTCCTACCGCATGGACTGGGAGGATGCCTTCCGGGCCTTCCTGAAAAAGCTGGAGGCCTCAAAGCCGGTCATCTTCTGCGGAGACCTGAATGTGGCCCATCAGGAGATCGACCTGAAGAATCCCTCTACCAATCATCATAACGCCGGCTTTACGGACGAGGAAAGAGGGAAAATGACGGAGCTTCTGGCAGCGGGCTTTACGGACAGCTTCCGTTTCCTCCACCCGGATGAGGAAGGCGCATATTCCTGGTGGTCTTACCGCTTCCACGCCCGGGAGAAGAATACAGGCTGGCGGATCGACTACTTCGGCCTGTCGGATTCCCTGAAGGAAAAGATCAAGGAAGCCTCTATCCTAAGCGAGGTCTACGGCTCAGACCATTGCCCGGTGGAGCTGGTGGTGGACCTGTGAGCGGGGAGGTCAAGGAAGAGGCCATGGATGCCGCTTCGGAAGAAAAGACCGCAGTCTGCCGGGTATGCATGCACCGGTGCCGGCTTCAGGAAGGACAGAGGGGGGCCTGCAGGGCGCGGATCAACCTGGATGGGGTGATCCGTCCCGAAAATTACGGGAGGCTTACGGCGCTGAACCTGGATCCCATTGAAAAGAAGCCCCTGAAGCGCTTCCGCCCGGGAAGCATGATCCTTTCTCTGGGAAGCTATGGCTGCAGCTTAAGATGCCCCTTCTGCCAGAACCATGACATCGCTCAAAGCGATGGAACCGGTCTTCCCGTCCATGAATTCACCCCGGCGGAGATCACAGAGATCGCAAAACGCGCCATCCCGGACGGGAATATCGGCGTAGCCTACACCTATAATGAAATGCTGGTATCCTATGAATTCGTGCGGGATACGGGCCGTCTCGTCCGGGAGGCCGGCATGTCCAATGTGCTGGTGACAAACGGGGAGGCTTCCCTCCAGATCCTGGATGAGCTGCTGCCCTTCATGGATGCCATGAACATCGACCTGAAGGGCTTCACGGACGAGATCTACCGGAGGTTAGGCGGGGATCTGGATATGGTGAAAAGCTTCATCAAAACCGCGGCCTCCTCCTGCCATGTGGAGATCACTTCTCTTATCGTGCCGGGGATGAACGATTCCCTGGAGGATATGGAAAGGGAAGCCGGATGGATCGCATCCGTAAGCCCCGGGATCCCCCTCCACATCACCCGGTATTTCCCCAACTACCGGATGAGCGAACCCCCGACGGATATCGGGCTTATGCGTAAGCTTAAGGATATTGCCCAAAGAGAGCTGGAATATGTATACCTCGGAAATGTATGAGAGACAAATGCGCCATAAGGATGCGGAATGGATGGGACCATGAAGGGGAAGCTCATGATCCAGGGCACCATGTCCGGAGTCGGGAAAAGCATCCTCACAGCCGGGCTGTGCCGGATCTTTGCCGGGGACGGATACCGGGTGGCGCCATTTAAGTCCCAGAACATGGCCTTAAATTCCTGCGTGACGGAGGAGGGCCTTGAAATGGGAAGGGCGCAGGCATTGCAGGCCTGTGCGGCGGTTGAAAAGCCCTCCGTGGACATGAATCCCATCCTGTTAAAGCCGGTGAGCGACGGCTGCTCTGAAGTCATATTGAATGGGAAGACCGAGGGGATCATGCCGGCGGCGGAATACTTTGCGCGGAAAAAGGACTATATCCCGCTGATCCGGGAATCCTTTGCCAGGCTTTCGGACAGCCACGACATCATCGTGATCGAAGGGGCGGGAAGCCCGGCAGAGATCAACCTGAAGGAAAACGACATCGTAAACATGGGGCTGGCAGATCTTGTGGATTCTCCCGTGCTTCTTGCGGGAGATATCGACCGGGGAGGCGTCTTTGCCCAGCTTGTGGGGACCATGGAGCTTCTTACGCCAAAGGAACGCAGCCGGGTAAAGGGCTTTCTCATCAACAAATTCCGCGGAGATCCAAAGCTCTTACAGCCGGGACTCCGTATGCTTGAAAAAAGGACAGGGAAGCCGGTGCTGGGAGTCATCCCTTTTCTGGAGCTTGACCTGGAGGATGAGGACAGCCTCTCGGAGCGCCTTCGGAATAGGGAAGATCATGGGGAGCGCTCCGGCCTGATCTCCATTGCGGTCATCCGTTTTCCTAAAATCTCCAACTTCACGGATTTCCAGCTGCTTTCAAAGGCCTCGCCCTTCAGGCTTTATTACGTGGATCATCCCAGGGAATTAAAGCATCCTGACCTGATCCTGCTTCCCGGCACCCGGGATACCATGGGAGACCTTCGCTGGCTTTCCGATACAGGGCTTAAGGATGCGGTCTGTGAAGCGCACCGGGAAGGAAGCCTGGTCTTCGGGATCTGCGGGGGCTACCAGATGCTTGGAAAAAGCCTGGCGGATCCTTCGGAAGGAAAAAGCCCGGGCCTGGGTCTGCTCCCGGTTTCTACCGTATTCCAGGAAAATAAGATCCGAAGAAACGTAGAGGGGACCATATTATCCAGCCGCGGAGCCCTGGCTTTGCTTGAAGGGATGGCCTGCAGGGGCTATGAGATCCATACCGGCGCCACAGTACTTGAAGCCGGCGCCTGTCCCTTCATCCGGAAAAACGGTACGGCCGGAGGCAATGACGCAGGGGGCGGGGAAACAGATGGCTGCATCGCAGAGGACGGAACCGTCTGCGGCACATATTTCCATGGGATATTTGACGATAAAGACATGGTACAGCGCCTGGCGGACATCCTGCTTAAGCGCCGGGGGCTTCCCACACAGGATGTTGAGATCCTGTCCCTTCCGGAGATCCGGGAAGAAGAGCTGGACAAGCTGGCGGGGGCCCTCAGGGAGAGCATAGACCTGCCCTCTGTCTACCGCATCATGTCTCATTAAACCGAAGCCTTGTCTCGGCGATCCCCACGGCAAGGGTAATGCCGTTTTCCGCAGTCCGGTAGAGCAGAAGCCTTTCCGCACCCGCCGCAAGGGCGGCCTTTTCGCATACATTGTCCGTTCCCACAGCCTCTTTCACCCGGGGGGAGGAAGCCAGGCCTTCAACGCCCTTCCCGGCTTCGGTGAGTTCCTCGGGAGTGAAGGTCATAAATTTTGCCATAAGCTCCCGGGCGCTTTCGATCAGGCCTGTCTCATCCTTTTTTGCATCAACGGTTGCGAGGATGGCCACGGCATGAGGGGAAAGCCCCAGTTCATTAAGCTTCCGGTAAATCAAGTCCAGGATTTCTTCCTTCTTTTTTCCCCTTCTGCAGCCCACCCCCAGGATGATCGAACGGGGGATCAGATGGAATCCCCCCATTTCCTCCGGGGAGATGATAAGCTTCACGCCATGTCCGGCAAGGAGGCTTGCGGTAAAGGCTTTCGCACCATCAAGGCTTGAGATGGAAAGCCGGTTGTCCCGGGCAAATTCATCCACGGCAAAGCGCTTCCTGACGTCTGTTGCCGTCGTGACAACAGCTTCTCCGCCGGTAAGTCCGGCGGCCATCCTTGCCATCTCATTTGCTCCGCCCAGATGTCCGGAAAGGATGGGGATCCAGTACCTTCCTTCTTCGTCAGCAGCGATGACCGCAGGATCCGTAGCCTTATCCCTTATCAAGGGCGCTATTGCGCGTACCGCAATCCCTGCCGCACCGATGAAAAAGAGGGTATGGGAGGTCTTGAAGCAGGCATTCGTCCATTCCTGGAGGGGAACCTCCCTGCCGGAGGCCAGGTCTGCCTCCATGCCTTTAAGGCGGAGCGCCTCCCGGAGGCCTTCGGCCAGGGCGTCCCCACGGTCGGTAAAGCTTATGATATGGACGCGTACTCCGGAAGCCTCATCCCGTAAGCCGGTCCGGAAATCCGGTGCGTAGAGCCTGGATCTTGCATTGGTTTCCGCAATGCTTCCCTTATGGCGTGACACAGCCTCTCCCACAAGGATCAGGGCAGTTTTGCGGATGCCGTGCTCCTGCGCCTTACGGTGCAGGCTTCCCACTGTACAGAGGATGGTTTCTTCATCCGGCCAGCTTGCCCGCTTCACGATGGCGGCCGGGGTATCCTCCGGGCAGCCTCCCCGAAGGAGCCTTTCCTGGAGGCGTTCCGTCTGTCCTGCTGAAAGGAAAAACACCATGGATGCATGGAGCCCTGCCAGCTTTTCTATGCTTTCTGCCTCCGGTACGGGCGTTCTTCCGTCTATCCGCGAAAGGACCAGGGTCTGGGTTATGCCGGGGAGAGTGTATTCCATCCCGAGGGAGGCGGCTGCTGCCAGACAGGAGCTCACGCCCGGCGTCACATCATATGGGATCCCAAGCTTTTCCAGCTCCTCCATCTGCTCCCGGACAGCGCCGTATAGAGAGGGGTCGCCGGTATGCAGCCGGACGGTTTCCTTCCCCTCCCGCTCTGCCTCCTGCATCAGGGAGATCGTTTCCTTTAGGGTGAGAAAGGAGCTGTCATGTACCTTACAGCCGGGTTTTGTTTCGTTCAGAAGCTCAGGGTTTACCAAAGAGCCGGCATAGATCACCACATCCGCATTCCGGATCGCCTTTGCCCCCCTGAGCGTGATCAGATCCGGGGCTCCCGGGCCTGCCCCCACAAAATGTACCATGCGCTGTCACTCTTCTTACTTATATAAATTTACCAGGCTTCAAATTCTTTTTAACTGTCCCAGTTCCCTGAACAGTTACTCACTTATTTCTATCTATATCACTCGGGCTGTCCAATAAGAAGAACTTAGTCCGGACTTCCGAAAGTTCTCTTCTTCAGATATGGCGGATGACCTGGAAGCGCTCCAGCTCCACCTCTTCATCCGGAGCAATGCCGGCTTTCTGTCTTGCGATGCTGATCTGCTCCTCTATGGTATCCACTCCGTCTGTTATGAAGTGACCTTTGTCAAGAGGTAAATTTCAACTCGCTTTTCTTCTCTTGAACAGTCACATTTGTTTGTTTTTGACAACATCTGGCAAGAGCCATTCTAACAGTCTCCGGCATGTAGCCACTCTGTTATT
>JAILLN010000066.1 GCA_024693135.1 Lachnospiraceae bacterium | reverse complement strand
CTTCGAGCACCGTGCGGAAATCCTCCCCGCCGTTTGATGTGAACGCTCCCTTGACGTTTTCCCAGACAGCGTATCTTGGATATTTTCCATCCGTGGCCTCCCTCATTTCCTTTATGACCCTGACCGCTTCGAAGAAGAGGCCTGATTTTTCGCCCCCGAGCCCCTGGCGGTTTCCGGCAATGCTGAGATTCTGGCAGGGACTCCCGAAAGTAATGATATCGACATGGTGTATTTCTCCGCCCCTAATCTCAGCTATATCTCCATAATGTTTGACTCCCGGGAGCCGCCTCTCCGTCACCCGGACAGGAAAAGGCTCGATTTCCGAAGACCAGAGTGGCCTTATCCCCGTCATGATCCCGCCGAGCGTAAAGCCCCCGGAACCGTCGAAGAGCGATCCGAGGGTCAGCTGTTTCCCGTCATCCATTGGCTGCCTCCTCCGGCTTCGGTACCTCTGCGTAGGGGATGTTGCTCCCGTCGCGCTCGACATACACCTCGGCCTGCGGATTCGATGCCCGGAAGCGCTCCACGGCCACGTCGACGAACTTCGGCTCCAGCTCGATGCCAAAGCACACCCGGCCAAGCTGCTCACAGGCGATGAGGGTGGATGCCGATCCCAGGAATCCGTCCAGCACCATTCCGTTTGTCTGCGTACACTGCTTGATGAGGTATGCGATCAGCGGTACGGGCTTGGAACTGGGATGCCCGAATCCGTCCTCCTTGGCATTTTTGATCCCGTCAAACTCAAACACGGCCTTCTGCTTCTGGTCGCCGTACCAGATGTGCTTGCCGTCCTTCCGCCAGCCCCAGATCAGCGGCTCCATGTTGAATTTCCAGTCCGTCCGCATCAGCGGAGCGCGGGGCTTCTTCCAGATCAAGCCTGCGCCGACCTTGAAGCCCGCATCCTCATAAGCGTCATAAAATACACGGGCTTTCATGGTGGCGTAGAAGATATAGATCGAAGCGTCCGTTGCCATGAAGTCATGGAAGCAGGCGAATGTAGATTTCAGGAATGTGTAAAGTTCCCCATCCTTCAGGTCATCATTTTTTATCTTCCCGACGGATGATTCCAATGAGACTCCATAAGGCGGGTCCGAGCATACGAGGTTCACGCGGGTGTCTCCCAGGAGCCTCTCATAGGTTTCCGGCTTGGTGGAGTCCCCGCAGATGACGGTGTGCCTTCCCAGATGCCAGACATCGCCCTCCTTGGAAAAGCACGGCTTCTCCAGTTCAGCGTCCACATCGAAGCCGTCATCCTCGCCCTCGGAATCGGTCTCAAAGAAAGATGCGATCTCCTTCTCGTCAAAGCCCGTCAGGGCGATATCAAAGCCCAAGTCCTGCAGGGCTTCCATTTCGACCTTCAATAATTCCTCATCCCATCCGGCATCCAAGGCCATCCGGTTGTCTGCCAGGATATATGCCTTCTTCTGCGCCTCGGTCAGCTCGTCAGCAAAGACACAGGGAACCTCCGTGTACCCCTCTGCCTTTGCCGCCTCAAGCCTTCCGTGGCCTGCGATCACGTTGCAGTCCCGGTCGATGATGAGCGGATTCACGAACCCGAACTCACGCAGGGACGAGCGGATCTTTTTGATCTGTTCCGGCGAGTGCGTCCTCGCATTGTTCACATATGGTACGAGCCTGTCCACGGGGACGAGCCGCATTTCCGATGTAGTTTTCATCCTTCCTCCCATGAAAAAACCCTACCTTTATCGGTAGAGTCGTATATCTGACTGTATTTGATAAAACCTTTGGTATTTATGATCCATGCTTCGGTGCGGATTTTCTTTTCACACCTTTGGAAGATGATCTCCCTCATTTCATCCGAGAGATCCGGGATCAACTCTGAAACATTCTCCCTGCGGTATTCTCCGAAGAAGATCTCTGATGCAAAATTGTATGCCGCGGCGGCTTCCTCCTGGGTCCGGAAGCGTCCCAGTTCAACGTGTTTGTCATTGTATTTGATCCGGGCAAGCCAATAATCCACGCCCTTTCTTTGCAAAACCCCTTTAAAAACTGAGGTACATTTGACAGCCGGCTTTTTCCTGTTGAACGAGTTTTTCTGTACATTTGCAAATCTCAGATTAGACTTCCTGTTATCAAGGCCGTTTCCATTGATATGGTCAATCTGGACTCCTTCCGGCGCATTCATTATTTCCCTGTGCATTATGATATGTACGCATTTCCCGTTCCTACGAATATGTCTGCCAGCATAGCCAGCCCCATGTTCATCCCATTGCCAAGAATACTGTGAAAGCCGTTCGTAATCCTCATCGTCTACGAGTGCGACATGTCCTTGGGATATCTTGATTTCCTTCATTAATTCCCCTTTCTCGTGCGAAGCAGGAGTTCCATCACGTCATCGTTCGGATTGCTCACAACTTCCTGCGGACAGTTCTCCTTCACGATCTGCTGTATCTCGTTCCCGATGGTCACCCCCTGACGGCTGTAGTCCATCGCCATCTTTACATAAGGGCTTGCTATGGGGGCTCCGGTTGTACAGTGCTTCGCGATATAGCCCAGCCGGGAGATGGTCTGCTCGCAGTGGATCCACCGCGCCATCGTCATGGCGTACTGCTCGACCAGCTGACGGGAGACAAAGTTCTCGCATTTCATCGACCGGAGCCACCTGTAGGTATCCTCGTAGATCTCCTTCGTACAGAGTTCCGTGCCGTCCCTCTGTGTCTCCGTCAGGTACTCCCGGATGGGCGGCATGTCCACGCCCACCAGTTCGGCAGGCTGGAGCATGGCCTCCGCCCTGCGTCCTTCCTTCAGTTTTTCCGCCAGGGGCTTCGGCTTTCTGCCTGCCCCCGGCCTCGCGCCTCCCCGGCGCGTACCGTCTTTTGCCATGTTTGATTTTCCCCATCAAAAAAGGCCGTGAATTCAATCACAGCCTCTTGAAATATCCTTTGATTTATTTGATTTCTACAGGGAGTCAATACCCCGTTTGAAAACCCGTTTTTTGTGCGCGGGGGCAGGGCGACGTTCCCGGAGCGCTTGATTCACGGGGATTCTGACGCCCCCTCCCCCCGCCGGCGCAGGCTGCGGAAGGAATCTCCGCGCCTCGCATGCAGGGAAGAGTGGCAGGAATGGCACAATGACAACAGGTTTTCAAAGGCGTTCGTTCCT
The DNA here is from genome assembly GCA_024693135.1 of Lachnospiraceae bacterium. GTDB lineage: Bacteria > Bacillota > Clostridia > Lachnospirales > Lachnospiraceae > NK4A144. The sequence goes on along the minus strand of JAILLN010000066.1, from coordinate 45,268 downwards.
CCCTCTCGAAGGGGAACAATGTGGTGTACGTGCTCCACCGGCGTGAGGATGCCGCGCTTGTAGCACTCCTCGCAGAAGGGGTGGAGCTCTGCGTACTGCCTGCGGACGGCCTGCCATGCCGCGCCGTACATTTTCTTGCTGTCCCTGTCCCGCCCGTAGCGTTCGTACCGTGCCGCCATCACCTTGGCATGCTCCACGCAGTACCGTCCGTCCGTAAGGCGCGGACAGCCGGGGTAGGCACAGGGCTTCTTCGGTTTGTAGGGCATGTGGCCTCCCAATAAAAATGCCCCGCAGGATTGCTCCCCCGGGGCTCATCTTTCACTCTCGCCGATTTTATCATAACACAGGGTCAATAGTGAAAAATAGTGAAATAATGTGAAAACTTTTTTTATTTCAGGATCGGCTTCCACTCTTCGGCAATGTCGAGGAACAGTTCGGAATATTCTCCCCTCACCATGATCTTCAGAAGGTCGTCCATGTGCCAGATCCAGTTGGATTTCAAAATATCCTCTATCTCCATCCAGAAGACCCTGCCCTCCGAAGATGATACGACATCCCCGGAGAACCTGTCAGCCTTGAACAGGAATACCACATACCGGGAGCCGTCCTCGTTGTACCAGTCCTTTACTCCGCAGAGCCTCGGAGCCTCTATCGTCAGCCCGGTCTCCTCCTTCATCTCCCGGATGACCGAGTCCACGATGGGCTCATTCTCCTCGATGTGCCCTCCCGGAAAAGTGATGCCTCCCGCCCACTTCCCGATCTTCTCCTCAACAAGCACCCTCGTGCCGTCCTGGATCATGCACATGTTTGTCAGTTCCACGCGCTCCGTCTTTCTCATCCCTGCCGCCCCGATTCCGTTTTTTCCAATTCTACCACAAAGGCGGAAGTCACGGCACCCTGACAAGACCCAGCGCCTTGCTGTGAAGGTTATGGACATTCCGCACCGTGCAGTTCAGTTCGTCGGCGATTTCCTCCCAGGTCTTGAAGCACAGGTAGCGGAGCTCCAGGAGCATCTGGCAGTCGACGGGCTCCACCTCACGGATGATGCCCATTATATCCTTTTTCAGGGACACAAGCATATCGACATCGTCATCGATCTGCGCTTCCATGTCCAGGATCTTCGCCATCCTGTTCTCCATCCGGGATTCTCCCCGGTTCGGGTTCTTCGGCATATCCGAAATGGCCGCGCCCGTCTTTGTCAGCATGTCCCGTAAGGCATGTATCTGTTCGAGCTTGGCGTTTATCCTCTGGTCTATCCGGTACGCCTGGTTTAAATATTCCTTTGCCGTCATGCTCCCGCCGCCTCCTTCCGGAGCTTCTCCTTCAGCCACTCCCCGTCGACCGTGGTCAGGGCGGAAAACCACCGCGAATCAAAGAACTCCTCGCACTGCACGGCTGTTTCCGCCGCATCGCGGTTTCCCGGATTCCTCCTGATCTTTTTAAGCGCCGCCCTGTAATCCTTGGCCGCCCGGATGATGATCGAGTTCGCCAGTTTTTCATATCCGTCCATCTGCATATCCTCCTTTCAAAGGCTATGTATGCCAGACGGACGGATTTCCGGTTTTTATAGTGAAGCTTTTACTGCTTCGATCAAAGCATCCTGTGTCATCTCCTTCTGTGACAGCGCCTTCATGATCCTTTCGTCAATGGAATCCTCGGTAATGATGTGTTGCACGATGACCGTCCCGGCTTCCTGCCCCTGTCTGAAGATGCGGTCTGTCATCTGGGTATAAAGGTCATAGCTCCAGCAGGGTCCGAACCAACAGATCGTGTTGCCGCCCTTCTGCAGGTTGACTCCGTGACCCACCGATTGGGGCTGTGCCAGTCCCACGGTCAGTTCCTGCCTGTTCCACCGCTCTATGGACTGATCGGAATTAAGCCTCTCGTATGTAACGCCAAGCTCATCCAGCCTCTTCGCGATCCTCGTAAGATCATGCTTGAACCAATACGCCACGAGGAGGGGCTGTCCGTTCATGCCCTCGATGATGTCCTCCAGGGCATCCAGCTTTTTGCTGTGTATCTCGATGACCTCGCCGGAATCCGAATATATCGCCCCGTTGGATATCTGGGCGAGCTTATTTACCAATACGGCGGCATTGGCAGATGTGACTTCCTTATCCGGGATGCTTATCATGAGATCCTTCTTCATCTCGTCATACACACCCCTCTCATCATCGGATAACTGAACCTTATACTCCGTGCTGATAAGCTCCGGCATTTTTAGCATCTCGGTGGATTTCATGGATATGGCGATATCGGATATCCTTCGGTAGATCTCCTCCTCCGCACCCGGCAGAGGCTTATAGGAATACACGATGGGTCCGTTCATCTTGTCAGGCTTAAAGAAATCCAAGCGATAGCTGCCTATCCGCCTGCCCAGCCTGACACCCATATCCACGCATCGGACGATACTGAAAAGATCCATGAGTCCGTTGCTGGTAGGGGTAGCCGTAAGTCCTATCACCCTTTTTAAGAATGGCCTCACCTTCATAAACGAACGTACCCTCTTCGCATTCCAGTTCTTCATGCGGCTGATCTCGTCAAGAACACACACGTCATAATCGAAAGGCAGACCTGACTTTTCAACAAGCCACGGGGTGTTCTCATAATTCAGCACATAGATATCCGCATCCTTCTTAAGTGCCTCCGTCCGCTCCCTGGCAGTCCCGATCGCCACCGATACCCGGAGGCCTCCCAGGTGCGACCAGCTTTCGGCCTCGCTTTTCCAGACCGCGGCTACCCGGATCGGGCAGAATACGATCACCCGGCTTATCTCGAACCGCTCATACATCAGGATGTTCAGCGCGGTCAGCACGATCACGGTCTTCCCCAGCCCGCATGACAGCAGGAGCAGGAAGAGCGGGTTTTCGACAAGCCTTGCCACGCAGAGCCTCTGGTAGTCATGAAGGTCATCTATTGTCAGCATTTTTTGTCCCTCCTATTTCATCAACCGCGGGGGCGATCTGATCCGGGGAGTCTATCACAAAAACGGCAAATCCCAGACGGGCAAACAGCCTGTGCCTTGATGCCTGTAAGGGCCTCGGCTTCTTCCCGGGAGCCTTAAGCTCCACAAAGCCTATCTTTCTTCCCGGCAATAAAACTATCCTGTCGGGCACCCCGTCAAACGAAGGGCACGCCCACTTAAGGCACAGGCCGCCCCTCTTTTTCACTTCGCTTACCAGTTTCCGTTCTATCTCTTTCTCGGTCACCGCCGTCCCCCATCAATCACTAAAAAGTGCATGTTGTGAACTTCTTCCCGTAAACTCTTCTATATGGGTTTTTTATTGGTTTTTTTCTTATAGGTAATTTTTAGGAATGAAGTCCACGATATGCACAACCCTTGAAAATACTGCATTCCTGATTTTGAAAAAAGTTACTCCTGTGACCTTCACAGTCTGCACAACCAAAAAGCTGCCTTTGCATATGACCTGCACGATATTCACAGGAGTAACTTAAACTTTTTATGAAACAGCCTTCACGACATTCACACGAAGTCCGATCCGGCCTTCAGCCTGAGTCCGTCGATCATGCTGCCCTTATTGGTCTTGTGCCTGCGGTAGCCGGCCTTGTCGATAGCCGCATAGAAGTCCGTCGTGGAGCGGGTGTACTCGCCGCTTGCCTGGCAGTAAGCCCTGTACTGCTGATAAAGCTCCCCCGAGCGCTCCGATGCCGCAGGGTCTTCGTCACAGCACTCCGCGATGAAGTGTCCGAACCAGTCGTTGTCCTCGCGGTATGCGGCAACCGCGTCCTGTACGCACTGAGGAGTGGACAGCTTGAACTCCTTCTGTATAGCCTTCTGTGCGCCCTCGATGATCCACCTAAGGATCGCCCCGCCTGCGTTCTCTACCAGGTAATCCGCATAGTTCTTGATGTCGGATGAACCTGTGATCTTCGCATTGAAGGGGATCACCACCAGCCTGCGCCAGATGCCGTCATCGTTCGCCCCGATCCTGGGGAGGTGGTTCGTATACAGCACCAGGGTATGCGACGGCACGAAGTAGAACGGCGCCTTGTACTTCTTTTCCGCAAAAATCTCGTCCGTGCTGCAAAGCTGCTTCACCACGGCCGTATTAAGCCTCATGCCTTCCTCCATCTCCGATGCAATGATGAGCCTCTTGCCCTTAAGCTCCGCCATCTCGGGCTTCACGTTCCTCTTGCAGTTCATGGTGAGCGCCTCGGCGCTCATCTTGCCGGCATAGTTTCCCAGCACCCGGAACAGCGCGTTCCAGAAGGTCGACTTGCCGTTTGCCCCGTCGCCGTATGCCATGATGAGGTGCTCCTGGTATACCTTTCCGACCGCGGCCGTCCCGACCTCCTCCTGCACGTAACTGATCAGTTCCTGATCGCCGCAGAAGAACAGGTCCAGCGCCGCAAGCCAGATGTCCATTCCGTCATCCGACACGGAGCACTCCGTGATCTTCGTGATGTAGTCATCCGGGCTGTGGGGCCGCAGCCCCGCCGTCCCCTCCGACAGGTCGTATGTCCCCTCCGGCGTATTCAGGAGGTTCCCATCCCTGTCAAGGTCGTTCACGCTTAAAAGCACCATCGGCTTTGCCGCATTCATCATGGATACGATGTATTTGTAGTCCCTGCGCTTCCTGACGAATGCCAGGTATGCAAGGCTGCCGAGGTATCTGAAGTAGGGCACGGCCAGGTCTTTCGTGATCTCCTTTTCAAGCTTCCTGCCTCCCGCCGATACCGCATCCCGGCTGACCCCGGCTGACAGGAGCGCCTCCTTTGCCGACTCCGCCGCCATCTCCGCATCCGCAAGCTGCAGGTCGAGGAACTCCTCCGCGGCTCCCACCGCCATCTGCCTGTCCTCCCTCCAGCAGTCCCCGTCATAGCGGAGATAGTCCGTGGCGTCCGCATATTTCAGCTCGCCCCCGTACTCCTTTACCAGCACCTTCGCCTCGCCGATATCCGAGAAGTCGTCGGGCTTCATGGACCCGGGCTCTCCGGCGAAGTCGTTGTTGTACTGGTCGGGCGGGACGTATCCGTCCTGCCGGCTCACCTTGTTGCGGTAAAACCTGAGCGCCGAATACCAGATGGTCTTAAGCTCATCATCCGGCAGGGGAGTCTCGCACTTTTCAGCCTCCTGCAGGAACACCTCATGTGCCTTATCGCACTCCCCGAGCTTCTTTAAGATCCTGCCCGCGAATCTGGACAGCGTCTTGTTGCGGCTCCCGTTAGGGATGACGCCCTTCGTGTCCGGCTGTTCCTCATCTTCGCCATAGTCGGGCTCCACATCCTCGTCGATGTTCATCCAGCCTTCCTGCCAGATGATGTCAGCCGGGTCAACGTCCGCCCCGTAGATGAACCTTGCCGCATCCATGGCGTTGTCATCAAAGAACGGGAACTTCTTCTGGATCCCCCTTTTGATGGCCGCATACTTTTCCGGGTCGTCCGTGTATTCTATAGGAAAGTATGCGTGGCCTTTCGGCCTGGGATCCCTCCCGTCCTTGGGGATCATGTTGTGCCGGCTGGGCGCGACCGCGACCGAGATGTCCCGCATCTCATCCGCCACACCCTGCAGCGTATGCCAGTCCGCCGGATCGTCAGACCCGTCATTGTCAAAATCCATCACGATCAGATCCGAGCCTTCGAAATTGGCGGTGCTGCGGTAATTCCCCTTGAACTGTCCGCAGGTGTGGTCATATGCCAGGGCTTCCGCCAGCTCCTCCGCACTCGTTGCCTCCGCCCTGTTGGGGTAGAGGCAGTTCTTTTTATTGCCGACGCAGTCGGCTGTATAAATGTTCAGCTTCATATTCAACCTCCGCCGGGCGGTGCCTGCCGCCCGTCCTTATCCTTGAAATATCTGATACTGATTCCTCTCTTTACGGCTTCGGCCATCTCTTCCTTCATCCCGGCTGTCGGTATTCCGAAGACCCACAGCTCGTCCGCCCTTCCTAATATGGAAAGATCGATCTCCATCGCTGTCCTCCTGGCATCTGCCTCATCCAGCACTCCGAGCAGATTCAGGATCGGGTTTATCGGATTCGCTCCCTGCTGTACCGCAAACCTGCTGTATTCAATTGTCTTCTTCGTGTTCCCCGGGACATCCCCCGAGAATGCCGATGCGATGTATACCACCGGCCCGTCCCTGCATCCTGTTTTCATACACAGTCTCCTTTCCCGTTCTGGCGAGGGTCCATCCCCTCTCGGGAGCTATGTATGTGAATCCGTGTTTTTTCCGCTTTTTCCCCGGAAAAATTTTTATTTTTCGGATCGCTTCCTTTTTATAAGCGGACGCCGCCCGGCCCCCGCCTTAAAATTTTTTTTCCGAAAAAGCGGAAATCAGGCCTTCCGGTATACATAGCCGCTGAAGAGGGAAGACGGGAAACCGGGACTTCAGAAAAAAATTTTTTCAAAAAGCGGAAATTTCCCCCTCCCGCCTACATAGCTGATGAAAGGAGGAAGACATGGAAAAGGAATTTAATACGGAAGCCACGGAAGGCACAAAAGAAGAACTCTGTGAAACGCTGATCGCCATAAGCGTGGTAGCGAAACGGCTGGCAAAGAAGCTGTCGGAAAACGGGACGGCGGAAGGAGATGAAGAATGCGGAAACACTACGGAATAACCGGACAGACGGTTAAGGCAAAGTCAGAAAGAAGCGGCGCGGATGTGTATCCGTGGGACGGGCTGACAGTCCCCGTAAAGATCACGGCGGAATACCCCGCCTTCCTTGTAGGGACGGTGCTCCCCCACTTCCACCCCGGAGGCTTCGGGCCTTCCAGGCCTTACACCGCCACGATCAGCAAGCACGATGTGGCTGTCGGAGAAATGATCTTAAATGGAGGAGCGATTGTATGAGCAAGACAGGCGATTTATTGATTCTGCTGGATGAGCTGGCAGAATGCGGACGGAAGCTGGCAGGCACCGCAGAGGCGGTAAGGAAGTATTTCTCTTCGGAGGATGCCCCCAAGGCGGGGAAGGCACAGTCGCCGGAGAAGGCAGGGGCGGAGGCTCCCGCAGAGGATGGCAGCCCTTCCTATTCAAAGGAACAGGTGCGCAAGCTTCTTTCGGCAAAGGCTGCCGCCGATGACGGCAGGCACAAGGCGCAGGTCAAGGAACTCGTAAAGAAGTATGCGGACGGGGGATCCTTAAAGGATATCCCGGAGGACAGGTACCCTGACCTTGTCGCGGAGCTGGAGGTGATCGGAAATGCGTAAGCACTCGTTTTTATCCGCCTCCTCAAGCAAGAGGTGGCTTGCCTGCCCGCCCTCGGCAAAGAAGTGCGCCGATATGATGGACCGAGCGGGACCCGATGCTGCGGAAGGCACTGACGCCCATGCCCTGGCGGAGCACAAAGTGCTGAAGGCCCTGGGGCGGGACTCTCCCGATCCGACCGAAGACCTCACCTACTTTGATGCCGAGATGGACAGATGCACCGACGACTACTGCGCCTTCGTCATGGAGGCATATGCGGAGGCAAAGGAGCACTGCAAGGATCCGGCCGTTTTGGTGGAGCAGAGGCTCGACTACTCCAGATGGGTAGACGGGGGATTCGGAACGGGCGACGCCCTCATCATAGCCGATGACGTGATCCATGTGGTCGACTTCAAATACGGGCTCGGAGTCCTGGTCGAGGCTGACCGGAATTCGCAGATGATGATATACGGACTGGGAGCGCTGGATTTATACGATGGGATTTATGACATAAACACAGTGAAGATGACCATCTTCCAGCCCCGCCGTGATAACATCTCGACCTTCACGATGAGCAAGGATGAACTCCTGAAATGGGCGGACGAAGTCCTTGTCCCGACAGCGAAGTTAGCCATCAGGGGGGAGGGAGAGTTCCATGCAGGCGACCACTGCCAGTTCTGCAGGGTCAAGGCTGTATGCCGGGAAAGGGCAGAGCAGAACCTTGAGCTGGCGAAGTACGAATTTGCACACGCCGACACCCTGACGGATGCCGAGATCGCGGAGATCCTGACCAAGGTCGACGGCCTCGTATCCTGGGGGAATGATGTAAAGGAATATGCCCTGCAGCAGGCTCTGAGCGGCACGAAGTACGAAGGCTTCAAGGTCGTGGAGGGCAGGTCGAATCGCAGGTATGCCGATGAGGCCGCAGTCGCGGACGCGGTCACAAAGGCAGGGTATGACCCTTATGAGAAGAAGGTCTTAGGCATCACCGCCATGACCTCACTCCTGGGAAAGAAGCGGTTCACGGAATTACTGGACGGGCTTATCACAAAGCCCCCGGGGAAACCAGCACTTGTGCCGGAGAGCGATAAGCGCCCGGCCATGAACACAGCAACAGACGATTTCAAAAATTTGGAGGAATAACACTATGAAGTTAAAGGATGCAACAAGGGTCATCACCGGACCCAGAACACGGTGGAGCTATCTCAATGCATGGGAGGCAAAGAGCATCAACGGGGGCACGCCGAAGTTTTCGGTAAGCCTCATCATCCCGAAGTCTGATAAGAAGACGGTTGACGCCATTAACAGGGCTATCGAGGCGGCCTACAAGGAGGGCGAGTCGAAGCTGAAGGGCAACGGAAAGTCCGTCCCCCCGCTTACGGCGATCAAGACCCCGCTCCGTGACGGAGACCTGGAGAGGCCCGATGATCCGGCATACGCCGACAGCTATTTCCTGAATGCGAACAGCTCGACGGCACCCGGCATCGTGGATGCGGACTGCAATCCCATCCTCAACCGTTCCGAGGTGTACAGCGGAGTTTACGGCCGCGCTTCCATCAATATGTATCCGTACAACACGAACGGATCCAGGGGCATCGCGGCAGGGCTCAACAACCTGCAGAAGATCAATGACGGGGAGCCCCTCGGCGGCAAGACCAGGGCAGAGGATGACTTTGCGGACTGCACCGATGATGATGACGATTATCTTTCATAACTAACTCCTTTCTTATCCGGGGTGGCGGGCTTAGTCTCCGCCTCCCCACTTTTTTCACAAAGGCGGTATCCACTATGAAAATCGAAAAAATGAGCATAGATATCGAATGCAGGTCCGAGATACCTATCAAATACGGCGTTTATAAATACAGCGAAGGCCTTGAGGCAGACCTGACCCTGTTCGGATATTCCATAAATGACGGCCCCGTGCAGCAGGTCGACCTTACCGCCGGGGAGAAGATCCCCGACGATGTCTTAAAAGCCCTCGTGGACGATTCCGTCATCAAGTGGGCGTTCAATGCCGCCTTTGAGAGGATATTCCTGTCTGTGTGGCTTAAGCGCAACTACCCGGAACTCTTCTCATCCTACAGCACCCCTGAAGATACCGTCGGGAACTACCTCGACCCCTCGTCTTGGAGGTGCAGCATGATCTGGGCAGCCTACCTTGGACTTCCGTTATCCCTTGAAGGCGTGGGGGCTGTCCTCGGTCTTGAACAGCAGAAGATGAAGGAAGGCAAAGACCTGATCCGGTACTTCTGTGTGCCGTGCAAGCCCACCAAGAGCAACGGTGGCCGTACATGGAACCTTCCGAGTGATGCCCCGGAAAAGTGGGAAACCTTCAAAGCCTACAATATCCGCGATGTGGAAGTTGAGATGGCGATACAGAAGAAGCTCTCCCGTTTCCCCGTCCCCGACTTTGTGTGGGAGGAGTACAGGATCGACCAGGAGATTAACGACAGAGGCATCCTCATCGATATGAGTGTCGTAAAAAATGCGATAACCTTCGATGCCTTCAGCAAGGCTCGTCTCATGGCTACTATGAAGGATAAGACAGAACTGGATAATCCAAACTCGGTATCACAGATGAAGGACTGGCTTGCTATGAAGGGTGTCGAAACAGAGTCTCTCGATAAGAAAGCCGTAAAGGAGCTGCTTGAGTCGGTTCCGTCTGATGTAGCGGATGTGCTTAAGCTCCGTCAGCAGCTTGCCAAGTCCTCGGTAAAGAAGTATCAGGCTATGGAGAATGCTGTATGCGCTGACGGGCGTGCCCGGGGAATGTTTCAGTTTTACGGAGCCAACCGCAGCGGAAGGTGGGCCGGGAGGATAATTCAGCTGCAGAACCTCCCCCAGAACCATATGCCCGACCTCGAATGCGCACGGGAGATCGTTAAATCCGGGGACTACGATTTCATGAATATGTTATATGATGATGTACCCGATGCCCTCTCCCAGCTCATCCGTACAGCCTTTATCCCGAGACCCGGATACAAGCTGGCTGTAGCGGATTTCTCGTCGATCGAAGCCAGAGTGATAGCGTTCCTTGCAGGGGAGCAGTGGCGCATCGACACCTTCCATGACGGGAGGGACATCTACTGCCAGTCAGCATCCATGATGTTCCACTGCAGGGTGGAAAAGCACGGGGAGAACTCGCACCTCCGGCAGAAAGGCAAGATTGCCGAGCTTGCCCTCGGGTACGGCGGGTCTGTCGGCGCACTTAAATCTATGGGTGCCTTGGATATGGGTCTTACAGAGGACGAGCTTCAGCCCCTGGTCAATGCCTGGCGGGCCGCATCCCCTCATATCGTACAGCTGTGGTGGGATGTTGACGATGCCGTAAAGACCGCCATCAAGGAGCGGAGGGCTACAAAGACACACGGCATCCGCTTCCGCTGGGAGAGCGGCATGCTCTTCATCACCCTCCCTTCCGGTAGGGAGCTCACCTATGTGAAGCCTAAGATCAGCGAGAATCAGTTCGGCGGAGAATCCGTCACATACGAGGGCATCGGCCCGGAAAAGAAATGGGAGCGCATTGAAAGCTATGGTCCCAAGTTTGTGGAGAACATCGTGCAGGCTATCAGCAGGGACATTCTCTGCAATGCCATGCAGACGCTCTCCCATTGCTCCATCGTGGGGCATGTCCATGATGAGCTTATCATTGAGTGCAGACCGGGCACATCCCTCGAAGTCCTCTGTGAGCAGATGGGCAGGACGCCTGATTGGATCAGCGGGCTTGAGCTTCGGGCGGACGGCTTTGAGACACAGTTCTATAAGAAGGATTAAAAATACCGCCGGGGACTTACTCCTCGGCGGTTTTCACTACATTATTCTTTTTCTGTGTCCTGTTTCAAATAGGGGCTTTGCCTCACTACTGTTCTCGTCATCTGTCACATATTCTACTGCATCCCTTATCACTCTTTCTATTATGTTGATCATATGCTCGGCATTCTTTTCCGGGTCTTCGGCTCTGGTAGAACGCAGGTATTCGTCAACATTCGATCCCAGATATTTCTCTTCCCGGAGTATCCCCTGACGTCTTCTAAGATCTGTGCCGACACCTTTTTCCAGATAAAGTGCGCTCCAGACATCCTTCGCTTTTTCAGACAGGAATCTGTCATTTACATACTTCCTCAATTTCTCCGTGACCTGCGTTCTGATCTTACCAAGGATATGCTCTGTCACTTCCTCCATATTGCCGTCTTCTGTGCAAGCGAAATTGATGACCTCCGGGTGGTCGATATATGGAGAAAGTGTTGTTATCACACAATTATAAAAGTCATCGACTGGCTTCAGCAGCCTTGCCCCGTCGAAATAAGACTGACCGGCTCCCAGTCTGCGTGTGAGTGCCTCCGTGGTCTTGAAGTGCGGAGGATTCTTGTCATAGATGTCGTCCTGCTGCCCATAATAATCTGTGACTGCCATCTGATACAGCAGGGGGATCTTCTTATAGTCGTAATCCACGATAGGGCTTCCTGTCAGATAATGGTCGAGGGCACCATTCTTGGTAAGCTTGTACTCCGCCAGCACCTGGAGCATGCTGTTAAGGCTATCGAACCGCTCTGCATCCATCAGCCCCGCCAGAAAGAATGACTCACTATCATTCAGCCTTGAGGTAAGGATTTGGTATTTTCGCTCATTGAACAGGTTACCCTGCATGGAATTCGTAATAGCCGCCTTCGTGTTATCTATCAAATATTCAATCTTATCCTCATCGTCCTCGAGATCCTCTTTCGTAAAATCATCGAAGAAGGTGTAGGCATAAAAGATCTTTGCTGGCTCCACGCGGGAAACGATGTGTTCAAAGATGGTAGTGAAGTTATTATCACCATTGAGCCTTGAGTCATCTACAAGGAGAATGGCATCCACTCCATCAAGCCCGAGGTTCGTGCTGTCTTCAAAGCCTCCCGTCTCATTTTTATTATGGGCAATACCTATCGAATCGCACATGACAAAGGTGAAGTCTTCCCTCGGTAGTTTTACCGCCTGGTGGTAAGGGATCTCTATCCGCAGGTGTTCTATTCTGATCAGGAGCGAATCACCCCAATGCTCCGCTTCTTTTGCTGTCAGCGTTTGAAGGAAGTTCCTGGTGTCGCTGCTCTCCATATTCTTTATCTTGCCATAGATGCATGAATTCTCATCATCAAAGACCAGTTCTTCAAACGCCGGGCTGTTCTTATATTTTGCCTTTATAGCCTTCTCACTTTTTTCAATGAGGTGGTGTATGAAATCCATCAGGTCATTGTAACGTTTATGTACCTCTTTGGAGGAAGCCTCATCCCTCATTATTTCAGAGAATTTGTTATTGTAGAATATGAGATCGTCTCCAAACTCCTCCCCTAAGATGTCATCGCACATCCCACGGATCATCCCATAGATATCTTCCCAATCATAAACACACTGGGATCTTATTTCTAAGTCCTCACCGTTCTTGCTATGCCTCCTGTACCGTCCAATGGAATACCGAAGGTCAAACAGGTTCTTTGAGTCCCTCACAAAAGACCGCAGCACACCATCATGGAGTTTGTCGATGTCCTCTTCCTTTATCTTTCCCTCAAAGTATCTCCCTACCGCACGGTCTATGCTCTCCTGAATGCTCACATCTATTTCTTCAATCGGCCTTAAGGTGGCGATGAACCTGTATTCCGGCTTTTCTTTCACAAAACGGTAATCCGCTGTATAGGTTGTCGTTCTGGACGAGTCCGTAAATGGTATTTTTATTTCTGACCCATACAGCGCGGACATCTTCTGTATTATGGTGGATTTTCCGACTCCGGCCTTTCCGAGAAGGCTAACCACCATGTCATCATCCTCTATGGGAAGAAACTCTCTCATGAAAGCCCTGCGCGTTTCCGCCGGAGTGTCTTCCAGGGTGGAGTTACTAAATGCAAGGCCATAGATGGCATCCCGTAGGAATAACCTGTCTCTTGCATACAAATTTTCGGCATCAATGATGAAGGAAATCTGCTCCTCATCCGTATCTCTGTTAATCACCTCGTTGAGGAGAGTCACCAGCAGATCAGCCTGCTTATGCGTACATTCGAGTTTTTTCCGCACCCTTTTCCCGTTCTTCGTATAATCAAATTCCCAGAAACCAGGGCGTAACTCTTTTCGGTTTATCTTAATATCGCTCATATGTCACCTCCAATATGACATAATAATACTCGATAAATTCCATTTTGACAAGCTAATTTCGTCATTCGTTCATGATTCGCTTGATTAATATCTTTCTTGTTTCCAAAATATATTACTATTATGGAATTGACAAAGTGTGATATCGGTGTTATGCTCTTTCCATAAAAAGGTGTGAATTCCGTCATTGAATATCAAATTACACATGCATATTTCTACTCGATGTCAGATTCGCACTGTAAATCCGACATATTGAAATGAAAGGAGGGATAATTTATGGAATATGAGCCAGTACAAGACCTCAACCATCACCGTAAGTGCGATATCAGCACTGATCGGAAAATCATATCCATCGTCCGGGACGGATGCGTGACATATATCACTGCAAACCCGGACGGGACACTAAATGTCAGGCACGAGTTACTGCCCGCTGCATAACAACTGATAAGCCTATCCGCCCGAACGCTCTGACGGCTGTGCGGAACCCAATCTCCTAAAGCGGAGAAAACGGGTTCTTCACGGCCGTCTTTTTTATCTAATCAGTTTAATGAAATGTTGTTGGTGGATATTAAGTAATGGGAACAGTTCCTGTAACCCGCAGGAATAGAAATAAGTCACGTTCGGACAAGGAGGCCGTGCCATATGGATAGTTCATAGATTCACATCATACAAACACCCTCGGCTTTGTGGTGCGCCGGGTCGCTCCCGGTCACAGAAAACCTAATCGCAAAGCCATGAGGGTCATATCGCATCAGCTGGTTAATTAGGTGATTCCAGCCGACCCGTCGGAGTAATTCTGAACGGTTGGCTTTGTGTACTCAAAAAACCAGCTTTTTTCATGACTTTCTCCAGTCGGGTCAGAACGAACAGTCACTGATTTCACTGAAAGGAGAAAGCTCATGAAAAAGAAAAAAGTTGAGCAGTTATTGAACTACAATGGGGAGCCCGTTCCCGAAGGATATGTGATGGTTCCCACAGTCCCCGATGACCTGGACATCAAGTGCAATGTCCGCAACAAGAAGTGCGTCATCTCACTTCCGATCCCCGGAACTGCCATGAGCACACGTGCCGTCCTCAGAGCCGTGCCCGAAAGCCAGGCGGCCATCTACCGCAAGCAGTATAACTCCTGGCAGAACGACCAGCTCAGGCATTTCCCACAGGCTCACACTGTTTCAAGCGATGCAGCCAAGGATGCGTACGGCATCGAGCGTAGCACCGACATTACCCCTGAGAGCATAGCCGTCGGAAAGGACAATGCCCTGAAGGCTGCCCAGAGGCTCATTGACGAGGCTCCCAGCCTGGCGACTGGTATGTATTTCAAGCTCACAGGACTTTCCGGCAAGGATTTTATGGAGGCGATGCATGTGGAGAAGTCCCGCTCCGCAAAGATTCAGGAGAATCTTAAGGACATCTTCACAAAGATGATCTTCGAGGGAGCCGAGACTGTAGAGTTCAAGGCTAATCACACCAGAAACGATGCTTACTACCTTGGAGTACTGAAGGAGCATTCCGAGGAGCTTCTTGATACGATCCTCTCCTTCTTCGAGTAAAACAGTTAGGGGGCTGTCGCACTAAGAGAATAGTTGCGACAGCCCCTTATGTACTCATTCTTTTTTATCGTATTAACATGAATTGGAGCCTGCTCAGAGCGCAAACCAAACCCACAACTATTTCGAATTTATGATCATCTAGTCTACTCGTCGGAAGATGATGTGACGCATTGTCTGTAGTGTTATTTATCACACTTTTGGCTTTTTAACCTTCTTAATAGACTATTTGGAGTAGCATGTCTTTTCCCATCTCTCAACCAGAACAAAAGGTGCCTCCGAAGGAGCGCTGCGTGATGGCGCTCTTTACTTCTGTACTTCTGTCTCAATGCCACATTTGAATTCATAAGTAATCCCTTTATTTATGACTTACTGAGAGTTCTACTTATGTGGGCATCAATTCCCTACTTGAAGCCTACGGTATTTCCTTCTTCTAATCAATAGAGCCGTAATGCTGATCACAGCATAAATGACCGGGGCAGCCTGATAGTTCAGAAACAATCTACCTGCCAAATGTACCAGACGATAGTTGGAGAATCCTGTATTCATCAGAACCGCATTTGGCCGGAGAAGCCATATCTTCTGTATTACACCAAAGCGATCCGGAAATTCTGCAAACAGGTCAATTAACAGATATCCCAACATTCCGCAAGTCACGGCAAGCTGATTCTGTGTAATCACAGACAACAACATGGTCACAGCGGCAAAAAGGACTGCTGCCAAAAGGTAAATTACTATATACACCCCCAACATATGACCGAGAGTATAAGCGCACTTATGAGGTAATTATGTCAAGGCAGGATGAAGCACATATATTACGGGAAGAATTATCGGAAGCCTATGCTCTGATAAACCATCTACAGCAACAATCAAATACAGATTTTGAGTCTTCGCCCGAATATAAGCGTATGAAGCAGGAAATACATGCGCTGAAATTATCTGAGAGCCTCGCAGAACAGCATATCGAGACGGGAATAAGGCAGGACAGAAGACTGATAGAGGAAATAAAGAAGATCCGGGAAGACAATGTAGAGTTGTGTGCTGAACACGGAGCAGAGTATTGGGAAGGGATCACCCGGATATATAAGCAGGATTACAAGGACATTCGGGATATGGAAAAGAAGATAATTGACCTTGAAAGTAAAATTGTAGCAAAAGATGTCATTATTGAACATTTCAAGGATCTTCTCGCCGGGAGAGATCCTTTAGCGCCTAAAGAAACGGTCATGGGTCGGAAACCGATCCCTGATGACCAGAAAAAAAGGATCCGGGCATATCGCAGAAAAGGATGGACGGTCAAAGAAATATCTGAAATGGAAGGCGTATCCATAGGTTCGGTATCAAGTATCTGTAAAGACATCTCCATTACGAAAAACTCATGAGAGGTTTACCCATATTTTTCTGCTAAATCCAACTGAATTCACTCCGATATTCTAACCATCATAAAAACTTGTTGTTGATTATGCCTTGTGATACTATAAATTTGAGGTATGATATACATTTTTGGATAACCAAGCAGATATTTTGGGAGTGAAATAGTAATGTGCAATTTTAGAATAAAGACTATAATCTTTGTTGTATTCTTGGCTCTGTCCTTCGTAGTAAACGGTATATTTAATCCTTATACTTATGCCGATGAGTTCACCGATTCATCAAGCATATCATCTGATATTATGCCCGAGGATACGGCTGAAAACGTTTCCACTGATTTTGTAACTGAAAATAGTGCTATTTCAACAAACGGGAACGAAATAGAACCCTGTGTGGGGGAAATAATCAATTCTGGGGAATGTGGCGCTCAGGGCGATAATTTGACTTGGGTTTTATATGACGACGGACGACTTGTAATAAGCGGGCAGGGGAAAATGAAAGAATACCTCGGCATAGCAAACAATATTAGTACAGATATATCAAAAGCAGCTCCGTGGTATTTTGATCGCCCTAAAATTAAAACAATAATAATTGAAAGTGGTGTGACAAATATCTTATCCGGTGCATTTTCGCACTGCACGAATTTAGAAGAATTTCATATACCGGATACCGTTACTGAAATTGATAATGACATATTTTATAATTGCAGGAATCTTTCACGCATCATTGTAAGCGATAATAATCCAAAATTCGATAGTCGTAACAACTGTAATGCTATAATTGAGACTGACAGTAATACTTTATACAAAGGATGCAAAGGCACAGTCATCCCATCAGACATTAAAACAATCGGATTAAACGCATTTTATGACTGCAAAAATCTTAATGAAATCGTAATACCAAACGGTGTAGAAGTTATAGGTGGAGCAGCTTTTTTAGAATCAGGGATTACAAGTATTACCGTTCCAAATAGTATAAGACTTATCGAAAACTCGTCATTTTCGGAATGCAACAAATTGAAAGCCTTCGTTATTCCTGATAATGTAGAAAAAATAGGAACGGCAGCCTTTGAAAATTGTGATAGTCTTAATTCAATCATAATCCCATCCGGTGTAAAAGAAATAGGCAGTTCTGTTTTTTCTTCCTGTGATAATCTTACATCAGTTGTTATAAAATCTTCTCCTGAAAAAATACCATATGGATTATTTCAATGGTGCAAGAGCCTGACTAATTTTTCTATTCCTGATAGCGTTACAGTGATTGATGAATTTGCATTTTGTGGCTGTTCAAGTTTGAGTTCTATTGTAATACCCGACAATGTTATAGAGATAAGAGAAGCTGCTTTTTGTGGATGTTCAAAATTAGAGGGTATAGTTTTACCTGACAACCTGAAAAAAATAGGAAATCGTGCATTTTCTGGCACTTCACTTGAGAGATTATATGTTCCTAAAAATGTAGAAAAATTAGGGACAAATATAATCATTAATTGTCAGAAAATAAAGAAAATAGAAGTAGACGAAAACAATGAAGTATATGATAGCAGAAAAAACTGTAATGCTATTATAGAAACTGATATAAACCGAATGATAGTAGCTTGCTCATCGACGGTTATCCCTGACTCTGTGACGGTTATAGGTGGATGGGATCGTGTAGGTATAATTTCAGATTATGATAATTTATCATCTGTTGTTATTCCTGTAACTCTTAAAAAAATATTACAGTATTCTTTTTGTGATTGTAAATGTCTTACAGATGTTTATTATGAGGGAACAGAGGAAGATAAACAGAATTTAGAAATAGATAATATTTATGGCTCTAATAAATATATATGTTCTGCCCACTGGCATTACAATTATTTAAGTGACGAAACCATCATAAAACATACAGTTTCTTTTAATACTAATGGCGGTACACCTATATCAGATAAAAGGGTAATTGATGGCAAATCACTGGCAAAACCAAGTTCTCCCGAAAAAGATAATTATTCTTTCATCGGATGGTATGATGAAAGCCTCGAAAACGCTTATGATTTTTCCACACCAGTTACGAGTGATATTACCCTTTATGCCAAGTGGGAATGGAACGAGAATGCTATCGTTAGTAAAACCATCAACATATCTGGTACTAATGTGAATATATTATGGGGTTTGGATCATTTTAAGAAAAATTCGTCAACATATAATAACAACCTTGCCTATGCAGGACTATTATTGAGCGAAAAAATAGAACAGTCATATTCGGATTCTGAAGATGCCCTAAAAGATTTAGGTTTCACCGATATAAAACATTCTTTCTATACTGGTTTAGATACACCGGGGTTGAGTATAGGCTCTAAAGAGGTTGTATTCAACGGGAAAAATAAAGTAATAATAGCAGTAGTATCAAGGGGAACATCAAATATTTTTGATGTCAAAACAGATGTCTTTTCTGTTTTTAATGGATTTTTGAATGCCGGTAATTATTCGTATAATCAGTTAAGTGAATATATTTCTGACCTTTACAGTGATTATGATAAAAAAGACATTATTCTTTTTGTAACGGGGCACAGTCTCGGAGGGGCTGTTGCAGGACAAGTAGCTCGGAAAACATATATCAACGGCTATGACAGAAAACAGACTTTTGTTTATACTTATGCATCGCCAAATTACGATACTCAAGACGGTCAAAACATAAAAGAGGGCGATGAAAAAGGCAAATATACCAATGTGTTCAATATAATTCATGAAAGAGATGCAATTCCTACAGTACCGTGGGGTTATAAAAGAGTTGGGACTGATATCACATATGGAAATCTTGACTTCTCTTTTTGGGAGAAACTTGATACTTTAAAACATCACGTCACGGAAACATATTTAAGATGTCTGATGGAAGGGGATAAACTTAGCGCCCAAAGAGATGGGAAATATGTTTCTATCCATTGTCCTGTAGATATTGTCGTAATGCGAAAATCGGACAATACAGAAATAGCGAGAACGGAAGGAAATTCCGTAACCTATTCTGGTGACGGTGATGTTTTGGTTTTAACTGATGGAGAAGAGAAGTATATCTATTCGGTTTCAAACACAGAATATATCATTCAATTTACAGGTACGGGCATAGGAAATATGGATTATGCTGTAAATTCTTACGATATTTCTTCAGGGGAAACAATCTCTGAAAAGGAGTATAACGATATTGTATTATACGACGGAAAGAGTTTTAAATGCCAAATCAATGATCTATCAGACGTATCTAATTTAGAATTATTCGTTACAGATTCCGCAGGCAATCCTGTAAAAGAGGTCAAAACAGACGGAACGGAGAATGATATATCTGGCGGTGGGGAACCAACTCCCTCACCTGTTAATCCTGATCCGGCTCCTACTCCTTCCGATCCAGATGAACCCGAGGACGGAGAAGAGGATATTAAGCCCACTCTGCTTACAGGAACAGGCATAGTTATTAAGGAGAAGATAGATGTAACATCATATTTTGGAAAATCCTATGGGAAATATACGGTCGCGCCAAAAGGATACGCTTCAATTACAAACAAAGGTATCTTGACAGCTAAGAAATCCGGAGATGTGACCGTTACGGGATATACCAAATCAGACAAGAAATGGGTTGCTGATACCGAAAATACTGTAAAAATCCATATTGAGAAGCCTGCTTTCACGAAAAAGACGATAACAGCAACAAAGCCCGGAGCAGTGATAGACGGGGCTGGAAATATTAAAGACAGTACGATTGCTCCGACATCATGGATGGTTTCAAATACCAAAGTGGCTACGATAAATAAAGATAATGGCCTGATTAAGACTGTTGGTAAGGGAGCCGCCAGAATAACAGCGGTTTATGGAACCGGTAAACAGGCAGCGAAGTATTCGTTTACAGTCAAAGTAGTCCCGCCTGTTATCAACAAGAAAAAAGCCACTTTACTGACAGGAGCTACCCTTAAGTTAAAACTCAATAATACAAAACTTACTCCGGAATGGTCATCATCAGATCTTGATAAAGCTGTTGTAGATAGTACAGGTAAGGTTACGACGCTTACAGCAGGAACGGCGAAAATCACGGGTTCTGTTGAAAAAGTTGGATATTCATGTGAAATAACAGTAAAACCTCCTGCGATCAAAAAGAAGTCTCTTACAGTCAAAGTAAACAAAAAGGTTAAAGTGGGTCTCAAAAACACAAAGCTTAAAAATACTGTCTGGAAATCTTCAGATGAAAAGATCGCAACTGTTGACAGTTCAGGTAATGTAACCGGTATATCTGCCGGTACAGCCATTATATCAACATCTACCGGTGGTGTTACAAATGAATGTACGGTCACGGTCAGGTGAAAAAACGCGAAAAAATATACGAATAAATAAAATTGTCCGAAACCATCTATTTTACTGAATATTTTTTCGTTTATTCGTATAACTTATATTATACGAACATTTATATATCGCACTATCGCATGCGCATGTAAAAGCGAAGATGTCCTGCGTAAGGCAGCATGGACAAGGGCTTCATCAGCTGCAGCATTTCTCCCATCCCTTCCATCCCGTAAACAAAGTAAAAAGGAATGAAAATAGCAAGAGCCAAAAACAATGCAACAGCCAAAATCCATGTGAGTCCGGCCACAAATTTGATCAAAAAAAGTTCTTTCTTTCCATAACGACTACACAGCAGAAGCTGGTTCATATTATCTGCCGTTTCTCTTGCATAAACTCCTGACAGTCCGACAGCAGATAGCAGTAGGATAAAGAAACCAAGTGCCTGAAAAGATTTTAGCAGGTTCGCAGGTCCGCTGTGATAATGATATACAAAGGGTTTGGAAACCTGCTCCTCCTGGCTTCGCCAGAATTCCTTCTCTGTCTCTGAAAGTCTCTGTTTTTCAATACGCTGATCCAGTTCCTGCTCACGCAACTCATAAAACTCTGTTCCCTGAAGCTGGGTAAGATCCATATCATAACCGGTTACAGAAGTAATCACATTCAAAATAGGAACATATTTTTCATACTCTGCTCTGATCTCGATCACCGTAGATCCGTTCTCAATTTTCATGGCAGGCTTTCTGAGCCCTGTTATACGTCTTTACATGACAGAAGAACTACAGTCTCAACATCGTTTTCATTGATTAACCACTATTCACTATCCTCTGTATCATAGTTGACCGGGAATCTGAACTATACATGTTTCGATATTCTCATGCCAAATGTTCGTTCCGGACAGTTTTTCTTTTATTTATCTTTATTACCAGAACGGTGTGGTCTTCTTCGTGCACAAATTGGGCATCCCCTTCCAGAAAGAAGCTTCTCAGGCTTAGGGGACCAAATATTCCCGCAAATTATACACTTGCACTCAATTGGTTTTTTAGATCCGTGATATTCACCAAGTACTTCTATGTTAGGATTAACGAGCAAAAGTTTTTGACAAAACTCTTCTTTTGTGTATTTTACACCCCCAACACATTTAGGACATTTTTTCCCTGATAATAGACTCCCTGCTTGAGGAGACCAAATATTTCCACAAATTTTACATCTACATCTAATATGACTTTTAGTGTTTTGGTATTTTCCTAAGACTTCAATATTAGGATTTATTAAAGCAATCTTTTGGCAAAACTCCTTCTGTGTATATTTCGCTTTTCCTGAACACCTTGGGCATCCATGCCCTTTTAGCAAACTTGAAGCAAAGGGAGCCCACTTATAACCACATATAGTGCATGTACATTCTATTTTTTGGTCTGCTCCTTTATACTCACCAATGAGTTGAATATTTGCATTGATAGCCTTAAGTCTCTCTAAAAAATCATCATTTGATATTGACATCGAATATCTAACAGCTTTTTTTTCGATTATCGCCCAATCTGCGTCTGAAAACTCTTTTTCTATTCCAATCTTGTTAAGTAAAAAAGGAATAACAATTGTTTTTAGAGTAGTATGGCTTGGCTCTGCTCCTAAATCAAAAGGAAACACTAGACAATCCCTATCGAACGGAATCTTTTCTTGATCATATGAATCATATATGATAACAAGGCAAATGCTTTTTTCAAGGCATCTACTCCTTTTTTCAGAATCTCGCTCTTGTTTGTCCCTATGATAAATCCACGATCCCGGTTCAACAGCTAGTTGTAATGATGGAATATAAATATCCAATTCTTGTCCAATTACCTCTTTGTCACGTGATAGTACAGCAAATTCACCAATAGAATAGCGAAGAGATTCAAGAATAAATTGTTCCATAAATGATGTGCCTGTCTTTGCGCAACGTGGGCATCCATGGCCTTTTAAAAGACTACTCGCTAAAGGATTCCATGTATTTCCACAAATACTACACTTTACTGAAATTTTACTGCTTGATCCTAAATATGGTTCGCATGGCTCTATATATGGATTTACTAGTTTTAGTTCATCTAAAAATAGTTCCTCACTTTTCGCATTAGCTAATCCCGTGGCAACAAAACCACACTTCTGACAGCCATGTCCACGCAACAAATTATTCGGAGTTGCCTCCCACTCATATCCACAGGTATTACACCTACATTTTACGAATTCTTTAGCGGTACTATAATTGCTTATAATACTAATTGAAGGATGAATTGATTTTAATTCTCGAATAAACTGATAATGACTCTTTTTGATATTGCCTGCACAGTGTGAACAGCCATGTCCACGCAACAAATTATTTGGCAATGCCTCCCACTCATATCCGCAGTCATTACAAATACAGTGCATTTTTGTTTTAGCATTCTTATACTCAGACAAAAGTGTAACAGAAGGAAGCACTTTATTACACTGCTCAACAAACATCGCATTTGTCTTTTTAGTATTGCCAGCACACTTTGGGCATCCTTGTCCACAAATCAGTTTATAGGGGGTTGCATCCCAAACGTAACCACACTTTTTGCATTTTACCGTGACTTTTGTTTTACTATCAATATAGGTACCTAGTACAGATACTTTGTTATGAATAGAAACTTCTTTTACAAACTGTGCTTGTGTCTTCCTAGTCATAATCATCTCTTTATTTCAAATTAAACTAAAGTGCCGGAAGGCATCCATGATTGCCTCCTCCTTCTCAGGCGGGCAATTCGGCACTCTTCCCTCTCCTGATCCAATTCTATAGTTTTCACGTTTTTCCAAACCGGCCTTATTCTTCACCTGTGCGATATAAAGGTTCGAAACGTTCAATCCATAATTATCTTTAACCCACTTCTTGATGTTCCTATATGTTGGTTTCTCAGGCGTGGTGTGTTTGCCCTGATCAAGTACGATTCCATCCAAATCAACCTTTATGGACACCACTTCGTCATCATCGGCTAATTCCTTAACGAGTAGGACGCACGTCTCAACATGCATTTCGTGGATGAACCGGTACACCTAACCTTTCTGCGTAACAATTGCCTTTTTCGGCCTGTCTGAATAGGCTTCGATCATCTTTTCCCGGAAGGATTCTCAATCCGGGGCAATTGAGAACAAAACCTCAACCTCACCCCCGCCGATAGCGATGATGCCTTCATTCAAAAATAGATCATCATCTCGTGTATGAATCCCCCATAACCGCTTTTCCGATAAATTCATTTGATACCTCCGATATGAATTCTTTGGCAAAACTTCGACCAGCTATCTTTATCATATCACAGTTAAGAGATTGCCATCATTGAATCTGTCAATTATTCGGTACCAGATTATTGTTATCCTCTGATTACATTTGGGTAGTATAGCCAGTTTAGGGTGGAAATAGTAGGAAATAGTTTTTTTTTATATCCATCTTTTTATTTCGATCAGCACATGGTATTTTGAGTTTGTTAACAGGAACAACGCGCTGTTCAATTAAAGCGAAAAAAGGAGGCATCAGCTTATGAGCAAAGGTAGAGGGCCTACTCCATTCCCTGATGAAAAGAATAGAATCCGTGTTTTTGATAAGGATAAACTCAAAAAGAGATTTGCTAACATGGTTATAAGGGGGCAAAAGGCTGAAGCTATCAGGCGGCTTATCGAAAATACCGGGAAAGATGAAAATACAGTAAAAGGCTGGATATATGGAAAACACGGCCCTAAAGATATCGAAAAAGTACATATCATTGAAAAAACACTTGGTTTTGAGCACGACGAATTGTTGAAATATGTGGAGGAGGAAAAAGAAATGGGAGAAACTCGCGATATTAGAAAAGCAGAGCGGAAAGCCGCCAGAAGGCTTTATAAAAAAATGAATGAAATGATATGTAGTGTCAGATATGATTTTAGCGACGCGGGTCCCCATGACCCTCCCAAACCGGAAGAAAAGATGATTGAAGCCATGAAATATATTACATACCGCGAATACAATGGACTGTATTACGATGAAATAATACTTGCAATAAGAAGCACGGCTCTCGATCTTCCCGAAAAAGTCAGAAATGAATGTACTAATTTGTTCTATGATATAGTGGGAAAGAAGGAATGGGATAACCTTCCCGTATTTGGCACATCTAACTATGAGGAGTTTCTGAAAGAAACCAATGATACTGACAATGATTTTGCCAGAGTTGCTTATACTTTGGAACTCGTAGATAAATCCTATGAAAGACTGGACGAGATTTTCAAAGAGTACATAAAGAAATGAGGGAGGGATATATAAGATGAAAACAATTGAAAAAGGCGGATGGGTTTTCCATCTTGGTGACATATCGCAGCTGGATGAATCTAAAGTCGGAAAATGGATGTATTTCTATCACGGAGAAGAAGGATGGGAGTTTGCCAAGAAGATGTGCCGGGAAGCAGTGGAACAGAAGGTCGTCGCTGAAGCGAAATGCTCCATCATCCCTTTTCAGGGAGTCAGCTGCTACTATCTGAATATCGATGATGAGGAAGGACACAAAAAGGTCATCCAGTATTTTCTGGATCATGACATGATTCAAAAGACAAAAACGGGGAGACTGTACAATATTTCTTTCAAGCTTGACTGGCAGACGGCTGCCGGGGAGTACGGCTCCGATTTCGAATCGGAATTAAAGCTGGAGCAGTTTCTGGATTTGAACACCGGGGAATGGATACGAGCGTAGAACATTATTTTCCTCCTTTCGGAAAGGGCGCCTGAGTAGGGCGCTTTTTCCGTTACCCCTATAGATATCCCCGGTAATAATATCCCCGTAGCCACAACCCCATATGTCTAATCTGTAGTCTCAACTTCAAGCCGTCGATTGATCAGCCCGGATCTGTAACTTTCAAAACCGCCCTTATTCTCTCACCGAAGGTCCTATCCCCAAATGGCAGAATCCTTTGATTTCAAGCCATTTCTCGCCCTTCAGTCACCCACCTTTGACATTAATGCTATTGTCTCAACGTTGGCAGTTTGGGGGAAAAGATCTACCGGCACGGCATGGACCAGGGAATATCCGGCATCATAGATGGATTGCAGGTCACGGACCAGGGAAGTCGCTTTGCAAGAAATGTAGATCATATGGTCTGCCCCATAGGACAGGATCTTGGAAAGAGCCTTCGGGCTGACACCATCCCTGGGCGGATCCAGGATGATCAGGTCAGGATGGTCAGGAATCTCCTGCATGACGGCAAACACGTCTCCGGCAAGAAATTCCACGTTTTGGATGCCATTCATCCGGGCGTTTTCTTTTGCCGCCTCTACGGCCTCCTCTACGAGCTCTATTCCCACAACCTTGGATGCGCTGCCCGCCATGACCTGTGCTATGGTGCCTGTACCGCTATACAGGTCAAATACCGTACCTGCCTTTCCCGACGGGGAACCCAGGGCAAGCCTCACATAATCAGCGGCTGTCCGGTATAAGATCTCTGCACCCAATGTATTCGTTTGAAAAAAAGAGAAGGGAGAGATCCGGAACCGGAGACCCAGGATCTCGTCAAAAAGATGCTCTCGGCCATAGAGCAGCTCATGGCATTCATCCCGCACGGCATCTCCCACGCTGTCATTTACGATATGCATGATACCGGTGATCTTTCCCTCCAGGTCCAGGCTCAGAAGCCCTTCTGTAAACTCTGTGAGATCCGGTTTATCTTCCGATGTGGTAACCAGAGCGACAAGAAGCTCCCCGGTACGGACTCCCCTGCGAAGAAGGAGATGCCTTAAGTAACCTCCGTTGTCCTGCCTGCGGTAAAACCGGAGTCCTAAACGCCTCGCCCAATCTATGCAATATTGCCGGATCATCCTCATATCCCCAGATACGATCCTGCAGTCCGGGGTGTCTATGATGTCATTAAACCGTCCAAACCGGTGCATGCCCAAGGCGATGGGACCATCCTTATACTCATTTCCAAAGGAAAACTCCATTTTATTCCGGTATCCTTCGCATACAGGAGATGCCAGGATAGGCTGGAACCATCCCTCCTTTGCCATGTCCGGATGGTTTTTCAAAAAGCCCTCCAGGAGGGTGCGGATCTGGGCTTCCTTCAGCTTCAGCTCCTCCTCATAAGGCAGGGTCTGATAGATACATCCCCCACAGTCTGCATGGCATATACACCCAGGCCTTCCTTCCAGGGGCGACCGCTCAAGGATCTCCAGCAGCCTCCCTTCCTTCCGTCCTGGGCGATTTTTAGACAAAACAAAAGAAACCGTCTGACCCGGGATCACGTTTTTCACGACCACATCTCCCTCTTCTGTCTGTACGGTTCCTTTATTCGGGAAAGCAAGCGAACTCACTTTCCCGACAAATATTCTCTTTTGCTTCACCGCGCTCCCTTATGAATTGCTGTCCGGAGTTAATGTTTCATCTTCGAAGAAATCCTCATCATCATCGAAGTCCGGGTCGTCGTCAAAATCCTCCAGATAATCCGGGGTGAAATACCTGTATACTGCATATGCAATACCGGCTACAGCCGCTATGGCACCGATGATGGCAAGGCATACCAGGATGGGGTTCTTTTTCTTCTGCTCTTCTTCCTTCTTTACCAGCTCATTCAGCTTTACCGCGGCTAAAATATCATTTGCCTTCACGTCCTTCAGCTCCTTTGCATTTTTGATCAGCTCATCCTTCTTCCCATTCATCACGCCGAAAAAATCTCCAGCGCCGGATTTTGCCGCATTGATCAGTTCCTCGATCTTATCTTTATTATCATCATAAAATCTCATTCTTCTCCCGCCTTTCTGATATCATGTGAACCATTCCTGTTCAACAGACCGCAATTATTATACTATATTTTCTTCAACTTGGCAAACCCGGCAAACAATTTTCTGACACCGAGCCGGTCAAAATCTACCGTTACTTCATAGTCCTTTTCGCCCTTCACGAGCTCCTTCACCGTGCCCTCTCCGAATTTAAAATGCCGTACCCTGTCTCCCACTTCGTAATCGGGCACCACGATCCGGATCTCCCGGCCAAGCTTCAGCTTTGTGCCGGTAAATCCCCTCCTTACCGGCTTGATCTCCACTCCACGTTCTGTCTTCTGGGGCGTGATATTCATATCCAGCATTCCTAAAGGAAGCTCCCGGATGAACCGGCTGGCTGAGGCAAAGCGGGACTCTCCGTTAATCATCCGCACCCTGGCGCAGGTCAGGGTCAGCTCCCGCATGGCTCTGGTAATTGCCACATAGCACAAGCGGCGTTCCTCCTCGATATCCTCTTCATCACCGGTATTGATGGAAGCATATCCCGGAAAGAGACCCTCCTCCATCCCGACCATATACACAAAGGGGAACTCCAGCCCCTTTGCATTATGCATTGTCATGATCAGAACCTTGTCCGGATTATCCGGAGCGGAATCCTGATCCATGCTGCTTCCCTCTATCCCATTCATCCTCATGAAATCCAGGATGTCCGGAGCCTCGGCCTCTTCCTCATACTCCACCAGGGAATTTTTCAGCTTTTCAATGTAAGACAGCTTCTCTGTAAATTCCTCCGGAGTCTCGGCTTCTGCATTGAGGTAATCCATATAGCCGCTTTCCTGCAGGACCAGATCCAGAAACTGCCCGAGCGGAATCCCGTCCGATAAAGACCTCACCCTCATTTTTTCCTCGTAAAATTCCTGGATCGCAATGGCCGCTTTCCCGGAAAGTCCTGCTTCCTTTGCATGCCCACATGCATCCAGGAGGCTCATGCCATGAAAAGCAGCATATGCCGACAGCTTCTCCACCGCCGCCGGTCCTGCCCCTCTCTTGGGAATATTGATGATCCTCTGCGTTCTGAGGTCATTTTCACCGCTTGCGGCTGTAAGCATCAGCGCCGTTACATCTTTGATCACTTTTGTGTCCCAGAATCGAAGGCCTTTGACCAGATCATAGTCAATGCCCCGGACCCGGAAGGCATCTTCAAATTCCTTGGACTGGACATTCGTCCTTACGAGGATGGCAAAGTCCTTATAGGATGCTTCCGACCTCCTCACTCTCTCTCGGATGTCGTCAGCCACAAAGGCGGCTTCCCCAGATGCGCTGTCCAGCTGGCGGAAACGGATCTTTTTCCCTTCTTCATTGTTCGTCCAAAGCTCCTTTGCCTTCCTTCCCCGGTTATTCGATATTACCTGGTTCGCGGCCTGAAGGATATTGGATGTGGAGCGGTAATTCTGCTCCAGGCGAATGACCTTCGCATCCTTATAGATATCTTCAAAATCAAGGATATTTCGTATATTCGCTCCCCGGAAGCGGTAGATCGATTGATCATCGTCCCCTACCACACAGAGATTCCGGCGTTTCTTGGCCAGGAGGCGGATCAGCTCAAACTGCGCCGTATTCGTGTCCTGATATTCATCCACCATGATGTACTGGAAGCGGTCCTGATAATGCTCCAGAATTTCCGGATAATCCCGGAAAAGCTTCACCACATTCATGATCAGGTCATCGAAATCCATGGTGTTGTTTTTTTTCAGCTGCTCCTGATAGGCATTATATACATCAACATATACCCGTTTTCTTATATTTCCATAGTTTTCTTCTTCAAACAGCTCGGGAGTCAGAAGCTCATCCTTTGCACGGGAAATGGCATTCAGCAGGGTTTTTTCCTTATATTCCTTCGTGTCGATCTGAAGCTTCTTGCAGACATCCTTGATCACCGCTTTCTGGTCCGGCTGATCTGCCACTTCAAAATCCGGGCTGTAACCCAGATCCTCTGCATGGGCATACAGGATCCTCAGTGCGGCGGAATGGAAGGTGGATACCCAAACCTTGGAGGAGCTGTTCTCCGTCATCTGGGAGATCCTCTCCTTCATCTCTCTCGCCGCTTTATTGGTAAAAGTCAGAGCCATGATATTCCAGGGCGCAATCCCCTTTTCCTCGATCAGATATGCCGTCCGGTAAGTAATTGCCCTGGTCTTCCCGCTTCCCGCCCCGGCAAGGATCAGCACCGGACCCTCCGTCGCTCTCACTGCCTCCAGCTGTTTATCGTTCAGTTCTTTTTCATAATCAATGCTCACTCGGTTTTCCTTCCTTCTGTACAGTTTTTCTGCCTTATGATATCATGAGTGTGGCTGCATATGCCGTGGATCATTCTGAAAACGGCACCCTTGTCTCCCTGCGAAAGGATCAGATCAGGGCCGCCTCCCGTCAGAAAAGCCTCTGGACTTATGCATCGCACACAGGAGTGTTTATCATGGATTTCAATCCCGAAGAGATCATCCGATCCATCCTAGGCGGCATGGATCATATTGACTATATCAAGCCCGAGGATATCCCCGGGATCGATCTTTATATGGATCAGGTCACCACATTTATGGAAAGCCGCCTCTCATCTTCCAGGCGGTATCCCGACGACAAGATCCTGACCAAGACCATGATCAACAACTATGCCAAAAATGATCTTCTTCCCCCGCCCGAAAAGAAAAAATATAATAAGGAACATGTCATGTTCCTTATCATCATTTATTATCTGAAAAACATCCTTACCATAAATGACATTGACAAGCTTCTCTCCCCTCTCAGGGAGCAGTTTTTCGATAATCCGACGGCCAGCCCTTCTCTTGAGGAAATCTATGACCGGATCTTCTCCGAATCCAAGAGCTTCCTGCCCCAGATCCGCTCCGATGTGGAGGCTTATGCCTCATCTGCCAAAAGGCTCATGTCCCAATCGTCCGACACAGACTACCTGCAGCTATTCTCCATAATCGGGATGTTAAGCTTTGATGTGTATCTGAAAAAGAAGATCATCGAACAGCTCATAGACAGGATGCCCGATCCCCCCTCCGGCAGGAAGCCGAAAAAGAAAAAGCAGTGATCACTCCAGGCGCTGAAATACCATCTCATATCCTTCATTTCCATAATTCAGCGATCGGTTGACCCTGCTGATGGTAGCTGTAGAAGCACCGGTTTTCTGTGCGATCTCCAGATATGTCCTATGCTCCCTGAGCATCCCGGCTACCTCCAGCCTCTGGGACAGGGAGAGGATCTCATTCACTGTGGCTATATCCTCAAAAAAAGTATAGCATTCTTTCCTGTCCTTTAATGTCAGGATCGCATCAAACAATGCATCCACCGCTTCCGTATGAAGTTTCTTATTCATTCCAATATCCCCCGGTTCCTATCCTAATGCCGGCACCGTTCCGTGCTTTAATAGTGTAGCACTTTGAACCGCTAAAGTAAAGGATAGAAGAACCGGGGGATGAAATTTCCTTAAAACTCGTCTTTCTTGCTGCCAGGCCTCACGAACTTCTTGCGGTTATCCTCATTGTTGAAATTGTCCCCGTAAAAGAACTGAGTCTTAAGCCAGGTGCGGAGCTCAATCCCATAGACAAGACGTTTTTCATTAACGCCGGACAGCTCCACCTTGCCATCGCTGATATCCGCGCTGTCGATCTCCCATAAATGCGTTGTTCCCTGCAGGGTAGCGTATTTGGCATCTCCCGGTATCCCGTTTCCGGCATCCAGCCATTCCTTCACCTGCTTATCCAACTCATATGGATCCTTCTTCACGCCCTCCTTTTTTGTGTCTTCCGACGCCGCATAACAGGGCAGAGCTGCGCTTCCAGCCGTGCCGAGGATTGCCAGCGCCAGGATCATAAGCAGGAACATTTTCATCTTTTTCTTCATTTCTTCCACCTCACTTCCATGTGCCTACATCGTTTCCGAATTCCTTTTCTTTATGATACAGCATCCGGCCATACGGGTCAACGTCATGAAATAAATGCCCTGTATGCCTTGTATGCTTCATAGATGTCCGCCTTGCAGGTGATCTCCCAGGGCGCATGCATGGACAGCACCGGAATCCCGCAGTCTACCACCTCCATGCCGTACAGCGACATGATATAGGCGATCGTTCCGCCTCCGCCCGCATCGACCCGTCCCAGTTCGCAGGTCTGGTATGACACATTGTGCCTGTCCAGGATCTCCCTGATCTCTGCAAAAAACTCTGCATTACAGTCATTCGATCCGCTCTTCCCCCTGGATCCCGTATATTTATTAAAGACCACGCCCTTCCCAAAGTACGCCGAATTGGTCTTATCGAACACACTACCATACAAAGGATCATATGCCGCCGACACATCGCTTGAAAGCATCTTGGAATGCATGAGGCATCTCCTCATGGCAAGCTCGCTGTATGCATCTGCCGCATTCATGATTTCTGCCAGGGTATTCTCAAAGAACCGCGACCTCATGCCGGTAGCTCCTACGCTGCCGATCTCCTCTTTATCCACCAGAAGGCATACGGCAGTACGGTCTACCGACTGTACCGAAAGGAAGGCCTCGAGGGACGCATACGCACAAGAGCGGTCATCCTGGCCATATGCAAGAACCATGGATTCATCCAGGCCCATATTTCTGGCTTTGCCTGCCGGAACCACCTCCAGCTCCGCCGACATGAAATCCTCCTCTTCGATCTCATAACGGCTCTTCAACAGCTTCAGTATTCCTTCCTTCACTGCCTGCTTTTCTTTTGTCTTGATCGGTATGCAGCCGGCGATCAGATCCAGGCTTTCTCCTTCTACTGCCTTCGATACCTTCTTCTCCATCTGCTCGCCTGCCAGATGAATCAGCAGGTCGGAAATGCAGAATACCGGATCCCCTTCATTTTCTCCGATGCTTACCTTGAGCACGGTACCGTCCTTCTTGGCTACCACGCCGTGAATGGCAAGAGGTATGGTGACCCATTGATATTTCTTGATGCCTCCATAGTAGTGGGTATTGAGATATGCCAGCCCGCCGTCCTCATACAGAGGCCTCTGTTTAATGTCGAGGCGGGGACTGTCGATATGGGCTCCCAGGATCTGCATGCCGTTTTCCAGAGGCTCGTTTCCAATGTTAAAGAGCGCAACGGTCTTGTCCATGCCTACCGCATAGACCCGGTCCCCGCTTTTGATCCTGCCGCCCTTCCTGATGATATCATCCAGATTTCTATAACCGGCCTTCTTCGCCATTTCCACGGAAATTTCCACACATTCCCGCTCTGTCTTTCCCCTGTCCAAAAATCTCATGTAGCCGTTGATCAGCTTCTCAATCTCTTTCGAATCGGACTTATTATATGTCATCCATGCATTGTCCTTCTGCTCCAAGATCATTTTATCCTCCTTAATCTCAATCTGAACCATCGTATTTTTATCTGTCCGGGCGCTGGGATCCTGCCCGGCCCGGCCTGCCTTATCCGTCTATCTCCATTACGGTATATGGATCGATGTACTGATCCTCATAGGATACCTGATAAGTCAGGGTCTGATTATCTTCTTCGATCTGATACAGCATATCCCCCCGCTTGACCAGATCTCCTTCCTTTACGGAAGGCGGCGTATCCTCGTAATAGGATGTGACATAGCCGTTTCCATGATCGATCTTTACGGCATATCCGAATTCCACGCTCTCACCGGCATAGGACACATGCCCCTCACCCGCTGCCACTACCTTTGTGCCTGCGCCGGTCATGAAGGTGATATACTGCTTTTCCACGGAATACGGGCTTGGCACAGCTACAGCACCATCCACCGGAAGCCCTCCCGGCACTGCCTTAAGATTGACGCTGGCGTTTCCTTTTTCCTCGTGCTTAGCCACGCCGGTCTCTAAAAGGGCATTTGCCACTCTCAGTTCATTCAGCAGTTTTTCTTTATCTGCCTCCAGTACGATGATATCCTCGGAAAGGGAATGCACCATCTCCTCCAGGGATTCGTTTGTCTGTCTGTAATCATCTTCCCTGCTCTCACTGTAAAGGATATAGCCAATGGCACCCACCACAAGAAAGGCTGCCAGTATCATGATCAGGAGCAGGAAATCCGATGATGTGTGGATCGACCGGACGTTCTGTCCGTCCTCTGATACAAAGAGTATATTATAGCGCTCGGGTCTCCGTATTTGTCTGGATTGAGGCGGAGGGGTTCCGTTCCTCTCCCGGATCTTTCGAACAATATCCGGATTTCGCTCCTCTGCTTCGGGCTCAGGCTCGTCCTTCACCGGTTCTTCTGCTTCGGGCTCAGGCTCGTCCTTCACCTGCTCCTCTGCTTCAGGCTCAGGCTCGTCCTTCACCGGCTCTTCTGCTTCGGGCTCAGGCTCGTCCTTCACCGGCTCTTCTGCTTCGGGCTCAGGCTCGTCCCTCACCTGCTCTTCTGCTTCGGGCTCAGGCTCGTCCTTCACCTGCTTTTCTGCTTCGGGCTCAGGCTCTTCCTTCACCTGCTCCTCTGCTTCAGGCTCAGGCTCTTCCTTCACCTGCTCCTCTGCTTCGGGCTCAGGCTCGTCCTTCACCTGCTCCTCTATGATGTTTTCCGGCTCTTCTTCCATCCTCACCGGCTCACGAAAACTCTCCTTGGGCCTGCGCCGGTATTTGTTCTTATTCTTTGGCATATGAAGCCTTCCTTTCCACAAAGACGGTTACATAATATCATATCTGTCTGTTTCATTCAATCTGCCAAACGCTGTTTCGTTTTAAAATACAGTCATTTACATTTCACAGTGCATGTGTTATGATAGCTTTGCTGTGCTTTCACAGCTGGCACAATTATTTTATTCATTTTTTTGGAGGTACACAATGAAAGGAACAGTAAAGTGGTTCAACAACCAGAAGGGCTACGGCTTTATTTCTGACGAGACAGGCAAAGATGTATTCGTCCACTATTCCGGACTGAATATGGAAGGCTTCAAGTCCCTTGATGAAGGACAGGCTGTTGAATTCGACGTATCCGAAGGACCTAAGGGCCCTCAGGCTACAAACGTGACAAAGCTTTAATCATAAATTAAAGTATGTTCCGGGGCATGGATGAATCCCATCCATGCTCTTTTTTTATCTGGAAATAATGCCAGGCCGCCTCGGATCAGATCCCACCGGGCACATTGGAAATGTCATAGAAATCCATATGAACCTTATTGAACGCCTCAACGATCTGAGGATCAAACTGGATCCCTGAAGCCTGATTGATGATGGAAAAGGCCTGTTCGTGGGTCATTTCTTTCTTATAAGGCCTCTTGGAAACCAGAGCGTCATATACGTCACATACGGAGATGATCCTGGCCAGCTGGGGGATATGTGGACCGGCAAGGCCGTCCGGGTATCCTTTACCGCACCACTGCTCATGGTGGCTCCTGGCCATCTGGTAGATGTATGTGATGAAAGGACTGTCCGGCAGAAGATAGGCAAACTTCTCTATGGAATCCGCCGCATAGATCGTATGCATCTTCATCAGCTCAAATTCTTCCGGGGTATATTTTCCCACCTTTTCCAGGATAATGTCCGGAAGCCCGATCTTTCCCATTTCAAAAAGCTGGGCCGACATCAGGATCAAGTCGATGTCTTTTATCGGATATCTTGCTGTCCCGTCCTTCATCATCTGACGGAGCAGTATGCTCATGTACTGGGACACGCGCTTGCTGTGCACCCCGGTATAGCCGTCTTTTTTGGCGATCAGGTCTGTGATGATCCCGATAATGAAATACTCCAGATGCTGGGCATGCTGGATGGCACCGGACGCCTTCGTCTGAAGTTCGTCATTATAATCCTGAAGCTGCTCGTTATAATCCTGGAGGGTGATATTCTGCCCTTTCAGCTTCAGCTTGTCCTCCACTATCCCGATATGGAGGTTGACCTTCCTCTTCAGGATCTCCGCCACAAACGGCTTGACCACGAAATCTACTGCTCCAAGCTGATAAGCTTCCAGCTCTGTCGCCGTATCGCTGTTGCCGGATACAAAAATCACCGGGATCTCCTTGAATTTATCATCTGCACGGATCTGGCTGAAAAACTCAAAGCCGTTGAATACCGGCATCTCAATATCCAAAAGGATGAGGGACGGCTTCTTCGCTGTCTTTTTTAATATTTCCAAGGCATGCTTGGCGTTCTGCTCACAAAGCACCCGGTAAGATCCCTCCAGTGCTTTTTCCGCCACGATCAGCTCTGTCCTGCTATCGTCAATCACCATCACTGTATGCATATGTCACCTCGAACCAGCCTCAACAGATCCTCAAG
Organism: Lachnospiraceae bacterium; assembly: GCA_024693135.1. GTDB lineage: Bacteria > Bacillota > Clostridia > Lachnospirales > Lachnospiraceae > NK4A144. The sequence continues at coordinate 9,801 of JAILLN010000066.1, read as the reverse complement.
GGGTATGCTTCCGCCAAAAATCTCTAAAGCACTCCCTACCGTGACATGGATCCTGTCACGACCGGCTTCCTTTAATTTCCTTACATCCTCCAGGCTGCCCACTCCTCCTGCATAGGTTACGGGGCAGGGAGATTTCAGCAGGATAGCGACCAGATCCTCTGCTATGCCGGCCTGCTTTCCCTCCACATCCACCGCATGGACCAGAAATTCGCTGCAATACTCTGAAAGCCGGAGCAGGATATCCTCATTTACTTCCTGGCTTGTATATTTCTGCCACCGGTCAGTGACCACATAATATTTCCCATCCCTTTTCCTACAGCTTAGATCCAGACATATCCTGTCCTTTCCCGCCGCCTCCACGAGCCTCTTCAGGCGCTCCATCGAGATCTCTCCGTGATTAAACACAAAGGATGTGGCGATCACATGGCTGGCTCCGGCATCCAGGTATTCCCCGGCATTCCGGTCATCAATGCCGCCTCCGGCCATAAGCCCTCCCGGCCATGCCTTCAGCGCTTCCAGTACCAATCTCTTTGAGGCTTCGTAATACGCAGAATCCATGGAATTCAGCAGGATCACATGCCCGCCCTTTAGGGAATGCTTCCGGTAAAGCCTGGCATACTCCGCACTTCCGCCCTCCGAAACGAAGTTTTCCTTGGCGCTTTCTCCCTCGTCCGAGAGGCTGCCTCCCACGATCTGCTTTACTTTCCCATTATGGATATCAATGCATGGCCTGAACTCCATATCCGCTTCAGCCGATCACATCCGACATGGTATACAGCCCGGGTCCTTTTCCTGCAAGGAACATTGCCGCCTTAAGGGCGCCCTTTGCAAAAACGGCTTTCGAATAAGCCCTGTGGGTAAAGGTAATGACCTCATCCTCTCCGCCAAATATTACGTCATGGTCTCCCGGGATCGTCCCTGCCCTGACCGCGGAAATGCCGATCTCCGTCACCGGCCTTTTTTCATTTCTATCGCTCCGGTCATAGACATAGTCATATTTTTCAGGAAGAGAATCCCGGATGGCATCCGCCAGCAGAAGAGCTGTGCCGCTGGGGGCGTCCTTTTTCAGGTTGTGATGCTTCTCCACGATCTCGATATCAAATCCCGCTTCCTGAAGGATCGGAGCCGCTTCCTTTAAGAGTTTCACCAGAAGGTTGATCCCGAGAGTCATATTGGCCGACCGGAGGATCGCAACCTCAGATGACGCCTTTTCAATCTGGATCCTGTCTTCCTCTGTATATCCTGTGGCGCAGAGCACCATGGGGATCTTTTTTTCCCGGCCATAGGCCAAAAGCCCCGGCAGAGCGGACGCAGAAGAAAAGTCGATCAGAACGTCTGCCTCGATGCCGGATCCCATGCACTCCTCATGGCTTTTGAATGTCGGAAAGCCATGATCTGGACCGGTGAAGGGATCGATGCCTGCCACGATGGTTACCCCCGCCAGCTTCTCCGCCTGGGAGGCTACCATCCGCCCCATATGCCCGCTGCACCCGCTGATGATGACCCGGATCACTGAAGAAGCCCGAAATCCTTCATGGATTTCTTTAACCTTTCCAGATTCTGCGGTTCCATGGGAGACAGCGGCCGTCTCATGGGCCCGGCATTCATGCCCATCAAATTCATGGCATGCTTCACCGGAATCGGATTGACCTCACAGAAAAGCGCATCTACAATGTCGATCATGCGCAGCTGCATCCTCCGGGCATCCTCGATATTCCCGTTCAGGAAGTTCATGCACATATTATGCATATAGGAGGGCGCTACATTGGACAGCACCGAGATCACGCCGATCCCGCCTAGGGACATGATGGGGATGACTTCATTGTCGTTGCCGGAATACATCTCACACTGGCCCTCCGTCAGCGCCATGATCTTTGCCACCTGGCCGATATCTCCGCTGGCTTCCTTCACTCCGACAATATTCGGTACCGTCTTGATCAGCGTAGCCGCCGTATCGGCATTGATATTCACTCCCGTCCTGCTCTTGATGTTATACATGATGATGGGCAGCTTCACAGACTCTGCCACGATGGTATAATGATCGATCAGGCCTTTCTGGGTCGCTTTATTGTAATAGGGTGTCACCACCAGAAGGGCGTCGGCACCGATCTTTTCCGCTTCCACAGACAGGTATACGGCGGTATCCGTACAATTCGATCCCGTGCCTGCCACGACGGGAACCCTGTGGGCGACACGCCTCACGCAGTAGTCGATCACGGCCAGGTGCTCCTCATGGGAGAGGCAGGAGGATTCCCCCGTTGTCCCGCATACGATGATGGCATCGGTGCCATTATTGATCTGGAAGTCAATCTGTTTTGCAAACTCATCGTAATTGACTTCTCCGTCCGGCATGAACGGCGTAACGATAGCTACCCCGGCTCCCTTGAAAATCGGCATTTATTTTTCCTCCTTTTAATAAAGTGGCCTTTAACCAATCCCTCTTGGCGGATTGAGCCTGGCTTATGATGCAATATCCCGGATAATATAAAACAAGCCGCCCTCCTACAGGCCGGCTAAAAATTATTTTATCACCGACCGGCCGCACTGTAAATACTCTGATTGTTGAAAAATGCGCAGATTATGTTATGATGGTAACTGCGACTTTAGACAGGAGAATAAAAAAATGGTTCAAAAAATGGAAAAAATCCGTAATATTGCCATCATCGCCCATGTGGATCACGGCAAGACCACGCTGGTGGACTGCCTCCTAAGGCAGAGCGGGGTGTTCCGCGAAAACCAGGAGGTGGCAGAACGGGTCATGGACAGCAATGACCTGGAGCGGGAACGCGGCATCACCATCCTCTCCAAAAACACCTCCGTCATGTACAAGGATGTGCGCATAAACATCGTAGATACCCCCGGACATGCTGATTTCGGGGGAGAGGTTGAGCGGATCCTGAAAATGGTGGACGGGGTTGTGCTTTTGGTGGATGCCTTTGAGGGCGTCATGCCCCAGACAAAATTCGTGCTGATGAAAGCCCTGTCCCTGGATCTGCCGGTCATATCCTGCATCAATAAGATCGACCGGGACGGAGCCCGTCCTTCAGAGGTGGTAGATGAAGTGCTGGAGCTTCTGATGGATCTTGGCGCCAATGACCGGCAGCTGGATTGTCCCTTTGTCTATGCATCTGCCAAGCACGGCACCTCCTCCCTGGATCCGGATGTCCCGGGGAAAGACATGACCGCCCTGTTTGATACGATCCTGGAGGCGATCCCGGCTCCGGAGGGAGACCCGGACGCTCCCCTTCAGATGCTGATCTCTACCATTGACTACAATGAATATGTGGGCAGGATCGGCGTGGGAAAGATCAGCAACGGCATGATCCGGATCAATCAGGAGGCGGTGATCGTCAACCATCATGATCCTTCCCAGAAAGAAAAGGTCAAGATCAGCAAGCTTTATCAGTTCGAGGGGCTGAAAAAGGAGGATGTGAGGGAAGCCGGAGTCGGCTCCATCGTAGCCATATCCGGCATCGCAGACCTGAAGATCGGTGATACGGTATGCTCTCCGGAAGCGCCTGAGGCCATCCCTTTCCAGAAGATCTCTGATCCGACCATTTCCATGCATTTCATCGTCAATGACTCTCCCCTGGCAGGGAGGGAAGGAAAATATGTGACCTCCCGGCATATCAAGGACCGGCTGTATCGTGAGCTGAATACCGACGTTTCCCTCCGGGTAGATCCCACAGAATCTACGGACACCTTCAAGGTATCCGGCCGGGGTGAGCTTCATCTTTCGGTGCTCATTGAAAACATGCGGCGGGAGGGCTATGAATTTGCCGTCAGCAAGGCGGAAGTCATCTATAAGAAGGACGAAGCAGGCAAGCTCCTGGAGCCCATGGAAACAGCCTATGTGGATGTGCCGGACGAGTTTTCCGGTACCGTGATCTCCAGCCTTTCGGAAAGGAAGGGAGAGCTTTTGGCCATGAATTCCATCGCCGGCGGCTATACCCGATTGGAATTTAAGATCCCCTCCCGCGGGCTCATCGGCTTCCGCGGACCCTTCATGACGGATACGAAGGGGAACGGCATCATCAATACGATCTTTGACGGATATGCCCCATACAAGGGTGATATCGCTTACCGCAAGACCGGCTCGCTGATCGCATTTGAAGCCGGAGAAGCAGTGCCCTACGGCCTCTTCAATGCCCAGGATCGGGGAAGCCTATTCATCGGTCCCGGAACCACGGTCTATTCCGGCATGGTCATCGGATCGAATCCGAAAAGCGAGGACATCGAGGTCAATGTATGCAAGCAGAAGCATCTGACCAATACCCGTACCTCGGCCTCGGACGAAGCTCTCCGCCTGACCCCGCCGATCCAGATGTCTCTGGAACAGTGCCTGGACTTTATTGATTCCGACGAGCTTTTAGAGGTCACTCCGGTATCCCTCCGGATACGGAAGCGGATCCTGGATCCGACCCTCCGCAAACGGGCGGGATTTGCCAAAAAGCAGCAGGCACAGAAATAAAAACAGCCGGGGCTGATACCCCGGCTGTATCATTATTCATCCCGTATCGGTTATAGATTATTGAACCATCCCTGCGCCGCCGTCTCCTGTGCCTGCATCTTCTGCCTCTGCATCATCTGGCTGTACTGCTCCATTACCTGATTCCGCTTCAGGCCGGATGTGGCGCTGGCATAATCCGTATCTCCCAGCCTGCTGGATGCGGCCGTGAGATCCTCTGCCGTCTTGCGGTTTACGTTCATGGCATATTCGATGCCATTCGTCTGGGCGCCGACCTTGGACCGGGCGGAAGACAGGCTCTCAAACGCCTTGCTGATGCCCTCCGTATCCAGCCGGTTTTCCTTCAGGGTCTGGAGGAAATCCGGGATATTCAGGCTCTGTGATCCTCCGTTTCCATCCGTGGCCACACTGATCTGGGACGCATCCCCATTCAGGAGATAGGTCTCATTATATTTTGTATTGGATGCGATGTCCCGGATGCCGGAAGCCATCTGGTCGATCTCGTTCTGGAAGATCTTCCGGTCCGAATCGGACATCAGCCCATTGGACATCCGGATGGAAAGCTCATTCGCTCTCTGCAGGTAATCGGACATGCCGCTCATGGCGCCGTCGGCAATATTTGCCGCGCTCTGAGCCATGACCAGATTATCCTCTCCCGCCTCATATGCATCGATCGCCGCATTCTGCTTGACCAGCTGGGCCAGCTCCGCCGCCCCTGCCGCCGCCGTTGGCTGCTTTTTTCCGCTCGATAATGCATTATAGTAATAGGAAGTATCACGGCCTATACCAGAAATTCCGTTCATCATTCCTCCTTTCAAACCTGCTGATGGCAGATCAGCCATAGCCCTATTTAAACAATATCACAGGAAATGCCCAGAAACAAGCTCTTATTTAAATACAATAACAAGCTGTGAAATCCTCTTTATTTTATACGAAAAACTGCCTTGACCGGCACTTTTGCCCTATCGGCATCAGGAAACGATATGCAGGATCCGCGTGGCAAACTGGAAATAGACCAGCAGGGATACCGCATCTACAATGGTAGTGATCAGGGGGCTTGCCATCACAGCCGGGTCAAAGCCCAGCTTCTTGGCGCACATCGGAAGGGAGGCGCCGATCATTTTCGCCAGGAGCACGGTGGTGATCAGCGTCAGAGAGATCACCAGGGCTACCAGCGGGGTTACCCGGTCTATTACCAGGAGTTTTACAAAGTTGGCGGCAGCCAGGGTGATGCCGCACATGATCCCCACCCGGAGCTCCTTCCATATGACCTTACCTATATCGGAAAACTCAATCTCATCCAGGGAGAGCCCGCGGATGATGGTGACGGATGCCTGGGATCCGGTATTCCCCCCGGAATCCATCAGCATCGGGATGAATGTGGTCAGAACAAGATATGCCCCCAGTGCAGATTCATAATGCATGATGATCCTGCCGGTGAAGGTAGCCGAGATCATGAGCAGAAGAAGCCATCCGATGCGCTTCTTATAAAGATCCACCACTCCGGTTTTCAGATAGGGCTTGTCGGAAGGCAGGATAGCGGCCATCTTTTCGATATCCTCGGTGGCCTCTTCCTGGATGATATCCACGATATCATCGATGGTGATGATCCCCACAAGCCGTTCTTCTCCATCCACTACCGGCATGGAGTTAAAGTCATATTTCTGGAAAAGCTTCGCCACCTCTTCCTGGTCATCCAGGGTCCGGACCGAGATCACGTTTTCGTTCATGATGCTCCCCACCGTCGCATTTGGATCCCCGATGATCAAGTACCTTAAAGCCACGGTGCCGATCAGCTTCCTGGCCTTGTCCAATACATAGCAGGTATAGATCGTTTCCGAATCAAGGCCTGTCTTACGGATCCGCTCCATGCATTTTGCGATGGTCCAGTCTTCCTTCAGATCCATATACTCCACGGTCATGATGGATCCGGCGGAATTATCCGGAAATAGCAGCAGATGGTTGATGTCCCTGCGGGTATCCGCGCTGGCATTGGCAAGGAGGCGCTTTACCACATTGGCAGGCATCTCCTCCATAAGGTCGGTCGCGTCATCCGCCATCAGGTTATTGATAATGTTTGCCGCCTCGGCATCTGTAAGGCTGGTGATCAATTCCTGCTGAACATCTGTGGGCAGGAAAGAAAAGACATCTGCCGCCATCGCCTTGGGAAGCAGGCGAAAGATCCGGGGAAGCTCCTCCTTCGGAAGCTCCTCCAGGGCTGATGCGATGTCTGCCTCGTTCATGTCTGCCAGTTCACGGCGCAGATCATTGAACTGCCTTTTGTCGATCATATCCTGAATGCTTGTATTATCCATGACATTTAATAATATCATTTATTCCGGATAAAAATCAACCTCCATGGGCGTGATCACAGCCTGTCCTGCCGATGCTTCCGTCAGCTCTGCATAAAGCCTCTCCCTCTGCGAAAGCCCCACAGTACAGACATACTTCACATCCTGTCCGTATTCCGCTTCCATTCTCACGCAGCCACAGGCCTGGATGAGGTAATCGGCTTTCCCTGTGAAGCCATATCCAAATGAGAGCGCAAACCTCTCCCTTTGCGACATATTCACAAGCTCTGCCTGCTCCAGGACAGCTCTTGCGGCATCCGTATAAGCCCGGACCAGGCCTCCCGTACCCAAAAGGGTACCGCCGAAATAACGGGTCACCACGCAGACCGCATTCTTCACCCCTGCGCCCTTTAAGACCTCCAGGATCGGCTTCCCCGCCGTGCCGGAGGGCTCACCGTCATCGCTGGAATGAGGCACGTCATGGTATGACTGCTCTGATTCCTTCTTTCCATCCGGCAGATAAAGCAGATAGGCGCTGCAGTGGTGCTTTGCGTCATAGTGTTTTTTTCTTTCTGCCTCAAGGACCGAGACCGCCTCTTCTTCCGTGGCCGCAGGGCAAAGCACGGCGATGAATTTTGACTTTTTCACCTCCACGGAAGCTTCCCAGCCGCGAAGCACTGTCCTGTAAGCGATCATCGCTTGCCGTACCGGATGGCATTTTTCGGGCAGACCGTACCGCAGGCGGCACACATGAGACACGGCTTGCCCCAATCCGGCCTGCCCTCTACCATCTTGATATGCCCGGAAGGACATCTGCGGAAGCATTCCCCGCAGCCGTCGCAATCCTCCGTGGCATAAAAGTTTTCCTCCATCCCGGGCACCCTTATCTTCTTTTTCGGATTTAAGAAATCCCTGATCACAGACATTTTACCCTGCTTCTCTCACTGCATCTTTCATTTCCCTGACATACTTCTCTACAAAAGGCACACAGTCCCGGCCATGCTTTGCTACAAGCTTTACAATGGCAGAGCCGACGATCGCCCCATCCGAGATTCCGGCCATCCTCCGCGCCTGCTCAGGGGAAGAAATGCCAAATCCCACGGCACAGGGAATATCCGATACTTCCCGGACCATCCCGACCATTCCGCCGATGTCCGTGGTGATCTGCTCCCTCACTCCCGTCACCCCAAGGGAAGACACGCAGTACAGGAACCCTTCCGCCTCCTTGGCGATGGCCAGGATCCTCTCCCTGGATGTAGGAGCGATCATGGAGATCAGCTGGACATCATTGGCATGGCATTCCTCCAGGATTTCCCCCTTTTCCTCAAAGGGAAGGTCCGGGACGATGACTGCCGATATCCCGCACTCTCTGCACCGCTTCATAAAGGCTTCCGTGCCATAGGAAAAAATCGGATTGGCATAGGTCATGAAGACCATCGGGATCCGGATCTCATCCCCCGCCTCCCTTACCATATCAAATAATCGGTCTGTCGTACAGCCGTTTTTCAATGCCCTGTCATCCGCGGCTTGGATCACCGGGCCCTCTGCGATGGGGTCGGAGAAGGGCACCCCGATCTCGATCAGATCCGCCCCTGCCTCCTGCATGGCAAACAAAAGCTTTTTCGTGGTTTCCAGGTCCGGATCTCCCCCTGTGACAAAGGGAATGAAGGCTTTGCCTTTCCTGAATGCTTCTCTCACTTTAATCATGGATATCCCTCCCTCTGTATCGCGCAATGGCCGCCACGTCCTTGTCTCCCCTGCCGGAAATATTGATCACAATGCTCTGGTCTTTTGCAAGGACAGGCGCAAGCTTTATGGCATAGGCTACGGCATGTGCACTTTCGATGGCTGGGATGATGCCCTCCATCCTGGACAGGTATTCAAATGCCTGTACCGCCTCCTCATCCGTAACCGGCACGTATTCTGCCCGGCCGGTGCGGTAAAGCTCCGCATGCTCCGGCCCGATCCCGGGATAATCCAATCCGGCGGAGATGGAATAGACCGGTGCGATCTGGCCGAATTCATCCTGGCAGAAAAGGGATTTCATCCCATGAAAAATGCCGACCCGTCCTGTTGCGATAGTTGCCGCCGTGCGGGGTGTGTCTGCTCCCTCTCCTGCCGCCTCACAGCCGATCAGCCTCACATCCTTATCCCCGATGAAGTCATAAAATGCTCCCATGGCATTGCTGCCCCCGCCCACACAGGCAATTACCGCGGCAGGGAGCTTTCCTTCTTTTTCCATGATCTGGGCCTTGATCTCCTCTCCGATCACCTTCTGGAAATCCCGCACCATGGCCGGAAAAGGATGCGGCCCCATGACAGAACCCAGGCAATAATGGGTGTCGTCAATACGCGCCGTCCACTCCCGCATCGTCTCATTCACGGCATCCTTCAGGGTTTCCGTTCCGCTCGTGACCGGGTGCACCTTCGCTCCCAGAAGTTCCATGCGATACACATTCAAAGCCTGTCTTTCCGTATCCAGCCTTCCCATGAAGATCTCACATTCCATTCCCATCAGGGCACAGACCGTAGCCGTCGCCACGCCATGCTGCCCGGCCCCGGTCTCCGCAATGATCCGCTTCTTTCCCATCTTTTTTGCCAAAAGCACCTGACCCAGGCAGTTATTGATCTTATGGGATCCGGTATGGTTCAGGTCTTCCCTCTTAAGATAGATCCTGGCACCCCCCAGGTCCTGCGTCATTTTTCCGGCATAGGTAAGAAGGCTTGGACGGCCTGCATAATCCTGGTAAAGGGTCTTTAATTCCGAAAGGAACTCCGGGTCGTTTTTATACTTCTGATAAGCCTCATCCAGCTCCAAAACCGCATTCATCAGGGTTTCCGTGATATACTGCCCCCCGTAGGGGCCGAACCTCCCTGTCTTTCCCATTCTCAATGCCTCCTTCCGTCTGTTATGAAGTGACCTTTGTCAAGAGGTAAATTTCAACTCGCTTTTCTTCTCTTGAACAGTCACATTTGTTTGTTTTTGACAACATCTGGCAAGAGCCATTCTAACAGTCTCCGGCATGTAGCCACTCTGTTATT
>JAILLN010000037.1 GCA_024693135.1 Lachnospiraceae bacterium | reverse complement strand
AAAGCATAAACGAAAAAATACAGCTTATTATTGGCTGATGAAAGTCAGTCTTTTTAGTGTACACAAAAATAATAAGAATAAGGCAAAAAGAAAACCTGCTGAGAGAAGCAATTTACTCTTGACTTTTCTTAGCAGGTTTTTTTGCCCCGGGGAGGCTTTCGTGAGGAGCCTTTTTCGTCCAAGGGTGGCACTCTTTGATGCCTGCATGTCATTATTTTATTATCCTGAAGGGACAAAGTCTATCTCCTTTTTTCTGCTTTTCAATATAATGCTCCAATTCATTGCCAGCTGATCACAGTATAGACCGGCACCGAGGGCAGTATGCTTATGCAAGGCCCTAATGCCGGCGTTTCTTAGTGAGCCCGAGGCGCATAAATTTCGCGAGACTGGCGGCTTCGGACATGCTTTACCGCCCGAAGAACGACAGCGAGCGAAATTTTGTCATGCGGCGATGGGCGAACTTAGAAACGACCGAGCGCCAGGCATAAGCATACTGTCTCGGTGCCATTTGAGCGAAGTCAAAGGCCGGCGCCAGGCATAAGCACACTGTCTCGGTGCCATTTAAGCGAAGCTGCTGAACGATGAAATGCTCATGTAAAGTTTGGCAGACCGGGGGCGGATATGATAAAATTTTAGGAAGGTTCAGGACGGAAAGAAGCGCCGTGCGGAAAAGAAAAACAGGCCGGGAAATAGGCCGGATAAAGAAGAACAACGCCGGAAAAGGGCATAAGACGGAAGGAGCGGGCAGATATGACGGTGACAGGAATAGCGGCGGATAATGCGGAATACTTTGAGGGACTGGCGTATGAAGGAGCCTTTGAGAGAGAAGATATCCTCTGGCTTGGTGCGGCAGACGGGGACGGCACGGCCTGTACAATCCTTGGCGCAGGGATCTATGGGGAGATGGCTTATATCGAATGGATCTATACCGAGCCCTCTTAAAGTGGCTGAAGACACTGCTTCGCAAGGCCGATGCAAAAATACTCCAGATCAGCTTCCCGGAAATGGATGAGGAGGACAGCCTGGAGGAATTTCTGGAGGCGGAAGGCTTCTTCCTGGAGGAAGACAGGGAGACCTATTCGGTTCCGGTCAAGGATCTGATCTATAGCGAAAAGCTGGACGAGTACCAGGAAGGACACCGGAGCAGCGGCCGGGTGGTAACTCTCTCAGAGCTTGAAAAAAAAGATGACTTTCATGCTTATATTGCAGAAAAAGAAATCCCTTTCGAGGCGGAGGCAGATCGGCTAAGCCAAAGCCTGGTCCGGATAAACAAGGAGGGAAAGATCGACGGCTGCATGCTGATCTTCCTTCGTCCGGATGGAGACCTGGAAATATCCTATCTTTCAAGCACCCCTGCGGAGGGAGATGTCTTTGAGCTTATCATGGCCCTTCAGGATCTGCTGCTCCGGATGGACGACTGGAGAGAAGAAAATATCCTATTTACGGACAGGACCGGAGAGATCGCCGGATTGATCGAAGAATTGACCGGAGAGAGCAGTGCATCGTATATAGCGACAGGGAAAAAAGAGGGGATCCTCCTTCTCTGATGCGGATAAAGCATGGGGAGGCGCCCATAGAGATCACGGCCGGAGCCAGGCGTGGCTTTTTCATTACATTAAGGAGGGACAGCATGGGTGACTTAAGAGATGCATCATCGGGAAGGAGTGAGATCAAAAGAAAAGGTTCATTTGAAATAAAAATGAGCGGACCCTTTGAAGAAAACGAGGCCGTCATCAATGAAAAGGTGCATTGCCGATCCAGGCTCATGAGGACCATAGCTGCCGGACATATCGCAGAGACGATCCAGCAGGTGTTTGCGGAAGAGAAGGATAAGGAAACGATAAAGCCCCGGACCTTTGAGAACTTCCGTGCCAACCAGAAAAGTACCCTGGCCAACCTTATTCTGAAGCATGTAAAGACAAGCGCCAGGTTCCTGTCCCTGAAGGACTTGGGAAACAGGGAGACCACCGTGCCGGATATAGAGCTTGCTGAAGTAGAAAGGCTGGTGGTGGAGCTTGACCGCAATGATATTTCTTTCGACGATATGCTCAGCGCCTACCGGAAGGGGCTGCTCAAAAAGCATTTTGGCATCGAGGTAAAGGATTCTTCCGAGCTGTTGGGGGGTCAAAAAGGAAGAGCAGCCGGAGAAGCAGCCGGAGAAGCAGTCAGAGAAGGAGTCAGAGAAACAGTCAGAGAAGCAGTCAGAGAAGCAGTCAGAGAAGGAGTCAGAGAAACAGTCAGAGAAGCAGTCAGAGAAACAGTCAGAGGAAGAGAAGAAAGAATACAAGCCCGTGGGCAGCATCATCCATGAGGAGGAAGAGGTGCAGCCGGCGGTACAGCTGGATCCGCTTCCGCTATATTATCAGGATGTCCATATGACGACCGGGGATTATGAGGAACAGACGCTCCACAACTGCTGGTGCGTAGCCGGAGCCGCCCTCTTCAACAAATTTATGGGGCAGAAGCTGGTGAATCAGCAGGATGTACGCAATTTTTCTCCCGGGGATCATGAGATCAAAACCTACGAAGAGCTGAAGAGCGTTTTGGGGAACAATTTTAGCAGGAAGGACTACAATGATATGGTTGCGTCCTTCAGGGAATATATGGGAGAAGGCAAGGAGGAATACGGAAATATCTATGAGGCCGCGGACTTCTTTATCAAGAAAAACCGGAATATGGCGGTTCGTTCGCTGTCCTTCAGGGTTCCTTCCCTCAAAAAAACCGTAGAAAAGGTCATCTTTGAGAAAACAGCGGAAGAGAAGGCGGCGGATATGGTGCTCTACCAGAAGCAGAAGGCAGCCTTCCTGGAAGAGGTGAATAAGATCCTGAGTACCGGGAATCCCGTCGCTATCCTGAACAGCACGGATCGTCACTACAAGACCATCACGAAGATCGAAGGGGAGATGATCACTGTTTTGGATTCATCCGGACTGAAGCAGGAGGCATTGCATATTGATGATGTGCTTTCAAGGGAGGATGAGGAACACTCCATAGAGCTTACCTGGCTGTCAAAGCTCAGAACTCCCATTGAGGAAATGGCGGAACAGCCGAACCTGAAGTATAGTGTCGGAGATGGGTATGGCCTGGTGAAAAATGATGAGGAAAACTGCCTGAATCCCATGTGGCGTGAGGGAGTTTCCGTAACCACATGGGACGAAGAGCTCAAGATACAAAGGTCGTCTTATCTTCCCCTGAAGAATTCACCCGTAAAGCAGGGCCAGGCACAGCCGGTCGGGGATGAGAAGCAAATCGGGCAGGAGAAGCCGGTCGAGAAGGAGAAGCCGGTCGAGAAAGAGAAGGAATCCGAGAAGGAGAAGGAGGCCGAGAAGGAGGTCAAACGGAGCACCAAGCTTCTGGATGAGAAGGCAGAGAAGCTGGTGACCGACAGAGTCAATGCCTTCCGTGCATACTGCGCATCCTTAAACGACAATAAGTATGGAAAAAGCCAGGATTCCCTGTGGGCGGAAATGAAGACGAAGGCCGCCGGCCTGATCGGGAACTGGCAGGAGAAGACGGATCAGCAGCGGGGGGATGCGCTGGCGGATGTCTTGATCTCTGCTAATCGAATGATGACCAGGGAAGGAAAGAAAAACAAAATAGACAAGGCCAGGGATGCAGCGGCAAAAGAATTCAGGAGATTTTTCAAGGAGACACTGGATGCCATGTCGTCAAACTGTCGTGTGCTTGCGCTGGATAGGATATTCAGCAAGGTGGATCAGATGGACGATGACCCGAATGTTCCTGAGGCCCTGAAAAAGGCCAATGAATCGATCTTTACGGAGATCGCGAGGGAGCATTACCGGAAAAAGAATCCGGAGGTCAAGGAGAAGGACAAAATCCTTGAGATGGTAGACGACCTGAATTACCGCATGGAATACTACCAGAATAAGTATGAAGTATTCAACAGGAATGTGGTACGTGAATTTGGGAATACAAAGGAGTATATGCTTGCAAATTTGAAATTTGATTTTTCCAGAAACACGGTGCATAATCTGCTGGCAGACGATTTCCGGGTAGACCGTTTCGGCAATGTGCTTCCGGAGGATGTGGAGAAAAAGAAGCAGTGGGAAAGCCTGTTTAGGAATATTGCTACCGGCGACAAGGAGAAGCTCCTCAAGGTACACAGGAGTTTCTATCTCCGTACGCTGAATACATCGGTTGATCCGGAATGGGCCACCGAAAAGGGATTAAAGAAAAATATCTACGAGGTACTTGCGTTCTTCGGGCAGATGACTTCTTTAGAGAATTTCACAACAGATTGGAGGGATTATACTGAGGCGACCGTATCGGAGAAGATCCAGAAATGGAATTAGGATCACCCGAATGACCTGATCAAGGAAGAAGAGGCAGAAGCCTTCAAGGATTCCTGGGTCAGTAAAAAGGAGCTTAGGGAGCGGAAAGCCGTGTATGAACAAATACCGTCGCTTAAGAAAAGGATAGATCTGGAGACGGATATGCAGTTCCAATATATGGAGGGAATACGCTTCGCGAAGGGATTCACTTTGACAGGCGCCATAGATTTGCCTGCACTGATGAAGGAGCATAGGCAGGTCATGAGATTCTTGAAGAATCCGAAGGAGAAATGTCCCGTTCCCGGTTCTGTTTTTGCAATACATCCGCTCATTCATCAGGACGGGCAGGACTTCGACCAGGAGAAGGATGTGGATAGAAAAGGCATGCTTGTGCATGATCCTAAGAATCCGCTGATGTTTAAGCATGATCTTATCCAACCCGTCCTGTACAAAAAGGCAAAGAGGATGAAGGCCATAGGTTACCTGAATTCCCAGGAGAAGATCGCAGCTTCCATGAAACGCATTGATGCCAGGATCAGCTTTTTCACCAAGGTCGAAAAGGATGCCATGCAGAAGCTTGAAGAGCTTACGAAGGGAAAGGGGGATCAGAAAGAGCTCAAAAAGCTCAAGAAGCTCTATGAGGATTATATGTCGGAGCTGAATAAACAGGCCGCCGCATCGGAAACCCTGTTTCAGGCGGATATAGACAGCAGAACTGAGAATTCCCACAGCGCATATTTTGAGGAAGCCGTGGAATATTATAAGAATAAGAAAAAGATCAATGACCTGTTTGACAGGCTGGAAAAATCGAGGGAGGAATTCCTGAAGAAAAATGCCGGAGAAGATGCCTATAATGACTGGAAAAAGGTGCTTGAGGACCAGAGGCAGCAGTCCAGGGAAGCACTCCGCCAGATCGAGAATGAGAATACCACTGCATTAGAGCGGGTGAAAAGGGCCTGTGCCACCGAAAAAGCCAGGGCTGAGGTAGAGTCATTTACAATACAGGAATTTGAGAAGGTCAAGCAGAATAATAAGAAGAATAAAACAACGAAGGGCTCTTTCCGTGAGGAATTGAGGGGACGGATATTGGATTCCTTTATTCTCACCGTAAACAGGGATTTCAGTGGCGCCTTTGTGACAGAGCTGGACCGGTATAAGGAAGATTTCAATAAGCGGTTCAAGCAGGCCATGACAAAGGGGGCAGCAGAGGAGATCAAGAACCTGAGCAGGGAGTTTGCGGAAAAGATCCTTCCGCATGTAGGTACCATCAATCCGGATGAATTTGACGAGCTTAACGCGGAAGCGGTGGAGAAGGGCTATGTGGAGCCGGGACTTGTTTCTTACCGCAGGATCAAGCTCAACATGCTGAGCGTGATCAATAATAATACCAATACCGATTATCCTCTTTTGAAGGTGGGCCTGGACGAGCTTAAGGAAAAGGATCCGGAGCGTTATGCGGAGATACACCATAATCTTTCGATCACGGATAGCGCCCTTGCGGAATATATCCTCATGTCGGAAGGCTACAGTACGGAAACCCTGCTTCCCACCCCGGACAAGATCAGGGATGGAGTGAAGGTGATCGCTTCGACACAGCTTCAGCAGATGAAGACAGCCATCAAACAGAAAGGATCAAAATAAGAAAAGGAGAAGAACATGATCTACAATGATTTTCAGGGAATGAAGCTTTCGGCTCTTGGACTGGGCAATATGAGGCTGCCCGTGGTGGATGGCGATGACAGCCGGATCGACCGGGAAGCCGCAAGGGAGATGATCCGCTTTTGCATGGATTCCGGCATCAATTACTATGATACCGCATACGGATACCACGGCGGCAGCTCGGAGCTGGTGGTAGGAGAGCTCCTGCAGGAATACGACAGGGGAAGCTTTTATCTTGCCTCCAAATTCCCGGGATACGATCTTTCCAATATGCCGAGGGTGAAGGAGATTTTTGAGGAACAGCTGAAGAAATGCCGGGTGGATCATTTTGATTTCTATCTCTTCCACAATGTCTGCGAGATGAACATCAAACAATACCTGGATCCCCGGTACGGGATCTATGATTACCTGATGGAGCAGAAGAAAAACGGAAGGATCAGGCATCTGGGCTTTTCCGCCCACGGCGATATCCAATGCATGACCACTTTCCTGGAAGCCTACGGCAGGGATATGGAGTTTGGGCAGATCGAGCTGAATTATTTTGATTATCAATTCCAGAATGCAAAGGAGAAGGTGGAGCTCCTCAAAAAATGGGATATCCCGGTATGGGTCATGGAACCGGTGAGGGGCGGGCAGCTTGCCTCTCTTCCCGAGGAATACGCGGTGAAGCTGAAGGAGGCAAGGCCGGATGAGAGTGTGGCGGCCTGGGCGTTCCGGTTCCTCCAGGGGATCCCGGAGGTGACGGTTACCCTGTCCGGCATGTCGGATATGGAGCAGACCAGGGACAATATCCGGACATATGAGGAGGCAAAGCCGCTGAGCCCGGAAGAAAAGGCTCTGGTCCTTGGCATAGCGGACGAAATGATCCGCAGGACATCGGTGCCCTGCACGGGCTGTCATTACTGCACATCCCACTGTCCGAAGGGGCTGGACATCCCTTTCCTGCTGAAGCTCTACAATGAGGCGCAGGCGGCCGGGTCCGGGGATTTCATTGCCCCGATGGCGCTGGCATCTGTAGATGCCGACAAGCAGCCGGAGTGCTGTATCGAATGCCACAGCTGCGAAAAGGTATGCCCCCAGAGCTTAAGCATACCGAAGTATCTCAAGGAATTTGCGGGGAAGATGGGAAGATAAAGGGCTGCCAGGAAGGCTTTTTAAGGGGAGGATCTGGGTGAGAATGGGATGGAAAAGTAAGATCATGGGACTTATGTCACTGGTATTTGCGCTGATGCTGCCGGCGGCATGCTTTTGCGAGGAGGGCCTTCAGCTGAAGAATGCCTCGGGGGTGTTGAACCGGCCGGTATCGGTGGATCTCATCGGGCATTCGGAGGGATACTCCGCCGTGCTTTACGACAACAGCAATGGGCTTCCCACATCAGAAGCAAATGCCATTGCCGAGACCAGCGAAGGGTTTATCTGGATCGGAAGCTATGCGGGCCTGATCCGTTACGACGGCAATACCTTTGAGCGGATGGATTCCACAAACGGCATCTCGAGCATCAAATGCCTTTATGTGGACAGTAAGGACAGGCTGTGGATCGGGACGAATGACAACGGCGTCGCGGTGCTGGAAAACGGCGAATACCGGATGTGGGGAAAGCTGGATGGCATGAAATCCGCCCATACCCGGGCGATCACGGAAGACGAGGACGGCACTATATACGTGGCCACTACCTGCGGGGTGGTAAAGATCGATCCCCAGTATCAGCTCAGCATGATGGAAGAGACGGAGATCGCAGAGGCCAACATGCGGGACCTCAGACGGGGGAGCGACGGGATCATTTACGGGCTTTCGAATTTCGGAGACCTGATGAAGATCGAGGACGGGGTCCTGAAGAATTTCCTCAAGACGGAGGACAATCCCATTGAGGGCGGAGTGGGATCCATCATCCCGGATCCCGAGTCACCGGGGAAGATCTACTTTGAAGGAGCCGACTATACCCTCCACCATGCGTCCTATGAAGATACCCTCACCGGGCTCGAGACCATAGACATGCAGCCCTTAAGCTATGTACAGCGGATGGAGTATATCGACGGCTGCCTCTGGATCTGTGCCTCCAACGGCATCGGGGTTTTGAAGGATGGGGTTTTCCATCTGCTGGAGAACCTGCCCATGGATAATAACGTGGGCAGCGTCATGACAGATTATCTGGGCAATCTCTGGTTTACCTCTACCAGGCAGGGGGTCATGAAGGTGGTACCCAATCAGTTTTCAAACCTGTTTGAGCGGTACGGCCTGCCACCGGCGGTGGTGAATACCACCTGTATGTGTGAGGACAAGCTTTTTGTGGGCACGGATACGGGACTGATCGTGATCGGAAAGGACGGTCCCCTGGAGAGCCTGCCTCTGTCCAAGGCGGAGAGCGCATCCGGGAAGGAGCTGGAAGCGAAGGACCTGATCTCCCTGCTGGAGGGCTGCCGGATCCGGTCCATCATCCGCGACAGCCAGGGGCGGGCCTGGATCTCTACCTGGAGAAAGCTGGGGCTTCTTCGCTATGACCGGGGAGAGCTGCTTGCCTTCGACGAAGGGGACGGTCCCCTGTCCAACAGCATGCGTTCCGTCTGCGAAAGGGAGGATGGATCGATGCTTGTGGCCCTTACGGGAGGCGTAAACCTGATCGAGGGAGACCGGGTGGTGGCTTCCTATGGGGAGGATAACGGGATCACGAATACGGAAAGCCTTACGGTCTGCGAGGGGACCGACGGGGACATTGTCCTTGGCAGCAATGGCGGGGGAATCTATATCATCAATAAGACCGGCGTAAGGAATATCAATGTGGAGGACGGCCTGCCCTCCGATATCGTCATGCGCCTCAAACGGGATAAAAAGCGGGATCTGATCTGGATCGTCACCAGCAGCGCCATTGCCTACATGACGCCGGACTATCAGGTGACTACCGTGCAGAAATTCCCCTATACCAATAATTTCGACCTTTATGAAAACAGCAAAGGAGATATGTGGGTATTGGCCAGCAACGGCATCTATGTGGCGCCGGTGGAGGAATTCATTGCCAATGGCGAGATCGATACCGTGTATTACAGCCTGGCCAATGGGCTGCCCTGCATTACGACGGCAAATTCCTACAGCGAGCTGACCCCGGAGGGAGATCTGTATATTGCGGGAAGCACCGGCATATGCAAGGTGAATATCGAAAAACCCTTCGATGATGTGGATGAACTGAAGGTCGTGGTTCCCTACCTGGAGGTGGATGGGAAGACGGTCTATCCGGACGGGGAAGGAGACTTTACGATCCCGTCCTCGACAAAGAAGCTTACGGTTCCCAGCTTTGTGTTTAATTATTCCCTGAACGATCCCCAGGTAAGCTACCGGCTGGAGGGCTTTGACAGCCAGAGCACCACCGTGGACCGAAGCGATATGGTGCCTGTGGACTTTACGAACCTGAAGGGCGGCACCTACCGCTATGTCATGGAGCTGAAGGATCCCATGGGCGGGGGAGACAAGGAGGTTTCTGTCCAGATCGTCAAGGAGAAGAAGTTTTATGAGCAGGTCTGGTTCATGATCCTTGTGGTGCTTCTTTCCCTGTGTGTCCTGGTGGCTGGCGTGCTTGTCTATGTAAGGAGCCGGATCCGCAAGCTGGAAAGAAAGCACCGGGAGACCTATGAACAGTTTGAGCAGACCGCAGAAGCCTTAGCGGGAGCCATTGATGCGAAGGATGCTTATACAAACGGGCATTCCAGGCGGGTGGCAGAGTATTCCCTCAGGATCGCAAAGGCGGTCGGCAGGTCGGAGGAGGAATGCGAGAAGGTTTATTTTGCGGCACTCCTGCATGATGTGGGCAAGATCGGCATACCCAATTCCATCATCAATAAAAAGGGCAGGCTTTCGGACAGTGAATTTGAGCAGATCAAGCGTCATCCTGTCCTGGGAGGCCAGATCCTTTCCAGCATCAAGAATTCCCCCTGGCTTTCCATCGGTGCCCGCTATCATCACGAGCGTTATGGAGGAAAGGGCTACCCGGAGGGGCTTAAGGGGGAGGAGATCCCGGAGATCGCCCGCATGATCGCCGTGGCGGACGCCTACGACGCCATGACCTCCAACCGGAGCTATCGTAACGCCATCCCGCAGCATATCGTGAGGGAAGAGATCGTCAAGGGAGTGGGGACGCAGTTTGATCCTGAGTTCGCCATGGCCATGCTGCATATGATCGATGAGGATACGGAATACCGGATGCAGGAATCCGGATCCGGCACCGGAGCAGAGCCCTTGAGCAGCATCCGCTGTGACCGTCTCTACCATGACTGTACCAAGGGCATCGCTGTCACGGATAAGCCGTCCCGGATCAGCCTCTGCAGCCAGCCGGACGACGGTTACCCGGAGAAGGAAAGCCTGCCCTCGCTGATCTTATTTGATTCTCTGGACGGGGAGGTCCATCCCGGGGAGGAAGGCAACAAGAACCTGCTTTACTATGAGGTCGCAAGAATCCGGCTGGACGGGGAAGTGGAAAAGGGAAATCTCCGGAAGTCGGAAACAAGGGTATATGACGGGGAATCGGAGATCGAGCAGGACTGGTTCCATGAGCCGGAGCGCGGCCAGAGGTATCTGGTGGAGGCTGTGCGGCATAAGGATCATGCCATGGTAAAGATCTCGGATGAAAACCGGATGCTCCAGGTCATATTGGCGCTTCCGGACACGTCCCGGTTCCTCTATGTCTCCATCGGGGGCGAGCACTGCTTCGTTCATAATATCCGGGTAGACGGCGGAGAGGAGCCCATCGCCCCGGAGGACATCCCGCGCATTGCTGAGGAGATCAGCTATATCAAGGACTGCCCGGAGGGGGATATACCCAATGTCCAGGTGGACGGCTGGCGGACGGAGTCCTCCGAGGGCATCCCCATCAAAGAGGGGATGATCCTCACCTTCCATGCCCGGAGCCTTCCTACGGCAAGGCTTGTATGGCACTGTCCTTTCGTCAGCATCTTCTCTTCCGCAGACGGGCAGGCAGGCGGCAGAAATTTCCGCGAATATATGCTGCTGCGCCTTGACGGGGAGACCTGGGAATCCAATGAGCATGTGGAAAATAAGATCCAGGTGGAAAGGAAGGAAGACTTTGCGGGCTGGGAGGCCTGGATGGAAGGAAATCGGCAGGGGATCGACTGCCGGGTGGAGATCCGGAAGGAGAAAAACGTGATCACGATGACGACCGAAAACCAGGGGATCTCCATCCGCGTCACCACGAAAATCCGCGATGACGTCAAGGAGGTCTATGCCGCCCTCACCGGGGATCAGTGCGCCTTGTCGGATATCCATATTATGCGGTAGTGCTTGGTGAGAGTTCCAATGGCATACGCTTGTTTTTTTTGAAGGAAATCGTATATAATATACATCAAATATGGAAGAACAGAATAGCAGGATTATTTCGCTGAAGCGGGCCGGGGAAGGCCCGGACGGGAAATGATGGGAGGAAAAGAAAGCATGGGGCTGGTTAAAACAAACGACAACTGTATCGGATGCAATAAATGTATCGGGGCCTGCAGCGCGATGGGAGCGAATGTGGCCGTCGAAAAAGGCAGGGGCAATGTCATCGATGTGGATCCCGAGCGCTGTATCGCCTGTGGAGCCTGTATCGACGTCTGCCAGCATAATGCAAGGGAATATGCAGACGATGTGGAGAGATTCTTTGAAGACCTTAAGAAGGGCGTGAAGATATCCGTTCTGATCGCACCGGCTTTTCTTGCAAATTACCCCAATGATTATGAGAAATATCTCGGGATGCTTAAAAAACTGGGGGTGAACCGGTTTATCAGCGTATCCTTCGGCGCAGACATCACCACCTGGGGATATATCAAATATATCACAGAGAACCATTTCTATGGCGGCATCTCCCAGCCCTGCCCTGCGGTGGTGGGTTATATCGAAAAATATATGCCGGAGCTCCTCGGGAAGCTCATGCCGGTGCAGTCTCCGATGATGTGCGCGGCGGTCTATGTCAACAAGTATATGAAGGTGAGCGACAAGCTTGCCTTTATCAGCCCCTGCATCGCAAAGAAAAATGAGATCGACGATCCGAATAATAAGGGCTATGTATCCTATAACCTTACCTTCAGCCACCTGGTAAACTATCTGAAGGAGCATCCGGTGTCGGGAGCAACCCCTTATAAAGATGAGATCGAATACGGCCTGGGCTCGATCTATCCCATGCCGGGCGGACTTAAGGAAAATGTATACTGGCTTCTGGGAGAAGATGCTCTGGTACGGCAGATGGAAGGCGAGCATCATATGTATGAGTACCTGAGGCGCAATAAGGACATGCTGAAGTGCGGCAGGACTCCCTATCTCTTTGTGGATGCCCTTAACTGCACCAGCGGATGCCTCTATGGGCCGGGGACGGAAAGCCGGGCAAAGATGAACGAGGATGTGTTCATGGCCATCCAGAAAATAAAGGCGGACAGCAAGAACAGCTCGAAGAAGTCGGCCTGGGGAAGGAACCTGACCCCCAAGAAGAGGCTGGATATGCTCAATAAGGAATTCGCCGGCCTCGACCTGAATGACTTCCTCAGAAAGTACACCGACCGGAGCAAGAGCTGTACGGTAAGGATTCCCAGCGATGCAGAGCTGGAGAAGATCTATGAGTCTCTGAAGAAGGATACGAAGGAAAAGCGCAGCATCGACTGCGGCTGCTGCGGCTATAAGTCCTGCTATGATATGGCGGTGGCGATCCATAACGGCTTTAACCACATCCATAACTGTGTCCATTACATCAAGGACCGGGCTTATGAGGAAAAAGATAAGGCAGTGGAACTGGCGGAAGAAGTGAGCCGGGCACAGGATGAGGTGAGGGAAAAGAAGCTTTCCCTCGCAGAGCAGATCGGGAATAATTTCACCTCCCTGAAGGATTCCATAGGGCAGATCGAGGGAACCAGCTCGGACAATGCACATCAGATGGCAGGCATTTCCGATGAGATGTCGGAAGTGGATGCGTTTGCTGACGAGCTGAAGAGGGTGCTCAGTACCATCGAGACATATCTCAACAAGCTGGAAGAAAATAATACCGCCGTCATCGCGATCTCTTCCCAGACCAACCTGCTGGCGCTGAATGCTTCCATTGAAGCCGCCAGGGCGGGGGAGGCAGGAAGAGGATTTGCAGTGGTCGCTGAGGAGATCAAGAAGCTGGCGGAGGACTCCAAGGCGACGGCAGACGACAGCAATGAGAACAATAAGGATATCAAACAGACCATCGAAAAGCTGATCGAGGAGTCGGGACGGCTTTCCGAGATCGTAGCCAGGGTGAATGACAGGGCCGAAAACCTGGTCAATTCCTCGGAGCAGACTGCCATGTCCATCGGCCTGATGAAGGATGTGGCCGATGAGGTAGAAAGCTCCCTGAAGCAGATCCTGGAGGATTGAAAAAAATGATGCCGGAGGAGCAGTCAGGAGATATAGCCTATGAATAGGACGATACGCAGGAGCATAAGGACGGCGGCCGCCCTGTTGACAGCAGTGGGGTTGATCTTCGGGCAGCAGGGAAGTGTTCTTGCCGCAGACATTGGTTTAGCAGACGCCGCGCTGACATCTGTGTCGGGGGAGGCATCGTCTGCGGAGGAGGCTTCCGGCAGGAGCCTGTCGCAGGATGACAGGACGGGAGAGACATCTGCCGCAGGGGAGGCAGCCATTGTGGCATCCTCCTTCCCCAGGCTTACGGCCCAGCAGATCAGCACGGCCGCAGAGCTTAAGGAACAGATCCGTAAGATGGAGGGCATGGCTTCAGGCGAGAGATATGCGTCAGATGAAGCTGTATTTGCCGCAGAGTCCAAGGAGGCGGCACGGAAGGCAGCGGAGCAGTACGGGGCAGTGCTGAAGAGCTTTGCCTGCGGTGTGGCTGTGCTCAGCTTTGGCCGGGATGCGAAGGAAGCCCTGTCGGACATTGTGGAAACCATGGATGCCATCCGCCAGGTACAGGATCTCACGGATACCGCCATTTCCAGGGACAGCGCCATCAGCAAGGTGGCGGATGGGGATGCGGCATTGGAAAACCGGCTCCGGAATGCGGATGTGGGCATGCTTCCCGAAACCGCGGTGGAGCCGAATTATATCTACCGGATCAGCGTAAATCCGGAGGACGATCCCCTCTACCGGACAAGCCGCCTGAATCCGAAGGGACAGTGGTTTCATCAAAGCATCAGCTCTTCCAATGCATGGGCGCTGGGAGCCACCGGGAAGGGCGTCACGGTATGCGTCATCGATACCGGGATCGACAGCAGCAATAACGACCTGAAGGATGACAGCGGACATATCAAGTCTTTATATACGGCAAGCTTTTCCACCGGAGAGGATGAGAACGGGCACGGAACCCACTGCGCAGGCATTGTGGCCGGGCTGGATAATGACCTGGGCGGCCTCGGCGTGGCTCCGGAGGCAAAGATCCTTTCCATCCGTGCGGCAAGTGCGGAGGGGGGATTGAGGGGAAGCGACATCGCCGAAGCACTCCAGAAAGCCATCAACAACAATTCCGATGTGATCAGCATGAGCTTCGGGGGGCCGGACTTTTCCGATGTGATCAATAATAAGGTCCAGGCGGCGGTCCGGAAGGGCATCGTATGTATAGCCGCCGCGGGGAACGAGTCCATCGATAATCTCACATATCCGGCCTGCTATGAAGGCGTGATCTCCGTAGGAGCCTACGACGATAAGGATGAGCTGGCCAGCTATTCCAATCACGGCAGCTGGGTCAGCCTTGCGGCTCCCGGCTCAGCCATCCTGTCCACGATGCCGGTAAATGAGAATGCCGTGCTCAGGAAAAAGGGCTCTTTCAAGGATGTATATAAGCAGCAGGAGGATGGCTGCTCGTATGGCAAGCTGAACGGAACATCCATGGCGGCGCCGGTGGCGGCGGGAGTGGCCGCTCTGGTAAAGAGCATGCATCCTGACTATACAGGCAGGGAGATCGGAAACGCCCTTATCCACTCTAACCCGGAGGCGGTTTATTCCAGTGACTACGGTACGGTGAAGCATGGCATCAATGCCTTGAATGCGGTGAATTACGTGCCGGGTACGGAGAATGTCCCGGATCAGGATTACCTGTACCTGGGAGTGGGGCCTGCCATCAGCATCAAGCAGGGAAGGAGCGTGAACCTTGGGCTGGTCACCTCCTTGGATACGAAGAAGCTGAAGGTAAAATATGTCTGCAGCGACGATGAGTTTAACCGGATGATCAAGGTGGATTCCAAGGGGAAGGTGAGGGTCAGCCGCAACGCGGAGCCGGGCAGCATCGCCAGGATCACGGCCACCTGTGGCAATCTTTCGGCTTCCACCATCGTCACCGTGCTGGACAAAGACACGGCATCCCCTTCCTTCCGGCTTACGAAGTCTTCCTCAGAGACCCTCTCCACGGTTCCCGGCTGGGGGACCAATATGGTGAGCATCAGCATGAACGGGGGAAATCCGGAGGGGAACTACCGCTATGTGATCAGCAACAGGAAGGTCGCAAAATTCTCCAACGGTGCATCGGCCATCCATGCCAGCGGCAGCGATGCGGTCATCGTGAAGGCCATGAATAACGGAAAAACCACCATAACGGCTTATGCTACCGACGGATCCGACCGTAAGGCATCCGTTACCATCCAGTGCATGACCCCCATCACCGGGGTAAATATCCGGTATGGAAGCGTGCCGCTGGAGGGGGAGATCGTCATGGCGGCCAGGAAGAGGATCCAGCTGAGCCCGGCCGCAGTGGGAATCAATCAGTCCAAGGTGTCGGGAAGGGTGAAATATGCCTGGAGCGGCAAATATGTGGGAAAGAACGGCGTGGTGACCGCGCCGGATTATACGGACGGGAAGGAGACCTTCCTGGTGACGCTGACAGCGGAAAATAATGGCAGGACTTTTTCTTCCAGCCTGCGGATCCGGGTTGGGCGGCAGCAGGCGGTAAAGCGGATCGGTTATTACCGGTATAAAAAGAAATATGTATATTATTCTTCCATTGATCTGAACGGGGCAGTCTTCCCGAAGGATGAGGAGATCACCCAGTTTGCGGTCATGCCGGAGCTTACCTATGGCACTTCCGATTCCCGATGCACATATGGCGGACCCTGCGGATATTATGTGGCTAAGCCCGGAAACATCGAGCAGACGGAGAGCTTCAAGACCAATAATGGCGCATATGCGGTATCCGTAGCCGGAAGGGGGCTGAAGGATGTGCATTATGGAAGCTATGGGGTGACGGGCTTCACGCCGACGAAGGCTGGTGAGTATCAGGTCATCTACAGGATGCTGGACGGGTCAGGCAAGGTATTTGTGCTGAAGCTCCATGTAAAGTGATCCTTTAGGCTGCTTTTAGGCCGGTCCCTGAAGCAGACGCATTATGCCGCCCCAGATGTCGGAAAGCCTCGTGGCGCCGATCTTAAAGGCGGCTTTCCTTTCCCCGTAATAAGAACCCGTGCCCTTCAGCGTCAGGTAAGCGGTTCCCTTTTTTATATTGCAGTAATACCCCGTGATCTCTTTTTCGATATTCTTGTAGGTATAGGTATAGGTATAGGTCATGTCCTCAGTGATCGCCCGGGGTTCAGTCAGTATAGAATCCCAGGCTCCGCGGGCATATCCGTCATCCGGCTTTTCTCCTGCAGAGGGAAAATCCTGGGGATAAAGATTCAGGGCAAGATCTTCGCCCATCCGGCGTGAAAGGATCTTCGTCTTATCCGCTTTGGACCCGTCATCCCATGAGCCTTTTTTTACCTTGAAGGTCACGGTGAAGTTTTCCATCTTAAGGGAAAAGGATCGGGAGGCAGAGTCAAAGTTGACCAGGGAAAGATCCAGACGCAATGCCGGGCGCAAGTGCTTAATACCACTTTATAAAAAAACGGAACGCAGGCGACCATTTTTCTATGACCGCCTGCGTTGCATCAAATTTCTTCCCTGTCACTTATTTTATTCTCAGCTTGAACTTTTTACTCTTTCCTGTTCCGTCGGTGGCTTTCGCTGTAAGGGTCACCGTTCCTTTTTGCGTATTAACTAATGGTACAATGCAGATTGCGATTCCGTCCTTAAATTCAGATATTTTTATTGAACCAATCCTGGGATTACTGCTTGTAACAGCAGGTGTAACGATGGAATCCGTTTTAAATTCTATAACATAATAACGTGTTCCATCCAGCTCCTCTTCCACTCCATAATCACCAAGATTTATGTAGGTCGTAGGAGCAGTCACACGAAAAAACTTATTACATATGATCCCGGACCCATCTGCTGCCGTTGCACTGACCGCGCAATAATAATCAGAATATCCAATTTGAGATATATTTTTATTCACTGTCAGCTTCCCATTTTTGATTTTTATATATTTTTCTTTATTTACATTCGATGTAACATCAATTGATTTATTTGAGCTTATCCCGTAAACCTTTAGCGGCTGTTCTGCCCAGGTAACCCTCCTTACCGAAGGCTTCCCATATGCTGACCCAAAAGCAGGCCTGAGCTTCATGCTCTTACCAAAAGCCACGCTCTTCTGACCTTTATCTTCAAAGAGATCAAGTCTGGAAACCGGAACCATTACCTTGATGGTAGCCGTCGATTTTTTCCCGGAACCATCGGTTGCCTTGCAGGTGATCTTAGTTGTACCCGCCTTTTTCGCAGTGACCTTTCCATCCTTATCAACTTCGGCAACAGAAGGCTTAGAGCTTGTAAAGGCAACATCGGTTTTATTATCTGTGGACCCAGTAAGCTTAAGAATATTCTCCTGCTTGTCATTTCCCCCAAGATCCACATTAAACATCCTTACAGATTTGATGTTACCGTTATTTGCAGTAACCGGCATATTAATATCCATATCGGCAGCTTCAGCCTTAAGGGAGATAAATGAAGCAGGATCTACCAGCTCAACCGTTAATTCTGAAGTCTTTCCCTCCGCTTCAGCCTTAAGCGTAAAGGAACCGCTTGAAGTTTTTTTCGCCGTCACCTTTCCGGTTTTTGCATTAACCGTAACTTTGCTGTCGCCTTCAATACTCCATTTGACCTTTCCCTTAGGGAATGAAGGTTTGAGAGTATATACCGCACTTTTACCCTTTGCAAGCTTTATGGGTCCCGATATTGAAGCTCCCGAAACAGACGAAGAATTGATTGTAATATCTTCACGTGCTATTTCGGTGGCCGTTCCAAGTCCCGTGATCCTGACAACTTGCAGTTTGACGGATTCATCTGCCATAAGCCCGTTTTCTATAAGCTCTGAAACCGTTATATCCACGGCACCGTTAATTGCTTCTTTATAAAATCCCTCCTTAATATCTCCCTTATCCGCGCTGGGCTTCTTTCCATTAATGGTATAAATATATCCGAGAGTGCCTCCGGCCGCATTTTTATCGCTCAATGTTATGGAACTGCCGGGTGAAAGCGCAGCCGGTACATTTATTGCCGGAGCGCTTTTATCCTCAAGCAGTGAAAGCATATTTGCGGCATTAACCATTCCCGCTCCGATCTGATAGGTACTTGAAACCTTGGCAGCACTCTTTTTTAATGCTTCCTCCACCATATCCGGATCCGTCTTAATGCCGGCTGCCCTTGCGGCACTTATATAAAGGGCACATATACCTGCTACGACCGGCGTTGCCATGGAGGTGCCGTTCCAGGATGAATAATAATTATAGTCGATGGTATTATTTTTCTCATCATGTCCGTTCCAGGTTGAAAAAATATCTGAACCCGGAGCCGCAATATCCGCCCATGGACCATAGGTTGAAAAACCTGATTTCTGCCAGCTTTCATCCATTGCCGCAACAGCTACCACATTATCATATGCTGCCGGATATGCCATATTATTGGAGTTGTCATTACCCATTGCAATACAGAGCGTAATCCCCGCATCATGAGCATCCGAAACAGCCTTCTGTTCAGCTTCACTATATATAGGTCCTCCAAGGCTCATATTAATTATATCCGCTCTCGGGTTCCCGCCATTAATTACATAATTGATACCCTTCACCAGATCTGACGATTTATAAAAACTAACAGCTGTGCCGTTTTCATCTATTTCCATCACAAATATGGGAACATTCAACAGGTTTACTTCCGGAGCTATTCCGATTCCGCCTAAGGCATTATTTGCCTCGGCACCGATTATTCCTGCCACATGTGTTCCATGACCCTCCAGATCAACCTTATCTTTAAAATCCGGGATATTCCGGGCATCATCATTCACCCTGCCCCCGAGGTCTTCATGTCCGGCATAGACTCCGGTATCAATGACCGCAACCGTCACACCGGCTCCCCTTGTCACTCCCCAGGCTTTATAAGTATCCACGGCATCATGCATCCACTGATATCCGTTTCTTTGGGCTTTACTATCCGGATCATAAAATGTAAAATCGGGTCTTAATGCTACGTCATTAAATTTACTTGTCCAATATGTCCAGTCCCTTCCGTCAATGGCATTCTTTTTCGAGGCATGAGCTGCTCCCAATAAACTCTTATCCGTAATTACCGCAGAAGTATCCTTCACCGGATCCGTCAGGTAGTTTTTGTAATTTATATCAACCGGAGGCAGAGGTACAGCAGGATCCGCACCTGCCGCTACAGCATCCTTAACGCTGACCGTAGTCGTATCAAGCTTGATTACCGCAACTCCCAGTTCACAGGAATCCAGAGTTCCGTTATAGGCTTCTGCCACAAGCCTTGCGTATTCCGGATCTTCGCAGGAAAAGATGACCTCATCCTCAACATAATCCACGCCGGGTGTAAGCTTTTCAAGCTCTGAAACCACATTATGTCCGGTGATCCTTTTCTTGCCGAGAAGCTCTGTTTCATTCAACTTAAAGCCGTCGGGCATTCCCTTCAACATGGAGTACGAAGTGTTTCCCGAAACTGCCTCCTCAGCCCTGACTTCCGGTGTCAACTGCTCCGAAACTGCGGTATCTTCGGATGCACCTTCAGCCTTATCCTGTATATCACCGGCTTCTTCAGTCTTGTTTTCATCTTGGGCTTCCTGATTGACTTCACCTGTTTCATTTTCGATTGCCGTTACAGCGGCAGATGGAACCGTTTCAGCCGCATAAACAGACCCGCTTCCCGTGGCAGTCATCGAAACTGCCAGTAAAAACGCCAGAATCCTTTTTCTTGACTTCATACTGATCTCCTTTTCTGATATAGATTAAGTTTCTGCGTCCATGCTTAAATCAGCATTTTTTATATATTCATATAAAGCCTCTCCGATTTTTGGGCTTATTTCCTAGTCTACCATAAGTTATGTAAAAAACAAAGATTCGTAAAGCAACCCTGTCCTCTCCCAGCTGAATTACACGATGCAGCTCAGGGACCGGCTTTCGATAACCGAGGATTATGCCATGTGCCTGAAGGTGGAGGCAATGGGAGGAGCTGATCGTATATGACATTTATGAGATAAATGCAGCACTATTCAAATTCGGGCAACCGATCTTAGGTAAGTGATCTTAGCGGAGTGGATTTGTCGCATGGCAAACGACCACTCCTTTTTCTTTTTTGGATATACTTACATCATCAAGAAACGGAGGATGCGAGTATGTACGGAGCTATTTTAGGAGATATCATCGGCAGCAGATTTGAGTTTGACAGGGGCGGGAAGACAAAGGACTTCGAGCTTCTGACTACAGAAGACAAGTTCACGGATGACAGCGTTATGACCGTGGCTGTAGCTGAGGCATTATTGAATGCCGGAAAGGACGCTTCCGTGGAGCAGATCGAAACGGCCTGCACCGAAAGCATGAGGAAATGGGGCAAATGCTATCCGAATGCCGGTTACGGACAGAGGTTCTGGTTATGGCTTTTCTCAAAGGGAAAGGCAGAGCCTTACGGAAGCTACGGCAATGGTTCAGCGATGAGGGTATCTGCAGCGGGATGGCTTTATGATTCGGTAGAGAGAACACGTGAGGTAGCAAAGGCAACCGCAAATGTGACACATAATCATCCTGAAGGAATAAAGGGAGCAGAGTGTACTGCAGCGGTGATCTTTATGGCACGTACAGGTGCATCCAAGAAAGAGATCGCTGAGTATATCGACCGGGAGTTTGGATACGACTATGCTGAGACTTTGGAAGAGATGAGATCGCGTCATCAGCATGTAGAGTCTTGCCAGGATTCCCTTCCTAAGGCACTACGAAGCTTCTTTGACGGAGAGTCTTATGAGGATGTGGTTCGTAATGCGGTCTCGCTCGGAGGCGATACGGATACGCTGGCTGCAATCGCCGGGGCTATGGGTGAAGCATTTTACGGAATGCCGGATGAGCTTAAGGGCGAAGCGAAGAAAAGAGTTGGGGAAGATATGGCTGGGGTGATGGAGCGCTTTGGTGAGGCAGCTGCAGCTGTAAAGCCGTCTTTTCGGGATGGATTCCTTGATGGAAATGAACTGATCGAAGCTGCCATTGATAAATTTCACATTGACGACAGCAAGGATAATCTCGCGGCTGTGCTGGATGCTATCCGTCAGAGGATGCATGCAGACGGGCATTTTATCCATCCGGTACTTGTAAATGAAGAAAATGAAAATGAGTTTGCTTTCCGGACTCTTTCCACAAAGGACGGTAAGGTATGGAGCGTGGCCTTTACTTCCCATGCGGAATATGAAAAGGGAGAAGCAAGCCGTGTCATGTCGAACTTTATCGATACTTCCATGAAGTTCTGCCTGGAATCTAAGGCTGATGGTTTCGTCATCAATCCCTGGAGCCAGTCGTTCCTGCTGACTAAGGAACTGATGGAGAAGATCTTTAAGGCAGACGGCGGTGTGGAATATACCGTGCCCGATGATGAGATCACGGCAGAGCTTTTGGAAGATGGATCCTACCTTAAGAGAGCGATGGGGATCTGCAGCAGAAACCGGACGCGGCTGAATATGATCAAACTGGCAAGGATACTCAGGGACAGCTGGGTATGGGTTCCGTGTACTGCGATATTCAGCGAAGCAGACACAGAGGCTATGGATAAAGCGGTACTGGAAGCTGTTGAAAATAATGATCTGGATTCCCTGGCAGGACATACTTTTACGAGTCAGGATGAGGTTCGGATGGTGCCGGACATCCTGCAGAGCGGTGATGCCTTCCTTTTCCCGGTATTTACTACCGCTGAGGAGATGGGAGAATACGGGGATCAGTTTTCCAAGATACAGAGGCACTTCCTTGAGGCTATGATTCTGGCACGGAATAATGAGAAGAATGTGAAGGGCATCGTGATCAATGCTTTTTCGGAGCCGTTTGAGATTCCGGTGGAGTTGTTTGATATCATTGCCGGGATAAAATCCAGCGTGGAAGATACAGCTGTTATACAGTTGCAACGGGAAAGCGGCAGAAAAAATCATTTGTTTATTGCCGGTCGAAATAGGCCTTGCCCCGGTCAGGGCAGAAATAAGTGCGGATATAGCCGTCAGTGCTCAATACCACGAATTCATTGGTATCTTCCACATAATAG
>JAILLN010000024.1 GCA_024693135.1 Lachnospiraceae bacterium | reverse complement strand
TATTTTTGTGACCGGGGGCGTGGTCAGCGGCTTAGGCAAGGGGATCACCGCGGCGTCCCTGGGAAGGCTCTTAAAATGCAGGGGCTTTAAGGTGGCGGCCCAGAAGCTGGATCCCTATATCAATGTGGATCCCGGCACCATGAGCCCCTACCAGCACGGGGAGGTCTTTGTCACCGAGGACGGGGCGGAGACAGATCTGGATTTGGGCCATTATGAGCGCTTCATCGATGAAGACCTGAATCAATATTCCAATCTTACCGCCGGCAGGGTCTACTGGAATGTGCTCAATAAGGAAAGAAGGGGAGAGTACCTGGGAAGCACCGTCCAGGTGATCCCCCATATCACCAATGAGATCAAGGATTATATCTATACCCTGGCAAGGAATACGGAAGCGGACGTGGTGATCACGGAGATCGGAGGCACCATCGGGGATATCGAATCCCAGCCCTTCCTGGAGGCCGTGCGGCAGATCTCCCTGGAGGCGGGACGGGAAAACAGCCTCTTCATCCATGTGACCCTGGTGCCCTTCCTCCACGGCTCCATGGAGCATAAATCCAAGCCCACCCAGCATTCCGTGAAGGAGCTGCAGGGCTTAGGGATCCATCCGAATATCATCGTGCTCCGGTGCAACGAGGAGCTGGAGCCTTCGATCTTCAAAAAGATCGCCATGTTCTGCAATGTAAAGGAGGACTGCGTGATCGAGAACCGGACCCTTCCGAATCTCTATGAGGTTCCGGTATTTTTGGAAAAAGAAGGATTTTCTGCTATTGTATGCAGGGAGCTTTCGCTTCATGCCGGCTCCATCGACCTTTCGGGATGGGAAAGCCTTACAAGGAGTATCCGGGAGAGGCAGAGCCATGTGAAGATCGGTATCGTGGGAAAATATGTGCAGCTGCACGATGCCTATCTATCCGTAGCGGAAGCTCTTCACCATGCGGGCTTTGCCTGCCTCAACTATGTGGACATCGAGTGGATCGATTCGGAGGGCATCACGGCGGAAAATGTTTCGGAGGTGCTTTCCGGACTGGGAGGGATCATCATTCCGGGAGGCTTCGGGAACCGGGGCATAGACGGGATGATCGAGGCCGCCTCCTTCGCCAGGAAAAATCAGCTTCCCTGTCTCGGCATCTGCCTCGGGATGCAGGTGATGGTGATCGAATATGCCAGGAATGTGGCCGGGATAAAGGATGCCCATTCCGGGGAATTTGACCCTGCCTCGGAAAATAAGGTGATCGACTTCATGCCGGGACAGAGCGAGGAAGTGGAAAAGGGCGGGACATTAAGGCTGGGCGCTTATCCCTGCGTGACAAGAGAGGGGAGCCTTCTTCGGAAATGCTACGGAGCCTCAGAGATCTCGGAGCGCCACCGGCACCGGTATGAATTCAGCAATCCTTACCGGAAGAAGCTTACGGAGGCCGGGCTCGCTCTTTCCGGGCTGTCGCCGGATGAGAGCCTGGTGGAGGCGGTGGAGCTTCCGGATCATCCCTTCTACGTAGGGGTGCAGTTCCATCCGGAGCTGAAATCCCGGCCCAACCGTGCCCATCCCCTGTTTCTTGGATTGCTTAAGGCAGTATCGGAGAGCTGAGGCTCCTGGGTACTGGCTATTTTTCCAAAGAACCGTTATCATATCAAACGCATGTGTCAAAAGAACCGCACAGCAAAGGAGGAGAAACCATGAGAGAAGGAAAACAGGTCAAGGATTACTACGGAAGCCTGGTATTTAACGACGGCGTAATGAGGGAAAGGCTTCCCAAGGATGTGTACCGGGCGGTGCACCAGACGATCGAGAATGGCAGCCACCTGAAGCTGGATGTGGCCAATTCCGTGGCGGCCGCCATGAAGGAATGGGCCATCGAGCTGGGAGCCACCCACTTCACCCATTGGTTCCAGCCCATGACGGGACTTACCGCAGAGAAGCACGACGGCTTCATCTCCCCGGAAAAGGACGGCAGCGTGATCATGGAGTTTTCGGGCAAGGAACTGGTAAAGGGCGAGCCGGATGCCTCAAGCTTTCCCTCCGGGGGCTTAAGAGCCACATTTGAAGCCAGGGGATATACCGCATGGGATCCTTCTTCCCCGGCCTTCATCAAGGACGGCACCCTCTATATCCCTACGGCGTTCTGCTCCTATGGCGGGGAGGCTCTGGACAAGAAGACTCCTCTGCTCCGGTCCATGGATGCCCTTTCCGAATCTGCCCTCAGGGTGCTGAAGCTTTTAGGCAGGGATGACGTTACCCGGGTCAGCACCACCATCGGCTCGGAGCAGGAATACTTCCTGATCGATAAGGAAAAATACCTGAAGAGGAAGGACCTCATGATGTGCGGCAGGACCCTTCTGGGTGCTCCGGCGCCGAAGGGACAGGAGATGGAGGATCATTATTTCGGCGTGCTGAAGCCGAAGGTGGCCCAATTCATGCATGAGCTGGATGAGGAGCTCTGGGAGCTGGGCGTGCCGGCCAAGACAAAGCACAACGAGGTGGCTCCCTCCCAGCATGAGCTGGCCCCGGTGTTTGAGACCGCAAATGTGTCCGTAGACCACAACCAGCTCACCATGGAGATCATGAAGAAGGTGGCAGACCGTTGCGGCTATGCCTGCCTCCTGCATGAGAAGCCCTTCGCCGGCATCAATGGCTCCGGGAAGCACAATAACTGGTCCTTAAGCACCAATGCCGGAGAAAACCTTCTGGATCCCGGCAAGTCCCCGCAGGATAACCGGCAGTTCCTGGTCTTCCTCATGGCGGTGATCTCTGCCGTGGATGATTATGCGGATCTCCTCCGGCTGAGCGTGGCTACCGCGGGAAACGACCACCGGCTTGGAGCCAATGAAGCGCCGCCTGCCGTGATCTCTGTCTTTGTGGGAGACGAGCTGGCCGGGGTGCTGCAGTCCATCGAGGAGGGAAGCCGTTTTGACGGAAGCGGCGGCTCCAAAATGAGCTGGGCCCATGTCCTGCCTCATATCACCCAGGATACCACAGACCGGAACCGGACCTCGCCCTTTGCCTTTACGGGAAATAAGTTTGAATTCCGTATGCCCGGCTCCTCCCTTTCGGTAGCGCAGCCCAATATCGCCCTCAATACCGCGGTAGCCGAGGAGCTGGACCGGATCTATGACGTCCTGAAGGATGTGCCGGAAAAGGAGCTGCCGGAGGCCATCGACCGGATGCTGAAGGATCTGCTTTCCCAGCATAAGAGGATCATCTTCAATGGCAACGGCTATTCGGAGGAGTGGATCAAGGAAGCGGAAAACAGGGGGCTTTACAACCTGAAGGCTCTGCCGGACGCCATGCCGCATCTGCTTTCCGAAAAGAACCGGAACTTATTCAAAAAGCATGGCGTGCTTTCCGATGTGGAGCTGGAGTCCAGGTATGAGATCTTTTTGGAAAACTACAACAAGGAGATCCATATCGAGGCGCTGACCCTCTTAGAGATGATCCGCAAGGACTTCACCCAGGGATTGGTGTCCTATATGAAGGACGTGACGAATGAGGCACTGAAGAAAAAGCAGCTGCTGCCGGATCTGCCCATCTCCTATGAGTCGGACATCATCCATACCCTGGACCAGACCAGCGAGATCATCGGCAATAAGATCCATCAGCTGCGGGACGATACGGATCAGGCCGAGGGGATCACAGACCCCCTGAAGGCTGCCAGATATTACCATGACGTGATCTTAAAGGACATGGAGGAGCTTCGTTTCTATGTGGATAAGGCGGAAAGGATTATCCCGGACGGATACCTGCCTTATCCTACCTATGGACAGTTGCTGTTTTCACTTCGTTAAGGAGCGGGCTATGAAGGATGACCAGTCAGACAGGATCAGAAAGATAGAGCATGATGCCTGCGGGATCGGGGCCGTCGTCAATCTGGACGGCCGCCCCGCCCACAGCGTGCTCTGCGATGCCCTTTCCATCGTGGAAAAGCTGGAGCACCGCGCCGGAAAGGATGCCACGGGGAAGGTGGGAGATGGAGTGGGGATCCTGCTTCAGATCTCCCATTCCTTTTTTTCAAAGGCATTAAGGGAAGACGGGATCAGCGTGGGGGATGCGGGAGACTATGGGATCGGCATGGTCTTCCTGCCCTCCGACCGGCTGAAGAGAACCTATGCGAAAAGGATGCTCCAGGTGATCGCACAAAAGGAGGGACTGAAATTTTTAGGCTGGAGGAGGGTGCCCACAAGATGCGAGATCCTGGGGGAAGCCGCCTTAAGCTGCATGCCTTCCATCGAGCAGTGCGTCATCGAAAGGCCGGAGGATACGGAAAGGGGAGCGGATTTTGACCGGAGGCTCTATGTGGTCCGGAGGGAATTCGAGCAGTCCTCGGAGGATACCTATATCTGCTCCTTATCCTCAAGGAGCATCGTATATAAGGGGATGTTTCTCGTGGGGCAGCTGCGCCTCTTTTTTGAAGACCTGCAAAGCGAAGACTATGAGACCGCCCTGGCCATCGTGCATTCCCGGTTTTCCACCAATACGACCCCTTCCTGGAACCGGGCCCATCCATACCGCATGATCGCCCACAACGGAGAGATCAATACCATCCGGGGCAATGCAGACCGGATGCTTGCCAGGGAAGAGACCATGACCTCCGGCCTTCTCCAAAAGGACGCGGACCGGATCTATCCGGTGATCGCGGCTTCGGGGTCGGATTCGGCCATGCTGGATAATACTATCGAATTCCTGGCCATGAACGGCATAGAGCTGCCCCTGGCCATGATGATCACCATACCGGAGCCCTTTAAGCATGCGGAAACCATGGAGCGGGAGAGGAAGGATTTCTACCACTACTATGCGACCATGATGGAGCCCTGGGACGGGCCGGCCGCCATCCTCTTTACCGATGGGGAGGTATTCGGAGCCACCCTGGACCGGAACGGGCTGAGGCCGTGCCGGTATTATGTGACGGACGACGGCAGGCTGATCCTGTCCTCCGAGGTGGGGGTGCTGGATATCCCTCCGGAGAAGATCCTGCAGAAATCAAGATTGAGGCCGGGGAAAATGCTCCTGGCGGATCTCCGGGAAAAAAGGATCATCCCGGATGAGGAATGCAAGAGACGGTATTATTCGCGGAAGCCCTACGGGGAGTGGCTGAACCTGAGCCTCATGCATCTGTC